>NZ_JBVHKV010000002.1:0-173019 GCF_055559335.1 Streptomyces sp. NPDC024555
ACTCTATCAGACTCTTTCGTGTCCGATTCCCGGTCGAAGCGGGTCAAGCGTTTTTCGCTTTCCAGTTCTTCGCTTTCGCGTTTCCCTTTCCGGCGGACCCGACTTTATCAGAAGTTCTGAGTCGGAATTTCCACCCCTTCGCGGGGCTCGCGGCACACAGATGTGCGCCGGGCTTCCCGTTGAGGCGGAGACGTAAACGTACTGGAGCGGAGCGCCCCGATGCAAATCGGGGGCCCCGCTCCGTAGTTCGCGCCGATCGGGAGGTCAGACCTCGACGACGACGGGGAGGATCATCGGGCGCCGGCGGTAGGTGTCGGAGACCCACTTGCCCACCGTGCGGCGGACCAGCTGCTGGAGCTGGTGCGGCTCGACGACTCCGTCCTGGGCGGACTTGTCGAGTGCTTCCTGGATCTTCGGCACGACGGCGCCGAACGCGCCGTCGTCGATCCCGGAACCGCGTGCCTGGATGTGCGGGCCGCCGACGATCTTGCCCGAGGTGCTGTCGACCACGATGAAGACGGAGATGATGCCTTCGTCGCCGAGGATGCGGCGGTCCTTGAGGGAGGTCTCGGTGACATCGCCGACCGAGAGCCCGTCCACGTACACATAACCGGCCTGGACCTTGCCGACGATCTTGGCCTTGCCGTCGATCAGGTCGACGACGACGCCGTCCTCGGCGATGACGATGTGGTCCTTCGGGACGCCCGTGAGCGCTCCCAGTTCGGCGTTGGCCCGGAGATGGCGCCACTCGCCGTGCACCGGCATCAGGTTCTTGGGCCGGCAGATGTTGTAGAAGTACAGCAGCTCGCCCGCCGAGGCGTGACCCGAGACGTGGACCTTGGCGTTGCCCTTGTGAACGACGTTGGCGCCCCAGCGGGTGAGGCCGTTGATCACGCGGTAGACGGCGTTCTCGTTGCCGGGGATCAGCGACGACGCCAGGATCACCGTGTCGCCCTGCACGATGCGGATCTGGTGATCGCGGTTGGCCATCCGGGACAGTGCGGCCATCGGCTCGCCCTGCGAACCCGTACAGACGAGCACGACCTCGTCGTCCGGCAGGTCGTCGAGGGTCTTCACGTCGACGACGAGTCCCGCCGGGACCCTCAGATAGCCGAGATCACGGGCGATGCCCATGTTGCGGACCATCGAGCGGCCGACGAAGGCGACCCGGCGGCCGTACTCGTGGGCCGTGTCCAGGATCTGCTGGATGCGGTGGACGTGGCTGGCGAAGCTCGCCACGATGATGCGCTTCTGCGCATTGGCGAACACATTCCGCAGGACGTTCTGGATGTCCCGCTCCGGCGGGACGAAGCCCGGGACCTCCGCGTTCGTCGAGTCGGAGAGCAGCAGGTCGATGCCCTCCTCGCTCAGCCGGGCGAACGCGTGCAGGTCGGTGAGGCGGCCGTCCAGCGGGAGCTGGTCCATCTTGAAGTCGCCGGTGGCGACGGCCATGCCCGCGGGGGTGCGGATCGCGACCGCGAGAGCGTCCGGGATGGAGTGGTTGACCGCGATGAACTCGCAGTCGAAGACTCCGATGCGCTCGCGGCGGCCCTCCGCGACCTCAAGGGTGTAGGGCCGGATCCGGTGCTCCTGGAGCTTGGCCTCGATGAGCGCCAGGGTCAGCTTGGAGCCGATGAGCGGGATGTCCGGCTTCAGGCGCAGCAGGAACGGGACGCCGCCGATGTGGTCCTCGTGGCCGTGCGTGAGGACGATGCCCTCGATGTCGTCGAGGCGGTCCCGGATGGTGGTGAAGTCCGGAAGGATCAGGTCGATGCCCGGCTGCTCCTCCTCGGGGAAGAGGACGCCGCAGTCGACGACGAGCAGGCGTCCGCCGTACTCGAAGACCGTCATGTTGCGGCCGATCTCGCCGAGGCCGCCGAGAGGGGTGACCCGCAGGGCTCCCTTCGGGAGCTTCGGCGGGGTACCGAGTTCAGGGTGCGGATGACTCAAAAGACTCTCCTTACCACGCGCGCCACGTACCGCTTGGGCACGTGGCGCGCATGTCATTCGTGCACTTGCTGTTGTCTTGGGTACTGCTCCGTTGCGAGCGTTCCTCGCGTATTCAGTTGTGAAGTCCGTGGTTACAGCTGTACCCCACCGGCGGCCAGGTCGATCTTGAGCTGCGCCGTTTCCTGTGCGGTGAGTTCCACCAGGGGGAGGCGCAGGGGGCCCGCCGGGAGGCCCTGGAGGGTGAGGGCGGCCTTGGTGGTGATCACGCCCTGGGTGCGGAACATGCCGGTGAAGACCGGCAGCAGCTTCTGGTGGATCTCGGTCGCCTTCTGGACGTCGCCGCCGAGGTGGGCCTCGACGAGGGCGCGCAGATCGGGGGTGACGACATGGCCGACGACGGAGACGAGGCCGACCGCGCCGACCGAGAGGAGCGGGAGGTTCAGCATGTCGTCGCCCGAGTACCAGGCGAGGCCCGACTGTGCGATGGCCCAGCTGGCGCGGCCGAGGTCGCCCTTGGCGTCCTTGTTGGCCACGATGCGGGGGTGCTCGGCGAGCCGGACGATCGTCTCGGTGTCGATCGGCACACCGCTGCGGCCGGGGATGTCGTACAGCATCACCGGGAGGCCGGTGGAGTCGGCGATCGCCGTGAAGTGCCGGAGCAGGCCTTCCTGGGGCGGCTTGTTGTAGTACGGGGTGACCGCGAGGAGGCCGTGGGCGCCGATGCGCTCGGCGGTGCGGGCCAGCTCGACGCTGTGGCGGGTGTCGTTGGTGCCGATGCCGGCGACGATGTGCGCCCGGTCCCCCACCGCCTCCAGCACGGCTCGTACGAGCTGCTCTTTCTCCGCGTCGCTGGTGGTCGGGGACTCGCCGGTGGTGCCGTTGATGATCAGGCCGTCGTTGCCTGCGTCCACCAGATGGGTGGCGAGCCGCTGGGCGCCGTCGAGGTCGAGAGCGCCGTCCGCCGTGAAGGGCGAGACCATAGCGGTGAGGACCCGCCCGAAGGGGGTCTGCGGAGTGGAGATCGGAGCCATGGGTAACACGCTACTCGTTGCTCGACGCGCGGTGCCCCCTCGGGGGGACAAGCAAGAGGAGCCCGGCACTGCCTGCTCGGGGGTTCAAGCAGTGCCGGGTCCGTTTGATCAGCCTAGATGAACTTCACGAAACGCCGCAATACGGACACCGCCTACGGGGCCACGCGTCCGTTTTTGTTGAAGGCTGCATGGGTGAGCGGCATGAGCCGCGCCCAGTGGGCCTCCATCTGCTCGCCGACCATCTCGATCTCGCGCTGCGGGAACGACGGCACCTTCGCCAGCTCGTGTTGGGTGCGCAGGCCGAGGAAGTGCATCAGCGAGCGGGCGTTGCACGTGGCGTACATGGAGGAGAAGAGGCCGACCGGGAGCACCGCGCGGGCCACCTCGCGGGCCACTCCGGCGGCCAGCATCTCCTGGTACGCCTCGTAGGAGCGGCGGTAGGAGTCCTCCATGGACTTGCTCGTGAGCGCGTGCTGCTCGGCGGTGCCCTCGACGAACTCGTACTTTCCGGGGCGGCCCTGCTGGACGAGCTTGCGGGACTCCCCCGGGACGTAGAAGACCGGCTGGAGCTCCCGGTAGCGGCCCGATTCCTCGTTGTAGGACCAGCCGACGCGGTGCCGCATGAACTCGCGGAACACGAAGATCGGGGCGCTGATGAAGAAGGTCATCGAGTTGTGCTCGAACGGGCTGCCGTGCCGGTCCCGCATGAGGTAGTTGATGAGCCCCTTGGAGCGCTCAGGGTCCTTGGTGATCTCTTCGAGGGACTGCTCACCGGCCGTGGACACACGGGCGGCGAACAGCACGTCGGCGTCGCCGGCGGCGGATTTCACCAGCTCGACGGTGACATCACTGCGGAAACTGGGCTGTGCGGATTCGGGGGTCTCGGTCACCGGCGGGGTCCTTCCAATGGCGTCGCTCGGGCGGCGCCCACTCTACGGGCCGCCACTGACAACGCCGTCCGTCACCACCCGCCCCGGGATTTCTTCGGCCAATCCGTCACATCCGGGCACCGATCGGACCTCCCGTGCGTCTGACTGTGCAGTAGCACCCGAAACAACGTTCCCAGGAGAGTCACCCCATGTTCCGCCGACGGGAGTCCGTCCCGTTCTCGTTCGTCGCCGAGGCCGACCGCTTCCGCAGTAACGTCACTCCGCCCCCGCGCGAGCGGGCCTCCGTCTCCGAGAAGGCCGGGCGGGCCCTGATGGGCCTCGTCGTGGTCGCCGGACTCGTCGGATCGCTGCTGCTGGGGCTGCCGGCCCTGTCCCCCGGGCAGTCCCCGCAGCAGGCCCAGCAGACCGAGGCCGCGCACGGACGGTGACTCGTACGGCCCCCCTGGGGTGGTCCGGCCGGTAGCCTCCTCGGTAGCCTCACCGGGCACAGCAATCGAGCGTGCTTGTGAGTGAGGATCAGTCGTGCCCCTGCCCTTCCTGACGGCCGACCGCGCGTTTGACGCGAGCGCCGAGGACGCCGCGCTGCCGTTCGACGACCACGACAGCTGGCGGCGCCCGTACCGTCTCGGCCCCTGGCGGGTCGCGTCGGCGGCCGTCCTGCTGCTGCTGGCCTCGTTCATCCTGTTCGCCGCGATGATCACGGCGTTCGCCGGGGCGGTGCCCGGGGCGGGAGCCTGCCTCGCGCTCGCCCTCGCGGTGATCATCTGCGCGCTGCGGATGCTGCGGATGGGTGCGTGGGTGAGCCGGCACGGGGTCCGCCGGGTCGGCTTCTTCATGACCACGACGGTGCCGTGGAACCGCGCCTCCGCCGTGCGCACCGTGCAGCAGCCCGTGAAGTGGCTCGGCTTCCCCCGTACCGTGCAGGGCCAGGCCCTGATCGTCGTGCGCAAGGGCGGGGACGCGGTGCCGCCGCTGCTCACCGACTCCAACGCGGACTTCCTCGCGCGGGGCGAGGCGTTCGACCGGGCCGCGGACACGATCGAGGCCTGGGGCGAGGAGTACCGGCGCCCCTGAGTCCCGGAGACACAAAGAACGACGCGGGACGGCCGTCCTGCCACGGGGATTCCCGCGGCAGGGCGGCCGTCCCGCGTGCTGCTCAGGCGCCGGACGGTGTGGAACGCGCCGGAGGGGCCGCCGCGCGGGCGTGCAGGGCGATGGCCCGCTGCATGGCCTTGCGGGCCCTGGGAGTGTCCCGGGCGTCCTGGTAGGCGACGGCGAGGCGGAACCAGCACCGCCAGTCGTCCGGCGCGTCCTCGGCCTCCTCCTTGCGGCGGACGAACGCCGCGTCGGCGGAGTCCCGGTCGATCCGGCCGCTCGGGGTACGCGCCAGGTCGTCCACCGGGAGGCCGCCCTCGGCGTCCAGCTCGGCGGCCAGGGCGTTGGCCCGCCGGACGAACTGCGTGTTCTTCCAGAGGAACCAGAGGCCGATCACCGGAAGGATCAGCACGGCGACCCCGAAGGTCACCGTGATCAGGGTGCCGTGCTCGATGAGCAGCACCCCGCGGCTGCCGACCAGGACGAAGTAGAAGACCAGGACGGCGGCCGTGACGATGTACGTGATCTTTGCGCGCATGGCGGGGCTCAGTCAGTTCAGGTCGAGGAAGTGTTCCAGGCCGAAGGTGAGGCCCGGAGTGGTCACCACACGGCGTGCGCCGAGCAGGATGCCCGGCATGAAGCTGCTGTGGTGCAGGGAGTCGTGCCGGATGGTGAGGGTCTCGCCCTCGCCGCCGAGGAGCACCTCCTGGTGGGCCAGCAGGCCGCGCAGGCGTACGGAGTGGACGGGGATCCCGTCGACGTCCGCGCCGCGTGCCCCGTCCAGCGCCGTGGCGGTGGCGTCCGGCGCGGGGGCGCAGCCGGCCTCGGCGCGGGCCTCGGCGATCAGCTGGGCGGTGCGCGCGGCGGTGCCGGAGGGGGCGTCGGCCTTGTTCGGGTGGTGCAGCTCGATGACCTCGACGGATTCGAAGTAGCGGGCGGCCTGCTGGGCGAACTTCATGGTGAGGACGGCGCCGATGGAGAAGTTCGGCGCGATGAGCACGCCGGTGCCGGGCGAGCCGGAGAGCCAGGTGTGCAGCTGCGCGAGCCGTTCGTCGGTCCAGCCGGTGGTGCCGACCACGGCGTGGATGCCGTGCCGGGTGCAGAACTCCAGGTTCTCCATCACCGAGGAGGGGGTGGTCAGCTCGACGACGACCTGGGCACCGGCGTCCGTCAGGACGTCCAGTGAGTCGCCTCGGCCGAGGGCGGCCACCAGCTCCATGTCGTCGGCGGCCTCGACCGCTCGTACCGCTTCGGAACCGATGCGGCCCCGGGCGCCGAGGACGGCCACGCGCAGCTTGCTCATGCTTGCTTCTTTCGGGTGACGGGTGAGGGGTGGCGGAAGACGGTGCCTAGGCGACCGACTCGTGGAGGCGGTCGGCCTGCTTGTCCTTGAGGGGGCCGATGACGGAGAGCGAGGGGCGGTGTCCGAGGAGCTCGCCCGCCACCGAGCGGACGTCGTCGGGGGTCACCTGGGCGATGCGGGCCAGCATGTCGTCGACGGACATCTGCTCGCCCCAGCACAGCTCGCTCTTGCCGATGCGGTTCATCAGCGCGCCGGTGTCCTCCAGGCCGAGGACGGTGGAGCCGGAGAGCTGGCCGATGGCGCGGCGGATCTCCTCGTCGCTCAGGCCGTCCGAGGCCACCCGGTCCAGTTCGTCGCGGCAGATCTTGAGGACGTCGTGGACCTGGCTGGGGCGGCAGCCCGCGTACACGCCGAAGAGCCCGCAGTCGGCGAAGCCCGAGGTGTACGAGTAGACGCTGTAGGCGAGGCCGCGCTTCTCCCGTACCTCCTGGAAGAGGCGGGAGCTCATGCCGCCGCCGAGGGCGGTGTTGAGGACGCCGAGCGCCCAGCGGCGCTCGTCGGTGCGGGCCAGGCCGGGCATGCCGAGGACGACGTGGGCCTGCTCGGTCTTGCGGCCGAGCACCTCGACGCGGCCCGCGGTGCGCAGGGCGCGGGTGCCCTGGCGGGGCACCATGGGCACGGCGTCGGTGCGGGAGAGCGCCCCGGCCCGTTCGAAGGCCTTGCGGACCTGGCGAACGACGGTGGCGTGGTCGACGTTGCCGGCGGCGGCGACGACCAGGTGCGTGGGGTCGTAGTGCTTCTTGTAGAAGCGGGCGATCTGGCCCCGGTTCAGGGCGTTGATCGTGTCGACGGTGCCGAGGACGGGGCGGCCGAGCGGGGTGTCGCCGAGCATGGTGTGCGCGAACAGGTCGTGCACGCAGTCGCCGGGGTCGTCCTCCGTCATGGCGATCTCCTCCAGGATGACGCCGCGTTCGGCGTCGACGTCCTCGGAGGCGATCAGGGAGCCGGTCAGCATGTCGCAGACGACATCGATGGCCAGCGGCAGGTCCGTGTCGAGGACCCGCGCGTAGTAGCAGGTGTACTCCTTCGCCGTGAAGGCGTTCATCTCGCCGCCGACCGCGTCGATCGCGGCGGAGATGTCGAGGGCGGTGCGCCGGGCGGTGCCCTTGAAGAGGAGGTGTTCGAGGTAGTGCGTCGCGCCGTTCAGCGTCGGGGTCTCGTCGCGCGATCCGACGTTGGCCCAGATGCCGAAGGTGGCGGAGCGTACGGAGGGCAGGGTCTCGGTGACGATGCGCAGGCCGCCGGGGAGGACCGTGCGGCGGACCGTGCCGATGCCGTTGCTGCCCTTGAGAAGCGTTTGGGTACGGGCGACGGCCCGCCCCTCCGAGGAGGGGCGGGCCGTCGTCGCGGAACTACGGGACGTCACTTGGCGGCGTCGTCCTTCTTCTCGTCCTCTTCGCCCTCGATGACGGGGATGAGGGAGAGCTTGCCGCGGGAGTCGATCTCGGCGATCTCGACCTGGACCTTGGCACCGACACCGAGCACGTCCTCGACGTTCTCCACGCGCTTGCCGCCGGCCAGCTTGCGGATCTGCGAGATGTGCAGCAGACCGTCCTTGCCGGGCATCAGGGAGACGAACGCACCGAAGGTGGTGGTCTTGACGACCGTACCCAGGTAGCGCTCGCCGACCTCCGGCATGGTCGGGTTGGCGATCGCGTTGATCGTGGCGCGGGCGGCCTCGGCCTGCGAGCCCTGCTGGGCACCGATGTAGATGGTGCCGTCGTCCTCGATCGTGATGTCGGCGCCGGTGTCCTCCTGGATCTGGTTGATCATCTTGCCCTTGGGGCCGATGACCTCACCGATCTTGTCCACCGGGATCTTGACGGTGATGATCCGCGGGGCGTTCGGGGACATCTCGTCCGGGACGTCGATGGCCTCGTTCATCACGTCGAGGATGTGGAGGCGGGCGTCGCGGGCCTGCTTCAGCGCGGCGGCCAGGACCGAGGCGGGGATGCCGTCGAGCTTGGTGTCGAGCTGGAGCGCGGTGACGAACTGCTTCGTACCGGCGACCTTGAAGTCCATGTCGCCGAACGCGTCCTCGGCGCCGAGGATGTCGGTCAGGGCGACGTAGTGGGTCTTGCCGTCGATCTCCTGCGAGATCAGACCCATGGCGATGCCGGCGACGGCGGCCTTGAGGGGCACACCGGCGTTCAGCAGGGACATGGTGGAGGCGCAGACCGAGCCCATGGACGTCGAGCCGTTGGAGCCCAGCGCCTCGGAGACCTGGCGGATCGCGTAGGGGAACTCCTCGCGCGAGGGCAGCACCGGCACGATGGCGCGCTCGGCGAGCGCGCCGTGGCCGATCTCGCGGCGCTTGGGCGAGCCCACGCGGCCGGTCTCGCCGACCGAGTACGGCGGGAAGTTGTAGTTGTGCATGTAGCGCTTGCGGGTCACCGGGGAAAGGGTGTCCAGCTGCTGCTCCATCCGGAGCATGTTGAGGGTGGTGACGCCCAGGATCTGGGTCTCGCCACGCTCGAAGAGCGCCGAGCCGTGCACGCGCGGGATGGCCTCGACCTCGGCGGCGAGCGTACGGATGTCCGTGACGCCGCGGCCGTCGATGCGGACCTTGTCCTTGATGACGCGCTCGCGGACCAGCTTCTTGGTCAGCGCGCGGTAGGCACCGGAGATCTCCTTCTCGCGGCCCTCGAACTCCGGGAGGAGCTTCTCGCCCGCGATCTCCTTGATGCGGTCCAGCTCCGCCTCGCGCTCCTGCTTGCCGGCGATGGTGAGCGCCTTGGCCAGCTCGGTGCTGACGGCCTTGGTGAGGGCCTCCAGGACGTCGTCCTGGTAGTCCAGGAAGACCGGGAACTCGCCGGTGGGCTTGGCGGCCTTGGCTGCGAGGTCGGACTGGGCCTTGCAGAGCACCTTGATGAAGGGCTTCGCGGCTTCCAGACCGGCGGCGACGACCTCTTCGGTCGGGGCCTCGGCGCCGTCCTTGACGAGCTGGATGGTCTTCTCGGTGGCCTCGGCCTCGACCATCATGATCGCGACGTCGCCGTCCTCCAGGACGCGGCCCGCGACGACCATGTCGAAGACGGCGTCCTCGAGCTCGGTGTGCGTCGGGAAGGCGACCCACTGGCCCTTGATCAGCGCGACACGGGTGCCGCCGATCGGGCCGGAGAAGGGCAGGCCGGCGAGCTGCGTGGAGCAGGACGCGGCGTTGATCGCGATCACGTCGTACAGGTGATCGGGGTTGAGCGCCATGACCGTCTCGACGATCTGGATCTCGTTGCGCAGGCCCTTCTTGAAGGACGGGCGCAGCGGGCGGTCGATCAGGCGGCAGGTGAGGATCGCGTCCTCGGAGGGGCGTCCCTCGCGGCGGAAGAAGGAGCCGGGGATCTTGCCGGCGGCGTACTGCCGCTCCTCGACGTCCACCGTGAGGGGGAAGAAGTCGAGCTGGTCCTTGGGCCGCTTGGAAGCGGTGGTGGCCGACAGCACCATGGTGTCGTCGTCCAGGTACGCGACGGCGGAGCCGGCGGCCTGCTTGGCCAGGCGGCCCGTCTCGAAGCGGATGGTGCGGGTGCCGAAGGTCCCGTTGTCGATAACGGCCTCGGCGTAGTGGGTCTCGTTCTCCACTAGTGATTTCTCCATACTCGTCGTCTTTCGCCCCGGCGCCCGTGTGGCGCGGGGCGGTGCGGAGAAGCGCACCCTGGGTGCGGGGCCGGTCTTCGATCGAAGCTCCCGGGCATGGTCCCGGGGGCCACTACCGAGGACCGGCGGCGGCGACGGCGCGCTTCTCCTCGTGCGTTGTCGTACGTCCAGGTTACTGAGGTTGTCCCCGGTAGCGCACGTACGGCAAAGGGAGCGGCCCCCTGGATGTGGGAACCGCTCCCTTTCACAGCGTCCTTACTTGGCGCCGCCGGCCGCACCGCGGCGGATGCCGAGGCGGTCGACGAGCGCACGGAAGCGCTGGATGTCCTTCTTGGCCAGGTACTGCAGGAGGCGGCGACGCTGGCCGACCAGGATCAGCAGACCACGACGGGAGTGGTGGTCGTGCTTGTGCGTCTTGAGGTGCTCCGTCAGGTCCGAGATGCGGCGCGAGAGCATGGCGACCTGAACCTCGGGGGAACCGGTGTCGCCCTCCTTCTGCGCGAACTCGGTCATGATCTGCTTCTTCGTAGCGGCGTCGAGCGGCACGCGGTACTCCTCTTGGTGTTCGAAGCGCCCACGAGTGCCCCTGGTCTGGTTCTCAGGGGGGCTTGGGTGACTCGGGAGCGAAGGTCCGATGGGCGCAGTTCCCAGAAACGACCGGGAACGCGTACACAAACGGCCACAGCCAGACTACCAGTCGTTCGCAGCCGACCCCGACGGGGTTATCGGCCGGTGAGGTCCCGGGCGCGGGCGTACACGTCGAGGACGGCCAGGCAGAGCGGGACCAGGGAGAGCAGGAGCACACTCTCGGCGAGGTCCAGGATCCGGCCCCAGAACGGGGAGAGCCCGGCGCGCGGGACGATCAGCCCGACGGCGGTGAGCAGGACCGCGCCGGCGGCGACCGCCGCGCAGATCCCGAGGGTACGCAGATCGAGGTCGCCGCGTTCGCCGTAGCGGGTGAGCCCCGTCACCAGGTCCTCGGGCGGGTTCAGCGCCAGGCCGAGGACGAGTGCGGCGACCGCGCCGGTCCCGGCGGCCAGGACGCAGACCACCTGGGAGGTGTAGCGGAAGAGCCGGGCCCGCAGGAGCAGGGCGAGACCGGTGGCCAGGGCGAGCAGCCGGCCCCAGGTGGAGCCGGAGAAGCCGAGGACGGCGGCGGACGCGACGGCCAGGGCGGCGCAGCCGCCGACGAGGCCGAGGAGCAGTTCGTGGCCGCGCCGGGCGCGCTCGGCGACGGTCCGGGCGTCGACGGGGGCGGCTGCGTGCGGGCCGTCCGGGCCGGTGAGCGGGTCGGCGAAGGGGTCGGCGTGGCCGGTGGGCGGGGTGCGCGGCGGGGCGGCGTCGATGGGGAGCCGGGCGAAGCGGGCGGAGAGGCCGGGGAGGAAGGCGATGAGGCCGATGGCCGTGGGGGCGCAGACGGCGGCGGCCGAGGCGGCGGTGGACTCGGTGAGGATCGCGGCGAAGGCGGCGAGGGTGCCCGCGGTGGAGAGCAGGGCGGCGGCGACGAACGGGGCGTCCCCGCCCGGGGTGACCGCGACCAGCACCACGGAGGCGACCAGGACGGCGACGCAGCCGAGCAGGAGCTGGAGCCGTCCGGGGCCCTGTCCGGCGTCGGGGCCGATGACGCCGGAGCCGGCGAGGAGCAGGAGGGGCAGCGCGCCGAGGCCGAGGGCGACGGCGGTGAGCCGGTCCGCGTAGACGCGGGCGCGGACGGCGGCGAAGGCGGTGAGGAGCGTTCCGGAGGTCGCGGCGGCGACGGCGGGCAGGCCGTGCGTGTCGTGGTGGACCGGGTCGGCGTACCAGAGGGCGACGGTCATCAGCAGGAGCAGCAGGGCGGCGCCCGCCGCTCCGGCGCCGCGCAGCAGTTCGTCGCTCCACAGGTGGCGGTCGCGGCCGACGGCCGAGGCGACGGCGTCGGAGACGTCGTCGAACACGGCGGGCGGCAGCGAGGCGGCGAAGGGGCGGAAGGTGAGGATCTCGCCGTCCAGGACCTGTTGCTCGGCGAGGGTGCGGGCGCCGTCGAGGACGGTGCCGTCCCGGCGGACGAGGTGGTAGCCCGTGGGGGTGGCGACGGCCTGGGCGCGGCCGGTGAGCCGCAGTATCTCCGGGCCGACGTCGGCGACGGCGAGGTCCTCCGGCAGTGCGACGTCGATCCTGCTGTCGGGTGCCACGACTGTGACGCGGCAGAAGCCGCTCCCCGCGGTCGTACTCACCTGTCTGTTCCCCCTGCGGTCCGCTTCGGCGGTTGCGCGCGCCACCCTACCGGGAGGGTCCGGCCAGTAGGATCACGGTCGCGCGGAGGCCGGTTCATGGGGCGGCGGCAGCCACGGGGGCGCCGGTGCGGGTCCGCCCCGGCCCTCCGGCGCGCGGCACGGATGGGGTGGTTGTACCGGTGGGCCAGATCGTCGTGAAACGTCCGCCGCGGGCCCTGCCGCCGCGGCTCCCGGCGGAGCCCCTGGATCTGAAGGCCCCTCCGGTGCTGCCGCGGGGCCGGAGCGAGGGGCTGCTGCTCCAGTTGCTGCCGGTGCTCGGCATGGGTGCGTCGGTGGTGTTCTTCTTCTCGCCGCAGGCTCCGCCGTTCATGCGGATCATGGGTGTGCTGATGCTGGTGTCGACGGCCGGGCTGGCGGCGGCGCAGGTGGTCCGGTACCGGCGGGGTGCGCAGGGGCACATGGCCGAGGCCCGGCGCGACTATCTCGCCTATCTGGCGCGCGTGCGGCGCGAGGTGCGGCGCACGGCGCGCGCCCAGCGCGACACCCAGTGGTATCTGCATCCGGCGCCCGACCAGTTGTGGTCGGTGGTGGCCGAGGGGACCCGGGTGTGGGAACGGCGGTCCGGGGACGCGGACTTCGGGCTGGTGCGGGTCGGGCTGGGGCCGCAGCCGCTGGCGACGCCGCTGTCGGTGCCGGAGCCCGGTCCGGCGGAGGATCCCGAGCCGGTGTGCGCGGGGGCGCTGCGCCGGTTCGCGGCGGTGCACGGCCGGCAGGAGGGGCTGCCGGTGGTGTTCCCGGTGCGGGAGGTCCATCGGGTGGCGTTCGCGGGGCCGGTGGAGCAGGCGCGTTCGGTGGTGCGGGCGGTGGTGGCGCAATTGGTGACGGCGCACGCGCCGGACGATCTGGTGGTCGGGGTGGTGGCGGCGCCGGGCGCGGTGGAGCACTGGGACTGGACGAAGTGGCTGCCGCACGCGCAGGCGCCGGGGCCGGGCGACGGGGCG
The DNA here is from genome assembly GCF_055559335.1 of Streptomyces sp. NPDC024555. Lineage (NCBI taxonomy): Bacteria > Bacillati > Actinomycetota > Actinomycetes > Kitasatosporales > Streptomycetaceae > Streptomyces > Streptomyces sp. NPDC024555. The sequence goes on from NZ_JBVHKV010000002.1 coordinate 13,135, forward strand.
GGGACGCGGCGGTTGTTCGGGGCGGACACGGCGGCGCTGGAGGAGCTGCTGGCCGGCCGGCTGGAGGGGCGGCCCCGGTTCGGCCGGGACGGCGGGCAGGCGGCGGAGCAGCCGCATGTCGTGGTGGTGGTGGACGGGGGCCGGGCGGCGCCGGATTCGCTGCTGGGGGCTCCGGAGGGGCTTCAGGGGGTGACGGTCCTGGAGGTGGTGCGGGGTGAACCCGTGCCGGTGCGGGGCGGGTTGACGGTGCGGGTCGGTCCGGGGCTGCTGCGGGTGGAGCCGGCCGGCGGGGAGGCGGTCGCGGGGGTGCCGGACGGTCTGTCGCCGGTGGCGGCCGAGGCGCTGGCCCGGCAGCTCGCGCCGCTGCGGCTGGGCGGCGGGCGGGAGGACGAACCGCTCCTGTCCGATCTGGACTTCACCGAGCTGCTGGGGCTGGGGGACGCGGGCGCGGTGGACGTGGCCCGCACCTGGCGGCCGCGTCCGGCCTCCGAGCGGCTGCGGGTGCCGATCGGGGTCGGCGAGGACGGGCTGCCGGTGCTGCTGGACCTCAAGGAGGCGGCGCAGGACGGTATGGGGCCGCACGGGCTGTGCGTGGGGGCGACGGGGTCGGGGAAGTCGGAGCTGCTGCGGACGCTGGTGCTGGGGCTGGCGGTCACGCATCCCTCGGAGACGCTGAACTTCGTCCTCGCCGACTTCAAGGGCGGGGCGACGTTCAGCGGGATGGCGCGGCTGCCGCACGTGGCCGCCGTCATCACCAATCTGGCCGACGATCTGTCCCTGGTGGACCGGATGGGCGACACGATCCGGGGCGAGCTGCGGCGGCGCCAGGAACTGCTGCGCGCGGCGGGCGACTACTCCGGGATCCACGACTACGAGCGGGCGCGGGCGGCGGGGGCGCCGCTGGAGCCGCTGGCCTCGCTGGTCCTGGTCATCGACGAGTTCTCGGAACTGCTGGCCGCCCGGCCGGACTTCATCGACATGTTCCTGCAGATCGGCCGGATCGGACGGTCGCTGGGGGTGCATCTGCTGCTGGCGTCGCAGCGGCTGGAGGAGGGCTCGCTGCGCGGTCTGGACACCTATCTCTCGTACCGGATCGGGCTGCGGACCTTCTCGGCGGCGGAGTCGCGGGCGGCGCTGGGGGTGGCGGACGCCTTCCACCTTCCGTCGGTGCCGGGCTCGGGGTATCTCCTCTCCGGTACGCGGGAGATGGTCCGCTTCAAGGCGGCGTACGTGTCGGGGGCGTACCGCGCGGGGGTTCCGGCGGGGGACGCCGGGCCGGTGGCGCGGCGGGCGGCGGTGTTCCGGGCGCTGCCGGTGCCGGTGGCCGAGGCGGAGCCGGGTGCGGTCGCCGTGCCGCCGCCGGGGCGTGCGGAGTCCGCGCGCGAGAGCGTGCTCTCCGTGGTGGTGCGGAGGCTGGAGGGGCAGGGGGTGCCGGCGCACCGGGTGTGGCTGCCGCCGCTGGACCGTTCGGTGCCGCTGGACCAGGTGCTGCCGGGGTTGGGTCCGCAGGAGGGGCGGGGTTTCACCGCGACGGGGTACAGCAGGCCCGGTGGGCTGACGGTTCCGCTGGGGCTGGTCGACAAGCCGTTCGAGCAGCGGCGGGAGGTGCTGTACCAGGACTTCTCGGGGGCGGCGGGGCATCTGCTGGTGGTCGGCGGGCCCCGGTCGGGGAAGTCGACGCTGCTGCGGACGCTGGTGGCGTCGTTCGCGCTGACGCACACGCCCCGGGAGGCGCAGTTCTACGGGCTCGACTTCGGCGGGGACGGGCTGTCCGCGCTGGCGGGTCTGCCGCACGTGGGGCAGATCGCCTCGCGCCTGGACCCGGAGCGGGTGCGGCGGACCGTGGCGGAGGTGGCGGGGGTGCTCGGCCGCCGGGAGGAGCTGTTCCGGGCCCGGGGCATCGGCTCGATGGCGGCGTACCGGCGCGAGCGGGCTGCCGGGAGGCTGCCGGACGACGCGTGGGGCGATGTCTTCCTGGTCGTCGACGGCTGGGGCGCGTTCCGTGCCGAGCACGAGGCGCTGGAGCAGGTGGTCACGGACATCGCGGCGCGGGGTCTGGGCTACGGCGTGCACGTGGTGCTGTCGGCCGCGCGGTATCCGGACGTCCGGGCGGCGCTGAAGGACCAGGTGCTGGGGCGACTCGAACTGCGGCTGGGCGACGCCCTGGACTCCGAGTTCGACCGGAAGGTCGCCGCGCGGGTGCCGGCCGGGGTGCCGGGGCGCGGCCAGATCGCGGAGAAGCTGCACTTCATGGCGGCGCTGCCGGTGATCGACGCGGTCCGCGACACCGCGGATCCGGACGAGGGCACGGCCGCTCTGGTGGACCGGGTCCGCGCGCACTGGACGGGCGATCCGGCCCCCGCCGTACGGCTGCTGCCGCACCGGCTGCCCGCCGAACGGCTGCCGAAGGGCTTCGAGTTCCCGGACCGGGGCATCGCCCTCGGTGTCGCGGAGTCGGATCTGGAGCCGGTCTTCGTGGACTTCGACAGCGATCCGTTCCTGCTGGTGTTCGGCGAGGGCGAGTCGGGGAAGACGAATCTGCTGCGGCTGGTCGTCAAGCAGCTGGCCGAGCGGTACTCCCCCGAGGAGGCGCGGCTCGTCGTCGGTGACTACCGGCGCGGGCTGATGGGGGCGCTGCCGGAGACCCATCTGCTGGAGTACGCGCCGACGGCGGACGCGCTGCGCACCCATATGGAGGCGCTGGCCCGGGTGTTCGCGCGGCGCCAGCCCCCGGCGGACGTGACACCGCGGCAGTTGCGCGAGCGCAGCTGGTGGTCGGGCCCCCGGATCTTCGTGGTGGTGGACGACTACGACCTGGTCGCGACGGCCTCGGGCAGTCCGCTGGCGCCGCTGGCGGAGTATCTGCCGTTCGCCCGGGACGCCGGGGTGCGCTTCGTCGTCGCGCGGACCTCGGCGGGGGCCTCGCGGGGGCTGTACGAGCCGTTCCTGCAGCGCGCCGGGGAGTTGGGGGCGCAGGGGCTGGTGCTCTCCGGCGATCCGGGCGAGGGCGATCTCGTCGGGTCGGTGCGCGCGCGTCCGCTGCCGCCGGGGCGCGGGTATCTCGTCGGACGGCGCGGCGGCGGCCGGCTGGTGCAGACCGGATGGCTGGCCGAGCGTCCCTGACCCGTGCCCGGGGGGGGCGCGCGGGGGAGGCACGGAAGCACACGTACACGCTGTTCCCCGGCCGTGTCCAGGGGCGGTGTCGGGGCCTGTACGGTGCCGTGCAGAGCCACGTACGGAGAGGACCCTTGACCATGGGCACACAGGCGGAGAAGGACGAGCTGTACGCACTGGACATCTCGGGGGTGGAATGGCTGAGCGCCCCGGGGACCGAGCAGGAGGAGGAGCGCGTGGAGATCGCGCATCTGCCGGGCGGAGCGGTGGCGATGCGCTCGTCGCTGGACCCGGACACGGTGCTGCGCTACACGGAGGCCGAGTGGCGCGCGTTCGTCCTGGGCGCCCGGGACGGCGAGTTCGACCTGACGTAGCCGTGCGGCGGTGAAGGGGGCGCGTCCGGGGGAAGCGCCCCCTCCTTCTCCTTCCGCCGGTGCGCGGCGGGGTGGTTCAGTACGCCTCGGTGAACAGGCCCGAGGCCTTGAGGTCGGTGGCGCGGTAGTGGTCCTTGCCGTTCTCGACGATCCGCGCGATGTGCTCCAGACGGTTCCTCATGTGGTCGGCCCTGCCGCGGTAGTCGTTCTGGAGGGTGACGTACGCCGCGTGCGCCTCGCCGTCCCAGGTGTCGGTGACGACCTTGAGGGCGGTGTCCATCTCCTCCAGGTCGTGGCAGATGTTCCGGGAGACCGCGCGGATGCGGTTGGCCATCTCCTGGACGCTCTCGTAGCGGACCTTGGTGTGCGGGTCGTGGCCCATGGGTGTTCCTCTGCGGTGGAAGGGACGGCCCGGCCGTCCGGCGGGCGGGGTCAGATGCCGTCGAGGCCGGAGCCGCCGCGTGCGGCCGGGGCCTGTTCCCCGACGGCTCCGAAGGCCGCGCGGACCTCCTCGTCGGTGGCGTTGCTGAGGTTCTTGGTGCTCGCGACCGCGTGGAGGAGCACGTTGAGGAGGCGGCGGATCCGGTCGTGGTCCTCGTTGAGCGCGAGCTGGGCCGAGGTGAAGCCGGAGGCGCCGACGCCGGTCCAGCCGGCTCCGGCCGTGGCGAGGATGTCCGCCAGTTCCCTGGACTGCCGGGAGACGGCCTCGGCGGTGTCGACGATGCGGTTCCTGGCCTGGACGAGCGGGTCGTCGGCGAGGGCGAAACCACCCGCGGGGCTGGTCATGCGGAGGTCCTCTCCGAGGGCGCCGGAGGGCGCGGTGACGGGGGTGTGGGGGCTGAACCAGGCGCTCACCCTAGCCACTTCGGTGCCGCTCCCCGGCCGGCCGCCGGTCGCGCTCCGGTCCCTCCGGCGGTCAGCGGGGGCGCGGGGAGCGGCGGCGCCGGAGGTCTCGGGCGACGGTCGCGGTGCCGGCCACCGCGCCGACCAGCACCACGGCCGCGGACAGCGCGTAGGCCGCGTAGCGCTTGGTGCGCCGCCGCTCGGGTCCGTCCGCCGACAGCCGCGCGGGCTCGGGTGCGAGGGCCCCGGCGGGTGCGGGGCCGGGGTGCGGCGCGTCCTGCGGGGCAGCGTCGCCGGACAGTGCGCGGACCGGGTCGACTACACCCCATCCGACGAAGGGGTCACGGCCGTTGACGGGGCGCTGCGCCGTCTGTTCGATGCGGGCGGCGATCTGCGGCGCGGTCCAGTCGGGGTACTTGGCGCGCAGGAGGGCGGCGACGCCGCTGACGTAGGGCGCGGAGAAGCTGGTGCCGTTGTCGGTGCACTGGCCGTTGCCGGGGACGGTGGAGACGATGTCGACGCCGGGGGCGGCGACGTCCACGAAGTCGCCCGGCTGGGAGAAGGCGGCCCGTTCGTCGTCGCGGTCGGAGGCGGCGACGGCGAGGACGCCGGGGAAGGCGGCCGGATAGGTGGTCCGGGACCGGCCGTCCGCGCCGTCGTTGCCCGCCGACGCGACCACGACGACGTCCTCGGCGACGGCGCGGGCCACCGCGCGGCCGAGCGCGGAGTCCTCGGTCAGCGGCCGGGAGGTGTCCTGGGAGATGTTGATGACCCCGGCGCCCTCGGCGACCGCGTGGTCGATCCCGGCGGCCATGGTGCTGTCCCTGCCGCTGTGCCGGCCGTCGTTCTGGCGGACCGGGATGACGGTGGCCTCGGGGGCCAGGCCGACGAAGCCCGTGCCCGCGCGGGGGCGGGCGGCGATGATGCCCGCGACCTTGGTGCCGTGGCCGGACTCGTCGAGCGTCCCGTCGCCCCCGGTGCCGGTGTAGTCGATGCCGGCGGACCGGTCCACGGCGGCGGTGAGCTGCGGATTGGTGGTGTCCACGCCGGTGTCGACGACGGCGACGCGGACGCCCTTGCCTCGGGTGTCCTTCCACAGGGCGTCGAGCAGCACGCGCTGGAGCGGCCAGGGGCGCCCCTCGAACTGCTCCCGCATCGGGAAGGCGCACTCCCCGCCGCCGTCCAGGTGCGGTCCGGGGTCCGCGGCGGCGTACGCGGCCTGCGGTGCCGCGAGCAGGGCCAGGGCGGCGGCCGCCGCCGGCAGCGCCCCCGTCCGGTGTCGCATCGTGTCCTCTCCCCCGTCCGTTCCGGTGCCGGTGCCGCCCGTCAGGAGCCCTGGGGCCTGCGGGCGCTCTCCGTGTCGAGCCCCGGTCCCCGGGCCAGGAATTCCGACCAGGCGTGCGGCACCGGGACGGGGACCGTCTTCCCGTATCCCAGCCGGGTCTGCGCCTCGCCGGGCACCGGCCGGGTGCCGGGGCGCGTGGTGCCGCCGTCGCCGTTCGCCCGGACCGCGTACCGCAGTCCGGTGTCCGTCACCAGGAAGAGTGAGCCGTCCGGGCCCGTCCGGCCCTCGCGGACCGGGGTGTAGAGGAGCCCGCTCCCCGGGGTGACGTAGGTGCTGGTGCCGCCGGTTCCGACGGCGGCGGGATAGGCGGTGCCCGCCCAGGTGCTGAGGGTCGTGCGGCCGGAGCCGTCGGTGGAGCGCAGCACGCTGCACACGGTGTCGCGCGCGGCGGATCCCGTGTCGGTGCTGTTGACGCGGACGGCCCGGTGCGCGGGCCAGCGCAGGGCCGGGTCCTCGAAGGGCTCGGTCGCGGGGACGAAGTCCTGGAGCCCCGCGGGACGTGCCTCGCCCGCCAGGTCGAGGACGGCGGCACGCGGCGCGTTGATGAGCAGCCAGGCGGTGAACTCGGAGACCGGCCGGACCTCGCGGTCGAGGACGACGTAGTACGCCGTGCCCTCCCCGTTCCTGGTGCGCAGGACCGTGCCGACGCGGTTCTCGCGCGCGGACAGGTGCCCCTCGATGTGCGCCGGGGCGCCGGTCTCGCCGGGGATGTCCGGGAAGGCGAGGGGGCTGCCGTCGTGCAGGGTGGCCAGCCAGTCGTCGGTGACGGGCTGCGGTGGGGCGCTGCCGACGAGGGCGTCGGTGAGGTGGCCCCGGTCCTCGGGGGTCTCGTCGACGCGGTACTTGGTGCCGCGGGCGTCCACGAGGTAGCGGGTGCCGTCCTGGCCCCGGACATAGAGGACCTGGCCGCCGGTGAGCCGGCCGGCCCCCTCGGTCAGGTCCCGGTCGCGCGCCGCGAGGACGAACGCGGCCTTCTGCACGGAGCCGCCCCCGCCACCCGGCTGCACACAGACCGCCCAGCGCTTGGCGGTGCCGGCGTCCTCGGGTTCCGGCAGCCGGTCGGGGGCGTAGGGAATGCCGAGGACGGGACCGCGCGCCGGGTCGCCGGCGTCCAGGACGGAGTCGTCGACCTGGACGACTCCGTACTGCCTCGGGTCCAGCAGCAGCCGGGCCGAGGCGAGGTTCAGCACGGGGTGCAGCAGGGTCCTGCGGTCCGCGCCCCGGCCGGTGGTGAGCACGACGTAGCGAGTGGTCGACGTCTTGCCGACGACGACCTTGGCGCCGGGGCGGTCCCAGTCGCGGGGCGCGGCCGGGCGGAACATCCCGTACGCGCCGAATCCGGCGAGGATCAGCGCACCGGCGACCAGTCCGGGCAGGACGGCGCGCAGGGGGCGCGGGGCCCCTTCGTCGGAGCCGGTGGGAGAGGGCCGCAGAAAGGCCGCCACCACGCGCCGCTTCGCGAAGGTGTACGCGTTCAGCTCGTCGCGCCGCGATGTCATGGATCCGCCCCCGTCCGTCCGCACGGCAGCGGGGAGCGCCCCGGCCGGCGTCCCGTGCCGGGCCCCCGCTGCCTGACCGGACCCCTACTATGCCTGTCGGTCCCCCCGGAGTTGGGGGCCGGGTAGGGTGATGGGCCCCGTCGGACGGTTCGGCGGGAGTACGTGCACGGGCTCTCTTCGGGGGCGGACGAACGGGGGTGCCGCGATGAGGGCTTCCGCGACGCGAACGGTTCCGGCCCCGGGCGCCCGGCCCTCCGGGGCGGACGCGGACGGTGTCCCGGTCCCCGGCGCCGGGACGGGCATCACCCGGCCGGGTGAACGGGTGGGCTTCCGGCGGCCGTTGCGGCTGCACCAGCTGGTCCTGTGCGAGCTGGCCGGGGCGTTGCTGCTGTGCGCCTATGTCGTGGACCCGCTGCTGCTGGCCCCCGCCTCGGTGCTCGCCGGACTGCTCGCGGTGCTCGCGCTGGTGCGCCGGCGGCGCCGTTCCCTTCCCGCGCTGCTGCGTACGGTGCTGGCCTTCCGGGCGCGTGTCCGCGCGGCCCGTACCCCGCCGGTGGCGGACGGGGGCGGCGGAGCGGTCCCGGCCCCTCTCTCCGAGTGCGAACCGGCGCTGCGGACCTACGCGTTCGGCGGCAGCGAGCGGCGTCCGGTGGGCATGATCGGCGACGGCACCTGTCTGACGGCGGTCCTGCGCGTCGGGGCGGACGGCACGGCGCTGCGCCCCGGCCGCTCTGCCCGGCCGCTGCCCCTGGAGCTGGTACGGGACGCGCTCGACGTGGACGGCATCCGGCTGGAGTCCGCGCAGATCGTCCAGCACACCCGGCCGGCGCCCGCGCCGGGGCTCCCGGAGGATTCGGTGGCCGCCCGCAACTACGCGCTCCTACAAGCGGATTCGGGTGCTCCGGCGGTGCGGATCACCTGGATCGCGCTGCGGCTCGCCCCGGAGCTCTGCCCGGAGGCGGTACGGGCCCGGGGCGGCGGTCTCGTCGGGGCGCAGCGGTGCGTGGTGCGCGCGGCGGACCAGCTGGCCGGGCGGCTGAGCGGGGCCGGGCTCGACGCGACGGTGCTGACGGAACCGGAGCTGGGCGCGGCGCTCACCCTCTCGCTGGGCGCGGATCCGGCGGTGACGGCACGGGCCGCGCGGGACGGGGCGGGGGTCCGGCGCACCCGGGAGACCTCGCGGACCTGGAGCTGCGACGGCCGCCCGCACACCACCTACTGGGTGCGCCGCTGGCCGGAGCCGGGCGGCGGACGGGCCGCGCTGCCGGAGCTGGTCGCCCTGCTCACCTCGGTCCCGGCCCGCGCCACCACGTTCGCGCTGACGCTGGCGCACGGCGAACGGCAGGAGACCGCGCTCACCGGCCATGTCCGGGTCGGCGGCGAGAACGAGCGCGAACTGCTCACGGCCCGGCACGCGTTGGAACGGGCGGCGCGCGGGGCGCGGGCCTCGCTGGTGCGGCTCGACCGCGACCAGCTGCCGGGTCTGCTGGCCACGCTGCCGCTGGGAGGGACCCGCTGATGGCGGTGCGCGGGCGGGGGCGGCCGGTGTTCGGGCGGTTCGCGCCCCCGCGCCCCCGGCACTCGGTCCGGCCGGAGCAGCTGGCGTCGCTGGCGCTTCCGGTGGGCGACGACGGGGTGGTGATCGGGGTCGACGGTGACGGCGGTCCCGCCGTGCTCGGGCTGTTCCGGCCGACGCCGTACGACGTCACCCTGGTCGGCGGGCTGTGGACCGCGCAGGTGCTGGCCCTGCGCACGGTGGCGACCGGGGCCCGCGTCGTCGTCGAGACGGGCCGGGCACCGGCCTGGGCGGGGCTGGTGCGCGCGGTGGGCGGTGGGGACCACGGCATCGCGCTGCACGAGGTGGGCCGGGTGCCGCCGCTCGGGGCGTCCGCCGGTGCGCCGGTCGTCGTGGTGCGGGACTGCGGCACGCGGCCCCCGCGCGGGCGAGTGGCGTCGGCGCCCTGGCAGTCGGTGGTGACGCTGGTGCCGTATCCGAGTCCGGTGGCCGCCGGGCTGATGGAGAAGGCGTCGCTGGTCGGGGTGCAGCGGGTCTCCCCGGACGAGGCGGGCGCGATCGGGCGGCTGATGCTGCTCGGCGCGGAGGAGGTGCGGGCCCTGTCGACGATGGCGGACGGGGTCACCCTGTGGTGCACCCGGCGGGACCGGCGGTTCGTGATGACCCGGCCGACCGACGCGGAGAGCGGTCTGCTGGGCGGCGCACGCCGGGTGGATTGACCGGCTCTCCCCGGAAGGTGTCCGACAAGTCCCCGCGGCACCGCTTCGTGAATGAATGGGGTGGATTTCCCCCCGCAGATGTGCATGTTTGAGCGCTTTTCCCTTCACTTTCCGCTGCGCTCAGTCCACTTGAGGTCCGTACCTGACGGAGGGGACGGTGTTCGCGGGGCCGTACGGCCTGCCGTAGCGAGGCCGATGACGATTAGGGTGGGTCCGGGCGCGGCAGAAGAACCTGCGGGTAGGTGTCGCGTCCCCGGGGGGAGAGCCGGGCGGCTCGCGTTGCGGAAACGGTCGCCCCCACCCACCACGGCACAAGGGTGCTCGACCACACCAGGAGGCAACAGTGAACGGCGATCGGGACGGAATCCGCGGGGGCTGGGACAAGCCCGTCGACGAGTCGTCCGACGCGGAGCCCGCCGAGCTGACGGGTGAGTTCACCATCGACTACACCCCGCCCGCCTGGTACACGCAGAACGCGCCGGGTGACTCCTCGGGCGGTGCGGGCATGCCCCTGGCACCCCCGCCGCCGCCCGGCGGCGCACCGGTGTCGCTGCCCGGACTGCCGCCGGGGGGCGGCTTCGAACCCGACTGGACGCCGGCGCCCCCGGTGCCCGCCGCCGACGCCTCGGCCTTCCCGCCGCCGGGCGCGGGGGACACCGGCGGTGCTTCCGACGCCTTCGGGAGCGGCGACGTGGAGAGCGGGGCGACGATGCGGTTCTCCTCCGCCGCGCTGAAGCGGGAGATCGCGGAGCTGGAGGCGGCTGCCGCCGGCGGCGGGTCCGGTGCCGCCGCGGACGCGTCCGGCCCCTCCGACGAGGCGCACGACGCCGGCACGGACGAGCCGGCGGAGGCCGGGGACGCCCCGGCGGCCGCGAACGACGGCACGGACGACGAGGACCACGACTCCGCCGCGTCCGCCCCCTCCACCTCCCTCTCCTCCGACGAGGCCCCGTCCGACGAGGTCCCCGCAGACGCCGTGCCGTCCGACGCCGCACCCTTCGCCGCCGACTTCGCCGCCGAACCGAACGACGCCGTGCCGTCGTCCGACGCGGAGGCGGGCGCGTCCGCCGAGGACGGGGACGACGCCCCCTCCGGCGGCCTTCCGCAGGCCGTCCCCGGCCTTCCCGCGCAGGCCCCCGAGCCCTCGGACGCCGTACCTCCGGCCCCGGCCCCGGCCGCGCTCGATCTGCCGGGTGCCCCGGCGCCGCAGGACGCCGCGCCGGTTCCGTGGACGCCGGGTCCGCCGCCCGGCGGGCTGCCGCCGCTGCCGCCCGCGTTCCAGCCGGCGGCGCAGCAGCAGCCGGCCGCGCCCCAGCCCGCCTCGCACTGGCCGCCGCAGGCGCCCGCCGCACCGGCCCCGGCCGTCCCCGCCGACCAGGGGGGTTACGGCTTCCCGCAGCCGGCCGCCGCACAGGCCCCGCAGCCGCCGGACCCGGCCGCGCCTCAGGGGGGCTACGGCTTCCCCCAGCAGACGCCCCCTCAGCAGACCCCGGCGCCGCAAACCCCGGCGCCGCAGACGCCGCCCCAGCAGCCGCAGCCGAACGCCGCGCTCCCGGCCCCGATCCCCCAGCAGCCCGCACCGCAGGCGCCCCAGGCCCCGCAGCCGCCCGCGCCGCAGGCGCCCCAGTGGCCGGCGCAGCAGGGCACGGCCCTGCCCGCGCCCCAGGCACCTCAGGCACCTCAGGCACCTCAGGCACCTCAGAGTCCGCAGGGCGGGTACGGCTTCCCCCAGCAGGCGCAGCCGCCCGCCCCGCAGCTGCCCGCACCGGCCCCCGCACCGAACCTGCCCGCCCCGCTTCCGCAGCAGCCCGCGCACCCGCAGGGGCTGCCGGCCGGTCAGCCGGGCCAGGCGGGTCCGGTGCCGGGCCAGCAGGCCCAGGCCGCGCCCGGCCAGCAGCCGGTGCCGGGGGCCCCGCCCGCCGACCCCCGGACCGGGAACGCCTGGCCGACGCCGGTCACGCACGACCAGCGCGAGCGGTCGATGCCGGGCGCGCCGATCGGTTACACGGCCGCTGTCGAGCTGTCGTCGGACCGGCTGGTCCGGGGCAAGCAGAAGGCGAAGAGCAGCCGTAATCCCTCGGGCGCCTCGCGGTTCAAGCTGGGCGGCAAGAAGGAGGAGCAGGAGCGGCAGCGCAAGCTGGACCTCATCCGCACCCCGGTGCTCTCCTGCTACCGGATCGCGGTGATCAGCCTCAAGGGCGGCGTGGGCAAGACCACGACCACCACCGCGCTCGGCGCCACGCTGGCCACCGAGCGGCAGGACAAGATCCTCGCCATCGACGCCAACCCGGACGCGGGCACGCTGGGGCGGCGGGTGCGGCGCGAGACCGGTGCGACCATCCGCGACCTGGTCCAGGCGATCCCGCACCTCAACTCGTACATGGACATCCGGCGGTTCACCTCGCAGGCGCCCTCCGGTCTGGAGATCATCGCCAACGACGTGGACCCGGCGGTCTCGACGACGTTCAACGACGAGGACTACCGGCGCGCGATCGACGTGCTGGGCAAGCAGTACCCGATCATCCTCACGGACTCGGGCACCGGTCTGCTCTACAGCGCGATGCGCGGGGTGCTCGACCTCGCCGACCAGCTGATCATCATCTCGACACCGTCCGTGGACGGCGCGTCGAGCGCCTCGACCACGCTGGACTGGCTCTCGGCGCACGGGTACGCGGAGCTGGTCTCGCGTTCCCTGACGGTCATCTCGGGTGTCCGCGAGACCGGCAAGATGATCAAGGTGGACGATATCGTCCAGCACTTCCAGACGCGCTGCCGCGGCGTGGTCGTCGTGCCGTTCGACGAGCATCTGTCGGCGGGCGCCGAGGTCGACCTGGACATGATGCGTCCGAAGACCCGGGAGGCGTACTTCAACCTCTCCGCCCTGGTCGCCGAGGACTTCGCGCGCGCCCAGCAGCAGCAGGGGCTGTGGACCTCGGACGGCAGCGGCCCGCCGCCGCAGTACGCGCCGCCGATGCCCGGTCAGCCGCTGCCGCCGGGCCAGCAGGTGCCGGGCCGGCAGCCCTACGTACCCCAGCAGCCCGGTCAGCCCCAGCAGCCGTACCCGCCGCAGCAGCCCGGTCAGTGGGGCGGACAGCCGCAGCAGCCCTATCCGGCGCAGCAGCCGGCCCCCGGGGCCGGGCAGAACTGGCAGCAGACGCCGCCCTCCCAGGCGCAGTCCGCGGCCGGTCCGGCGGGGCAGCCGCAGCCCCCGCAGTTCGGGGGACAGCCTGGTCAGCCGGGCGGGCCGACGCCTCCCGAGCTCCAGGGTCCGGTGCCGCCCGCCGGCTGGCAGCAGCAGCCGCCCCAGCCGCCGTCAGCGCCTCAGCAGTAAGGCGTCAGAGGTCTGAACCAATGAGGGTCCTCCTCGCATTCGCGAAGGGGACCCTCATGGCATTACCGCAGACCACACGCCGTTTCGGGGACCGTTGACGCGGCTCGACCACCGCTGATAAACCTTCGCTTCACCAGCTGGCGAACCACAGATCAACCCGCCTTCTCCGTGCGAGTCCTGACGCGAGGTCCCTGACCATGGTCGTAAGAGTTCCACCGCCCTCAGCCCAGCCACGTTCACGTCTGCGCATTCTTCTGGCCTCCGGTGCCGCCGCCCTCGCGCTCGCGGCCGCGTCCGTCGTCCCGGGCGTTCCCCTCGGGTCCGCCCCCCAGCAGGCGCAGGCCGCCGACGCCGGGTCCGGCAAGACGCTGACCGTCGCGGTCGCCCAGAGCATCGACTCCCTGAGCCCGTTCCTCGCCCAGAAGCTGCTGAGCACCAGCATCTCCCGGCTCATGTACGACTTCCTGACGAACTACGACCCCAAGGACAACCACGCGGTCCCGGGGCTCGCCACGAAGTGGGAGCCGTCGGCCGACAAGCTGACGTGGACGTACACCATTCGGCCCGATTCGAAGTGGTCGGACGGGCAGCAGGCCACCGCCGAGGACGCGGCGTGGACGTTCAACAAGATGATGACGGACGACGCCGCCGCGCAGGCCAACGGCAGCTTCGTGTCCAACTTCAAGAAGGTCACGGCGCCCAGCCCCACGCAGCTGGTCATCGAGCTCAAGGAGCCGCAGGCCACCATGGCCGCGCTCGACGTCCCGATCGTGCCCAAGCACGTCTGGGAGAAGGTCACCGACTTCTCGAAGTTCAACAACGACACGGACTTCCCGGTCGTCGGCAACGGCCCCTTCATCCTGACCGGCTACAAGGTCGACCAGTACGTGAAGCTGAAGGCCAACCCGGACTTCTGGCGCGGCAAGCCCAAGTTCGACGAGCTGGTCTTCAAGACGTACAAGGACCAGGACGCCGCCGTGGCCGCGCTCCGCACGGGTGAGGTCTCCTTCGTCGCCGGTTCGCCCGCGCTCACTCCCGCCCAGGCGGACTCGCTGAAGAGCGAGAAGAACGTCAAGGTCAACGAGGGCCCCGGCCGCCGCTTCTTCGCGCTGGCCACCAACCCGGGCGCGCAGACCAAGGACGGCAAGAAGTTCGGCAACGGCAACAAGGCGCTGCTCGACCAGAAGGTCCGTCAGGCGCTCTTCCTGTCGATCGACCGCAAGACGATCATCGACCGGGTGTTCCGGGGCCATGCCGTCGAGGGCCAGGGCTACATCCCGCCGCGCTTCCCGGCGTACTACTGGCAGCCCTCCGCCGACCAGGCGCTGGCCTACGACCCCGCCAAGGCGGGGCAGCTGCTGGACCAGGCGGGTTACAAGCTCAAGGGTGACAAGCGCGTCGGCAAGGACGGCAAGCCCCTCGATCTGCGCATCCTGTGCCATGCGACCGACCCGAACGACAAGGCCATCGGCAAGTACCTCAAGGAGTGGTGGGGCAAGCTCGGCATCGGCCTCAAGGTCGACTGCCTCGACGACGTCTCCGTGCCGTGGTACGCGGGCGAGTACGACCTCGCCTTCGACGGCTGGTCCGTCAACCCGGACCCGGACTTCGTCCTCGGCATCCACACCTGCGCCGCCCTGCCCGCCAAGAAGGCGGCGAGCGCGGCCACGGACAACTTCATCTGCGACAAGACGTACGACGGCCTGTACAAGAAGCAGCTCGCCGAGTACGACCCGGCCAAGCGGGCGGACCTCGTCAAGGAGATGCAGTCCTGGCTGTACGACTCCGGGTACATGAGCGTCATCGCGTACCCGAACGCGGTCGAGGCCTACCGCACCGACCAGATCAAGTCGATCACGACCATGCCCGAGGCGGCCGGCAACATCTACGGCCAGGACGGGTACTGGAGCTGGTGGTCGGCGGTTCCCGCGGACGGTGCCGGTGACGGCGACGGCGGCAGCGACTCCGGTTCCTCCACGGGCGTCGTGATCGGCGTCGTCGTGGTGGTCCTGGTCCTCGCGGGCGGCGGCTTCCTCTTCGCGAGGCGCCGGCGCACCACCGCGGACGACCGCGAGTAGTCCGACGCGCCGCGGCACCGACCGCGGACGGAACCAGAGGAAGACCGGTGGGGTCCGGACGGCCGGACCCCACCGGCGTCCTCCAGGCGCAGCACGAGTAACGAGAGTTCCCCATGACAGCTGACAGCACTCCGGCGCTCGTGAAGCCGGCGGGCGCGGACGCGGAAGGTCCGGCGACCGCCGGGCCCCCGGCCGCGCGCGGTCCACGGGCGCGCGACACCCAGGCCTATCTGAAGTACGCGGCGGCCAAGATCGGCGGCGCGATCATCTCGCTCTTCGCCGTTCTGGTCACGAGCTTCTTCCTCTTCCGGCTCATTCCGAGCGACCCGGTGAAGCAGATGACCGGCGGACGCCCCACGTCCGCCGAGCAGATGGACGCCATGCGGCACCAGCTCGGTCTCGACCAGCCCATGGGCAAGCAGTTCGTCGACTACATCCGCGACGCGCTGACCGGCGACTTCGGCACGTCGTTCGCGTACCACGCGCCGGTGATGGACAAGATCGTCGAACGGCTGCCCGCGACGCTGCTGCTCACCGGAACGGCGTACGTGCTCTACAGCGCGCTCGGCCTCTGGCTGGGCACCCGGACCGCCTGGCGCAACGGGTCGAACAGCGACCGGTTCCACACCGCGCTGGCGCTGACCCTCTACTCGGTGCCCTCGTTCTGGCTGGGGCTGCTGCTCATCATCGTCTTCTCGGTGGGCGTCGGTCCGATCCCGGGGATCTTCCCCACCGGCGGCATGGCGTCGAGCGACGGCGCGACCGGGTTCGCGTACGCGATCGACGTGGCGCACCACATGGTCCTCCCGGTGGTCACCCTCGTCGCGGTCGGCTACGCGCAGACGCTCCTGGTGATGCGTTCCTCGCTGCTCGACGAGATGGGCAGCGACTATCTGACGACCGCCCGCGCCAAGGGGCTCCGGGACGATCTGGTCCGCCGTCGGCACGCGGTGCCGAACGCGATGCTGCCGACCTTCACCCTGATGTTCGTGAACCTCGGACATGTGGTGGCGGGTCAGATCCTGGTGGAGACCGTGTTCTCCTGGCCGGGTCTGGGCGGGCTCTTCTACACCGGACTGAGCACCCCCGACCTGCCGCTCGTGCAGGCGCTGTTCTTCTTCTTCGCCACCGCGGTGATCCTGGCGAACACCCTGGCCGATGTGCTGTATCCGCTGCTCGATCCCCGGGTGGGCCGATGACGACCGAATCCGTGCCCGCGTCCACCCCGGACGCCGAGGCCCCGACGCCCGAAGAGCGCGAGAGCGCGACGGCCAAGAGCCCGCGTGCGCTGGCACGCGCCCGCAAGCGCCGTTCCCTGGCCCGCTTCTGGACCGCGTACCGCAGCCACCGGGGCGGCCTCTGGGGTCTCGCCGGGCTGGTGCTGATCGCGGTGATCGCCCTGCTCGCGCCCGTCCTGGCCGGCGGTGACGCGCAGAGCGTCACCAAGGCGTCGGGCGGACTGCTGGAGGCGCCCAGCGCCGCATACCCGCTCGGTACCGACCAGTTCGGCCGCAGCGTGCTGGCCCTGCTGGTATGGGGCGCCAGGGTCTCGCTGACCGTGGGTCTGCTCGCGGCGTTCCTGTGCGTGGCCATCGGCACCGTCGTGGGCATCGTCGCGGGCCACTTCCGCGGCTGGTACGCGACGGTCCTGATGCGGGTCACCGACTGGTTCCTGGTGATGCCGACGCTGGTCCTGGCGGTCGCCCTCGCGGCGGTCATGGACCGCTCGCTGTGGACGGTGATCATCGCGATCGGCGTCACGACCTGGCCGACCACGGCCCGGCTGGTGCGCGCCCAGACGCTGGCGGTGGAGTCCCGCCCCTACATCGAGCGGGCCCGCGCGCTGGGCGGCGGACACGGACACATCATGCTGCGGCACGTGCTGCCGAACGTGATGCCGCTGGTCCTCGCCCAGACCACGCTGGCGATCTCCGGAGCGATCCTGACCGAGGCCACCCTGGCCTTCCTGGGGCTCGGCGACCCGACCATCACCTCCTGGGGCGGCATGCTCCAGGACGCCCGGGAGGCGGGTGCGGTGAGCGCGGGCGACTGGTGGTACCTGGCGCCGCCCGGCATCGCCATCGCCCTGGTCGCCCTGGCGTTCACGCTGTGCGGCCGCGCCATCGAGTCCGTCCTCAATCCGAAGCTGGGGGTGGCCCGTTGAGCACGACGAGCATCCGCAAGACCCCGCTGCTGCGGGTCCGCGACCTGACGGTGACGTACCCCGGCGGGGCGCGGGCCGTGCGGGGGGTGGACCTGGAGGTCGAGGCGGGCCGCAAGCTCGGCATCGCCGGCGAGTCCGGCTGCGGGAAGTCGACGCTGGCCCTCGCGCTGCTGCGGCTGCTGCCCGCGGGCGCCGAGGTCACCGGCGAGATCCTGCTGAACGGCGAGGACGTCCTCGCCATGAAGTGGGGCCAGGTCAGGGCCGTGCGCTGGGCCGGCGCCTCGATCGTCTTCCAGGGCGCCATGCACTCGCTCAACGCGGTGCACCGCATCGGAGACCAGATCGCCGAACCGATCCTGCTGCACACGAGGACGACCCAGACGGCCGCCCGGGAACGGGCCGGTGAGCTGCTGGAGCAGGTGGGCCTGCCCGCCGCCCGGGTGGACGCCTATCCGCACGAGCTGTCCGGCGGGCAGCGGCAGCGCGTCATGATCGCGATGGCGCTCGCCTGCGGCCCCGAACTGATCATCGCCGACGAACCGACGACGGCCCTCGACGTGATGATCCAGGCCCAGATCCTGCGGCTGATCGAACAGCTCGTCGCCGAGCAGGACCTCGGACTGATCATGATCAGCCACGATCTGGCGGTGCTCTCGGACACCTGCGACCGGCTCGCGGTGATGTACGCGGGCCGGGTCGTCGAACAGGGACCGGCCTCCGAGGTCTACGCCCGCGCCGTCCACCCGTACAGCCGGGCGCTGTCGGGCGCCTTCCCCCGGATCGGGGACCCCGCCTCGCGGTTCGCCCCGCAGGGGCTGCCCGGTGATCCGCCCGACCCGGCCGCCCTGCCCGCCGGCTGCACCTTCCACCCGCGCTGCCCGTCGGCGACGGAGGCCTGCGCCACCCAGGACCAGGTGCTGCGCGTGGCGGGTCCCGGCCGGGAGGCCGCCTGTCTGCTGGTGGGTCCCCGGGAGGCCGGGGCCGCCGAGGGCGCCGAGGAAGCAAGGAGCACATCATGACCACCCCCACGGACCTGCTCAGCGCGCGCGATCTGCGGGTCGCCTTCCCCGGCCGGCACGGTGCCGGCCTGGCACGCGCCGTGGACGGGGTCGATCTGGACATCGCGCCCGGTGAGATCGTCGCCCTGGTCGGCGAGTCCGGATGCGGCAAGACCACGCTGGCCCGCTCGCTGCTCGGGCTGGTCCCGCCGACCGCCGGACGGGTCACGTTCGACGGCAGACCGCTCGACTACGGCAGCCGCGCGCTGAAGGCCTACCGCAAACGGGTCCAGCTGGTCCTCCAGGACCCCAGCGGTTCGCTCAACCCCCGGCACACGGTGTACGACGCGGTCGCCGAGGGCCTGCGCATCCACGGCTACCGGGGCGACGAGCACCAGGCGGTCACCGAGGCCCTGTCCCGGGCCGGGCTGCGTCCGCCGGAGCGTTTCCTGCTGCGCTACCCGCACGAGCTGTCGGGCGGTCAGCGCCAGCGCGTCGTGATCGCCGGGGCGCTGGTGCTGGAGCCCGAGCTGATCGTGGCGGACGAGCCGGTGGCCTCGCTGGACGCCTCCGTGCGCGGCGAGATCCTGGCGCTGATGCTGCGGCTCAGGGACGAACTGGGCCTGTCCGCGCTGGTGGTCACGCACGATCTCGGTCTGGCGTGGAACATCGCGGACCGGGTGGCGGTGATGTATCTGGGCCGGATCGTGGAGACGGGTCCCGTCGAGCAGATCCTCACGGCGCCCCGGCATCCGTACACCCAGGCGCTGCTGTCGGTGCTGCCGGAGGCGGAGGGCGATCCGGTGGTGCTGACCGGCGAGCCGCCGGACCCGTCGAAGGTGCCGGGCGGCTGCCGCTTCCACGTCCGCTGCCAGGTCCTCGCCTCGGGCGAGGCCGCGCGCGCGGGGGTGGCGGACGCCTGCCGGACGAAGGACCTGCCGGTGCTGTCCGGCGGCGGGACGACCCAGGTGGCCTGCCACTGGGCGAACGCGGGCACGGCGGAGACGGAGCCCGACGACTGAGGTGCCGGTACGGCGACGGGCGGCCCCTTCACGAAGGGGCCGCCCGTTCCCGCGTTCAGTCCCGGTCGTGGGCGGCGATCAGCTCGCTGCACCGCTTCACGTCCGCGGCCATCGCCACGAGCAGATCGTCGATCGAGTCGAACTTGAGCATGCCGCGCACATAGGCCAGGAAGTCCACGGCGACGTGCAGCCCGTACAGGTCGAGACCGACACGGTCGATCGCGTACGCCTCGACCGTGCGCTCCGTGCCGTCGAACTGCGGGTTGGTGCCGACCGAGATCGCGGCGGGCATCGCCTCGCCGTCCACGTGCAGCCAGCCCGCGTACACGCCGTCGGCGGGGATCGCGGTGTGCGGCAGGGTCTCCACATTGGCCGTGGGGAAGCCCAGCTCGCGGCCGCGCTGCGCCCCGCGCACCACGATGCCCTCGACGCGGTGCGGGCGGCCGAGGATCTCGGCGGCCCCGGCCACGTCGCCCTCGGCGACCAGGCGCCGGGTCAGGGTGGAGGAGAACGGCTCGCCGCCGCCCGCCTCGCCGCGCACCCGCAGGTCGATGACCTCGACGCGGTAGTCGTAGGTGGCGCCCAGCTCGGCGAGCAGCTCGACATTGCCCGCGGCCTTGTGGCCGAAGCGGAAGTTGGGGCCCTCGATGACCAGCGTGGCGTGCAGCTTGTCGACGAGCACCTTCACGATGAAGTCGGCCGGGGAGAGCCGGGAGAACTCGGTGGTGAACGGCAGGATCAGCACCGCGTCCACGCCCAGCTCCGCCATCAGCTCGGCGCGGCGGTGGTGCGGGGCGAGCAGCGGGGGGTGGCTGCCGGGCCGGACGACCTCGCTGGGGTGCGGGTCGAAGGTGACGACGACCGCCGGCACGCCCAGCTCGCGGGCGCGCTCGACGGCCCGGCCGATGATGAGCTGGTGCCCGCGGTGCACCCCGTCGTAGGACCCGATGGTGACGACGCTGCGTCCCCAGTCCTGGGGGATGTCCTCCAAGCCACGCCAGCGTTGCACTCTGACCGCTCCTCGCCCGAACCTGTGTACGTGGGTGTATGTCTTACGCAGGTCTAAGACTGCCATGCTCACGCCCTGCGGCCTGCATCGGCATGGTCATCGGCGCTCCCAGCGCCTCCAGGGTGCGCCGTGCGCTGGGTCCGACGAGCGCCGCCCATTCCTGCGGGGCCTCGGAGAGCCAGCCGATGACCAGGGCGCCGAATCCGGGCACGGCGCGGGCGAGCGCGACCAGCCGGCGGTCGAAGAGGGCGGCCCCCTCGGGCGTACGGACGAGCAGCATCCCGGTGCGGTGGACCAGGGCCCTGGTGCGGGCGGGGGCGCGGCCCGCGCAGCCGGCCGCGGCGGCCCGGAGCAGCGCGTCCAGCACGGCCGGCTCCCGGTGCTCGGGGCGCTGCTCGAAGTCCAGCAGCACCTCCAGCAGTTCGTCGCGGGTCTGCTGGGAGGCGGGGCTGCCGGGCGAGGCGAGGACGGCGGCCAGCGCGCCCCGGACCGGCGGCGCGACGGGCCGCTCCCGCAGCAGTCCGGTGAGGAGCGGCAGCAGCAGGGCGCGTGCGGCGGGCCCGTGCTCCAGCCGGTGTTCGAGATAGGCGGCGGTGTGCGCGGTGTCGTCCGGGTGGCTGTCGGCGTAGGCGCGGACGAGCCCGGCGGCGTGCAGGACGAGGGCCGGGGACTCGGTCCCGGCGAGCGCCCGGAGCACGTCCCCGGCGTCCTCGCCCGGACGGGTGAGCCGCTCCCGGTAGGCGGCCAGCACCGGCTCCGGGTGGGTGGGCAGGGCGACGGCGAGCGCGGCGGTCGTCAGGCCCGGCCCGCCGGCCGCGAAGGACCGCAGCGCCTGCGGCAGACAGCGGTCCCTGGTCTGCGGATCGGCGACGAGCAGGGCGAGCAGGGGTCCGTGCAGATCGGCGTCGGCGGGACGGGCCAGCAGGGCGAGCGCGGCGCGGCGCAGCAGGACGCGGTCGGGGTCGCGGGTCAGGCGCGGGGCGAGCAGCGCGGCGCAGGAGGCCGCGGCGCTCCGGCGGGCCCTGTGGTCGTCGTCGCGGGACCAGCGCTCGACGGCCCGGCAGAGCGCCTCGGGTTCGTCCTCGGCCAGGGCGGCGAGCAGTTCGTCGGCGCGCGGATGGGCGGCCTCGACGAGGGCGTCGGCCAGTTCGTCCACGGCGAGGTCGCGGCGGGCGTGCAGCAGTGCCTGGGCGGCCTCCGCGACGGTGGGCCGGACGCCCGCGCCGTCCTCGGCCGCGAGCGGCTGCTCGTCGGAGAACCAGGCGCAGAGCAGGGGCTGGAGGGTACGCGGATGGGCGGCGAGCCGCCGCGCCACGGCGTCCAGGAACCGGGTGCCCTCGCCGTCCGCGCGCGGTGGTCCGTCGGCGGGCACCAGCCGTCGGAACAGGTCCATACGGTCGGCCTCGGGCAGCCGCAGCCGCCGCCAGAACCACGGCCCGAACCCGGCGTACGCGCCACGCGGCCCGGTGCCGCCCGCCTCGGTCGAGCTGTGGACGATACGCCCGGTCAGGACGCGCAGCACACCGAGGTGGGGCCGGGCGTCGGGCACTCGCAGCAGGGTCTCGGAGAGCAGGTGCACGGCCCACCACCGGGCGTCGGCGACGGGGGGGCGCTCCCCGGCCGGCTCCCCGTCGTCGGGGCCGTCGCCCTCCCCCGCCGTGAGCCGGTCCAGGGCCTCGATCAGATCGGCCAGCCGGTGCGCGAGCGCGGCCGGGCCCTGGCGCCTGCCGAGCAGCAGCAGCGCCTGGACGACGGGGCCGATCCGGTGACGGGGCACCGGCAGGGTGTGCGGATCGGCGGGTCCGGTGGGGGCGGTGGGCTCCGCCGCGGCCCGGACGCCGGGCCGGCGGGGCTGCGGGACCCGGCCGCCGGGCTGCTCCGCTCCCCCGGTGTGCCAGCGGTGCACCAGGGCGCGCAGCGCCGCGTCCACGTCCAGGTGCGCGCCCTGGACCCAGTCGCCCAGTTCCTCGTGGGCGAAGCGGTACCCGGCTCCGGCGGGCACCAGCAGTCCTTCGGTGAGCACGGCGGAGGCCCAGCCCGAGCGCCACGGGAAGACCTCCTCGAAGGCCGTGCGGCCCAGTTCGCCCTGGCCGGGGCCCAGACAGCGGCGGGCCGCCTCGTGGACCTGTCCGGCGACCCGGGCCGCGAGGCGCCGCACCTCCGCACCGCCGGGCGCGGGGTGCCACTGGGCGGCGATCCGGACGGCGACGCGCAGGCACATCAGGTCCAGATGGGCGGCGAAGACCTCCTCGGTGCCGGGGCGCCCGGGGGTGTCCGCGGGCAGGGCGCCGCGCACCTCGGCGAGGAGGCGCAGGGTGAGGGGGTGGCGGTCGTGGCCGGGGGCGAGGGCGTCGGGGGCCAGTCCGTACCGCTCGCGGGCCCGTTCGGCCTGGGCCGGGGTGAAGTCGCCGATCCGGACCGCCGGGGGCAGCCGGCGGGCGGGGCGGGCCGGGCGGTGCAGCGCGCCGGGCGGGCAGAGCGCCCCGGCCGTCTCCCAGTGCTCCGGCCGGCAGGCGACGACGAGCCGGGCCCCGTGCGCGCGCAGCCAGTCGACGGTGCCGGCGGTCCAGGCGTCCAGCCGGTGCGCCAGGACGGGCGGCATCTCCTCGGGGGCGTCCAGCAGCACGAGCAGCGGGGCACCGGCCTCCGCTGCGAGCCGGGCGATCCGCTCCGGGGTCGCGCCCTCCATGTCGCCCCGGGCCCCGGCGGCGGTGACGATCCGGCCGGCCTGCCGCAGCGTCCGGGCGATGGCATCGGCCACGGAGTCGTCCTCGGCCAGCAGGTCGGCGCCGCGCAGCCAGAGCGTGAGCGCGGGCACCGGACCGCGGGCCCGCCGGGCGGCGAGCGCGGCCAGTTCCGTGGTGCGTCCGCTGCCCGGTTCGCCGACGAGTCCGAGGAGCACGGCGGGCTCCGCGCCGTCGGCCGCCGCGAAGGCCTCGAACTCGGCGAGGGTCTCGGGGCGCTCCACGGGGTCGGAGCAGGTGGCGGGGGTGTCGGCGGAGCCCACCGACATGGCGGTGAGCTGGAGCGCCCCGGCCGCGTTCAGATCGCGTCCGTAGCCCGGGACGCCCGTGGCGTTGCGCCGCAACAGGTCGGCCAGCGGTCCCTCGCGGCCGGGTCCGGCCAGGGGCACCGCGCAGCCGGCGGCGGCGTGTCCGGCGCGCAGGGCGGTGCCGAGCACGGCGATGACGGCGCCGCTCTCCGGGTCGAGGACGGGTCCGCCGACGGCCGTTCCACCGAGCCGGAGCGCATCGCTGCCGTCCGTGCCGAGGGCCAGTTCCAGCGCGTGTGCGATCCGGTGGGCGGAGCCGCGCGCGGTGTAGTCGACGGAGGCGGTGCCCAGCACCCGGGCCTCGCGCCAGCCGTGCGCGGCGATGGTCACATAGCTGCCGGGCTCGATCCGCTCCCGGCACGCGATCGGCAGCGGCCGTACGCCCAGGACGTCGGGGCCGCCGGTGGGCAGCAGGGCGAGGTCCAGTCCGGGGAGCGCGGTGATGTCCAGGGCGTCGACGCGGCAGCTGCGGCCCTCGGTGCCGTGCAGAAGGAGATGGGGCAGACCGTCGACCGCCTCATGGCTGGTGACCACCGTGCCCCGGTCGTCCGCGACGAAGCCGGTCCCCCGTGGCCGGCCCGCCGGATCGCACAGTCGTACCAGTGTCGCCCGGTCCCCGCATCCCATGGTTCCGACGGTAGGTCGGCCCGGTTCCGCGCGAGAACCACTCGTATCGAAAGCGCCCCGTTTGCCCCTCCGATTCACTCCGAGCGCCTGCCCGTTGGAGTGAATCGGAGGGGTTTGCCGGACACGGGGTCAGGCGAAGACGGCGAGGCTCTTGGCCTTGCCCTTCTGCTCCTCGACGAGGACGAGGAAGCGGCCGTCGGGTCCGAAGACCGCGACCGGGCCGGGCGGGTACGCGGGCATGTCGAGCCGCACCCCGTTCAGCAGGAGCTTCGCCCGCTTCTCGTCGACGTCCCAGCGCGGGAACGCCGAGTCGGCGGCCTCCGCCACCGGCATCACGACCAGCTCCTCCTGGTGCTGGTCGAGCGTGCGCGCGACGTCCAGCCCGTACGGGCCGACCCGGGTCCGCCGCAGGGCGGTCAGATGCCCGCCCACGCCCAGCGAGGCCCCGAGGTCGCGGGCGATCGCCCTGATGTACGTACCGGAGGAGCAGACCACCGAGACGACCAGGTCGGTCACGGGTGTGCCGTCCTCGGCGACGGCCTCGCGGACGTCGTAGACCCGGAAGGAGGAGATGGTCACCGGCCGGGCCGGGATCTCGAACTCCTCGCCCCCGCGCACCCGCGCGTAGGACCGCTTGCCGTCGATCTTGATGGCGCTGACCTTGGACGGCACCTGCATGATGGCGCCGGTCAGCGCGGCCACCCCCGCGTCGATGGCCTCGCGCGTCACCCCGGAGGCGTCGGCGGACGAGATGATCTCGCCCTCCGCGTCGTCCGTGATCGTGTTCTGGCCGAGCCGGATCGTACCGAGGTACTCCTTCTCGGTCAGCGCGAGATGGCCCAGGAGCTTGGTCGCCCTCTCGACGCCGAGCACGAGCACACCGGTCGCCATCGGGTCCAGCGTGCCGGCGTGGCCGACCCGCCGGGTCCGGGCGATCCCGCGCATCTTGGCGACGACGTCGTGCGAAGTGAAGCCGGACGGCTTGTCGACCACGACAAGTCCGTCCGGCACGGTGTTCTGCGTCATTCGGAGGCGTTGTCCTCGTCGTTCTCGTCCTCCGGCTTGCGGTACGGGTCCGCCTCGCCGGCGTACGTGGCGCCCGAGGACGCCTCGCGCACCTTGGCGTCCGAGGCCCGCGCGCGGTCGAGGAGGTCCTCGATCGCCCGCGCGTTCTCGGGCAGCGCGTCCGCCACGAAGGCGAGGGTCGGGGTGAACTTCGTCCCCGCCGCCGAGCCGACCGCCGACCGCAGGATGCCCTTGGCGCTCTGCAGACCGGCCGCGGCGCTCGCCCGCTCCTCGTCGTCGCCGTAGACCGTGTAGAAGACCGTGGCCTCCCGCAGGTCGCCGGTGACCCGGACGTCCGTGATGGTCACGTGCGTCCCCAGGCGCGGGTCCTTGATTCCGCGCTGAAGTTTCTGGGCGACCACCTCCTGGATGAGGTCCGCCAGCTTCTTAGCCCGCGCGTTGTCGGCCACTGGTCCGTCTCCTTCGCCTTGCTCAATCGTCTTCGTCGCTGTGCAGCCGCCGTCGTACGGACAGCAGCTCCACTTCCGGCCGGGCGGCGACGAGGCGCTCGCACCGGTCGAGTACGTCTGTGAGGTGCCGGGTGTCCCCGGAGACCACGGCGAGGCCGATCTCGGCCCTGCGATGGAGGTCCTGCCCGCCCGTCTCCGCCACGCTCACCGCGTATCTGCGCTGGAGTTCGGCGACGATCGGGCGGACCACGGAACGCTTCTCCTTCAGCGACCGTACGTCGCCGAGAAGCAGGTCGAAGGACAGTGTCCCCACATACATGTGTGTCCGGATGTCCCGCCGGTTCGGGTTCGCGCCCCGCCGGTCGATGGCAGGGACATCAGAACCGTACACGGAACGGCCGGGGCCGATCGACGGAAATACGTCCCGTCGACCGGCCCCGACTGTTGAGGTACGGGTCAGCCTCGCGGCTTCTCGCGCATCTCGTACGTCGCGATGACGTCGTCGATCTTGATGTCGTTGAAGTTGCCGAGGTTGATACCGCCCTCGAAGCCTTCGCGGATCTCGGTGACGTCGTCCTTGAAGCGGCGCAGACCGGAGATGGTGAGGTTCTCCGCGATGACCTTGCCATCGCGCAGCAGGCGCGCCTTGGTGTTGCGCTTGACCTCTCCGGAGCGGACCAGCACACCGGCGATGTTGCCCAGCTTGGACGAGCGGAAGATCTCGCGGATCTCCGCCGTGCCGAGCTCGACCTCTTCGTACTCCGGCTTGAGCATGCCCTTGAGGGCCGCCTCGATCTCCTCGATCGCCTGGTAGATGACCGAGTAGTAGCGGACGTCCACACCCTCGCGGTCGGCCATCTGCTGCGCACGCCCTGCGGCGCGCACGTTGAAGCCGATCACGATGGCGTCGGAGCCGGTCGCCAGGTCGATGTCCGACTCGGTGACCGCACCCACACCGCGGTGCAGGACCCGGATGTCGACCTCTTCACCGACGTCGAGCTGGAGCAGCGAGGACTCGAGAGCCTCCACCGAACCGGACGCGTCGCCCTTGATGATGAGGTTGAGCTCCTGGACCAGACCGGCCTTGAGCGCCTCGTCCAGGTTCTCCAGGGAGAACCGGACGCCCTTGCGGGCGAAGTTGGCGTTGCGCTCGCGGGCGGCACGCTTCTCGGCGATCTGACGGGCCGTACGGTCCTCGTCGACCACCAGGAAGTTGTCGCCGGCGCCCGGGACGTTGGTGAGACCGAGCACGAGGACGGGGGTCGAGGGACCCGCTTCCTCGACGTTGTTGCCGTTGTCGTCGAGCATCGCCCGGACTCGGCCGTACGCGTCGCCGACCACCATCGTGTCGCCGATGCGCAGCGTGCCGCGCTGGACGAGGACGGTCGAGACCGCACCGCGGCCGCGGTCGAGGTGGGACTCGATCGCGATGCCCTGCGCGTCCTGCTCCGGGTTGGCCCGCAGGTCGAGCGAGGCGTCGGCGGTGAGGACGACGGCCTCCAGCAGCTGGTCGATGTGCAGACCCTGCTTGGCGGAGATGTCGACGAACATCGTGTCGCCGCCGTACTCCTCGGCCACCAGACCGAACTCGGTGAGCTGACCGCGCACCTTGGTCGGGTCGGCGCCCTCGACGTCGATCTTGTTGACCGCGACCACGATCGGCACGTCGGCCGCCTTGGCGTGGTTCAGCGCCTCGATCGTCTGGGGCATCACACCGTCGTTCGCCGCCACCACGAGGATCGCGATGTCGGTGGACTTCGCACCACGGGCACGCATGGCGGTGAACGCCTCGTGACCCGGGGTGTCGATGAAGGTGATCCGACGGTCCTCGCCGTTGACCTCGGCGGAGACCTGGTAGGCACCGATGTGCTGCGTGATGCCGCCGGCCTCGCCCGCGATGACGTTCGTCTTGCGGATCGCGTCCAGCAGTCGGGTCTTACCGTGGTCGACGTGACCCATGACGGTCACGACCGGCGGACGGGAGACCAGGGCCTCTTCGCCGCCCTCGTCCTCGCCGAACTCGATGTCGAAGGACTCGAGCAGCTCGCGGTCCTCCTCCTCCGGGCTGACGATCTCCAGGACGTAGTTCATCTCGTCCGCGAGGAGCTTCAGCGTGTCGTCGGAGACCGACTGCGTGGCGGTCACCATCTCGCCGAGGTTCATCATCACGGCGACGAGCGACGCCGGGTTGGCGTTGATCTTCTCCGCGAAGTCGGTCAGCGAGGCACCGCGCGACAGCCGGACGGCCTGCCCGTTGCCACGGGGCAGCATGACGCCGCCCACCGACGGGGCCTGCATGGCCTCGTACTCCTGGCGCCTCTGCCGCTTCGACTTGCGACCGCGACGCGCGGGACCGCCGGGACGGCCGAAGGCGCCCTGCGTGCCACCGCGGCCACCGGGACCGCCGGGACGGCCACCGAAACCGGGACGGCCGCCGAAGCCACCGCCACCACCGGGACGGCCCGCGCCGCCACCGCCGCCGCCGGGACGGCCGGCGAAGCCGCCGCCACCGCCGCCGGGACCGGCCGGACGGCCCGCGAAGCCACCGCCACCGGGACGGCCCGCGCCGCCGGGACGACCGCCGCCGCCACCGGGACCACGGCCGCCGGGGCCCGGACGGGGACCGGCAGCGGGACGCTGCGGCATCATGCCCGGGTTCGGACGGTTACCACCGGGGGCGCCGCCGGGACGGGGCGCCTGCGGACGCGGCATGCCGCCGGGGGTCGGGCGTGCGCCGCCCTGGCCCTGGCCCTGCGGGCGCGGGGCGCCACCGGGGCCGCCCTGCGGACGCGGGGCGCCCGGACGCTCCTGGCCGCCGCCGGGACGCGGGGCGCCGCCGGGACGGGGCGCCTGCGGACGGGCCATGCCCGTCGAGCCGCCGGAGGTGAAGGGGTTGTTGCCCGGACGGGGACCCGCCGGACGTGCGCCGGGGCGCGGGGCGCCCTGGCCGGCGGGACGCGCGGGGCGCTCGCCGCCGCGGCCGCCGTCGCGCTGGCCGCCGGCCGGACCGGGACGCGCCGAGCCGCCCGCGGGACGGGGTCCCGGGGTGGCGCCGGCGGGGCGCGGTGCCTGCGGCTGCGGGGCCGAAGGCTGGGCCGGGGCCGGAGCCGGGGCCGAGAACTCGGCCGCGGGCACCGGGGTGGCCGGGCCGGGCCGGGGCGCCGGCTTCGGGCCCGGTCGCGGACCCGCCGACGGGGCGGGGGTGCTGCGCGGGGCCTCGGCGGCGGCCGGCTTGGGGGCCGGGGCGCCGGGCTTCGGGGCAGCGGGACGTGCCGCGGCGGCCGGAGACGGCGCCGCGGGCTTGGCGGGGGCGGCCTTGCGAGGCGCGCCCGGCTTGGCAGCGGGCTTGCCGGCGTTGCCGCCGGGCCCCTGCAGTGCGTCAGTCAACTTGCGTACAACCGGCGCCTCGATCGTCGAGGACGCCGAACGGACGAATTCACCGAGTTCCTGGAGCTTGGCCATGACGACCTTGCTCTCCACACCGAACTCCTTGGCGAGTTCGTATACCCGGACCTTAGCCACTTCGCTCCTTTTAGGTCCGGGTTACCGCCGGACCGTCGCTACTTCATGGGCGTACTCATCGCGTACTCATCGAGTGCTCATCGCAATCTCGACCTACTTCCAACTCGCGAGGTACCTGACCGCACGGGGTCCCGTGCCGTTCATTTCCTACGGTGTCACCCGCTCGACGAACCTCTGCACCGCAGTGGGGTCGAACGGCCCCTTGGCCTTGAAGGCCCGGGGGAATGCCCGGCGGCGAACCGCCAGGTCCAGACAGACGGAGACGGGGTGCACATACGCACCCCGGCCGGGCAGCGTACCGCGTGGATCGGGGACACAGACGTCCCCGTCCGCCACGATGCGCAGCAGCTCACTCTTGCCCGCTCGCTCCCGGCATCCCACACAGGTTCGCTCGGGGCAAGCGCGGGCGTGCGTCCGGCCAGACACGGTTAAGTCTACCTCCCCGCATCGACCTCACCCCTTTGGGGCAAAAATCGAACGGATGTTGTCGTGATCTCAGCGGCGCGCCGTCGAGATCTATTCCCTCAGCGGCGCTCGGAACGCTCCCGGGCCCGCTCGGCCCGCTCCCGGTCCGCGACGTCGCGCTCGGCGTCCGTCTCGGTGTCGGGGCGGATGTCGATGCGCCAGCCGGTCAGCCGGGCGGCGAGCCGGGCGTTCTGGCCCTCCTTGCCGATCGCCAGCGAGAGCTGGTAGTCCGGCACGGTCACCCGGGCGGAGCGGGCCCCGAGGTCAACGACCTCGACCTCGCTCACCCGTGCGGGTGAAAGCGCGTTGGCGACCATCTCCGCCGGGTCGTCCGACCAGTCGACGATGTCGATCTTCTCGCCGTGCAGCTCGGCCATCACATTGCGGACCCGGCCGCCCATCGGGCCGATGCAGGCGCCCTTGGCGTTGAGCCCGGAGCGGGTGGAGCGGACCGCGATCTTGGTGCGGTGGCCGGCCTCGCGGGCGATCGCGCAGATCTCGACGGAACCGTCGGCGATCTCCGGGACCTCCAGCGCGAAGAGCTTCTTCACCAGGTTGGGGTGGGTCCGCGACAGCGTCACGGACGGACCGCGGACGCCCTTGGCGACCCGGACGACATAGGTGCGCAGCCGCAGGCCGTGGGTGTACTCCTCGCCCGGCACCTGCTCCTGGACGGGGAGGATGGCCTCCAGCTTGCCGATGTCGACCAGGACGTTCTTCGGGTCCTTGCCCTGCTGGACGACGCCGGTGACGACATCGCCCTCGTGGCCGGCGTACTCGCCGAAGGTCCGGTCGTCCTCCGCGTCGCGCAGCCGCTGCAGGATGACCTGCTTGGCGGTGGTCGCGGCGATCCGGCCGAAGCCCGACGGGGTGTCGTCGAACTCCTTGGGCTCCTGGCCCTCCTCCAGATCGGCCGGGTCCTCCTTGGCCCACACGGTCACATGGCCGCGCTCGTCCAGCTCGACCCGCGCCCGGCGGTGGCTGCCGTCGGTGCGGTGGTACGCGATGAGGAGGGCCGACTCGATCGCCTCGACGAGCACGTCGAACGGGATCTCCTTGTCCTGCGCCAAGCCCTTCAGAAGCTTCACATCGATGTCCACGGCTACGCCTCCTCTTCCTTCTTGTCCTTGCGGTTGAATTCCAGTTCCACGCGCGCCCTGGCGATGTCGTCGAAGGCCATCCGGCGGGAGGTGGGCTTGCGGCCCTTGACGCCGGGGACCTCCAGATCGAGGCCCTCCTCGTCGACGTCCAGCACCCGGGCGACCAGCTCGGCGCCCTCGCGCGGGACGAGTCTGACCAGCCGGCCGGTGGCACGGACGTAGTGGCGGTGCTCGGTCAGCGGGCGGTCGGCGCCCGGGGAGCTGACCTCCAGGACGTACTCGTCCTCGCCCATCACGTCGGTCTCGTCCAGCCGGGCCGAGATCGCGCGGCTCAGATCCGCGCAGGTGTCGAGCTCCACGCCCTCGTCGGAGTCCACGATGATCCGCAGGACCCGGCGGCGGCCGGCCCGGGACACTTCGATCTCTTCCAGATCCAGCTGGTCGGCGCTGACGAGCGGTTCGACCAGCCCGCGCAGCCTCTCGCTCTGGGTGGTGCTCATCCGGGTGACTCCTCGGCCGCGTGTGCTGTTGTGGGGATCGTCGCGTGTCAGGTCAAAGGGTATCCGGTCGCAAGGGGTGTTGCCGTCCGCCTGCCCGCCGGGCGCGGGTACGCTCGCCTGCGGTGATCACTTCAGGACAGATCCAGTCACAACAGGTTCAAGCCCGAAGGAGAACAAGTGCGGCGCACGGGGACGACGCGCAGGGGGGCCCTCACCGCCGCGGGAGCGGTGGCCACGGGGGCGGTGCTGGCCGGCTGCGGCGGCGATGACGGGGACGGTGCCCGCGCGGGCACCGGGACCTCCGCCGACCGGGTCTCGGCGGCGCGCACGGAGACCACCCTGCGGACGGCGGCACGGCAGGTCGGCACCACACTGCTGGCCCGGTACGACAGCGTGATCGAGGCCCATCCGGCGACCGCGTCCGGTCTCGCGCCGCTGCGCGACGCGGTGCGCGCCCATCTCGTCGCGCTCGGGCAGGGCACCGGGGCCTCGCTCTCCATGGTGCGGACCCGGCCGGGCACCACGACCGCCGCGGCGGCCGTACGGGAACTGGCCGCCGCGGAGCGGCAGGCCGCGGCCACGCACACCGAGGCGCTGATGAAGGCCCCGCCGGAACTGGCCCGGCTCCTCGCCTCGGTCGCCGCCGCGGCCTCCGCCCACGCCTATCTGCTGACCGCGCTGGCGAAGGAGACCGAGGGATGAGCGAGGACGACGGGACGCTGCGGGCCGCCCAGGCGGCGCTGGCGGCCGAGCACGCCGCCGTGTACGGCTACGGGGTCGCCGGGGCCCGGGTGGCACCGGCCCGCCGCCCGGAGGCGACCGCCGCGCACCACGCCCACCGGGCCCGGCGCGACGCGCTGGTGCGCACGGTCCGGGACCTGGGCGGTGAACCGGTGGCGGCGGCCGCCGCGTACGCTCTGCCCTTCGCGGTACCGGACGCGGCCTCGGCCGTCCGGCTCGCCGCCGCGCTGGAGGACGGGGTGGCCGATGTCTACTCCGACCTCGTACGGGCCTCCCGGGGGCCGCTGCGGCGGTCGGCGGCGGACGCCCTGCGGGAGGCCGCGGTGCGCGCCGTGCGCTGGCGGGGCGGCGGCGTAGCCTTTCCCGGGCTCGCCGAGCGGGCCCCGGACGGGTCCCTGAAGGACGGGACGGCGGAGAGGAAGGCGGCCGGGCCCGGCACCCGGGCCGGGTCCGATGCGAAGGCCCGGGACGGCGCGACGCACTGAAGAAGGCTCTGAAAGGGAACACGGCACGTATGGGTTTTGAACCGCCGCAGCGTCTGGTGCGAGCGCTCGGCGAGTCGTACGGGGATACGGCCGCCGGGGACTGGCTCGCACGGCTTCCGGAACTGACCGCGCGGGCCCTGGCGGCCGGCGGACGGGAGCTGACCGTGGAACGGGTCGCCGCGCCCGGCGGACGCTCCAGCCTGGTCCTGCTGGTCCGGGCGGCCGACGGCACCCCCGCGGCGCTCAAGCTCGCCCCCTCGGGGGCGGCGCCGGAGTGCGAACGGGCGGCGCTGGCGCACTGGAACGGCTGGGGCTCGGTGATGCTCCTCCCGGGGCCCGGCGAGGAGCCCGCGGCCACCGGGCGGGAGGCCGGCGGGGCGCTGCTGCTGGAGCGGCTGCACCCCGAGATGTCGCTGCGCTCGCTGCCGGAGGCCAAGGCGCTGCTGGAGGCCGCCGGAACGGTGCGGCGGCTCTGGGTGGAACCGCCCGCCGGGCACGGCTTCGAGACGGTCGCCGAGCGGACCGGGCGCAGGACCGCGCCGATGCGGGAGGCCGCCGAGGCCGATCCCGCGCTCGCGGACATGGTCGCGGCGGCGCTCGCGGCCCGCGAGGAACTGGTCGCGCACTCCCCCGAGACGCTGCTGCTGCACGGCAACTTCCGCCAGAGCAAGGTGCTCTCGGGCGAACGCGCGCCCTGGCTGACGGTCGGCCCGGAGCCGGTCGTCGGGGAACGCGCCTACGATCTGGCGCGGCTGGTGCGGGACCGGGTCGAGGACCTGATCGCCTCGCCCAGTGGAGCGGGGACCGCGCGGCGCCGGATCCGGAAGCTCGCCGACTCCCTGGACGTGGACCAGGACCGGCTGTACGGCTGGACGCTGTTCCGCGCGGTCGAGTCCGGCACCCGGGCGCTGGCCGCGGGCCGCCGCGAGGAGGGCGAGGTGACGCTGGAGTTCGCCGGCTGGCTGTAGCCGGACCTCTCCCGTACACCCGAAGGGCCCCGCACGGTCGTCCGTGCGGGGCCCTTCGGCGTACGGCGGGATCAGTCGCGCGCGGTCAGGCGGGCGATGGCCTCCTCGACCGTCAGTTCCTCGCGCTCGCCGGTGCGGCGGTCCTTCAGCTCCAGGACGCCCTCGGCCGAGCGGCGGCCGGCGACCAGGATCTGGGGGACGCCGATCAGCTCGGAGTCGGTGAACTTCACGCCGGGCGAGATGCCGGGGCGGTCGTCGACCAGGACCCGCAGACCGGCGGCGCCCAGCTTCTCGGAGACGTCGAGGGCCAGCTCGGTCTGGAGCGCCTTGCCGGCGGCGACGACGTGCACATCGGCCGGGGCGACCTCGCGGGGCCAGCACAGGCCCTTGTCGTCGGCGGTCTGCTCGGCGAGGGCGGCCACCGCGCGCGAGACGCCGATGCCGTACGAGCCCATCGTGACGCGGACCGGCTTGCCCTGCTGGCCGAGGACGTCGAGGGAGAAGATGTCGGCGTACTTGCGGCCGAGCTGGAAGATGTGGCCGATCTCGATGGCGCGGTCCACCTGGAGGCCGGTGCCGCACTTGGGGCAGGGGTCGCCCGCCTCGACGACCACGACGTCGAGGTAGTCGTCGACCTCGAAGTCGCGGCCCGCGACGACGTTCTTCGCGTGCTTGCCGTCCTTGTTGGCGCCGGTGATCCAGGCGGTGCCGGCGGCGACCCGGGGGTCGGCGATGTAGCGGACCTTCTCCAGGCCCTGGGGGCCGACGTAGCCGCGGACCAGGTCGGGGCGGCCCACGAAGTCCTCGGCCGTGACGAGTTCGACGACGGCGGGGGCCAGGTGCTCGCCCAGCTTGCCGAGGTCGACCTCGCGGTCGCCGGGGACGCCCACGGCGACGATCTCGCCGTCGACCTTGACCAGGAGGTTCTTCAGCGTGGCGGAGGCCGGGACGCCGAGGTGGGCGGCGAGGGTCTCGATGGTCGGGGTGTCGGGGGTGTCCAGCTCCTCGACGGGGCCGGTCGCCGAACCGTCCACCTCGGTGGCGACGAAGGTGACGGCCTCGGTGTTCGCCGCGTAGTCGCAGTTCGGGCAGTCGACGAAGGTGTCCTCGCCGGCCGGGGCGGGGGCCAGGAACTCCTCGGACGCGGAACCGCCCATGGCGCCGGAGACGGCGGAGACGATCCGGTGGTCGAGGCCGAGGCGCTCGAAGATCCGGATGTAGGCGGCGCGGTGCAGCTGGTAGGCCTCGGCCAGGCCCTCGTCGCTGGTGTCGAAGGAGTACGAGTCCTTCATCTGGAACTCGCGGCCGCGCAGCACACCGGCGCGGGGGCGGGCCTCGTCGCGGTACTTCGTCTGGATCTGGTACAGGATGACGGGCAGGTCCTTGTAGGACGAGCACATGTCCTTGACGACCTGGGTGAAGATCTCCTCGTGCGTGGGGCCGAGGAGGTAGTCGGCGCCCTTGCGGTCCTTGAGGCGGAACAGCAGGTCGCCGTACTCGTCGTACCGTCCGCTCGCCTCGTACGCCTCCTTGGGCAGCAGGGCGGGGAGCAGCACCTCCTGGCCGCCGATGGCGTCCATCTCCTCGCGGACGACGCGGGTGATGTTCTCCAGCACCTTCTTGCCGAGCGGCAGCCAGGACCAGATGCCGGCCGCGGTGCGGCGTACGTAACCGGCGCGGACGAGGAGCTTGTGGTTGAGCGTCTCGGCGTCCGCCGGGTCGTCGCGCAGTGTCTTGATCATCAATCGGGACATGCGCTGGACCTGGGCCATGATGAACTCCTGCTCGGAAGGGTGATGTGCAGGAGGTTAGCCGGGCAGCGGCGGCGGGCGGAAATCGATTCGTCCCGGCAGGTCCCGGACGGCCCCTCACCGGGCCAGCGGAAGCGGCGCTCCCATGACCGCGTACGGCAGCGGGGCGCTGGGGAAGAACACCTGCCGGGCCAGGTCGCGGTAGCCGAGCGAGTGGTACAGGCCGCGGGCGGGGCTGTCCGTGTCGATGGCGGAGAGGATGGAGCGGGGCTCGTCCACGCCGTCGGTGACGGTGGTGATCAGCGCGCGGCCGATGCCCCGGTTCTGGTGGTCGGGGTGGACGTGCAGTTCGGTGATGACGAAGGCGTCGTCGAGCCAGCCGGCCGAGCCGGTGGCGCGCAGATACGGCTCGACGACGGTGGACCACCAGTGGCCGCGTTCGTTGGGCATGCCGTAGACGAAGCCGGCCAGGTCGCCGGCGGGGGTCAGCGCGCCGAGCGCGCGTGCCTGCGGGTGCTCCAGGTGCCGGAGCACGATGTGGCGGCGGACGTTGACCTCGTCGGGTCCGAGTCCGAAGGCGACGGCCTGCACGGCGAGCGCCTCGTCCACGCGTGCGGCGAGATCGATCGGTGCGATCCGGACGCCGGGAGTGCGGGGGCCTCCCCCGGGAAGTGCTGCCATGAACCGACCCTACTGTCCGCGGCGCGGCGCCGGGTACGGTCCGGGCGGGTCAGAACAGGACGCTCATGAAGGCGCCGGTCTCCCGGAAGCCGATGCGGCGGTACGCCTTGCGGGCGGGGGTGTTGAAGTCGTTGACGTACAGGCTGACGACCGGGGCGACATCGGCGAGCGCGTAGCGCAGGACGGCGGCCATGCCGGTCTCGGAGTGGCCCCGGCCGCGGAACTCCGGGGCGACCCAGACGCCCTGGATCTGGCAGGCCTGCGGGGTGGTGGCGCCGATCTCCGCCTTGAAGACGACCTTGCCGTCGTCGATCCGGGCGAAGGAGCGGCCGGCTCCGATCAGCTCGGCGACCCGGGCCTGGTAGAGCAGGCCGCCGTCACCGGCGAGCGGGGAGATGCCGACCTCCTCGGTGAACATGGCGACGCAGGCCGGCATGAGCACCTCCATCTCGTCCTTGCGGACGCGGCGCACCAGCGGGTCGGGGGCGATCTCGGCGGAAGGGCTCTCGGTGACCATGAGCGGCTGGTTGGCGCGGACCTCGCGGGCGGGGCCCCAGCCCGGCTCCAGCAGCCGCCAGAGCTGGGCGGTGGGCTCGGCGGGACCGACGATCGAGGAGCAGCGGCGGCCGGCCCGGCGGGCGCGGTCGGCGAAGGCGCGGACGGCCTCGGGGGTGGCGCAGATGGGGACGAGATTGGCGCCGGAGTAGCAGAGGGAGCGCAGGTGCCCGTCGGCGTACCAGCCCCACATCTCGCCGCCGAGGCGCCAGGGGTCGAGGCCGGCGATCTGGACCCGGGAGGTCACGAAGGCGTTGGCTACGGGGTCGCTCTCCAGCACCGCGAGGGCGGCGCCGAGGTCGCTGGGTTCGAGGACCCGGGTGGTGGTCTGCGTCAACACGAGGGGGCCTCACCATACGGTCTGCTGATTTCCGCACTGTACCCGCAGAGGCTGTGGACCGCCGCTCGTGGCCGGGATCGGCCGCCGGCCCCGCTCACGGACGGCGCCCCGCGCGGAGCGGTGCTCCGGCGGGGCGCGGTCGGGAGGGACACGGGGTCAGCTGATGGAGACCTCGGGCTCGCCGGAGGCGATGCCGTCCTTCTCCATCTGCTCGGCGATCTTCATGGCCTCTTCGATGAGGGTCTCGACGATCTTCGACTCGGGGACGGTCTTGATGACCTCGCCCTTGACGAAGATCTGGCCCTTGCCGTTGCCGGAGGCGACACCGAGGTCGGCCTCGCGGGCCTCGCCGGGGCCGTTGACGACACAGCCCATGACGGCGACGCGCAGCGGCACCTCCATGCCTTCGAGGCCGGCGCTGACCTGGTCGGCGAGCTTGTAGACGTCCACCTGGGCGCGGCCGCAGGAGGGGCAGGAGACGATCTCCAGGCGGCGCTGGCGAAGGTTGAGCGACTCCAGGATCTGGATGCCGACCTTGACCTCCTCCGCGGGCGGGGCGGAGAGGGAGACCCGGATGGTGTCGCCGATGCCCTCGCTGAGCAGGGCGCCGAAGGCGACGGCGGACTTGATGGTGCCCTGGAAGGCGGGGCCGGCCTCGGTGACGCCGAGGTGCAGGGGGTAGTCGCACCGGGCGGCGAGCTGGCGGTAGGCGTTGACCATGACGACCGGGTCGTTGTGCTTGACCGAGATCTTGATGTCGTGGAAGTCGTGCTCCTCGAAGAGCGACGCCTCCCAGAGCGCGGACTCGACCAGGGCCTCGGGGGTGGCCTTGCCGTACTTCTGGAGGAGACGGGCGTCCAGCGATCCGGCGTTGACGCCGATGCGGATCGGCGTGCCGGCGTCCTTGGCCGCGCGCGCGATCTCCTTGACCTTGTCGTCGAACTGCTTGATGTTGCCCGGGTTGACGCGGACGGCCGCGC
Organism: Streptomyces sp. NPDC024555; assembly: GCF_055559335.1. Taxonomy (NCBI): domain Bacteria; kingdom Bacillati; phylum Actinomycetota; class Actinomycetes; order Kitasatosporales; family Streptomycetaceae; genus Streptomyces; species Streptomyces sp. NPDC024555. Next base: position 50,389 of record NZ_JBVHKV010000002.1, read on the forward strand.
AGCCGGCGTCGATCGCGGCGAACACGTACTTCGGCTGGAAGTGGATGTCCGCGATCACCGGGATCTGGGACTTCGCGGCGATGGTCGCCAGGGCGTCCGCGTCGTCCTGGGTCGGACAGGCCACGCGCACGATCTGACAGCCCGAGGCGGTCAGTTCGGCGATCTGCTGGAGGGTGGCGCCGATGTCCGAGGTGCGCGTCGTGGTCATCGACTGCACCGAGACCGGTGCGTCCCCGCCGACCGCCACGGAGCCGACCTGGATCTTGCGGCTGACCCTCCGGTCGGCGAGCTTGGTCGGAACGTCGGGCATTCCGAGAGAAATCGCAGTCATGCGCTGAGCATCCCCAAGGTGTGGATCAAGGTCCCGAGATCGGCGGGCTCCGGCCTTCGAGGTTACGTCACCCCGTGCGGCCCGGAGCACACCGCGTCCGGGAGCCCGGGAAAAATCAGCGGCCCGGACGCACCGCGCGCACCACCCGTCACTCGGGGTGCACGGGGACTCGCGCGGCGCGTCCGGGAGCGGTCAGGAGATCTTGACCGGATTGACGACGTCGGCGACCAGGACGAGCAGGGTGAAGCAGATGAACACCCCGGCGACGACATAGGCGACCGGCATCAGCTTGGCCACGTCGAACGGGCCCGGGTCGGGGCGCCGGAAGACCTTGGCAAGGTTGCGGCGCAGCGCCTCCCAGAGGGCGCCCGCGATGTGTCCGCCGTCCAGCGGGAGAAGCGGCAGCATGTTGAAGAGGAACAGCGAGAGGTTGAAGCCGGCCAGCAGGAACAGCATCATCGCGATCTGGTTCTGCGCCGGGACGTCCAGCGTCATCACCTCGCCGCCGATCCGGGCGGCGCCGACGACGCCCACCGGGGAGTCCGCCGCGCGCTCGCCGTCGCTGAAGGCCGCGTCCCAGAGGTCCGGGATCTTGGAGGGCAGGGCGATGATCGAGTCCACGCCGTTCTCGATCATGTCGCCCATGCGGACGACGGACTCGCCGAAGGTGAGCGGGAGGATCTCCGTCTTGGCCGCGAAGCCGAGGTAGCCGGCGTCGACGAACTTCCCGGGGATCACCTCGCCGTCGGAGTCCTTCTTCGCCACCGCGTTCCGCTTCAGTACGGCGTGCAGGGTCTGCTCCTGCCCGTCGCGCTGCACGGTGATGGTGGCGGGGCCGATCGTGTCGCGGATCCGGTCGGAGAGCGTGGACCACTCGTCGACCTTCTCGCCGTTGAAGGCGACGATCTTGTCGCCCACCTTGAGCCCGGCGGCCTGGGCGGGCGAGACCGGGTCGGAGGCCTTGCAGGTCTCACGCTTCTCGCTCTGCGCGATCACGCACTTCTGGACCCCGGCGACATCGGTCGTCTGGGTCTGGAAGCCGAAGGTCATGGCGACGCCGAGGAAGATCGCCACGGCCAGGACCAGGTTCATGAAGGGTCCGGCGAACATCACGATGACGCGCTTCCACGGTTTGCGCGTGTAGAAGAGGCGGGTCTCGTCGCCCGGTTCCAGTTCCTCGAAGGCGGCGGAGCGGGCGTCCTCGATCATGCCGCGCCACGGCGAGGTGGAGCGGGCCTCCAGCCGGCCGTCCGGGCCCGGCGGGAACATCCCGATCATGCGGATGTAGCCGCCGGCCGGGATGGCCTTGATGCCGTACTCCGTGTCGCCCTTCTTCCGCGACCAGATCGTCGGGCCGAAGCCGACCATGTACTGGGGGACGCGAATGCCGAAGAGCTTGGCCGTGGAGAGGTGGCCGAGTTCGTGCCAGGCGATGGAGAAGAGCAGGCCGAAGGCGAAGACCGCGATGCCGAGGATCGTCAGCAGGATCGTCGTCGTGCTCATGCGCGCGCCTCCGCGGTGGCCTCGGCCGAGAGTTCCCTGGCCCGGGTCCGCGCCCAGGCCTCCGCCTCAAGGACGTCCGCGACCGTCAGTGAGGTTCCCGCCGCCGGTGTGCCGTGTTCCTCGACGACGGCGGTGACCGTGTCCATGATCCCGTTGAACGCCAGCCGCCCGTCCAGGAACGCGGTCACGCACTCCTCGTTCGCCGCGTTGAACACGGCGGGCGCGGTGCCGCCCAGGGCTCCCACGTGCCGGGCGAGCCCGACGGACGGGAAGGCCTCCGTGTCCAGCGGGAAGAACTCCCAGGTGGAGGCCTTGGTCCAGTCGAAGGCGGGGGCGGCGTCGGGCACCCGCTGCGGCCAGCCCAGTCCGATCGCGATGGGGCCGCTCATATCGGGCGGGGTGGCCTGGGCGAGGGTCGAGCCGTCGGTGAACTCGACCATGGAGTGCACGTACGACTGGGGGTGGACGACGACCTCGATCCGCTCGAAGGGGATGTCGTAGAGGAGGTGCGCCTCGATGACCTCCAGGCCCTTGTTGACCAGGGTCGCCGAGTTGATCGTGATGACCGGGCCCATGGCCCAGGTCGGGTGGGCGAGCGCCTGTTCCCGGGTGACGCCGGAGAGTTCGTCGCGGGTACGGCCCCGGAAGGGTCCGCCGGAGGCGGTGACGACGAGCTTGCGCACATCGGCGCGGGTGCCGGCGGCGAGCGCCTGGAAGAGGGCGGCGTGCTCGGAGTCGACGGGGATGATCTGGCCGGGCGCGGCGAGCGCCTTGACCAGGGGTCCGCCGACGATGAGCGATTCCTTGTTGGCGAGCGCCAGGGTGCGGCCCGCCTTCAGCGCGGCCAGGGTCGGCGCGAGGCCGATGGAGCCGGTGATGCCGTTGAGCACGGTGTGGCAGTCGCTCGCGGCCAGTTCGGCGGCGGCGTCGGGTCCGGCGAGGATCTCGGGGGGCTGTTCGCCCGTGCCGTACTCCTTCGCCAGCGCCTCGCGCAGGGCGGGCACCGCGTCGGCGGAGGCGACCGCGACCGTGCGCACCCGCAGGCGGCGGGCCTGTTCGGCGAGGAGGGCGACGCGTCCGCCCGCGGCGGAGAGCGCGGTGACGCGGAAGCGGTCGGGGTTGCGCAGGACCAGGTCGACGGCCTGCGTTCCGACGGATCCGGTGGAGCCGAGGACGACGAGATCCCGGCGGCCCTCCGCGGTGTCGAAGCGGAGGTGCGGGTCGGCGAGGGGGGCGGGGCTGTCGCTCATGCCCCCCATTGTTGCCGCATCGGCTGTGTGCGCGGACAGGGCGCCCCCGGCGCCGCGTCGGGACGGTTCGCTCACGGTGTCCTCAGCCCTTCGCCGAACGGAACGCGGTCCAGGCCGCGGTCATGATCTCCGGGGGCACCCCGCCGATGTCCCGGGTGCCGGTGATCTCCCCGCGGAAGGCGAGGGTCGTGGAGCCGGAGCGGACCACCGTGAGGTACTCGTAGAGCGTGGCCTTCCCCTTCACGTCGAGGATCGTGAAGCGGTACGCCTTCGCCTCGTCGGCCTCGGAGGCGAAGGCGGGGGCCTCGGCCGGTTCGACCTTCAGGTACTTCGCGGAGGCGACCGCGCGCTGTTCGGTGAATCCGCCGGCGCAGTCCTTCCCCGCCTTGTCGAGGGACTTCATCACGGTGGCCGCCCCGTCGCCGCCGTAGCCGCGCAGGGTGACGTCGACGGTGAGACCGAGCATCTCGTCCGGGATGTCGACCTTGCGCTGGACCTGTGCGGCGGGGTCCGGGTCGGCGGCCTCGGCGGCGAGGCTGACGAGCGGCTGGCAGACGGCGGGGGACGCGGTGTAGCCGTCGCCGAGCGGGCCGTCGAGGATGTACTCGGAGGCCGTGTAGCGGCCGATCTTCTGGCCGTCGGTCAGGGAGGCCGCCGTCAGCCGGGCCTCGTCGGGCGCGCCGTCCGTCGGCGCCGGGGTCCCGGTGGCCGGGGCGGACGCCTTGGCGTCCTTGGCCGCCCCGGCGTCCTCGTCCTTGTCGCTGCCGCAGGCCGACGCCCCGAGCACCGTCGCGACGGCGATCCCGACGGCCGCCGTCCGGCGCCACCGGACCCGCTGGTTCCTCACCCCGTGCATGCCTGTCCCCATTTCCTGATCCTCCGGCGCCCGCGCTCGCGCCGCCGGCCGACGGTCGATTGTGCTGGATGTCCGCGGTCCGGGGTCCGCCGGGCCGCGCGGTCTCAGAAGTGCGTCGTCACACCGCACCTGTCCCGCAGCAGGGCCGTGTCGTGCAGGTCCTGCGGGCGCGGCTCGTAGCCGCGGTGGAAGTCGGCCTGCCGGGCGGCCGAGATGCAGCGCACCCCGCGCCCGCCGACCGTGCCGCCGACGAAGCAGTCCGCCGGGTAGGCGAACGGCTTCTCCGGGTCGAACGAGGACTGGACGGCCGAGCCGTCGGCGGCGAAGCGGAGCGGGTGCAGATCGACCGAGGCGCCGTCGGGGCGGCTCATGACGAAGCGCACGGGACGCTGGTCCAGCGTCTCGGTGTACCCGGCGGCGGCGAGCGCGGCCACGACGGCCGGTTCCTGCTCCCGCCGGTGCAGCAGGTCGAGGTCGCCGTGCGCGCGGGTCTCCTCGCCGACGAGGGCGTCGACCCCCCAGCCGCCGGCCAGCGCCACCTCCGTACCGGCCTCCTCCAACAGAGCGAGTACGGACAGCACTTCGGACGCGGACATCATGGGTCCGGAGCCTATCCTCCCGTGCCCCGCGGGGTCTCCCGCTCCAGCCGCCCGGCGAAGGCGGCGAAGGCGTCGTGGAAGCCGGGGAAGGTCTTGCGGACGCAGCCGGGGTCGTCGTACGTGACGCCCGGCGTGCGCAGCGCGGTGACGGCGAAGGACATGACGATGCGGTGGTCGCCGTGGGTCTCGATCCGGGCGGGCGCCGGGGTGCCGGGCAGGATCTCGATCCAGTCGGGGCCGGTGGTGACGGTGATGCCCATGCGCCGGAGGTTGTCCGCACACGCCTCCAGCCGGTCGCACTCCTTGACCCGGGTGTTGCCGACGTCCTCGATGCGGACCGGTCCGGAGGCGAAGGGGGCGATCGCGGCGAGGGTCGGCATGGTGTCGGAGATGTCGCGCATGTTGACGGTGAGGCCGTCGAGGCGGCCGGTGGAGCGGACCGTCGTGCCCCCGGCGGTCGTCCGGACGTCCGCGCCCATCCGCCGCAGCACGTCGACGAAGGCCAGATCGCCCTGGAGGGCCCCCTCTCCGAGGCCGGGCACGGTGACCTCGCCGCCCGCGAGGGCCGCCGCCGCGAAGAAGTAACTGGCGGTGGAGGCATCCGGTTCGACGGCGTAGGTGGTGGCCCGGTAGCCGCCGGGCGGCACGGTGAAGACGGTGCCGCCGGGGCCGCTCCGGGCGACCTCGACGCCGAAGTCCCGCATCATCGCGAGGGTGATCTCGATGTACGGGGCGGACACCAGATCGGTGACGGTGATCGTGAGGCCGTTCTCGGTCAGCGGCCCGAGCATCAGCAGCGCGGTGAGGTACTGGCTGGACTGGCCGGCGTCCAGGGTGAGCGCGCCGCCCTTGATCCCGGCGGCCTCGATGCGCAGCGGGTGGTGGCCTTCCGCCTCCTCGTGGCGGAGGTCGACGCCGAGGGCGCGGAGCGCCTCGGTGAGCGGGCCGAGCGGGCGGCGGCGCATCTGGGCCGAGGCGTCGAAGCGGAAGCTGCCGCGTTCGCCCGCGGCGGCCAGGGTCGGCAGGAACCGGGCGGTGGTCGCCCCGTCCCGGCAGTAGACGTCGGCCTCGGCGGCGGAGGGCCCGGACGGACGGCCGGTCAGCCGCCAGCCGTCCGGCCCGCGCTCCACCTGGTAGCCGAGTGCCCCGAGGCCCTCGGCGAAGCCTTCGGTGTCGTCGGAGGCCAGCGGGCGTACGAGGGTGGTGGTGCCGTGCGCGGCGGCGGCCAGGAAGAGGGCGCGCGCGGTGACGGACTTGGAACCGGGGACATGGATGACGGTCACGGGCGTCCATCCTGCCGTGCGGGGCGCGCGGCGGCGGCGCGCGTCCATCGGGTGGACGCCCCGGCCGGGCACCGGAGCGGCCCGAACCCCCGCACAGTTCCGGGTTCGGGCCGCTCCCCTGCCGTCCGCCGCCGCCGTCTCACTGTCCGGGCGGAAGCGTGCGGCGGCCGGCAGGGCCTGGGGTGCTCCTAGGCCCTGCCGTCACACTGCCGCCTGCCCCGCGGGGCCATGCACGCGCTCTCGCCGCACCGGGCACAGGCCCGAGTACGTCCGGTACGAGGACCCGCACCCGGCACACCGAGAGCACGCACCTGACCCCGCAGGGCCGCCCTTCGGGCGACGACGGCAGTGTGACGACAGGACCTAGAGGGCGAGGCCGGTGAGGACCAGGACGCGCTCGTAGGTGTAGTCGTCCATGGCGAAGCGGACGCCCTCGCGGCCGACGCCGGACTGCTTGGCGCCGCCGTACGGCATCTGGTCGGCGCGGTAGGAGGGGACGTCGCCGATGATCACGCCGCCGACCTCCAGGGCGCGGTGGGCGCGGAAGGCGGCCTGGATGTCGTGGGTGAACACGCCTGCCTGGAGGCCGTACTTGGAGGAGTTCACGGCGGCGAAGGCCTCGTCCTCGCCGTCGGTCTTCCGCACCGAGAGGACCGGGCCGAAGACCTCCTCGTGGGCGAGGGTGACGTCGTCGGGGAGTCCGGCGAGGACGGTCGGGGCGTACGTCGCCCCGTCGCGCGTACCGCCCGCGAGGAGTTCGGCGCCGGCCCGGACGGCCTCGTCGACCCAGGACTCGACGCGCTGGGCGGCCTTCTCGTCGACCAGCGGGCCGACGTCGGTGGCGGCGTCCGAGGGGTCGCCGGTGACCTGGGCCTCGACGGCCGCGACGATCCGGGGCAGCAGCCGGTCGTAGACGGCGGCGTCGGCGATGACGCGCTGCACCGAGATGCAGGACTGGCCGCCCTGGTAGTTGGAGAAGGTGGCGATGCGGGTGGCGGCCCAGTCGAGGTCCGCGTCGGAGGCGTAGTCGCCGAGGACGACGGCGGCGCCGTTGCCGCCGAGTTCCAGGGTGACGTGCTTGCGGGGCACCGAGTCCATGATCGCGTAGCCGACCGGGGCGGAGCCGGTGAAGGAGATCACGGGCAGCCGCTCGTCCTGGACGAGGGCGGGCATCCGGTCGTTGGGGACCGTGAGGACCGACCAGGAGCCGGCCGGGAGGTCGGTCTCGGCCAGCAGCTCGCCCAGGATCAGCGAGGAGATCGGGGTGGCCGGGGCGGGCTTGAGGATGATCGGGGCGCCGACGGCGATGGCCGGGGCGACCTTGTGGGCGCTCAGGTTGAGCGGGAAGTTGAACGGCGCGATCCCGAGGACCGTGCCGCGCGGGAAGCGGCGGGTCAGACCGAGCCGGCCGGTGCCTCCGGCGTCGGTGTCCAGACGCTGGGCGTCGCCGCTGTTGAAGCGGCGGGCCTCCTCGGAGGCGAAGCGGAACACGGAGACGGCCCGGCCGACCTCGCCGCGGGCCCACTTGATGGGCTTGCCGTTCTCGGCGGAGATCACCTGGGCGATCTCCTCGGTGCGCTCGGCCAGCCGTCGGGCGACGTGGTCGAGGGCGGCGGCGCGGACGTGCGCCGGGGTGGCGGCGAACTCCTCGCGCACCGCGTGCGCGGCGGCCACGGCCTCCTCCACCTGGGCCTCGGTGGGCACGCTGACCGTGCCGACCAGGCGTCCGTCCCAGGAGTTGGTGACGTCGAAGCTGTCCTCGCCGGTGGCCTCGCGGCCGGCCAGCCAGAAGGCGTGGGTGGAGGTCATGGAGGTGGTGGCCCTTCGGAGTCGTGGGGTGTGCCGTCCCCACCGTAGGGCCGTGACGGCCTTCCGGCGTTTGTCCGGCGTGGAGCAGAGGCGTCCACGGGTGCGCCGGATTGTCCGAGGCGGTGCGGTGGCCACGGGCCGGTCAGGCGGTGGCCGGGGAGCCGGTGACCTTGAGGGCCAGCCACAGCTCCATGCGGACGTCCGGGTCGTCGAGCGAGCGGCCGAGGATCTCCTCGACCCGGCGCATCCGGTAGCGCAGGGTGTGCCGGTGGACGCCGAGGTCCGCCGCGGCGGCGTCCCACTGGCCGTGGTGGGCGAGCCAGGCCCGCAGCGAGGCGACGAGGTCGCCGCGCCCCTTGGCGTCGTGCTCGTACAGCGCACGGAGCATGCCGTCGGCGAAGGCCCTGACCGCGTCGTCGGCGAGCAGCGGCAGCACGGAGCCCGTGGCCAGTTCCTCGTGCTCGACCAGGGCCCTGCCGCGCCTGCGGGCGACGGAGAGGGCCTGTTCGGCCTGTTTGTACGCGGCGGAGACGGCGATCGGGCCGGACGGTGCGGAGAGGCCGACGGTCACCGCGGGCTCCTCCGCCGCCGGTTCGCCGGGGGACGCGGCCTCCCGCGCCTCGGCGTAGCCGGTGCAGGCGGCGACCGCGGCGCCGCCGTCCGCGGCCAGCACGACCAGGCGCTCGCCCTCCGGCACCATCAGCAGGGTCTCCCCGCAGCGGGCGGCGGCGGTCTCCATGACCTCGGCCAGCGGCGCGGTGTCCTGGGCGTCGGCGGCCTCGGCGATGACCAGCCGGAAGGGGGCGTCGAGCAGTCCCCCGTACAGGTCGCCGGCGACGGCGCGGGCGTGGTCCGACTGCCCGGCCAGCAGCATCCGCAGCACGGCGGCGCCGAGCCGCTGTTCGGCGCCCTGGAGCGAGCGGTTGCGGGCGGTGGTGAGCGTGAGCAGGGCGACGGCGGAGTGGACCGCGTACCGTTCGGCGGTGCCGAGCGCCGCTCCGGTGCCGACGGCCAGGGCCCCGCGGACGTGCCGGCCGGTGCCCAGGGACTGCAGTTCGACGCGGTCCTCGGTGCCGCCGACGACGACGCTGGCCGGTGCCGGGCGCTCCCTCAGCCGCACCACGTCCGGGGTGAGCCGGGCGGCGCGGCGGGCCGCCCAGTCGGGCGCGGCGGCGACGACGGCGCCCGAGGCGTCGTAGAGCGCGGCCCAGCCGTCGACGTGGGCGGCGAGCCGGGTGAGGAGTTCGGCGGGTCCGTCGCCGGTGAGGGCCGCCCGGGTCAGCTCGCGCTGGGCCTCGAAGCCGGCCGTGACGGCCCGGTACTGGTCGGCGGCGATCTCCGAGGAGACGGCCTTGGCGATCGCGAGGAACGGGGTGCGCCGCGGCACCTCCAGCAGCGGCAGCCCGGCCTCCTCGGCGGCGTCGACCAGCGGCTGCGGCACCTCGTCGTAGGTGACGCCGACCGCGAAGCCCACCCCGACGACCCCGGCCCCGGCCAGCCGCCGCACATAGCGCCGCATGGACTCGGGGTCCTCGGCGGCGAGGTTGGTGGCGGTGACCAGCAGCAGTTCCCCGCCCTCCATGTAGGGGACGGGGTCGGCCAGCTCGCTGGCGTGCGCCCAGCGCACCGGAACACCCAGACGGTCCGCCCCGGCCCGCACCGTGAGTTTGAGGGCCGAGTGCTGGACGAGCGAGGCGAGCGTGGGCGGCATGGGAATCGGGGGACCTTCGGACGGGGGCGACTTCGCCGCGGCGTATGAACGGCTCGGCTCGATTCTGCCAGGGTGGCGCAGTCCCCGTCACCGTCGCCGTACGGAGGAGTCAGTCGCCGAGCCGCACCAGGAGCGGCGGCGCGTGGTCGCCGCCGACCGTGGTGAGCGAGAGCACCGCGTGCCCCGGGGGCAGCTCGTAGGCGAGGGCGGAGGCGGACCACCGTTCGCGCTCGACCTGGCGGACGGTGACGGCGTCCGTGGTGACGGCCTTGCCGGTGGCCAGTTTCCGCAGGGAGTGCAGGGCGCGGGTGAGCGGCTGGTCGGCGAAGACGCCGTGCTGGGCGACCTCGCGGACCTCCACCCACTCCTTGCCCCAGGCCTCGGCGAAGCGTTTGCCGTCCCAGGTGGTGACGCCGGGGAAGGCCATGGCGCAGCCCACCGCGCCGAGCAGCGCGGTGTGCAGTTCCTCGGGCACGTCGTCCAGGGTGCGCAGGGCGAGGACCGCCCCGGCGTTGACCGAACGCAGCCTCCGGATGCCCCGGACGGTGTCGGCGGTGACCGTGTGGGTCGCGTCGTCCAGGACCAGGCAGACGAAGAGCCCGCGGTCGGCGCGGGCCGCGGCGATGGCGTTGAACTGGGCGAGGATCAGCCGGGCCAGCACCCGGGAGGCCTCCGCGTGGGCGCGCTCCGGCAGGTCGACGCGGACCCGCAGCGGGTGCTGCTCCAGGGAGCGCAGCGAGAAGGGGCGGGCGTCGGGGCCGGTGGCGAAGAACCCGGCGAAGGCGGGCCGGTCGAGGACCGCGATCCGGTCGGCGAGCACCGCGCCGGGGTCCCCGGGGGCGCCGGCCTGGCGCCTGCGGGCGTCCAGCTCGCGCAGCATCGGGTGGTGGCCGGCCGCCTCCAGGGCCCGTCGCAGTCCGTCGAGGACGGGGCCGGGTCCTTCGAGGAGTTCGCGCAGTTCGGGGACTGAGGGGAAGGTGCCGTGGACCGCGCGGTAGGGGCCCAGCAGCTGGCCGAGTGCGGTGGCTGCGCGCCGGGTGTCCAGGGTGGGCAGGTCTCCGGCCAGTCCCTCGGCGAGGGCGGCGGCCGCCTCGTCGGGGTCGGTCGTGCCGCCGTAGAGGTCGAAGTCGTGCACGGACGCGGGGTCGCCGATGCGGACGACGACGTCGTAGGCGCCGTCCGGGCCGAGCCGGTCGCCCGCGCCGCCGACGGCGAGGACGGCCGCCTGGCCGGTGAGCGCCCTCAGGGCGAGGGATTCGACGACCGGCCGGACCACCCGCTCGGTCTTTCCGGATCCGGGCGGTCCGACGACCAGCAGCGAGGTGCCGAGCGAGGCGGGGTCCAGCGCCATGCCGACGCCCCGGCGCGCGTAGGGGTTGCGCGGGTCGTCGGCGCAGGAGCCGATCCGCACCTGGCCGGTGAGCGCGTCGTGGAGGGCGGTGCGCCGGGGCAGATCACGCAGGCCGGAGGGGTGCAGACAGGCGTCGGCGCCCTTGCGCAGGACGGCCGCGGTGAACGTCTCGCGCAGGTCGGGGCGGTTGCGGGCGGTGGTCCAGGCGTGGCGCAGCCGTACGCAGTCCACGTCGTTGAGCCGGTCGTTGCGCACGGCGGCGGTGAGCGCGTCGGCGGCGTCCGGGTGTCCCGCGGCCCGCAGTTCGGGCCAGTGGGCGCGGTCCTCGCCGGGCTGTACGGGTGCGGCGGGGCGGTCCGGGGCGGCTGCGGGGCGTCCGGTGCGGCGGCGAAGCTCGGCGGCCCACTGGCCGGTGCGGGCGAAGGGCCAGACGATCGCGGTGCCGATCAGGGCGTAGAGCACGAGCGCGACGAGGAGCGCCGCGTACGGGTTGCCGCCGCCGCGCATCCAGCTGGTGGGGACGGCGGGCAGGACGATGTCGGCGAGCGGCACCCGCCGGGTCCAGACGAGCCAGACGGTCAGGGCCGCGCCGCCCGCGGTCAGCCACAGCCGGGCGCGGGCGACCCGGTCCCCCGCGAAGTACCGGAAGACGTCGGCCCAGCCGCCGAGGCGGGCGGCCCAGAAGCCGAGGGCGAGCACCAGCACCTGGTAGTAGAGGGTGGTGGAGTTGACGACCAGGGCCGGGGCGTCCTCCCGGAGGCCGCCGAAGGACCACCACTCGGGTCCGGTGATGATCTCGATCGGTTTGTACACATAGGGGACGGCGCGCTCGGTGAGGAGCAGCCAGAGCAGGAGCCAGAGCACCAGCGTGGCCACCGGGCCGACCAGTGAGGGGCGCGGCGGCCGCTCGGCGGGCCGGGGCACATGGGCGAAGCGCCACACCCCCGGCGCGGTCGCGGGACGGGGGGTGTCCAGCCAGGCGGCCGTGGCCGAGGCGGGCCGGGCGGCCTGCGGCGCGGGCGCGGCCTTCGACGGCGGGGCGGTGCGGGGAGCGGCGGGCGGCGGGACGGCGGGCGGGAACGCGGGCGGCGGTCCGGCCGGGCGCGGCACGGAGCCGCCCGGTCCTCCGGCCCGGCCGTCGGGCGGCTGCGCCCCCCGCGTGCCCCGGCCGCCGTGCGTACCGTCGTTCTCCATGAACCGTTGCCCCCTGACCAGCCGGGTCCGACCGCTGCACCCGTCAATCTAGTGCGCTCTCACGGTGAGTTCAGCAACGCGCCCGGATGGTGACCGGCCGGGTGGACGCGGTGCGCGCGGTGCGTTCTGTCCGTCGCGGACAAGGACACGCCCCGCACCACTCCCGTTCGGAGCATGCCCGCTCCCCCTCGCCCCGCCTAGCCTGCAGAAACAAGAGCGTCCGAGACACCCCCCAGGAGCCCCGCATGACCGCTATCCCGCAGGAGCGCCGCGTCGTCACCGCCATTCCCGGCCCGAAGTCCGCGGAGCTGCAGGCCCGCCGGCTGTCGGCGGTCGCCGCCGGGGTGGGGTCCACGCTGCCGGTGTTCACCGCCCGTGCCGGGGGCGGGATCATCGAGGACGTGGACGGGAACCGGCTGATCGACTTCGGTTCCGGGATCGCCGTGACCTCGGTCGGGGCGTCCGCCGAGGCCGTCGTGCGGCGGGCCTCCGCGCAGCTCGCGGACTTCACCCACACCTGTTTCATGGTCACGCCGTACGAGGGGTACGTCGAGGTGTGCGAGCAGCTCGCCGCGCTCACCCCGGGCGACCACGCCAAGAAGTCGGCGCTGTTCAACTCCGGCGCCGAGGCGGTGGAGAACGCGGTGAAGATCGCCCGCGCCTACACCAAGCGCACCGCTGTGGTGGTCTTCGACCACGGCTACCACGGCCGCACCAACCTGACGATGGCGCTGACCGCGAAGAACATGCCGTACAAGCAGGGCTTCGGCCCGTTCGCGCCCGAGGTGTACCGGGTGCCGGTGGCGTACGGCTACCGCTGGCCGACCGGGGCCGAGAACGCCGGCGCCGAGGCGTCCGCGCAGGCCATCGACCAGATCACCAAGCAGATCGGCGCGGAGAACGTCGCGGCGATCATCATCGAGCCGGTGCTCGGCGAGGGCGGCTTCATCGAGCCGGCCAAGGGCTTCCTGCCGGCGATCGCCGCGTTCGCCGCGGAGAACGGCATCGTCTTCGTCGCCGACGAGATCCAGTCGGGCTTCTGCCGGACCGGCCAGTGGTTCGCCTGTGAGGACGAGGGCATCGTCCCGGACCTGATCACCACGGCCAAGGGCATCGCCGGCGGTCTTCCGCTCTCCGCCGTGACCGGGCGCGCCGAGATCATGGACGCCGCGCACTCCGGCGGCCTCGGCGGCACGTACGGCGGCAACCCGGTGGCCTGCGCGGCGGCGCTCGGGGCCATCGAGACGATGCGCGAGCTGGACCTGAACGGGAAGGCGAAGCGCATCGAGGAGGTCATGAAGGGCCGGCTCGCCGAGATGCGGGACAAGCTCCCGAACGGGGAGATCATCGGCGACATCCGCGGCCGCGGCGCCATGATCGCGATCGAGCTGGTGAAGCCGGGCACGAAGGACCCGCACCCCGAGGCGGCCGGTGCGCTGGCGAAGGCCTGCCACGCCGAGGGCGTTCTCGTGCTGACCTGCGGCACCTATGGCAATGTGCTGCGGTTCCTGCCGCCGCTGGTGATCGGCGAGGACCTGCTGAACGAGGGCATGGACGTGATCGAGCAGGCGTTCGCCCGTATCTGATCCGGGGACCGGGGGCGGCGCGCGGCGTTTTCTCCGGGGATGCCCGGTGCCCGTGTGGGGGCCTGTGAAGAAGGTGTGCGGGGGCCATGGCGGGATACCGTTCCCGCTGTCCGTCCCCACCGCCTGACGCTACGGTTTCCGCAGATGAGAGAAACACCCGGCCCGCAGGAATCTGCGGGCGACACCGGGTCGGGGCTTCCCCGGCACCGTCCCGGTGGTGCCTTCGCGCACACCACTGGAGCCTCCGGCTCCGGAACTCCTCACCGATCGGACGGCCGCCCGCCCCACACCCCCCGGGGCGCGCGGCGCACCGGTCCGGCCGTCCGTCCCGGAACACCCCCCCCTGTTCCGGGACGGACGGCTCTTCTCGTTTCCCTGGTGTCGGTGGCGGTGGCCCTGTTCGCCCTGATCACCTGGCAGGTCGCCGCGGGCGGGCCGCTGCGCCGCCTCGACGAGCGCGTCGGGCGGGCCGTCGTCGGGCACGGCCCGCGCCCGCTCACCGAGTTCCTGGCCGATCTCGGCAACACCCAGGTCGCGCTGCCCGTGCTGGGCTGTGCGCTGCTGTGGTGCCTGTGGCGCGGGGAGCGCCTGGCGCCGCTCGCCGCGGCCCTGGCCATGGGGCTGGTGCCGCTGCTGGTCGTTCCGGTGAAGGAGTGGGTGGCCCGGCCGGGCCCGCTGACCCCGGACACCGGCTACTACCCGTCGGGCCACGCGGCGACCGCCGCCGTGGCATACGGGGCGGCGGCGATGCTGCTGGCCCGGTACACCGCGCGGCGATGGACGATGCCCGTCGCCTCCGTCCTGCTGACGGTGGCGACGGGCATCGGGCTGGTGCTGCGCGGCTACCACTGGCCCCTGGACGTGGCGGGCAGCTGGTGCCTGTGCGCGGTGGTGCTGGTGGCGCTCGGGGTGGTCAGCCGCCGCCTCCGGCGTACGTGACCGGCCGCCACGCGCCGATGTACGGGGTCAGTTGCCGAAGTACGCGTCGAAGTTCTTCGAGAACTCCCCGTTGTTGAAGCGGTCCCAGTTGATGGACCAGGTCATCAGCCCGCGCAGGGCCGGCCAGGTTCCGTGGGTCTGGTAGGAGCCGCAGTCGGTCTTCTTGGTGAGGCAGTTGAGGGCCTTGGTGACCTCGGCGGGCGAGGTGTGCCCGTTGCCCGCCTGGGTGGAGGCCGGCAGGCCGATCGCGACCTGGTCGGGACGGAGTCCGGGGAAGACCTTGGTCTGGTCGCCGGCGACCGGGAAGCCGGTGAGCAGCATGTCGGTCATGGCGATGTGGAAGTCCGCGCCGCCCATCGAGTGGTACTGGTTGTCCAGGCCCATGATGGAGCCCGAGTTGTAGTCCTGGACGTGCAGCAGCGTGAGGTCGTCGCGGAGCGCGTGGATCACCGGCAGGTAGGCGCCGGCGCGCGGGTCCTGGCCGCCCCAGGGACCGGAGCCGTAGTACTGGTAGCCGAGCTGCACGAAGAAGGTCTCGGGAGCCATGGTGAGGACGAACTTCTCGCCGTACTTGGCCTTGAGGGACTTCACCGCGGAGATCAGGTTGACGACCACCGGTGTGGTCGGGTTCCGGAAGTCGGTGTCCCCGGTGTTCAGCGAGAGGGAGTGGCCCTCGAAGTCGATGTCCAGGCCGTCCAGCCCGTACTCGTCGATGATCTTGCTGACGGAGGAGACGAAGGTGTCGCGCGCCGCGGTGGTGGAGAGCTGCACCTGGCCGTTCTGGCCGCCGATGGAGATCAGGACCTTCTTGCCCGCGGCCTGCTTGGCCTTGATGGCGGCCTTGAACTCGGCCTCCGACTCGACGTTCGGGCACTCGGTGACCGGGCAGAGCTTGAAGCGGATGTCGCCGGAGGTGACGGAGGTCGGCTCGCCGAAGGCGAGGTCGATGACGTCCCAGGAGTCGGGCACGTCCGCCATCCGGGTGTAGCCGGAGCCGTTGGCGAAGCTGGCGTGGAGGTAGCCGACGAGGGCGTGGGCGGGCAGGCCGGAGTTGCCTCCGTCGCCCCCGCCGCCGCCCGTGGTGGTGGTCGCCGAGACCGTGCCGGACTTCGCCGATTCGCCCGCCTCGTTGGTGGCGGAGACCTGGAAGCTGTACGCCGTCGACGCGGTCAGCCCGGACACGGTCGCCGAGGTGCCGGTGGTGGAGGCGACCTTGGTGCCGCCCTGGTAGACGTTGTAGCCGGTGGCCCCGGTGGAGCCGGTCCAGGACAGACCGACCGAGGACGACGTCACGGACGAGGTCTTGAGGCCGGTGGGCGCGGCGGGGATCGCGACCGGGTCGCCGCCGGGGCCGACGAGGGTGAGGTCGTCGGCGTAGTAGGCGGGGGTGCCGTACCAGCCGTGGGTGTAGACGGTGACGGACTTGGTCGACGCGCCCGTCTTGAACGTGGTGGTGAGCTGCTTCCAGGCACCGGCCGACTGGGTCCAGGTGGAGACGTCGGTGGTGCCGGTGCCCTCGGCGCCCAGGTAGACGTAGCTGCCCTGCACCCAGGCGCTGAGCGTGTACGTGGAGTCCGGCTTGACCGCTACGGTCTGGGAGCACTTGGCGTTGTCGGCGCCGGCCGGGGTGGCCTTGAGCGCCGAGGTGCCGCCGTGCACCGGGGTGCTGACGACGGCTCCGCTGCCGCCCGAACAGTTCCAGCCGGTCAGACCGGCCTCGAAGGTGCCGTTGCGCGCCAGGTCGCCGTCGGCCGCGGCGGCGGACGGCGCGGCTGCCGCCAGTCCGCCGGCGGCCAGCAGGGTGGCCGAGAAGGCGGCCAGAAGTCCGGTCATGCGGGCGGGGGGTCCCGTGCGTTCCACAACGGCCTCCGTGCAGGGGGGAATTGGTGGTGGCGCACAACATGGTCCAGACCAATCGGGTTGTCAAGACCTCTGGCATCAGCCGCTCCACCCCCGGAGCACCGCCGCGGCCTCGTGCATCGCGGTCTCCAGGGTGGCGGGAGCGGTGAGCGTGCCCGAGCCGTCCGGCGGCACCAGCCAGCGCAGACCGCCCGCGGCCCGGCCCGGACGGGGCACCGCGATCCAGCTCCCCTCCCCCGCGCCGCGCACCCCCGTGCCCATCCAGTGGGAGACCGTGCCCGGCGGCACGAAGAAGCCGGTCCGGCCGCTGCCGGAGTCGGCGAGGACCGGCCCCGGGCGGCCGGTGAGACGGAAGAGCACCTCCAGCGTGACGCGGCCCGGCTCCCCCGCGACCGTCAGCACGTCCCAGCGCCGGCCGGCCGGAAGCAGCGCCACCCGCAGCGGATCGCGCTCCCACGCCCACCGGCAGGCGCCGGGGTCCGGCGCCGCCGACGCCAGCCACTCCACCGCTGCCCTGACCCCCGTGCCCGCCATGACCGGTACTCCCTCCGTGCGGCTCCGGCTCCGATCGCCGGTGCGTCCACGGAGAAGAGCGCCGCCGGGCCGAACCCTTACGCGGGTTCGGCCCGGCGGCCGAAGTGAGCTGTGTCACGGCCCGGGGCCGTGCGGGTTCAGCTGTCGAAGCCGAGGCCCAGGCGGTCCATCGTCCGCAGCCAGAGGTTGCGGTGTCCGCCGTTGGCGTCCGCCCTGGCCAGGGACCGCTTGGTCAGCTCGATCCCGGCCCAGGCCAGCGGCTCCGGCGGGAACGGCATCGGCTTGCTGCGCACCATCTCCAGCGCGGTGCGCTCGGTCCGCTCGCCCGCGAGCAGGTCGAGCATCACATCGGCGCCGAAACGGGTGGCTCCGACGCCGAGCCCGGTGAATCCGGCGGCATAGGCGACCCGGCCCTGGTGCGCCGTACCGAAGAAGGCGGAGAAACGCGAACAGGTGTCGATCGCGCCTCCCCAGGCGTGGCTGAAGCGCACCCCCTCCAATTGCGGGAAGCAGGTGAAGAACTGCCCGGCGAGTTTCAGGAAGGTCTCCGGCCGCTGGTCGAGGTCGGCGCTGAGCCGGCCCCCGTACGGATAGATCGCGTCGTATCCGCCCCACAGGATCCGGTTGTCCGCGGAAAGGCGGAAGTAGTGGAACTGATTGGCGCTGTCACCGAGTCCCTGGCGGTTCTTCCAGCCGATGGCGGCGAGCTGCTCCTCGGTGAGCGGTTCGGTCATCAGGGCGTAGTCGTAGACCGGGACCGTATAGGGGCGGACCCGCTTCACGAGCGAGGGGAAGATATTGGTGCCGAGCGCGACCCGGCGGGCGAACACCTTGCCGTACGGGGTCCGCACCGCCATTCCGCTTGTGGTTCTGGCGAGCTCCAGTCCGCGGGTGTGCTCGTAGATCCGCACCCCCAGATCGAGGCAGGCGCGCCTCAGTCCCCAGACCAGCTTGGCGGGGTGCAGCATCGCCACCCCGCGGCGGTCCCACAGACCGCCCAGGAAGGTCGGCGAGTCGACCTCCTCGCGCAGGGCGTCGCGGTCCAGGAACTCGACTCCGCCGAAGCCCAGGCGTTCGGCGTCGCGCTGCCATTCCCGCAGCTCATCGAGTTGATGGGGCTCGGTGGCGATATCGATCTCGCCGGTCCGCTCGAACTCGCAGTCGATGCCGTAGCGGGCCACCGCCTCCTCGATGGCGTCGAGGTTGCGGGCCCCCATCTCCTCCAGCCGGGCGATCTCGCCGGGCCAGCGCTCCAGTCCGTTGGGCAGTCCGTGGGTGAGGGAGGCGGCACAGAACCCTCCGTTGCGGCCCGAGGCGGCCCAGCCCGTCTCGTGGCCCTCGATCAGCACGACATCGCGTTCCGGTTCGCGTTCCTTGGCGAGCAGTGCGGTCCACAGACCGCTGTAGCCGCCGCCGATGACGAGCAGATCGCAGTGTTCGGCCCCGGTGAGTGCGGGAAGGGCCTCGGGCCGGCCGGGGTCGTCGAGCCAGAACGACACCGGCTTCGCGTCGGAGAGTGAGTGTGCAGCAGTACGCATGGCAACGGGGGCCATGGTTTCCAACTCCTTCGGACTTTCAGGGTCGTGCGTTTTTCCGCCGGTTCGCGACGAGCTGGCCGACGAGAACCACCATGACGGCAATGATGAACATCGCCGTCCCGATGACGTTGATCTGGACGGGCGTGCCGCGCTGCGCCGAACCCCAGACGAACATGGGGAAGGTCACGGTGGAGCCCGCGTTGAAATTGGTGATGATGAAATCGTCGAAGGAGAGCGCGAACGCGAGCAGCGCTCCCGCGGCGATTCCGGGGGCGGCGATGGGCAGGGTCACGCGCAGGAACGTCTGCACCGGTCCCGCGTACAGATCGCGGGCCGCCTCCTCCAGCCTCGGGTCCATCGACATGACGCGCGCCTTGACGGCCGTCACGACGAAGCTGAGGCAGAACATGATGTGCGCGATGAGGATCGTCCAGAAGCCGAGCTGCGCGCCCATGTTGAGGAACAGGGTGAGCAGCGAGGCCGCCATGACGACCTCGGGCATCGCCATCGGCAGGAAGATCAGCGAGTTGATCGCGCCGCGCGCCCGGAAGCGGTAGCGGACCAGGGCGAAGGCGATCATCGTGCCGAGCACGGTCGCGCCGACCGTGGCCCAGACCGCGATCTGGAGGGAGAGCGAGAGCGAGCCGCACATGTCGGCGACGCCGCAGGGGTCCTTCCAGGCGTCCAGGGAGAAGTGCTGCCAGGCGTAGTTGAAGCGCCCCTTCGGTTTGTTGAAGGAGAACACCATCACCACGATGTTCGGCAGGATCATGTAGGCGAGGGTCAGCAGACCCGCGATGACGACCAGGTGGCGTCGGAGCCAGCGCAGTACGGGCATCAGACCAGGTCCTCCGTCCCGGAGCGGCGGATGTAGACGGTGACCACGATCAGGACGACCGCCATGAGGATGAAGGAGAGCGCGGCCGCCGTCGGGTAGTCGAGCACGCGCAGGAACTGGGTCTGGATCACGCTGCCGACCATCTTGGTGTCGGTGGAGCCCAGCAGTTCCGCGTTGACGTAGTCGCCGCTGGCCGGGATGAAGGTCAGCAGGGTCCCGGAGACGACACCCGGCATGGAGAGCGGGAACGTCACCTTGCGGAAGGTGGTGGCGGGGGTGGCGTACAGGTCCCCGGCGGCCTCGTGGAGCCGCCCGTCGATCCGTTCCAGCGAGGTGTAGAGCGGAAGGATCATGAACGGCAGGAAGTTGTACGTCAGACCGCAGACCACCGCCATCGGCGTGGCCAGCACCCGGTTGTTCTCGGTCCAGCCGAGCCAGCTGGTGACGTCCAGGACGTGCAGCGTGTTCAGTACGTCGACGACCGCGCCGCCGTCCGCGAGGATCGTCTTCCAGGCCAGCGTGCGGATCAGGAAGCTGGTGAAGAACGGGGCGATGACCAGCACCAGCACCACATTGCGCCAGCGCCCCGCCTTGAAGGCGATGAGATAGGCGAGCGGATAGCCGAGCAGCAGGCACAGGAGCGTCGCCGTGCCGGCGTACAGCAGCGAGCGGATGAACTGCGGGTAGTAGTCGGCCAGCGCGTCCCAGTAGGTCCGGAAGTGCCAGGTGACCTCGAAGCCCTGCTCCAGGGAGCCGGTCTGTACGGAGGTGGAGGCCTGGTAGACCAGCGGCAGGGCGAAGAAGACGACGAGCCACAGGATGCCGGGGAGCAGCAGCCAGTAGGGCACGAGGCGCTTGCGCGTGGAGGGCTTGCGCACGACCGGCTCGGCGGCGGGGGCCGGCGGTGCCTCCTGGGTGGGGCTCACGCCGCGTCCTCCACCGTCTCCACACCCGCCGCGATGTCCTGGGCGGCGTCCAGACCGAAGGTGTGGTCCGGGTTCCAGTGCAGCACGACCTCGGCCCCGGGGGTGAGACCGGAGCGGGACTCGACGTTCTGCTCGTACACGTGCAGGGCCTTGCCCGCCGGGCTCTCCACGACGTACTGCGTGGAGACCCCGATGAAGCTGGAGTCGACGATCCGGCCGGTGACCCGGTTGCGTCCGTCGGCTATCGCGTCGGCCTCGTCGGCGCGGCTGAGCGAGATCTTCTCCGGGCGGATGCCGAGGAGCAGCTTGCCGCCCTTGTCGGTGGGGCCCGAACAGCGTCCGGCCGGGAGCCGGAGCTTCCCGCCGCCGGCCGAGACGGTGATCTCGTCCCCGGCGGAGACGACCTCGCCCTCGATGAGGTTGGAGGTGCCGAGGAAGTTGGCGACGAAGGTGGTCCGCGGGTTCTCGTACAGCTCGGCGGGGGCACCGAGCTGTTCGACCCGTCCGGCGTTCATCACGGCGACGGTGTCGGCCATCGTCATGGCCTCCTCCTGGTCGTGGGTGACGTGGATGAACGTGATGCCGACCTCGGTCTGGATGCGCTTGAGTTCGAGCTGCATCTGCCGGCGGAGCTTGAGGTCGAGGGCGCCGAGCGGCTCGTCGAGGAGCAGCACCCGGGGGTGGTTGATCAGGGCGCGGGCGACGGCGACGCGCTGCTGCTGGCCGCCGGAGAGCTGGTGCGGCTTGCGCTTGGCGAAGTCCCCGAGCTGGACGAGGTCCAGCATCTCGTCGACCTGCTTCTTCACCGACTTGATGCCGCGCCGGCGCAGTCCGAAGGCGACGTTCTCGGCGATGTCCAGGTGCGGGAAGAGCGCGTAGCTCTGGAAGACGGTGTTGACCGGCCGCTTGTACGGGGGCAGGGCGGTGATGTCCGTGCCGCCGAGGGTG
The DNA here is from genome assembly GCF_055559335.1 of Streptomyces sp. NPDC024555. Classification (NCBI taxonomy): domain Bacteria; kingdom Bacillati; phylum Actinomycetota; class Actinomycetes; order Kitasatosporales; family Streptomycetaceae; genus Streptomyces; species Streptomyces sp. NPDC024555. Next base: position 71,445 of record NZ_JBVHKV010000002.1, read on the forward strand.
ACGGTGCCGGTGGTGGCCTCCTCCAGCCCGGCGATCATCCGCAGGGTGGTGGTCTTGCCGCAGCCCGACGCGCCGAGCAGCGCGAAGAAGGAGCCCTGCGGGACGGTCAGATCGAGCGGGTGGACGGCGGCGAAGGAGCCGTACGTCTTGCTGATCCCGGTGAGGCGGACATCGCCGCCTGTCTGCTGCTGTGTCATGGATCGCGGTCCCAGTGTGTCAGAGGGAGATCAGGGGGAGGGCCCGGCGTCAGGCGCCGATGAGCTTGGCGAACTTCTCCTCGTACGCCGTCTCCTCCTCGGAGGTGAGGGAACGGAAGGCGTGCGACTTGGCCGCCATCTCCTTGTCCGGGAGAATCAGGGGGTTGTCCGCCATCGAGCGGTCGATCTTGGCCAGTTCCTCGCGGACCCCGTCGACCGGGCAGACGAAGTTGATGTACGCGGCGAGCTGGGCGGCGACCGGGGGCTCGTAGTAGTAGTCCATGAGCCGTTCGGCGTTGGTGCGGTGCCGGGCGCCCGCGGGGACGAGCATGTTGTCGCTGGAGATGACGTAGCCGGCGGCGGGGATCGCGTACTTGATGTCCGGGTTGCCGGCCTGGAGCTGGATGATGTCACCGGCCCAGGCGACACAGGCGGCGATATCGCCCTTGTCCAGGTCGGCGGTGTAGTCGTTGCCGGTGAAGCGGCGGATCTGGTTGCGGTCGACGCCCTTCTGGAGCCGCCCGATGGCGGCGTCGTAGTCGGCGTCGGTGAAGTGGGCGGGGTCCTTGCCCATGTCGAGCAGGGTCATGCCGATGGAGTCGCGCATCTCCGACAGGAAGCTGACCCGGCCCTTGAGCTTCGGGTCGTCCAGCAACTGGCTGACCGAGTCGATCCGGCGCCCGCCGGTCGCCTTGGAGTTGTACGCGATGACGGCGGGGATCCCGGCCCAGGGGTAGGAGTGGGCGCGGCCCGGGTCCCAGTCGGGGGCGCGGAACTGGTCGGAGAGGTTGGCGAACGCGTGCGGCAGGTGCGAGGGGTCGAGCTTCTGCGCCCAGCCCAGGCGGACGATGCGGGCGGCCAGCCAGTCGGTGACGCAGATGATGTCGCGTCCGGTGTCCTGGCCCGCGGCGAGCTGCGGTTTGATCTTCCCGAAGAACTCGACGTTGTCGTTGATGTCCTCGGTGTACTTGACCTTGATCCCGGTGCGCTTGGTGAACGCCTCCAGGGTGGGCCGGTGCTTGCCGTCCTCGGTGACGTCCATGTACTCGGTCCAGTTGGAGAAGTTGACCTGTTTCTCCTTGGCCGAGTGGTCGTCCGAGGCCTCGGCGTCGCCCTGGCGCTGGGCGGCGGGGATGCCGCACGCGCTCAGGGTGCCCAGTCCGCCGATCGCCAGCGCGCCCATGCCTGAGGCGCGCAGCAGCGAGCGGCGGGTGAGGGCTCCCCTGCCGTTGGTCAGTGTGCGACGCATCGCGGCCAGCTGGGCCGCGGAGAGACGCTCGGGCTCGTACTGCTCCATGCGCGTTGCCCTTCCGGGTGGGTGTCGGCCCTGGGGCCGGTCTATCGGTCCCCGAAGATCGTGCGGTGCCAGTCCTTTCGGGCCACCGCGGTGTTGTCGTACATGACGTGCTTGACCTGCGTGTACTCCTCGAAGGAGTACGCCGACATGTCCTTGCCGAAGCCGCTGGCCTTGTATCCGCCGTGCGGCATCTCGCTGATGATCGGAATGTGGTCGTTGACCCAGACGCAGCCCGCCTTGATCTCGCGGGTGGCGCGGCCCGCCCGGTAGACGTCGCGGGTCCAGGCGGAGGCGGCGAGTCCGTAGGGGGTGTCGTTGGCCAGGGCGATGCCCTCGTCGTCGGTGTCGAAGGGCAGCACGACCAGGACCGGACCGAAGATCTCGGACTGGACGATCTCGCTGTCCTGCGCGGCCCCGGTGACCAGGGTCGGCCGGTAGTAGGCGCCGTCGGCCAGGGCGCCGCCGGGGGCCTCGCCGCCGGTGACGACGGTGGCGTAGCCGCGGGCGCGCTCGACGAAGCCGGCCACCCGGTCGCGCTGGACGTGGCTGATCAGCGGGCCGAGGTCGGTCTCCGGGGCGAAGGGGTCACCGACCCGGACGGTCTCCATGAGGGCGGCGACCTCGCGGACGAAGGCGTCGTACAGGGGGCGCTGGACGTAGGCGCGGGTGGCCGCGGTGCAGTCCTGGCCGGTGTTGATGAGGGCGCCGGCGACCGCGCCGTTGGCGGCGGCCTCCAGATCGGCGTCGTCGAAGACGACGAAGGGGGCCTTGCCGCCGAGTTCCAGGTGGAGCCGCTTGACGGTGGCGGTGGCGATCTCCGCGACGCGCCTGCCGACGGCGGTGGAGCCGGTGAAGGAGGTCATCACGACGTCGGGGTGGCCGACGAGGTGCTCCCCGGCCTCCTTGCCGGTGCCGGTGACGATGTTGACGACGCCGTCCGGGATCCCGGCCTCGGTGGCGGCCTGGGCGAACATCAGCGAGGTCAGCGGGGTGATCTCGGCGGGCTTCAGCACGATGGTGTTCCCGGCGGCGATGGCCGGCAGCACCTTCCAGGCGGCCATCTGGAGCGGGTAGTTCCAGGGCGCGACGGAGCCGACGACGCCGATCGCCTCGCGCCGTACGTACGAGGTGTGGTCGCCGTCGTACTCCGCGGCGGACTTCCCCTCCAGATGGCGGGCCGCCCCGGCGAAGAAGGCGGTGTTGTCGACCGTGCCGGGGACGTCGAACTCGGTGGAGAGCCTGACCGGCTTGCCGCACTGGAGGGATTCCGCGTACGCGAACTCCTCGGCGCGGGCGGCCAGGACCCCGGCGAAGCGGTGCATGGCCTCGGACCGCTCGGCGGGGGTGGCCGAGGACCAGCCGGGGAAGGCCGCGCGGGCGGCGGCCACGGCCGCGTCCACATCCGCGGCCGAGGCCAGTTCGTAGGTGTAGACGGTCTCGCCGTTCGCCGGGTTCACCACGGCGTGCGTCCGTCCCGACGTGCCGGACCGCAGCTTTCCCCCGATGTACTGCGCGCCGTCCGCGAAGCGGTCCTGCACCTGGAAGCCCTTGCCCATCACGCTCTCCTCCGCCGCTGTCCCCGCAGACCGGGGGCGGCGTAGCTTCTGCTCGATTTGAGTGCCGATCCTGACAGAGGGGGCCGGACCCAACAAGTGATTCCGTTGTTGCCTTTTGGTTACGCGACGGAATCTGTCGACCATGTGTCGTGTCGGCACGGAATTCACCGTACGGAGTGTCAGTGGCGGATGACAGACTCGCGTGTCATGGAGCACATCGGGGACGTCCGGGACGTCGAGGCGCTCGTGGCGCGGACCGCGCGCGGTGAGCGGGCGAAGTATCTGCTGTTCTGGGGGCACCGGCCGCGGCCGGACGGCCGGATCGGCGCGAGCTGTCTGAGCCAGTGGTGGCCCGCCCCGTTCACCGTCGACGGTGTGGTGTACGCGTCGGCGGAGCACTGGATGATGGCCGGGAAGGCGCGGCTCTTCGGGGACGCGGAGGCGGCGGAGCGGGCGGTGGCGGCCAGGAGCCCGGCCGAGGCGAAGAAGGTGGGCCGGCTGGTCCGCGGTTTCGACGAGTCCGTCTGGGAGCGCGAGCGGTACCGGCTGGTGACCGAGGGCAGCGTCCACAAGTTCGGCGGCCACCCGGAGCTGGGCGCCTTCCTGCTCACCACCGGGGACCGGGTGCTGGTCGAGGCCAGCCCGATGGACCGGGTCTGGGGGATCGGGCTGGCGGCCGACGATCCCCGCGCGCAGGACCCGGCGCGGTGGCGCGGGCGGAATCTGCTGGGCTTCGCGCTGATGGAGGCCCGTGCGGTGCTGCGCGAGCGGGCGGACACCGGGGCGATATGAGACGGCCCGTGCGGGGCGGCGGGAAGACCCTGCCGCCCCGCACGGGCCGGGGTTCCCTAGGCGTGGTTCACGTCGACGACCAGCGAGGTCGGCTCGTAGACCGTGCCGCTCTCCTCGTCGTCGAAGTTGCCCGAGGCGATGCCCCAGATCATCAGCCCCAGGAAGGCCGCGCTGACGACCATGCCGACCGAGCCGAGGATGACGCCCGCCAGTGCCACACCGGCGTTGTCGGCCTCTCCCCTCTTGGCCCGGCCCCGGCCTATGAGACCGAAGATCAGCGCGAGGACGCCCAGGACGATGCCGAGACCCCACAGGCAGAACAGCACCACGGAGATGATGCCGAGCACCAGCGAGGCGATGCCCAGCCCGTTCGCGGGGGCGGGTCCCCAGCCGTTCGCGGGGTAGCCGGTGTATCCGGGGTAGCCCGCGTAGTCGCCGTACTGCGGCGCCCCCGCGGGGTAGCCGTACTGGCCCTGGCCCTGACCGGCCGGGGCCGGGTAGCCGTACGGTCCGGCGGCCGGCTGTCCCGGACCGTTCGGGCCGACCGGCGGGGGCGGCACCGCGCCGGGGCCCTGCCAGGGGCCGGCGGCGGGGCCGGGCGCACCGGCGGGGCCCTGGGCGGCGGGAGCGGCGGGCGGTGCCTGGTCCGGGGTCCCCGGGCCGGACGGCACCGAGGGGTCCTGGCCGGGCATCGCCGCGACGGTCTGCTGATCGTGCACGGGCGACGGTGCGGGGGCGCCCGCGGCGCCCTCCGGCGTCGGGGACGCGGCCGGGGTGTTCGCCGCGTTCTTCTCCAGCGGGACCCTGCTGTCCGGCGGAGCCCACGGATCGCGCGGCGCGGCCGCGTCCGCGGGCGGTTCTGTGTTGTCTGACATGGGCCTCCCCCATCGTGATGCCCGACATGCTACGGCCCGCCCCGGCCTACGATGACTCCCGTCCCCTGCCCGGTGCCCCTGACTCCCCGGGCCTCCTGTCAACTCCCGCACCCGGAGGATCCGATGACCGATCTGCACCCCTTCATCGCGGGGCTGCCCAAGGCCGAACTGCATGTGCACCACGTCGGCTCCGCCTCGCCCCGTATCGTCGCCGAACTGGCCGCGCACCATCCCGACTCCAAGGTGCCGACCGCCCCCGAGGCCCTGGCCGACTACTTCACGTTCACCGACTTCCGCCACTTCATCGAGGTGTACCTCTCGGTCGTGGACCTGATCCGCACCCCCGAGGACGTCAGACTGCTGACCTTCGAGGTCGCCCGTGACATGGCGCGGCAGAACATCCGTTACGCCGAGCTGACCGTGACCCCCTTCTCCTCGACCCGCCGGGGCATCCCCGAGCAGGCCTTCATGGAGGCCATCGAGGACGCCCGGAAGGCCGCCGAGTCCGAGCTGGGCGTCGTCCTGCGCTGGTGCTTCGACATTCCGGGCGAGGCCGGTCTGGAATCGGCCGAGGAGACCGCGCGGCTGGCCGTGGACCTGCGGCCGGAGGGGCTCGTCTCCTTCGGTCTGGGCGGACCGGAGATCGGGGTGGACCGGCCCCAGTTCAAGCCGTACTTCGACCGGGCGATCGCCGCGGGCCTGCACTCCGTACCGCACGCCGGGGAGACCACCGGGCCGCAGACGGTCTGGGACGCGCTGACGGCGCTGCGGGCCGAGCGCATCGGCCACGGCACCAGCTCGGTCCGCGATCCGCGGCTGCTGGAGCACCTGGCCGAGCACCGCATCGCCCTGGAGGTCTGCCCCACGTCGAACGTGGCCACGCGGGCGGTGTCCGTCATGGAGGAGCACCCGCTGAAGGAGATGGTGGACGCCGGGGTGCTGGTCACCGTCAACAGCGACGACCCGCCGATGTTCGGCACCGACCTCAACAACGAGTACGCGGTGGCGGCCCGCCTGCTGGACCTGGACGAGCGGGGGCTCGCCGCGCTCGCGAGGAACGCCGTGGAGGCCTCGTTCCTCGACGCGGCCGGGAAGCGCGCGCTGACCACCGAGATCGACACGTACACGACGCGGTGGCTGGAGAGCACCGGGCGGTGAGGCCCCCGGGCGGTGACAATGGGCCCCATGGCCACTGCTGTCACCGCCGTCGCCCACCGCGGCGATCCGTACCGCGTCCGTGAGAACACCCTGCCCTCGATCCGGTCCGCGCTGGAACGGGGGGCGGACGTCGTCGAGATCGACGTCCGCGTCACCCGCGACGGCGTGCCCGTTCTGCTGCACGACGCCACGCTGGAGCGGCTGTGGGGGCATGACGTGCGGCTGGACCGGCTGACCCACGAGGAGCTGACCGGGCTGACCGGCGGCGGGGTGCCGACGCTGCGCGAGGCGCTGCTCGCGGCCGGCGCGCACCGCCTGATGATCGATCTGCCCGGTACCACGGACGCCTCGGTGCGCGGTGTCGTCGGGGTGGTCCGGGAGTGCGGGGCGGGCGAGCGCACGCTGTACTGCGCGGGGGCGGAGGCGATGCTCCGGGTGCGGGCCGCCGATCCCTCCGCCGAGATCGCGCTGACCTGGACGACGCTGGCGCCGCCCCGGCCCGCGCTGCTGGAGGCGGTCCGGCCGCGCTGGCTCAACTACCGCTTCGGGCTGGTGAGCAGGGAGCTGACGGAGCGCGTCCACCGCGACGGGCTGCTGGTCTCGGCGTGGACGGCGGACACCGGCCGCACGATGCGCCGGCTGGTCCGCGACGGCGTCGACTCCGTCACCACCAACCGGATCGACGTACTGCGCAGGACGCTGGTCAAGTCCGCCGCGGCGCAGGGGTCTTGATCGGTCCGGCATCATGGACGGCGCCTCACCGTCCATGATGCCGGGGCCTCCGTCCGGACCGGGCCCGCGGGCCCGGCGCGATCCGTCCGGCGGGTCCCGGGCCGGCGCCAAGGAGCCCGACGTGACCGTCCCCCACAGCAACCGCCTTCCCGCCCGCGTCCGCACCGATGTGGCGCACAACGCCCGGGTCTGGAACTACTGGCTCGGCGGCACGGACCATTTCCCCGTGGACCGCGCGGTCGGGGACTCGGTGACCGGCATGTACCCGGCCATCGGCGAAGTGGCCCGCGCCGACCGGCGGTTCCTGGGCCGGGTGGTGCGGTATCTCGCCGGGGACGCGGGCATCGGCCAGTTCCTGGACATCGGCACCGGGCTGCCGACCGCGGACAACACCCATGAGGTCGCCCAGCACACCGCGCCGGACGCCCGCGTGGTCTACGTCGACCACGACCCGATCGTCCTGGCGCACGCCCGCGCCCTGCTGACCAGCACCCCCGAGGGCGCCACCGAGTACGTCGAGGCGGATGCCCGGGACCCCGAGCGGATCCTGCGGGCCGCCCGGCCGACCCTGGACCTGGACCGTCCGGTCGCGGTGATGATGCTGGGCATACTGAACTTCGTCCCCGACACCGACGAGGCGCTGTCCATCGTCCGGCGGCTGATGGACGCGGTGCCCTCCGGCAGCCATCTGGTCCTGACCCACCCCACCCTGGAACTGGGCGGCGAGGGCAACGAGGCGGCGATGAGGTTCTGGAACGAGCACGCCACTCCCCCGATCACCGCCCGCGGCCGCTTCGCGTTCGCCTCGTTCTTCGACGGTCTCGACCTGCTGGACCCGGGGATCGTGTCGTGCTCCCGCTGGCGGTCCGCGCCCGGCACGGCCGACGCCGAGGTCGCTCAGTTCGGCGCGGTGGCGCGGAAGCCCTGATGCGCGTACGCACCCTGCGGGCACGGGCCCTCGCGGCCGGGCCGCGCACCGTCGACCTGCTCGTCGCGCTGCTGGTCCAGGCCGCCATGACGATGCCGTTCGTCGTGCCGCGCGCCCCGGAACTACCGGAGGCCACCTGGTCGGCGTACGGGCTGACGACCCTGACGGTGGTGCCGCTGATCGCCCGGCGCAGGGCGCCGGTCACGGTCCTCGTGGCGGTGCTCGCCACCGGCGCGCTCTACCGGCTGGCCGTCGACGGGCCGGGCCAGCCGCTGCCGTACACCGGGCTGGTGGCGCTGTACACGGTGGCGGAACGGTCCTCCGCGCCGAAGCGGGTCGCGATCGGCGTGCTCACGGCGGCCGGTGTGGTGGTCTCGGTCGGCCTCGGCGGCAACGAACTGCGCGAGCTGCTCTTCTCGCTCTTCGTGTTCGCCGCGGCGTACGCCTTCGGGCGCTTCACGGTGACGCGGAAGGCGTATCTGCGGGCGGTGGAGGACCGGGCGCGGCAGCTGGAACTGACGCGGCGCATCGAGGCGGAGCGGGCGGCCGCGCGCGAACGGGCCCGTATCGCCCGGGAGATGCACGACATCCTCTCCCATGCGGTGAGCCTGATGATCGTGCAGGCGGAGGCGGGTCCGGTGGCGGTCCGTACGGCGCCGGAGCGCGCGGAGGCGGCGTTCGACGCGATCTCGGAGACCGGCAGGGACGCGATGGTCCAGCTGCGGCAGATGCTCGGTGTGCTGCGCGACGACGCCTCCGCACCGGATTCCCCGCGCTCCCCGCAGCCCTCCCTGGACGGGATCGGGGCGCTGGTGGAGCGGGTGGGCGCGGGCGGCGGCCCGGCCGTGGACTACGAGGTGACGGGCGAGGTCCGGCCGCCGGGGGACGCGGTCGGGACGACCGTCTACCGGATCGTGCAGGAGGCGCTGACCAATGTGGTGCGCCATGCCGGCGCGAGGACGGCCCGGGTGGTGCTGGACCACGGTGCCGAGGCGCTGACCGTCACGGTCACGGACGACGGGCGGGGCCCCGGGGGCGGGGCGGGGCACGGCCTCACCGGCATCCGGGAGCGCGCGGCGGCACACGGCGGGACGGCCCGCACGGGTCCGGGTCCGGACGGCAGGGGATTCCGGGTCGAGGTGGTCATCCCGCACGCCCGGCCCGGCCGGGCGCGGGACGAGGAGACAGGGGTGGTGCGGTGACGATCCGCGTGGTGGTGGCGGACGATCAGGAGCTGGTGCGCAGCGGCTTCGCGATGATCCTGGACGCGCAGCCGGACATCGAGGTGGTGGCCGAGGCCGGCGACGGGGCGGCGGCGGTGGACGCGGTGCGGCGGCTCGCGCCCGAGGTGGCGCTGCTCGACATCCGGATGCCCGGCACGGACGGCATCGAGGCCTGCCGTGCGATCACGGCGGCGGGCGGGTGCCGGACGGTCATGCTGACCACGTTCGACTCGGACGAGTACGTCTACGAGGCGCTGCACGCGGGGGCGAGCGGTTTCCTGCTGAAGGACGTGCGCCGGGACGATCTGGTGCACGCGGTCCGGGTGGTGGCGGCGGGCGACTCGCTGCTGGCGCCGTCGGTGGCCCGTCGGCTGATCGCCGAGTACACCGCGCGTCCGGCCGCCGCTCCGGCGGCGGAGCCCTCGGCGCGGCTGGAGGTGCTGACGGTGCGGGAGCGCGAGACGCTGCTGCATCTGGCGCGGGGGCTGTCGAACGCGGAGATCGCGGCGGCCCTGGTGGTCAGCGAGCACACGGTGAAGACGCATGTCGGCCATGTGCTCTCCAAACTGGGGCTCCGGGACCGGATCCAGGCGGTCATCTGCGCGTACGAGTGCGGTCTGGTGTCTCCCTCGTCCGAGGGAGGAGCGGCCGCCGCCTCCCCCGCGCAGGGGAGACCGTCTCCCCCGGTGAAACCCCCGGGCGGGTGATCCGCCGGGGGCGGGTGGTCCAACAGGATGGATTCAGGGAGCGGTCGGGAACCCTTCCCCTCCGCCCAACCCGCCCAGGAGGCACCGGTCATGAACACTCGTACGTCCCGCACCGTCGTCGCGGCGGCCCTGGTCCTCGGCATCGCGGCTGGCTCCGCCTCGCCGGCCCTGGCCTCGGCCCCCTCCCCGGCGGCCGCCGCCGGTCGTTCCGCCCCCTCGGTCCCCCCGGCCTACGGCGCGCCGGACGCGGAGGCGCTGCGCTCCGCGCTGCGGGGACTGCCGTCCGGGGACGCCACGGCGGCCCTGGTGCGGGTCGGCGGCACCTCGGGCGCCTGGCGGGGCAGCGCCGGGGTCCACGATCTGGTGTCGGGGCGGCCCGCCGACCCGGCCGGCCGCTTCCGCGCCGGCTCGGTGACCAAGGTCTTCACGGCCGCGGTCGTGCTGCAACTGGCGTCGGAGGGCCGGCTGGGTCTGGACCGGCCCGTGCGCCGGTACCTGCCGGATCTGATCCCTGCCGCGTACGGCACGGTCACCGTGCGCCAGTTGCTGAACCACACGAGCGGCATCCCGAACATCGGCCCGGGGTACACCACCCCGGAGGAGGTCTACGCGCACCGCTTCGACCGGTACGACCCGGCGGAGGTGGTCCGCTCCGCCACCGCGCGGGAGCGGACCTTCGCGCCGGGCACGCAGCAGGAGTACGGCAACATCGGCTACACGGTGGCGGGGCTGCTGATCGAGCGGATCACCCACGACTCGTACGCCTCGCAGGTCACCCGCCGGATCCTGGAGCCGCTGGGCCTGAAGGACAGTTACCTCCCGGGCGACGACCCCACGATCCGGGGTCCGCACAACCGCGGGTACCAGCTCTACGGGAACGGCGAGCTGCGCGATGTGACGGTGTGGGGCACCAGCGACACCTGGGCGGCGGGCGCCCTGATCTCCACCACGGCCGATCTGGAGCGCTTCACCCGGGCGCTGTTCGCGGGCCGGGTGGTGCGCGGCCCGCTGCTGGGGGCGATGTTCACGCTGCCGGGCGAGGAGGTGCGCGAGTACGGGACGGGCGCGCCGGCCGCCCACAGCGCGGGGCTCTCGATGATGAGGCTGGGCGGTCACGAGGTGTGGGGCAAAACGGGGGGCCGGTGGGGGTACAACACCGCGATAGCGGCCACCCGCGATCTGTCCCGGACCCTGGTCTACAGCGTCAACGCGACGGACGCGAAGGGCCAGGACATGAACGCCACGGCGATGAACGTGGTGGTGGCCGCTCTCGGTGCCCCGTCGCGCGGGTGACTCAGGCGACGGGCGCGGGCGTCCCGCCGGGCGCCGGTGCCGGGTCGGCGGGCAGGGCCTCCAGTTCCTTGATCCGCCGGCGCACGATCAGCAGGGGGATGACGCCGAAGACGCCGAACGACATGTCGATGACCGACCACCAGAAGGGGATGTCCCGGATCGGTCCGCAGATCAGGGCGAGCGGGATGATGCCGGCGCAGGCGATCATGCCGAACTCGACGACCCAGATGTTGCGGACCGGATCGCGGTAGGGGCCGTAGAAGGCGACGGCGATCACCAGATGCGCGAAGGCCAGCCAGTCGGTGCCGTAGAGGACGAAGGGGTGTTCCGTGTCGGCCCGGTCGAGCCCGGTGCGGACCCGGGTGATCCACTCCATGAGCGCGGGGACATGCTCGGGGACCGGGGAGGCCGAGGAGCTCAGCAGTTCCTCGGCCCAGCGCACCTCGTGGACGAGCGGGAAGGCGGTGAGCCCGCTCAGCACGAGACAGACGATGAAGACGACCAGCCACACGCGTATGCGCCGGCGAAGGGCGCGTCGCTCGCTCATGTCCGCAGCGTACGCCCGGGTTTACGAGCGCTTTACGCCGCCCGGTGGCGCCTTCACAACCCGACGATCGAGTTCCACTTCTTGGCGAACTCGGTGCGCTCCTCGGAGGTGATGTCCCGGGCGATCGCCAGCCGCTCGCGCATGGCGTCGTCCGGGAAGATCAGCGGATCCTCGGCGAGGGCGGCGGTCTCCTCGTCCTTGGAGGAGGCGAGGACGTCGCGTGCGGCGGGGACCGGGCAGACGTAGTTGACCCAGGTGGCGAGTTCGGCGGCGACCTCGGGCTCGTAGTAGTAGTCGACCAGCTTCTCCGCGTTGCGCTTGTGGCGGGCGAGGTTGGGGATCATGAGGGACTCGGCCCAGAGTTCGGCGCCCTCCTCGGGCACCACGAACTCGATCTCGGGGTTGTCCGCCTGGAGCTGGATGACGTCGCCGGAGTAGGCCTGGCAGGCGAGGACGTCGCCGGTGGAGAGGTCCTTGATGTAGTCGTTGCCGGTGAAGCGGCGGATGTGCTTGGTCCTCACCAGCTTCTCGACCTGGTCGCAGATCTCGTAGAAGTCGTCCCGCGTCCAGCGGGTGATGTCCACGCCGTTGCCCTGCATCAGCAGGGCGAAGGACTCGTCGAGCCCGGAGAGGAGGGTGACCTTGCCGCGCAGTTCGGGGGCCCAGAGGTCGCTCAGGTGCTTGATCTCGCGGCCGAGCCGCTTGCGGTTGTAGGCGATGCCGGTGATCCCGGACTGCCAGGGCACGCTGTGCCGGCGGCCTTCGTCGAAGGCGGGCGAGCGCAGTTGCGGGTCGAGGTACTTGGCGACGTTCGGTTGCTTGGCCCGGTCCATCTCCTGGACCCAGCCGAGGCGGACGAAGCGCGCGGCCATCCAGTCGCTGATGACGACGAGGTCCCGGCCGGTCTGCTGGTGGTTCATCAGGGCGGGGCTGATCTTGCCGAAGAACTCGTCGTTGTCGTTGATCTCCTCGGTGTACGTGACGGAGATCCCGGTCCGTTCACTGAACGCGTCGAGGGTGGGCCGCTTCGACGCGTCGTCGTCGTCCGTGTCGATGTAGAGGGGCCAGTTGGCGAAGGTCAGGGTGTGATCGCCGGCGGAGTAGTCGCGGCCGGCGCGGTCGCCCGGCTTCACATAGGCGGCGGGGACTCCGCAGCCGGCCAGCGTGACACCGGCCGCTCCCGCCCCGAGGGCGGTGAGCAGGGACCGGCGGGACATGAGGTGGTTCGGGATCGCTCTCACCCGCGCAGGATGCCGTCCGGACGGTACGGCGGGCAATGGACCATCCGTCCAGCGGTGCCCGCCCGGTACGCACACCCTGTCGAGGGCGGGAGCGGAAGACGGCCCGGCCGGCGGGGGAGATCCGGGTACGGGAACGGCCCCGGGCGCGCACGGGGTGCGCCCGGGGCCGTGTCCGGGGGACGGAGCGGCGGTCAGCCGTCGAGGGAGGTCATCACGTGCTTGATGCGGGTGTAGTCGTCGAAGCCGTAGGCGGAGAGGTCCTTGCCGTAACCGGACTTCTTGAAGCCGCCGTGGGGCATCTCGGCGACGAGCGGGATGTGGGTGTTGATCCACACGCAGCCGAAATCGAGGTTCTTGGACATGCGCATGGCGCGGGCGTGGTCCTTGGTCCACACCGAGGACGCCAGGGCGTACTCGACGCCGTTGGCCCATTCCAGTGCCTGGGCCTCGTCGGTGAAGGACTGGACGGTGATGACGGGGCCGAAGACCTCGTTCTGGATGATCTCGTCGTCCTGCTTGAGGCCGGAGACGACGGTGGGGGCGTAGAAGTAGCCCTTGTCGCCGACGCGGTGGCCGCCGGCCTCGACCCGGGCGTGCGCGGGCAGCCGCTCGATGAAGCCGCTGACCTGCGCCAGCTGGTTGGCGTTGTTGAGCGGGCCGTAGAGCACGTCCTCGTCGTCCGGCAGGCCGGTCTTCGTGTCGGCGGCGGCCTTGGCCAGCGCGGTGACGAACTCGTCGTGGATCGACTCGTGGACGAGCACGCGCGTGGCGGCCGTGCAGTCCTGGCCGGCGTTGAAGTATCCGGCGACGGAGATGTCCTCGACGGCCTTGGCGATGTCGGTGTCCTCGAAGACCACGACGGGGGCCTTGCCGCCGAGCTCCAGGTGGACCCGCTTGACGTCCTTGGCGGCGGACTCGGCGACCTGCATGCCGGCCCGGACCGAACCGGTGATGGAGGCCATGGCGGGGATCTTGTGCTCGACCATCGCGCGGCCGGTGTCGCGGTCGCCGCAGATGACGTTGAAGACGCCCTTGGGGAGGATCCGCCCGATGATCTCGGCGATCAGGACCGTGGACGCCGGGGTGGTGTCGGACGGCTTGATGACCACGGTGTTGCCCGCGGCGAGCGCGGGGGCGAACTTCCACACGGCCATCATCATCGGGTAGTTCCACGGCGCGACCTGCGCGCAGACGCCGACCGGCTCACGGCGGACGATGGAGGTCATCCCCTCCATGTACTCACCGGCCGAACGCCCTTCCAGCATCCGCGCCGCGCCCGCGAAGAACCGGATCTGGTCCACCATCGGGGGGATCTCTTCGGTGCGGGTCAGGCCGATCGGCTTCCCGGTGTTCTCGGACTCGGCCGCGATCAGGTCCTCGGCGCGCTCCTCGAAGGCGTCCGCGATCTTCAGCAGGGCGCGCTGGCGCTCGGCGGGCGTGGCGTCGCGCCAGGCGGGGAAGGCGGCCGCGGCGGCGTCCATGGCGGCATCGACGTCGGCCGCACCGGACAGCGGGGAGGTCGCGTAGACCTCCTCCGTCACCGGGTTGACCACATCGATGGTCCGCCCGTCGGCGGCATCGCGGAACTCTCCATTGATGTAGTTGCGCAGACGGCGCACCTCGGTGGTCACAACCACCCCTCCTGTCGACACGTCCAATGGGTGAGACGTCCAGCCTAGACGCATGGGTAACGGTTTCGACATAGCCAACCGCCGTCATCTTCGGATTCAGTGAGATCCAGGCCGCATGACAACGAATTTCATCGATCCAGGGTTGCGATACAGACGAGTCCCGGTGCAGAGTGACTCCGTGGCCAGTCGCAGCGCAGACTCCAGGAACGGGAACGGATCGTCCCCAGCGGTCGATGCCGTCTCCCTGGCGATCATCGAACAGCTCCAGGAGGACGGGCGTCGTCCGTACGCCGCGATCGGCAAGGCCGTCGGCCTCTCCGAGGCCGCCGTACGCCAGCGGGTCCAGAAACTGCTGGACCAGGGCGTGATGCAGATCGTCGCCGTCACCGACCCGCTCACCGTGGGGTTCCGGCGGCAGGCGATGGTCGGGATCAACGTCGAGGGCGACCTCGACCCGGTGGCGGAGGCCCTGGCGGCCATGGACGAATGCGAGTACGTGGTGATGACCGCGGGCTCCTTCGACCTGATGGTGGAGATCGTCTGCGAGGACGACGACCACCTGCTGGAGACGATCAACAAACGCATCCGGGCCCTCCCCGGCGTGCGCTCCACCGAGAGCTTCGTCTACCTCAAGCTCAAGAAGCAGACCTATATGTGGGGAACCCGATAGCCGTGAGCAAGGACCTCAGCCGGACCGCGTACGACCACCTGTGGATGCACTTCACCCGCATGTCGGACTACGAGAACGCGCCCGTTCCCACCATCGTGCGTGGCGAGGGCACCTACATCTACGACGACCAGGGCAAGCGCTACCTCGACGGCCTGTCCGGCCTGTTCGTGGTCAACGCCGGCCACGGCCGCCACGAGCTCGCCGAGGCCGCCTACAAGCAGGCCCAGGAGCTGGCCTTCTTCCCGGTGTGGTCCTACGCCCACCCGAAGGCCGTCGAGCTGGCCGAGCGCCTCGCGGACTACGCCCCGGGCGACCTCAACAAGGTCTTCTTCACCACCGGCGGCGGCGAGGCGGTCGAGACCGCCTGGAAGCTGGCCAAGCAGTACTTCAAGCTCAAGGGCAAGCCGACCAAGTACAAGGTCATCTCCCGTGCGGTCGCCTACCACGGCACCCCGCAGGGCGCCCTGTCCATCACCGGTCTGCCGGCCCTCAAGGCCCCCTTCGAGCCGCTGGTCCCCGGCGCGCACAAGGTGCCGAACACCAACATCTACCGCGCCCCGATCCACGGCGACGACCCCGAGGCCTTCGGCCGCTGGGCCGCCGACCAGATCGAGCAGCAGATCCTCTTCGAGGGCCCCGACACCGTCGCCGCGGTCTTCCTGGAGCCGGTGCAGAACGCCGGCGGCTGCTTCCCGCCGCCGCCCGGCTACTTCCAGCGGGTCCGCGAGATCTGCGACCAGTACGACGTGCTGCTCGTCTCCGACGAGGTCATCTGCGCCTTCGGCCGCCTCGGCACGATGTTCGCCTGCGACAAGTTCGGCTACGTGCCGGACATGATCACCTGTGCCAAGGGCATGACCTCGGGCTACTCCCCGATCGGTGCCTGCATCGTCTCGGACCGGCTCGCCGCGCCGTTCTACGAGGCCGACAACACCTTCCTGCACGGCTACACCTTCGGCGGCCACCCGGTCTCCGCCGCGGTCGGCCTCGCCAATCTCGACATCTTCGAGCGCGAGGGCCTCAACCAGCACGTCCTCGACCACGAGAACGCCTTCTTCACCACGCTCCAGAAGCTGCTCGACCTGCCGATCGTCGGCGACGTCCGCGGCAACGGCTTCTTCTACGGCATCGAGCTGGTGAAGGACAAGGCCACCAAGGAGACCTTCACCGACGAGGAGACCGAGCGCGTCCTGTACGGCTTCCTCTCCAAGGCGCTCTACGACAACGGCCTGTACTGCCGGGCCGACGACCGCGGCGACCCGGTCGTCCAGCTCGCCCCGCCGCTGGTCTCCGACCAGTCCACGTTCGACGAGATCGAGGGCATCCTCCGGTCCGTCCTGACCGAGGCCTGGACGAAGCTCTGACCCCGGCCCGGACCTTGGGCCGGACGGCCCAGGGCCCGGCCCCGGTTTGACCACCGCTTGACCCTCGCCCCGGGGGGCTCCGGCGGTCATTTCATACGGTCCGCACGGCCCGGGTGCGCCCATTCGAGTGGGAAGGGGCGCACCCGGGCCGCGTGCTGTGCGCACACCGCGATCCGAATCCCTACGGTGCCGAGTGACCGATCGGCCCCTCCTTCGTTCCCCCGTACGGGGGAACGGGATTTCTGATCTGAACCGAGGTGTACGCCATGGTGGCCCCGCCGGACAACGACGTGATCTGGGCACGTTCCCTGCAGCACTCCCACAACGGCTCGCCGGCGCTCGGCGGGGTCTCCCTCGGCGTCCGCGACGGCGAGATCCTCGCGGTGACCGGACCGCGCGGCAGCGGCAAGACGACGCTGCTGCACTGTCTGTCGGGCCAGCTCGTGCCCCAGCAGGGCGAGGTGTGGTTCAACAGCGTCCCGGTCCACACCATGGGCCCGCGGCTGCGCGAGCGGCTGCGCCGCGACCGATTCGGCTGGATCTCCCCCGAGCCGCAGCTCGTCCCGGAACTGAGCACCTGGGAGAACACCGCGCTGCCGCTCCTGCTCCGCGGCGTCCCGCACCGCGAGGCCAAGAAGGCCGCCATGGAGTGGCTGGAGCGCCTGGACATCGGACCCTGCGCGCGGAAGCGGCCGCACACCCTCCAGCAGAGCCAGCGCCAGCGGATCTCGGTGGCCCGCGCCCTGGCCGGAGCCCCCTCGGTGATCTTCGCCGACGAGCCCACGGCATCGCTCCACCGCACCGACCGCTCCCATGTGCTGCGCACCCTGACGAGCGCGGCCCGTTCGCACGGCATCACCGTCGTGGTCGCCACGCACGACGCGGAGATCGCCGCACTGGCCGACCGCGAGGTGCCGCTGCTGGACGGCCGGCGCGTCGCCTCGGCCGGCCGGACCGCCGAGCCCGATGCGGAGGGCCGCGCGGCGTGCTCGCTCTCCGTCTAGCCCGCGGTTCCCATCCCCTGGTGCTGGCCGGACGGCTGCTGGTGGCCGCCGCGTCCGCCGGGGTCGGCTTCCTTCTGCTCTGCACCCTCGGCTACGCCTCGGGGCACCCCGCGCACTCGGCGGGTTCCGTGCTCCGGCTGCTGTGGTGCCTGGTCCCGCTGGCCGCCACCGTGCAGTTCGCGGTCGCGGTGGCCCGGACGGACCCCAGCACCCGGCCGCGCCCCGGCCTCTCCGCCGTGGGCCTGGGCCCGGTGCGCCTGAGCGTGATCGCGGCGGTCTCCACGGCCGTCTCCTGCACGCTGGGCTCGATGGTCGCGCTGCTGTTCTTCCTGCATCTGCGCGGCGATCTGTCGGGGCTCCCGTTCGACGGTGCGGCTGCCGGGCTGCTGGCCGCCGACACGCCCCTGCCCCTCGCGGCCGTCCTCCTGCTGCTGGCCGTGGTGCCCGTGGCCGCCGCCTCGGCGAGCGCGCTGGCCCTGCGGACCCGGCCGGTGGGGCCGGGCACCCAGGACGACACCGAGGACCTGGTGCCCGGGGAGCAGATCCCGGTCCCGGCCGCCGCGCCGGCCGGGCTGCCCTGGGGGGTGGCGCTGACCGCCGCGGGACTGGCCGTGGAGGCGTACGCGAACCGCACCACGTCCGGCAGCCCGTTCCCGATGCCCGGCCGGCTCGACTCCACCCCCGTCTGGGTGCTGGTGGGCTGGACCCTGACGGCGATCGGTCTGGCCATGGCCGGCCCGGGGCTGACCCATCTGTGCGGGCGGCTGCTCCAGGCGGCGCGCCCCGGCGCCGTACGCCTGCTGGCGGGCCGGGTCCTGATGGACGAGGCGCAGCGGATCGGCCGCCCCCTGGGCGTGGTCTGCGCGGTCGTCTCCGCCGTCGTCGCCGCCTTCGCGCTGTACGGGACGGGGCCGAGGCCCTTCGGGCCGCTCACGGCCCTGGGCGCCGTGCTCGTCATCGGCTGCACCACGGCGACGCTGCTGACCACGGCCCTGGAGGCGCGGCAGGCCCGTGCCCGGACCGCGCGGGCGCTGCTGCGGCTCGGCGCGCCGGCCTCGGCACTGCGCGCGGCGACGGCGCTGCGCGCGGGTGTGCTGCTCCTCGTGTTCGCCCCGCTGACCTGGGCGATCGCCGAGCTGGCCGCCCTGCCGCTGACCCCGTGAGGGGCCGACGGCCGGTCAGCCCTCGGAGGGCAGGACGACGCTCTCCGCCGGGTCGAAGGTGACGCCGACGTCGGCGCCCTCGTCCGGGGTGGCGTTCAGCGGGCACTCGGCGTCCAGCGCCGGGCCGCGCTCGGGGCGCAGGGTCACGGCGACGTGGTGGCCCCGGAAGGTGCGGGCCTCCACGGTGCACCGCAGCCCGTCGGAGGGCGCCCCGAGGCGCACCCCGGCCGGCCGGACCAGCAGGTCGCAGGCGCCCTGCGGGGAACCGGCCGGCACCGGCACCCTGCCCCACGCCGTCTCCGCCGCCTCGCCGGTGACGGTCGCCTCCACCACGTTGTCGAAGCCCAGGAAGCGGGCGACGAAGGCGGACGCGGGACGCTGCCACACCTCCAGCGGGGTGCCCGCCTGGGCGATGCGTCCGTCCCGCATCACGACGACCCGGTCGGCGAGCGCGAAGGCCTCGCCCTGGTCGTGGGTGACGGCGAGGACCGTCGTCCCCAGCCGGGCGAAGAGCGTGCGCAGTTCGACGACGAGCCGTTCGCGCAGGCCCCGGTCCAGCTGGCCCAGCGGTTCGTCGAGCATCAGCAGTTTGGGGCGGGGGGCGAGGGCGCGGGCCAGCGCGACCCGCTGCTGCTCGCCGCCGGACAGCTCCGCGACGGCCCGGCGCCCGGCGCCGGGCAGGCCCACCAGATCGAGGAGTTCGGCGACCCTGCGGGTCCGCTCGTCCCGGGGCACACCGTGCATCCGCAGCCCGAAGGCGACGTTGGCTCCGGCGTCGCGGTGCGGGAAGAGCTGGTGGTCCTGGAACATCAGACCGAGTCCGCGCCGGTGCACCGGCACCCCGTCCTGGTCCGCACCGTCCAGCAGGACCCGACCGCCGTCGGCCGGCTGGAGTCCCGCGACGACCCTGAGCAGGGTCGACTTGCCGCTTCCGCTCGGCCCGAGCACACAGACGATCTCGTGCTCGGCGACCTCCAGGTCGACCGCGTCCAGCGCCGCCCGGCCGCCGAAGCGGACGGTGGCCGATTCGAGTGTCAGCATTCCTAGAACTCCCCGGAACGGTCGACGCGGATACGTTCGAGCAGCAGCAGCGAGACCGCGCACACGAGCATGAGAAGGGTGCTGAGGGCCATCGCCTGGCCGTAGTTCAACTCTCCGGACCGGCCCAGCAGCCGGGCCACCGCCACCGGCAGCGTCGGGGTGTCGGGCCGCGCGATGAAGACGGTGGCCCCGAACTCGCCGAGCGACACGGCGAACGCGAACCCGGCCGCCACCAGCAGCGCCCGGCGCACCAGCGGCAGATCCACCTCCCGCCAGGCCCGCCACGGCGAGGCGCCGAGCACCGCGGCGGCCTCGCGCAGCCGCCCGTCCACCGCGCGGAGGACCGGCAGCATGGTGCGTACGACGAAGGGCACCCCGACCAGCGCCTGGGCGAGCGGCACCAGGATCCATGAGGTCCGCAGGTCCAGGGGCGGCTCGTCGAGGGTGATCAGGAAGCCGAAGCCGACGGTGACGGCGGAGACGCCGAGCGGCAGCATCAGCAGCGCGTCGAAGCCGCGCACGAGCCGTCCGGCCCTCCGGGTCAGGGCGGCCGCCGCCAGTCCGCCGACGACCACCGCGATGAGGGTGGCGACCACCGCGTAGCGCAGGGAGTTCCCGATCGCCTCCAGCGGCGCGACGAGGAACGTACCGCTGTTGGCCTCGGCCGATCCGAGGGCCCGGTAGTAGGCGAGGCCGTGGCCGCCCGAGACGTCGAACGAGCGCTCCACGAGCACCCCGAGCGGCAGCAGGATCAGCACCAGCACCGTCGCCAGGACCCCGCCGAGCAGCGCCCACTGTCCAGCCCCGCGCGGCCGGTGCGCCGTGTGCGCCGGGTCGACGAGCTTCAGCGCGGTCTCCCGGCGCCGCACGGTCCGGGCGTGCACGGCGAGGATGCCGCCGACCGCGGCGAACTGCACCAGCGTCAGCACGGCCGCCGTGGGCAGGTCGAGCAGTTGCGCGGTCTGCCGGTAGATCTCCACCTCCAGGGTGGAGAAGCCGGGGCCGCCGAGGATCTGGACGACGCCGAAGGAGGTGAAGGTGAAGAGGAAGACCATCAGCGCGGCGGCCGCCACGGCGGGTGCGAGCGCGGGCAGGGTGATCCGGCGCCAGGCGGCGAACCGTCCGGCGCCGAGGACCCGCGCGGCCTCCTCCTGCCGGGGGTCGAGCTGCGCCCAGAGCCCTCCGACGGTGCGCACGACGACCGCGTAGTTGAAGAAGACGTGCGCCAGCAGGATCGCCCACACGGTGGTGTCGAGCCGGACGCCCCAGAGTTCGTCCAGGAAGCCGCCGCGCCCGAGCAGGGCCAGGAAGGCGGTCCCGACGACCACGGTGGGCAGGACGAAGGGCACGGTGACGACGGCCCTGAGGACCTGCTTGCCGGGGAAGTCGAACCGGGCGAAAACATACGCGCCGGGCAGGGCGATCAGCAGCGTCAGCGCGGTCGAGGCGAGCGCCTGCCACAGCGTGAACCAGAGGACGTCCACGATGTCGGGCCGGCTCAGCACCTCGCCGAACCGCCCGAACCGCCAGACGCCGTCCGCCTTGAGCCCGCGCCCCACGATCGCGACGACGGGATAGGCGAAGAACAGCGCGAAGAACGCGACGGGCACGGCCATCAGACCGAGCCGGACCGCGCCGGCGCGCAGGGACCGGGCGCGCGCGGACCTCCCGCGCGCGCCCGGTCCGCGTACGGGAGTCTTCGCTACTTCACTACGAGCGAGGACCACGACTGGACCCACTGCTCACGGTTCTTGGCGATCTCGTCCGGCGCCACGGTCGTCGGCTTGTCGACAACGGCGCCGAAGTCGGTGAAGAGCGCGGGCACCTTCGCGTCCTCGTTCACCGGGCTGACGAACATGTTGAGCGGCATGTCCTCCTGGAACGGCTTGCTGATCAGGAAGTCCAGCAGGGCCTTGCCGCCCGCCTCGTTCTTCGCCCCGTCGAGCAGTCCGGCGAATTCGATCTGGCGGAAGCAGGTGCCGGTGGCGACACCGGTCGGGGCGGTCTTGGGCTGCGGGTCGGCGTACAGCACCTCGACCGGCGGGCTGGAGGCGTAGCTGACGACCAGCGGGCGGTCGGCCTTGGCCTTCTTGCCGCCGGCGGAGCCGGAGAACTCCTCGTTGTACGCCTGCTCCCAGCCGTCGACGACCTTGACGCCGTTGGCCTTCAGCTTCTTCCAGTAGTCCTGGTAGCCGTCCTCGCCGTAGGCGGCGACGGTGCCGAGGAGGAAGCCGAGGCCCGGCGAGGAGGTCGCGGCGTTCTCGGTGACGAGGAGGTTCTTGTACGCGGGCTTCGCCAGGTCCTCGAAGGTCTGCGGCGGCGCGAGCTTCTTGTCGGCGAAGTACTTCTTGTCGTAGTTGACGCAGATGTCGCCGGTGTCGACGGGCGTGACGCGGTGCTTGTCGGCGTCGAGCTGCGCGGCGACGGCGACCCTGTCGAGCCCCTTGGCCTCGTACGGCGTGAACAGGCCGTTGTCGAGGGCCCGGGAGAGCAGGGTGTTGTCGACGCCGAAGAAGACGTCGCCCCGGGGCGAGCCCTTGGTCAGGATCTCCTGGTTGAGGGCGGCGCCCGCGTCACCGCTCTTGAGGACCTTGACGGTGTAGCCGGTCTGCCGGGTGAACTCCTTCAGCACCTCCTTGGAGGCGTTGAAGGAGTCGTGGCTGACGAGGGTGACGGTCTTGGAACCGCTGCCCTGGGTCCCCTTGGTGCCGGACGCCTCGTCGTCGGAACCGCAGCCGGCGAGCGCGGTCGCGCCGAGCGCGGCGGCGACGGCCGTCACCGCGAACTTCTTGGTGGTGCTCATGTGATTCCTCCTGGGGGTGACCAGGAAGAGACGCGGCCCTGCCCGCATCGGTGGAAACCGGAAGCGGGCAGGGCGCAACAGCTTGAGTATGGTCCGAACTTCCTACCCGGAATGACCCGGGCGAGGTTCAGAGGGTCTGCGGCCGACCTGTCCTCGGTGCCGCACTCTCAGCGCTGTGGCGCTCCCCTGTCGGAAATATGAAATTGACTTCGAGCCCAGGCTACACGGCGGTTTCCGGCCTCAGCGCTCGGCCGCCGCCAGCTGCCCGCAGGCCCCGTCGATCTCCTGACCGCGGGTGTCCCGGACGGTGACCGGCACCCCGTGGGCGGCGATCGCCTCGACGAACGCCTTCTCGTCCTCGGGCCGCGAGGCGGTCCACTTGGAGCCCGGCGTCGGGTTCAGCGGGATCAGGTTGACGTGGACGCGCTTGCCCTTGAGGAGCCGGCCGAGCCGGTCCCCGCGCCACGCCTGGTCGTTGATGTCGCGGATCAGCGCGTACTCGATGGAGATCCGGCGGCCGGACTTCTCCGCGTACTCCCACGCGGCGTCGAGCACCTCGCGCACCTTCCAGCGCGTGTTCACCGGGACGAGCGTGTCGCGCAGCTCGTCGTCCGGGGCGTGCAGCGAGACGGCCAGCCGGCACTTGAAGCCCTCGTCGGCGAAGCGCAGCATCGCGGGCACCAGCCCGACCGTCGAGACGGTGATCCCCCGCTGCGACAGCCCGAGACCGTCCGGCTCGGGATCGGTCAGCCGGCGGATGGCCCCCACGACCCGGTTGTAGTTGGCGAGCGGCTCGCCCATCCCCATGAACACGATGTTGGACAGCCGGGCCGGCCCGCCCGGGACCTCCCCGTCCCGCAGCGCGCGCATCCCGTCCACGATCTGGTGCACGATCTCCGCCGTCGACAGATTCCGGTCGAGACCGGCCTGCCCCGTGGCACAGAACGGGCAGTTCATCCCGCACCCCGCCTGCGACGAGATGCACATCGTCACCCGCTCCGGATACCGCATCAGCACCGACTCGACCAGCGTCCCGTCGTGCAGCTTCCACAGCGTCTTGCGCGTCGTGTCGTCGTCGCAGCTGATGTGCCGCACCACCGACATCAGGTCCGGGAACATCGCCTCCCGCAGCTTGTCCCGCGACCCCGCCGGAATGTTCGTCCACTCCGCCGGGTCGTGCGCGTACCGCGCGAAGTAGTGCTGCGACAGCTGCTGCGCGCGGAACGGCTTCTCGCCGATCGCGGCGACGGCCTCCTTGCGCTCGGCGGGCGTGAGGTCGGCGAGGTGCCGCGGCGGCTTCTTGGCTCCGCGGGGCGCGACGAAAGTGAGTTCTCCGGGCTTAGGCATGGTTCTTCCAGTGTCGCAGACGGAACGGCGAACGCCCGCCGCCCTGTGGACAACGGGCTCTCAGCCATGACATCGCAGGTCGGACGGGGTGCAGCGGGTGCCGCACATGCCACGAGGGCCCGCGCCCGCAGGCGTGGGCCCTCGTGTGCGGGCGCGGGGGCGGACCCGGTCAGCCGGAGCCGACGAAGACCGCCAGGAGCAGCCAGACGACCGGGGCGGTCGGGAGCAGGGAGTCCAGACGGTCCATGATCCCGCCGTGGCCGGGCAGCAGGGTGCCCATGTCCTTGATCCCGAGGTCGCGCTTGATCATGGACTCGCCCAGGTCGCCGAGGGTGGCGCTGGCGGCGACGGCGAGGCCGAGGATCAGGCCCTGCCACCAGGTGCCGTCGTCGACCAGGAACTGCATGCAGAGCGCGCCGGCGACCATCGCGAAGGCGACCGCTCCGAAAAGGCCCTCGCGGGTCTTCCCGGGGCTGATGCGCGGGGCGAGCTTGTGCTTGCCGAAGCGCCAGCCGACGGCGTACGCGCCCGTGTCGCTGACCACGGTCAGCAGCAGGAAGGTGAGGACCCGCTGCGGTCCGTCGTCGGCCTTCAGGAGCATGGCGACGAAGGTGGCCAGGAAGGGCACGTAGAACGCGGCGAAGACACCCGCCGTGACGTCCTTGAGGTAGCCCTCCGGCGGCTCGGCCATCCGCCAGACCAGCACCGCCAGGGTGGTGAGGGCCATGGCGACCCAGGCGCCCTCCGCACCGCGCGCGTAACCGGCCACGACCATGGCCGCGCCGCCGACGGCGAGCGGGACGAGGGGCGCCTTGATGTCCTTGCGCTCCTGCAGCCGGGAGGTCAGCTCCCAGAGGCCGACGACCACGGCGACGGCGATCACACCGACGAAGACGGCCTTGACGATGAACAGCGAGGCGACGACGACGGCCCCGAGGCCCACGCCGACTCCTATGGCGGATCCCAGATCACGGCCCGCACGCTTCTTCTGCGGGGGTGGCGGCGCGGTGGACATGGGCTCCTGCGGCATCTCGTCACGGAACAGGGGGCCGCCGCTCAGGCGTCCGGCCCCCCGGTCCCGGTCATCACGGTCATCAGCGTCTCTACCTGCGTCGGGACTGTCCGGCACGATGGGCATGGGCCGAGTCTGCTGGCCGTCGTGCGCATCGTGGGCAGGACCCGCCGGAGCGGCCCGCATCTCGGGGGCGGCCCCGTGGCCGGCGCCCGGCGGGGCGCCCCAGGAGGAGTCGTTCATCAGACTTCGAGCAGCTCGGCTTCCTTGTGCTTCAGCAGCTCGTCCACCTGCGCCACGTACTTCGCGGTGGTGTCGTCGAGCTCCTTCTCGGCGCGGCGCACCTCGTCCTCGCCCGACTCCTTGTCCTTCACCAGCTTGTCGAGCGACTCCTTGGCCTTGCGGCGCACGGCCCGGATCGAGATCTTGGAGTCCTCGGCCTTGGTCTTCGCGACCTTGATGTAGTCGCGACGACGCTCCTCGGTGAGGTCCGGGAAGGTCACCCGGATGATATTGCCGTCGTTGCTCGGGTTGACGCCGAGGTCCGAGTCGCGGATCGCCTGCTCGATGTTGCGCAGCGCGCTCTTGTCGAACGGCGTCACGACGGCCATCCGGGGCTCCGGCACCGAGAACGACGCCAGCTGGTTGATCGGGGTCAGCGCGCCGTAGTAGTCGGCGACGATCTTGTTGAACATCGCCGGGTGCGCACGGCCGGTGCGGATGGCGGCGAAGTCCTCTTTCGCGACCACGACGGCCTTCTCCATCTTCTCCTCGGCCTCGAGGAGGATTTCTTCGATCACCACGTGCTCCTGCGTGTCTTGAGCGGGCCCGGCATGCTCGGGCCCTGCGGGTCCTGCGTCGCGTCCTCACCTGCACGGTGTCCGACCGGCAGGCCGTTGTCCATCTTTCGGGGCCGTCCCGAGCGCCCCCGGGACGGCGGCGGGTTCCCCCGCCGGCCGCCCCGCCGGCGGTTCAGGCCCGGGTGCCCCGGTCGCTCACGAGCGTGCCGATCTTCTCACCCTTGACCGCGCGGGCGATATTGCCCTCGGTGGTCAGCTCGAAGACGAGGATCGGCAGCTCGTTGTCACGGCAGAGCGTGATGGCGGTGGCGTCGGCGACCTTGAGATCGCGGGCGAGCACCTCGCTGTACTCCAGCGCGTCGAACTTCACGGCCCCGGGGTTGGTCTTCGGGTCGGAGTCGTAGACCCCGTCCACGCCGTTCTTCCCCATCAGCAGCGCCTCGGCGTCGATCTCCAGGGCGCGCTGTGCCGCGGTGGTGTCGGTGGAGAAGTACGGCATGCCCATGCCCGCGCCGAAGATCACGACGCGCCCCTTCTCCAGGTGCCGCACGGCACGCAGCGGGATGTACGGCTCCGCGACCTGGCCCATGGTGATGGCCGTCTGGACACGGGAGTCGATGCCTTCCTTCTCCAGGAAGTCCTGGAGCGCCAGACAGTTCATGACCGTGCCGAGCATGCCCATGTAGTCGGACCGGGCCCGGTCCATGCCGCGCTGCTGGAGCTCGGCACCGCGGAAGAAGTTGCCGCCGCCGATGACGACCGCGATTTCCGCGCCGTCACGGACGACCGCCGCGATCTCGCGGGCGATGGTGTGCACGACGTCGGGGTCGACACCGAGGCCGCCGCCCCCGGCGAACGCCTCTCCGGACAGCTTCAGCATGAAGCGTCCGGCCACCTTGCCGTCGTCGCGCTTGTGGTCACCCTGTACGGCGTCCGCGCCCTTGTTCATGGAGATTCTCCTCGTGCACATACGAAGAAGGCCATTGCCGGTGGGTCTGGTGTCCCTCAGCGGCAATGGCCTCCTCGTCAGATCTGCGGTCGTACGGCGGTGTGCGGCCGTCGACTGCACCAGACCCTATCGGGGTCCACCGTTTTTCGCGGACGGACTCAGATGCCGACCTTGATGCGCGTGAAGCGCTTCAGGCTGACACCGGCCTCGGCCAGGACCTTCTCGACAGACTTCTTGTTGTCCAGCGCGTACGGCTGTCCGAGGAGGGTCGCCTCCTTGAAGAAGCCGTTGACGCGACCCTCGACGATCTTCGGGAGCGCGGCCTCCGGCTTGCCCTCGGCGCGGGTGGTCTCCTCGGCGACGCGGCGCTCGGCCTCGACGACCTCGGCCGGGACGTCCTCGCGGGACAGGTACTTCGGCGCGAAGGCGGCGATGTGCTGGGCGATGCCCTTGGCCAGCTCGGCGTCGGCCTTGTCCAGCTCGACCATCACACCGATCTGCGGCGGCAGGTCGGGCATGGTGCGGTGCATGTACACGGAGACGAAGGCACCCTGGAACTGCGCGAAGCGGTCCAGGACGATCTTCTCACCGAGGTTGGCGTTGGCCTCGTCCACGTACGCCTGGACGGTCTTGCCGGGCTCGATCTCGGACGCGAGCAGCGCGTCGAGGTCGGCCGGGGAGGTCGCGGCGACGTGGGCGGCGAGCGCGTTGGCGACGGCCTGGAACTTGTCACCCTTGGCGACGAAGTCCGTCTCGCACTTCAGCTCGACGAGCACGCCGGAGGTCGCGTCCTCGGAGACGAGGGAGACGACGGCACCGTTCTCGGCGGAACGGCCCTCGCGCTTGGCGACGCCCTTCTGGCCCTTGATACGCAGCGCCTCGACGGCACCTTCGACGTTGCCGTCGGCCTCGTCGAGCGCCTTCTTGCAGTCCATCATGCCGGCGCCGGTGAGCTCACGGAGCTTCTTGACGTCAGCGGCGGTGTAGTTCGCCATGAGTCTGTGTTTCTCTCTCGGAGTCTGAAAGATCTACGGGTGGACGGCGGGGGCGGTGCCTGTGGCACCGGCCCCCGCCGTCTTCAGCCGTGACGGGTGTCAGGCCTGCTCGGCGTCCGCGGCCGGGGCCTCGGTGGCGGCCTCGGCGGCGGGGGCCTCGGCGTCGGCGACCTTCTCGGTCTCGGCGGAGGACTGGACCTCGGCGTCGGCCTTCTTGTCGCCCTCGAGCAGGTCACGCTCCCACTCGGCGAGGGGCTCGCCGGCGGCCTTCTCGCCCGGCTTCGAGTCGCCGGTCGCGGCGCCGGAGCGGGCGATGAGGCCCTCGGCGACGGCGTCGGCGATCACGCGGGTGAGCAGGGTGACGGAGCGGATCGCGTCGTCGTTGCCCGGAATCTTGTAGTCGACCTCGTCGGGGTCGCAGTTGGTGTCCAGGATCGCGACGACCGGGATGTGGAGCTTGCGCGCCTCGCCGACGGCGATGTGCTCCTTCTTGGTGTCGACGATCCAGACGGCGCTCGGCACCTTCTGCATCTCGCGGATACCACCGAGGGTCTTCTCCAGCTTGGCCTTCTCGCGGGAGAGGACCAGGAGCTCCTTCTTGGTGAGGCCGGAAGCGGCCACGTCCTCGAAGTCGATGAGCTCGAGCTCCTTCAGACGCTGAAGGCGCTTGTAGACGGTGGAGAAGTTGGTGAGCATGCCACCGAGCCAACGCTGGTTGACGTACGGCATGCCGACGCGCGTCGCCTGCTCGGCGATGGCCTCCTGGGCCTGCTTCTTCGTACCCACGAACATGATGGAGCCGCCGTGCGCGACGGTCTCCTTGACGAACTCGTAGGCGCGGTCGATGTACGACAGCGACTGGAGCAGGTCGATGATGTAGATGCCGTTGCGCTCGGTGAAGATGAAGCGCTTCATCTTCGGGTTCCAGCGACGGGTCTGGTGACCGAAGTGGACGCCGCTCTCCAGCAGCTCCCGCATCGTGACGACGGCCATGGCCGTTCTCCTTGAGGTGCTCGGTTGTCGCGACCGCGGGTTTGCAGTCGCGCCTGACGCCCCGACGCGCCGTGCCACGAGGGACCGAGGAGCGCGGCCACCTCCGCGAAGAGGGAGGTGGCGGGGCGTGCGAAGTCGACCCGGTGACCCGGATCGCCAGAAGAAGTGTACGGGACCCGTCGGGTGCCGGGTGACGGCGCTGTCCACAACCGGCCGGTAGTCCACAGATTTCATCCATGATCCCCATGAATCGGACCGGCCGTGGACCGTGGGGGTATGCGATCCACCACCGACCGTGACCACCCCCGCCGCAGGCGCCCGCCGACGCACTTCCTGCTCGTCGGCCCGCTCCTGTCCCTTCTCGTCTGCCTGCCGGCCGCGGCGTACGGCGGCTCCCCCGCCGCGCCGGTCCCCCGGGCCGCCCCCTCCGGTGCCGCCCGCCCCGCGGGCGGGACCGGGTGGCCGCTGGCCGGGCGGCCCGCCGTCCTGCACGGCTGGGAACCGCCCGCCACCCCGTACGCGCGCGGCCACCGAGGGGTGGACCTCGGCGCGGCTCCGGGCGCCGACGTGCTCGCGGCCGCTTCGGGCCGGGTGTCCTTCGCCGGGAGCGTGGCGGGGCGCGGGGTGCTGGTGATCGAGCTGGCCGGAACGGGCGATCCGCCGCTGCGGACCACCTACGAGCCGGTGCGCCCGCTGGTGGCGAAGGGCGACGAGGTCACGGCGGGCCAGGTCGTCGGAGCGCTGGCGGCCGGGCCGTTCCACTGTGCGGGCGGCTGTCTGCACTGGGGGCTGCGCCGCGCCGACGCCTATCTGGACCCGCTGTCGCTGCTGCCGCCGGAGCTGCTGCGGCGGGGGCCGTCCCGGCTGCTTCCGGTCTTCGGGGTGCCGCTGCCCGAGCCCTCGGCGGAGCCGGGGCCTCAGCCCTCGGCGGCGCGGGCGCCCCGGACGCCGTCGAGGATCATCGCGACGGCGGTGTCCGCGATCACGGCGGGCTCCTCCGCCACGGTCAGTTCGATACGGCGGACGGCCGCGTCGACGGAGCCCTGGAGCAGCATGGCGGCCAGCCGGGGCTGGTCGTGTCCGAGATCGGCCAGGGCCTCCACGATCATGGCGATCAGACCGCCGTGCGCGGCCCGGATCTTCTCGCGCGCGCCCGCGTCCAGCTCACTGGCGGAGATGGCGACGACGGCCCGGTGACGCCGGTCCCCGACGAGGTCCAGCTGACGCCGGACGTACGCCTCGATCTTGGCCTCGGGCGTCGCGGCCCGGTCCATCGAGCTCTCGACCTCGGCCGCCCAGACGGGGAAGTCGACGGCGCAGAGTTCCTCGACGACGGCGGCGCGTGACCGGAAGTACTCGTACACGGACGAGCGGGCGAGGCCCGTACGTTCGGCGAGGGCGGGGAAGGTCAGCGCTTCCGTGCCCCCTTCGGACAGCAGGGAGCGCGCTGCGTCCAGGAGGGCGCCGCGCTGCATGGTCCGGTGCTCGGCCACGGAGGCCGCTCGAATCCTGGGCACCCGTCCACTCTACGGCGAACGGTACCGGTGAGGGGGCGGGCGGTACCGGCCATTGGCCGAAGCGGTCCGCGGGCCCGGCGGCGGGCCGGGCGGTCTCAGCGCCCTGCGTCGGCCAGCTTGGCGCGCAGTTGCAGCACCGACTTGGTGTGGATCTGGCTGACCCGGCTCTCGGTGACCCCGAGGACGTTGCCGATCTCGGCGAGGGTGAGGCCCTCGTAGTAGTAGAGCGTGACGACCGTCTTCTCGCGGTCGGGCAGGGTGTTGATCGCGCGGGCCAGGAGCCTTCTCAGCTCGCGGTCCTCGGCCACCTCCACCGGGTTGTCGGCGGCGGTGTCCTCCAGCGTGTCCATGAGGCTGAGCCGGTCGCCGCCCTCACCACCGACATGGAGCAGTTCCTCCAGCGCCACGACATTGGCCAGGGACAACTGGCTGAAAACAGCGTGCAGTTCCTCCAGGGCGATGTCCATCTCGGCGGCGACCTCGGACTCCGAGGGGGTACGCCGCAGCTTGGCCTCCAGCGTGGCGTAGGCGCGCTCCACGGCGCGGGCCTTCTGGCGCACCGAGCGCGGAATCCAGTCCAGCGCCCGGAGTTCGTCGATCATCGCGCCACGGATGCGGGTGATCGCGTACGTCTCGAACTTGATCGCGCGCTCGATGTCGAACTTCTCGATCGCGTCAATCAGTCCGAAGACCCCGGAGGAGACGAAGTCGGCCTGCTCCACGTTGGACGGCAGCCCCACGCTCACCCGGCCGGCGACGTACTTCACCAGGGGTGAGTAGTGCAGGATCAACTGCTCCCGCAGCCGCTCGTCGCCCGTGGTCTTGTACGAGCGCCACAGTTCGTCGAGGGAGGACGGGGCGGGAGGGCGCACAGTGCCACGCGCAGCCGGTGGTACTGCCGCGCGGTCAGACCCGGAGGTGTGCTGGGGCATGTGGTGCCTTGAGCCGTTCTGCCGTGACGTGCTGGGGGACTTGTGCCTGTGCCGGAATCCTCGTGAGCGTAGCGTGACTGGATTGTCGCGGTGCGCGCAGGATAAGGGATCGGGTCCGTGCGCCTCCCGGTGAACGGACGTGGACCGGCGTACGCCGCCGGGCGCGGCGGCGCACCCGAGCGGCGACATGACGGGTGGCCGGGGCCGCCGACCGGTGCGCCGGCCCCGGGGGCGTCGCCGAAGGATCCACCGAGGTCATCGGCATCACCTTTTCACCCGAATGCTCCAGGTCAAGTACCGCCTCGCCGCGCGTCGCCATTGCGCGTGGACGGTCGCGTCAACCGCCATCCCTCGCCTTCGCGTTCGACGAACCCCAGTGAGTGCAGTTCGTACAGCTTGCCGAGCGCCTCGTCCGCGCTCGTTCCCGCGCCGCGCGCCACCTCGCGCGCGTCGGCGCGGCCGCGCCCCGGCAGTGCGTCAAGTACCCGCCTGCCTACGGGATCCAGCTGGTCGCGGGGGAGCAGGGGGCCCCGCCGCGCGGGAGCCAGCTCGCCGATGTCCCCGACCAGTTCGACGACTTCGTCGGCATCGGTCACCAGCACGCCCTCGCCCCTGAGGAGTTCGTGGACCCCGGCCGAGAGTCCGCTGGTGGCGGGGCCGGGCACGCCCATGGTGAAGCGGCCGAGCTGCCGTGCGCGGCGGGCGGTGACCAGGGAGCCGCTGCGGTGCTCGGCCTCGACGACGACGGTTCCCCGGGTCAGCGCGGCGATGACCCGGTTGCGGAGGACGAATCTGGCGCGCGTCGGGTGGTCGCCCGGCGGCAGTTCGCTGACGACGAGGCCCTGGCCGGCGACGCGTCCGATCAGCTCGGCGTGGCCGCGCGGGTAGGGGACGTCCACACCGCAGGCCAGCACCGCCATGGTCGCTCCCCCGGCGGCCAGGGCTCCCCGGTGCGCGGCGCCGTCGACGCCGAAGGCCGCGCCGGAGACCACCACCCACCCGCGCTCGGCGAGCCCCGCGCCGAGCGTGGTCGCCATGTGCGCCCCGTACGGGGTGCAGGCGCGGGCGCCGACGACGGCGACCGAGCGCAGCGCCCACAGCCGCAGATCGGGCGTGCCGCGCACCCACAGTCCGATGGGCGCGGCGTCCCCGAGGTCGTCGAGCTGAGTCGGCCACTCCCGGTCCCCCGGGCAGACGAAGCGCCCGCCGGCCGAGGCCAGTGCGGCGAGGTCCCGGCCCGGCCGGGCGGTCTCGGCCCGCAGCCGGTATCCGGCGAGCCGCCGCGCGCTCATCCCGGCCGGTCCGTCCCGGTCCGTGATCCGCCGTATCAGCTCCACCGGACCGTGCTCCCGCAGCCACCCTCCGGCCCGCACGTCTCCGGGCTCCACGATCCGGCTCAGCGCCGCCCGCGCCCAGCGCTCCCGGCCGGGGCAGCCGTCCCGGGCCGCATCGGACGGCTCGCGTCCCGCCGTACCGGCGGTCCCCTCGCCCTCGCCCCACACGCCCCGTGCGCCCGGTGCGTCGAAGGCCCCTCCCCCGCCGTCGCTCGCGAGGCCCTCCGCGCGACGCCCCGTCATGACGCCCTCTCCATCGGGACTCCGCGCGGGATCCCGGTGCGCAGCTCCAGGGCCACGGCGACGTCCGAGGCGTCCGGGCGGTCCGCCTCGCGCAGGTCGGCGACCGTCCAGGCCACCCTGAGGACGCGGTCCAGTCCGCGTGCCGTGAGGATGCCGCGCTCCATGTCGCGTTCGGCGGCCAGCATCGCGCCCGGCGCCGCCGTCAGCCGGGTCCGCAGCTCGTGCCCCGGCACCTCGCTGTTGGTGGTCCACGGGGTGCCCGCCAGCCGTTGTGCCGCCCGCTCCCGGGCCCGCCGCACCCTGGCGGCGACCGTCTCCGACGACTCGCCCCGGCCGCCCCGGCCCATCAGGTCCTCGCGTCGGACCGGATCGACGACGACCCGCAGGTCCACCCGGTCCAGGAGCGGCCCCGAGAGCCGGGCCCGGTAGCGGCGGATCGCCGAGGGCGGGCATTCGCACCCGGCGCCGTTGACGGTGTGGCGCCCGCAGGGGCACGGATTGGCGGCGAGCACCATGAGGAACCGCGCGGGCAGCCGGACCACCCCGGCGCTGCGGGCCACCACCACGTGCCCCGACTCCAGCGGCTGGCGCAGCGCGTCCAGGGCCCGTACCGAGAACTCGGGCGCCTCGTCCAGGAAGAGGATGCCGCGATGGGCCAGGGAGACCGCGCCGGGGCGCGGCAGCCCGTTGCCTCCGCCGACCAGGGACTGCATGGTCGCCGAGTGGTGCGGGGCGCAGTAGGGCGCGCGGGAGATCAGGGGTTCGTCCGGTGGGAGGATGCCCGCCACGGAGTGGACCGCGGTGACCTCCAGGGACTCCTGCCGGTTCAGGGGCGGCAGAATGCCGGGCAGCCGCTCGGCCAGCATCGTCTTGCCCGCGCCGGGCGGCCCCGACAGCAGCAGATGGTGTCCGCCCGCCGCCGCTACCTCCAGGGCCGTGCGCGGGCACTCCTGTCCCGCGACGTCCGCCAGATCGGGACGGCCTGCCTGGCCGGGCTCCGGACCCCGCTGGAGTCCCGTCCCCGTGCCGGCTCCCGGGAGCATCAGTCCGGCGAGCATGGGGTCGGGGCGCCCCTGCTCGTGGGAGCGCGTCTCGTCGGGCACCGGTTCGTCGCACAGGATCGCGATCAGCTGGCGCAGGCTGCGGACGCCGAGGACGGAGACCCCGGGCACCAGCGCCGCCTCGCCCGCCGTCTGCTCGGGGACGACCACCTGCCGGTATCCGGCCTCGGCGGCGGCGAGCACCGCGGGCAGGACGCCCCGCACCGGCCTCACCCGGCCGTCCAGTCCCAGTTCCCCGATCATCACCACATCGGCGATCGACGCGGGGGAAATGCGTTCGGCGGCACCGAGCACGGCGCAGGCGACGGCGAGATCGAAGCCCGAACCGCTCTTGGGCACCGAGGCCGGTGACAGGCCGACCGTGAGTTTCTTCTGCGGCCACTGGGCGCCGGAGTTGACCACGGCCGCCCTGACCCGGTCCCGGCTCTCCACCAGGCTCTTGTCCGGCAGCCCCACCAGGGTGAACGTCGCCACCCCGGCCTCCAGGTCCGCCTGGACCTCCACCACCACGCCCTCGACGCCGACGAGCGCCACCGAGCAGGCACGGGCGAACGCCATCAGGCCACCCCCCGCACGTGCTCGGCCCGCGGCGCACCGCGCCGGGGCAGCACCACGCCGACCAGGTCGATCCGCACCCCGCCCGGCGGCGGGCCGCCCCAGCGGGCCAGCCAGAGTCCGGCCAGCCGCCGCAGACGGTCCGCCTTGACCGGGGTGACCGCGGCCATCGGATGCTCGAACGCGCCCGTCCTGCGGGTCTTCACCTCGCAGATGACGAGAGCGTCACCGTCCTTCGCGACGATGTCGATCTCGCCGGCGCGACAGCGCCAGTTCCGTTCCAGTACGGACATGCCCGACTCGGTCAGCAGCCGCGCCGCCAGATCCTCGCCGTACCGCCCGAGTGCACCCCGTGCGTTCATACCGGCACCACCTCCGGCACCGACTGTGACGCCTCGGACCGCCCTTAGTGGATCTTGGTGGACAACCCGGCCGTTGTGGACAACTCAGCCACCCGGAAGTTCGAGATCGCTCTTGTTCAGCTCCTCGATGTTGACGTCCTTGAACGTCAGGACGCGTACCTGCTTGACGAAGCGTGCGGGCCGGTACATGTCCCAGACCCAGGCGTCCGCCATGGACACCTCGAAGAACACCTCGCCCTGGACCGAGTGCACCTGCATCTCGTAGTCATTGGTGAGGTAGAAGCGCCGTTCGGTCTCGATCACGTATTTGAACAGACCGACGACATCGCGGTACTCCCGGTAGAGCTTCAGCTCCATCTCGGTCTCGTACTTTTCGAGGTCCTCGGCGCTCATTGGCATGTTCCCCTTCAGCCGTGCGTTCCCCCATTGTGCGCCAGACCGCCGGGCTTCCCGGGTCGCTCAGGCGATTTCGGGGGCCAGGACCAACGGCGTACGCGGAGGACCCTCGTCGAGCAGCGTGCGCAGCAGCTCGGCGAGTCTGGTCGGGTACACCGTCTCACGCGCCGCCGACAGTTCGGCGGAAGTCCACCACCTCAGACCCGTGACACTGCGGCGTTCCAGTCCGGTCTGCCCGCTGGTGTCCGTCGTGGTCTGTTCCGTGCGGGCCAGGAAGTACCACTCGTCCTGCTCCCAGCGCCGCCCGTCGAACGGGAAGGAGCACATCCGCCGCCAGAGCACCGGGCCGAGTTCGACGTCCGTGATCCCGGTCTCCTCGGCCAGTTCGCGCAGGGCGGCCTGCTCGCGGGTCTCGACGCCCTCCAGGCCGCCTCCCGGGGTGAACCACCAGGTGCTGGCCGGATCCTCCGGTTCGAAGCCGTGCATCAGCAGTATGCGGTCGTCGGGGTCGAGGAGCACCAGACGGGCGACCTTGCGGATCTCAGCGGGCATCGGCGGCCGCCGTCCGCCGCTGGTTCCGCTTCGGGCCGTTGCCGCGGGAGCGGGCGGAGCGCGCCGCGAGCGGCCCGTACACCGCGCCGCCGAGGATGAGCACCACCCCGGCCACCATCGCGCCGAGCTGGAGCTTGAGCGGGCCCTCGGTGGAGATGCCGCCGGGGAGCGCCGCGAAGGAGGCGGGCCGCCCGATCATGCTGCCCAGCGGCCAGGCGACGGCGTCCACGCGGGCGGTCACGGCGCTGCGCGGCACCGAGCCGTGGGCGGCGTCCTCCAGGTGGACCCGGGAGTCCAGCGAGGACCTGCGGTCGTCGCCCAGGAGGAACAGGCTGCCCCGGGGCACCTCGGCCGTGAAGTCGTTGCCCGAGGCGGGGTCCCCGGAGCGAAGATACGGTTCTTCCACGGGTATCCCGTTCACCGTGAGCCGGCCGTCCTTGCCGCAGCAGGCGATCTTGTCGCCGCCGACCCCGACGACACGTTTCACCATCGGCGTGGCGCCCCAGGTGGGGTCGGTGAAGACCACCACGTCGCCGCGGCGGACGTCGTCACCGTCCACCCGCTGAGCGAGCACCCGGTCGCCCGCCTCGACGGTGGGCGTCATGGACGCCGTCGGGACCGTGTACGGGCGGTACACCACGGCTCCCCAGGCGAAGCCGCCGAGGAAGAGCACACAGCCGACGGCCACGGCCAGTCCCGACAGCCTGCTGCCGAGACGGCCGCGGCCGTCACCCGTACGTCCTGTTCCACTCATCGCAGCGTCCCCCATCGGAGATCGACAATCGCTGATCCGAGTCGGCACCCTACCCGGCGGTACGCCCGCCGGTCAGCCTCCGTCGGCGCCACAACACGAGGGGCAGCGCGCCGGCTACACCGAGTGCTCCCGGGGCCAGTCCCATCGCCGCGTTGATCCCCGGCTGGTCGAAGGTCTTCGGGATCGGCAGCGTCGCCCAGCGGTTGACCGGCCATGCGATCACGAACGCCCGGCCGACCACCTCGTCGTTGGAGACAGTGCCGCCGCCCGGGAGTTCCTGGTGGTAGCGCGAGTCCAGCGAGTTCTGGCGGTGGTCGCCCATCACCCAGATCCGGCCCTTGGGCACCTTGATCGGCCCGAACGGCTCGTCGTTGCAGGGAGTGTTGCCCTCGAAGATGTAGGACTTGTCGTCCAGCGCCTTGCCGTTGACCGTGACCGGACCGTTCTTCTTGCACTCCACCGTGTCACCGCCCACCGCGATGACGCGCTTGATCAGGTCCTTCTCCTCGGCCGACGGCATCAGGCCGATGAAGCTGAGGAACTTCTGCACCACGTTCGGCTCGGGGGTCTGGCTGTCCTCCAGCCAGCCGCCGGGATCGTGGAAGACGACGACCTCGCCGCGCTCGGGCTCCGAGCCGAACCACGGGGTCAGCTTGTCCACGAGCACCCGGTCGCCCCGCTGGAGCGTGTTCTGCATCGAGTCCGAGGGAATCGAGAACGCCTGCACCAGGAAGGTCTTGATCAGCAGCGCGAGGATCAGCGCGATGCCGATGAGCAGGGGCAGCTCCTTCCAGAAGGAGCGGGGCTTCTTCTGCGCCGTGCTGCCGCTGCCCGGGGAGTCGCCGTCATGCTCCGCCGAGTCCGCCGCGTCCGCCGTCGTCCCGGCGGGCTCGACATTCCCCACGCCGTCCGGCCGGTCCTCGGGTTCGTCGTGTCCGGATCGTGCGCCGACCGCCAAATCCCCCACATCCACTCCTTATTCCGTGCCACCGCCTGCGCCCCAGCCGGTGCAGGCCCACCACTCCCATAACGAGCGGGAGTTCCGCAGGGGTCGGGAGCCGGATCATTCCGTTGGGATCCTCGGACACACTATTCGACCGCGCGGCGCCCGCCGCCGTCCCGGCGCGCGGGTCCGGCACCGCGGAGAACGCCGAGCGTTCCTCCAGGTGGCGCCAGTGCCCGAACGGCCAGGCGATCACCACGGCCCGTCCCACCACGGCATCCTCCGACACGGTGCCATCGGCCGTCTTGTCCAGATGGAAACGTGAATCGGCCGAATTGGACCGATGGTCCCCCATGACGAAGATTCGCCCGGCCGGAACCTTTACCTCGAATTTGATCGTGGACGGAGAATCGCCGGGAAATACGTAGGGTTCATCGATCGCCACTCCGTTGACGACGAGCCGGCCGTCCCGCTCGCAGCACCGCACGGTGTCTCCGCCGACGGCGACCACCCGCTTGATCAGGTCCTGCTCGTCGTCGGAGGGCAGCAGGCCGACGAAGGTCAGCGCCTGCTTGACCTGTTTGATCACGACGGGCGAGTCCGAACCGCCGCTCTCCACCGGATTCGGCGGCGGCCAGTCGGACGGATTCTTGAACACGACGACGTCACCGCGCTGCGGCTTGGACCCGAACCAGGGCGTCAGCTTGTCCACGAGCACCCGGTCGCCGATCCGGATGGTCTGCTCCATCGATCCCGAGGGGATCACGAAGGCCTGCACCAGGAACGTCTTCAGGACGAGGGCGATCAGCAGCGCCACGGTGATCAGGAGCGGAATCTCCCGCACCGCCGACCGGCGCCGCTTCCGCTTCACCTTGCGGGCCAGCCTGCGGCGCTCGGCCCGGGTGGGCAGCGAGCGCGGCGCCGCCGGACCGGGGCCGGAGCCCGCCGGTGCCCCCGGTTCGACCGTGCCGGGCCGCCGTCCCCGGTTACCCACGGCTCGCCCCGGCCGCGGCCGTACCGTCGAAGGCCCGGGTCCCGGGCACCGACCCCACACGGCCCAGCGGCCAGCCCAGCCAGTCCGCCCGGCCGATCACCCGGTCCACCGGCACCATGCCGCCACCGGGCTCGCCCAGATGGTCGCGGGAGTCGCGGGACTTGCCGCGGTGGTCGCCCATCATCCACAGCGTGCCGTCGGGCACGACGATGTCGAAGGGCGCCCGGGACGGTGCGTCGCCCGCGTACAGATAGTCCTCGTCCACCGGCCGGCCGTTCACCTCGACCCGTCCGCGCCTGTCGCAGCAGACCACCCGGTCACCCCCCACGCCCACCACCCGCTTCACGAAGTCGGTCTCGGCGGGCTCCGCGAGTCCCAGGGAGGCCGCCGCTCCGTGCAGCAGCCCGACGACGGGATTCTCCTCGGGCGGCTCCTGGACGAAGGATCCGGTTCCGTCGAAGACCACCACGTCACCGCGCTGGGGTACGGAGCCGAAACGGTACGCCAGTTTGTTGACGAGCACCCGGTCCCCCACCTTCAGCGTGGGTTCCATCGAGTGGCTCGGGATCAGGAAGGGCTGCACCACGAAGGTGCTGAAGAGCAACACCGCCACCGCGCAGAAGGCGCCGAGGGCGAGGGGGCGGCGCCATGACAACGAGACGGGGATCCGGGTCCGGATACGCGAGAAGCGCGACCCCTCCTCCGGTCCCGTCGCGGGTTCGGAGGAGCGGTCGCGCTCCTGGGGCTCAGCTTCCGTGTCCATCGGGGCCAGAGCTTAACCGGCCGTCCTGTGGACCAGGGAGTCAGCTCAGCGGTCGCGCTTCTCCTTGATCTTCGCGGCCTTGCCGCGCAGCTCACGGAGGAAGTACAGCTTGGCGCGGCGGACGTCACCGCGGGTGATCAGCTCGATCTTCTCGAAGATCGGGCTGTGCACCGGGAAGGTGCGCTCGACGCCGACGCTGAAGGAGACCTTGCGGACCGTGAAGGTCTCGCTGACGCCCGCGCCCTGGCGGCGGATGACGATGCCCTTGAACTGCTGGATACGGGAGCGGTTGCCCTCGATCACGCGCACGTGGACGTTGACGGTGTCGCCGGGGCGGAACGCCGGGACGTCGGTGCGCAGCGATGCGGCGTTGACGTCGTCGAGCAGGGAAGCCATGGTGTCTGCTTTCTTCGCCGATGCCACAGGTCATCGACGGGACGGGTGATGAGTTCAGGAATGCCGTTCACGTCGGACGGGCGTCGTTCCCCCTGTGGCAGGGGCGCACGCGGACGTACAGCAGCGGCCTATTCTTCCACGGCCTGCGGCCTGCGCCAAAATCGGCCACCGGGCTCCGGCGACCAGCCCAGGATCGAGAGCATCTCCCGGTCCTTCTTGTCGAAGGCCGAGGCCTCGCAGCGTTCGATCAGATCGGGCCGGTGCAGGGCCGTACGGCGGAAGGCCTCGTCCCGGCGCCAGCGGGCGATCTTCCCGTGGTGGCCGCTGAGCAGCACGTCCGGGATCTCCCGGCCGCGCCACTCGGGCGGCTTGGTGTAGACGGGCCCCTCCAGCAGATGGGCCATCGCACCCGGGGCGAAGGAGTCGTCCCGGTGCGATTCGGCGTTGCCGAGGACGCCCGGCAGCAGCCGCGCCACCGCCTCCGTGATCACCAGCACCGCGGCCTCGCCGCCGGCCAGCACATAGTCGCCGATGGACACCTCGACGACCGGCATACGGGTGGCGTACTCGTCCATGACCCGGCGGTCGATGCCCTCGTAGCGGGCCGGGGTGAAGACCAGCCAGGGCCGCTCGGACAGTTCGACGGCCAGTTCCTGGGTGAAGGGCCGGCCGCTCGGCGTGGGCACCACGAGCACCGGGGAGTGCGCCCCGGACTCGTAGCCGTCCGCCAGGGCCTCGTCCAGGGCCTCGCCCCAGGGCTCGGTCTTCATGACCATGCCGGGGCCGCCGCCGTAGGGGGTGTCGTCGACCGTGTGGTGGCGGTCGTGCGTCCAGTCCCGCAGGTTGTGCACCCGCACGTCCAGGCGTCCGGCCGCGCGGGCCTTGCCGACCAGCGAGACGTTCAGCGGTTCCAGGTACTCCGGGAAGATCGTGACGACGTCGAGGCGCATCAGCGGCCGTCCCCGGTCTCCGGAGCGGCGTCGTCGGCCGGTTCCCCGTCGCGCGAGGAGGCGACCACGGCCTGGCTGTCGTCGATGAGGCCCGGCGGCGGGGTGATCACCGCGCGCTGTTCCTCCAGATCGATGCCGGTGACGATCTCCTCGACGAAGGGGATCATCACCTCGCTGCCGTCCGGGCGCTCCACGATGAACAGGTCCTGCGAGGGCAGATGGCTGATCTCGCTGATCCGGCCGATCACGGTGCCGTCGTCGAGCACCACGTCGAGGTCGATGAGCTGATGGTCGTAGAACTCCTCGGGGTCCTCCGGGAGCTCGTCCGGGTCGACGTCGGCGATCAGCAGGGTGTTGCGCAGCGCCTCGGCGGCGGTGCGGTCCCGTACGCCCTCGAAGCGCAGCAGCAGCCGTCCACTGTGCACCCGGCCGGTCTCGATCGTCAGCGGCCCGGCCGGGGCCGGGTCGGTGCGGAGGACGGCGCCGGGGCCGAGCCGCAGTTCGGGCTCGTCCGTGCGCACCTCGACGGTGACCTCGCCCTTGATGCCGTGGGCGCGGCCGATCCGCGCGACTACCAACTGCACCTTGTGTCTCTCCTGTCGTACGACAACGGGCCGGGGTGGGCACATGCCCTCCCCGGCCCGTCGCCGGTGTTCAACGTGTCAGCGGACCTGGTCCACATCGACGAGGTCGACGCGGATACCGCGGCCGCCGATGGCGCCCACGACGGTACGCAGCGCGCGTGCGGTGCGGCCGTTGCGGCCGATCACCTTGCCGAGGTCGTCGGGGTGGACCCGGACCTCCAGCACGCGTCCGCGACGCAGGTTGCGCGAGGCCACCTGCACGTCATCGGGGTTGTCGACGATGCCTTTGACGAGGTGCTCGAGAGCCTCCTCGAGCATGCTCAGGCCTCGGTCGCCGCGGCCGCGTCAGCAGCCTCGTCGGCCTTCTTGTCGGACTTCTTGGCCTTCTGCGTGATGGCCTCGCCCTTGGACTCCTCGCCGCCGTCCTTGGTGAGGGCCTCGAAGAGGGCACGCTTGTCGGCCTTCGGCTCCGGCTGCAGCAGCGGCGCGGGGGCCGGGAGGCCCTTGTGCGCCTGCCAGTCACCGGTGAGCTTCAGGATCGCGAGAACCGGCTCGGTCGGCTGGGCGCCGACGGACAGCCAGTACTGCGCACGCTCCGAGTTGACCTCGATGCGCGAGGGGTTCTGCACCGGGTGGTACAGACCGATCTCCTCGATGGCCCGGCCGTCACGGCGGGTACGGGAGTCGGCGACGACGATGCGGTAGTGAGGCGAACGGATCTTGCCCAGACGCTTCAGCTTGATCTTGACTGCCACGGGAGTGGTGTCTCCTGGTCTATGACGTGGTTGGGCACAACGAAGATGCCACGTGGGGTTGCGGTACTCGGGTGCCCGATGGACGCGTCAGCCGGAGGAGAGAGGGGTCCTGTGCGACTGTCGAGTACAGCTAGCCATTGTGCCACACCCCATCGGCTCACCCCACCGCGACCGCCGCTTCCGGGATCCGGAACGGCTTTCCGCAACCGCCGCAGACGATCGGCGCCTGGGCGAGGACCGAGGGGACCACGCGCACATTGCGGCCGCAGTCGCAGACCGCCTTGACCCGCACGCCCCCTCCGGAGGAGCCGTGCCGGGCCGCGGGCCCGCGGAAGGAGCGCTTGGTGTCGGCGGCGGTGGCGACCGTGTGCGCCTTGAGGGCGCGCTGCAGCCGTTCCATCGTCGGCCGGTACCGGCGCTTGGCCTCCGGGTTCAGCGTGACCAGCGAGAAGCCGCTGCTGGGATGCGGCTCCTCGGCGTGGTCGAGGCCCAGCTCCTCCGCGATCGCGAGGAACCGGCGGTTGTGGTAACGGCCGGCGCGCGAGGTGTCCCGGACACCTCTGGCGGCGGCGATGCCGTGGACTGCCTCGTGGAGCAGTCGCTCGAAGGAGAGTTCGGCGCCGCAGGCGGACGAGGACTCTCCGATCAGGGACTCGGGTGCGGCCAGATCGGGCAGCTCGGGGTGGTACCGCTGAATGTCGGCCCACGCCTGCGCCAGCTCTGCGGCAAGTACAGGTGGTGTCGTGCTCACGTCGTGACCAACGAGCGCGGGGCCCTCGGTGTTCCGATTCCGGGCCATCCCAAATATTTTGCACGTACCAGTCAGTCGCCGTTGATGCGTCGCGACGAGGGCGGGTGCGCTGATCTGCGGAGAAGCCGCACAGCTCGCACCAAGCCGGTACGTAGCGTCGCGTACGCCCGAGCGCGCGGAAGAGGCGTACGCCCCCCGCGAACCCCCGCGCCGCCGGCGCCCGGGGCCTCCCCGGCCCGTCGCCGGGAAGGGCCACGACCCTACCCCCGGTACGGAACGCCCGACATGCCCGCCCGGCCGGACCGGGTGAGACTGGGACCGCGGAGCGGGGCGGCCCGACTCCGCGCACCCCTGTCCCGGCGGAGCTCCCGCACGGCGCGCACCCACCGGCGCCCCCGCGGGCAAGCACCTCCCGCAGACCCCTGGACGCGGCGCCGGATGCGCAGTTCCCTGGCATACGGGGGAACGCAGGGCAGGGAGGGAGGGAACAGCGCAGGGCAGGCAGGGGGGAACGGTGCAGAGCAGGACGACGGGGACGACTTCCGGACAGGCGGACCGGCCGGCACGACCCGGCGGACCGGCCCGCAGGACCGACCGGCACGACCGGCATCTCGGCGGATTGGGGCGCATTCCATGACACGAACGCTCGTCCGGCACCACCCTCGGACGGAGCCCTCCGCGACCGCGGACAGCGGCTCCCGGGCCCGCGACTGGGCCGAGATCCAGGAACGGATGCTGGCCCCGCTCTACGAGGCGGTGTACGCGCGCCTCGATGTGGGACCCGGCACCCGGATGCTCTCCCTGGGCTGCGGCTCCGGGCTCGCGCTGCTCATCGCGGCCGGCCGCGGGGCCCGGGTCACCGGCGTCGACACCGACCGCGAACGCCTCGCCCTCGCCCGGACGCGGCTGCTGCCCGCCACGGACGCACCGCGTTCCCCCGTGTCCGGCGCCCCTCTGCTGCGGGAGTCCGTGCCCGCTCCGGACACCGTCCCGGAGCCGTACGGCCTGATCACCGCCTTCACCCCGATCGGCTGCGCCGAGGGCGACGACGACGCGCTGGTGCGCGCGCTCGACGCGGCCGTGCCCTCGGCGGGCCGGCGCTCCGCCGTCGTCCTGACCGGCTGGGGACCGCCCGAACGCTGTGCCACCGAGGCGGTCCTGCGCGTCGCCGGCCGGCTCGCCGGGCGGCCGGGAAGCCCCCGGGGCGCGCGGCGGGACGATCTGGAGAACGTGGCCTCCCGGGCCGGGCTGAAACCGGACGGTTCGGGGCGGGTGGCCTGTCCCTTCGGCTACGCGGACCTGGACAGCGCGGTCCGGGGGCTGCTCTCGACCCGCCTCTTCGACGCGGCCGTGCACGCCACGGACCGCACCCAGGTCGAGAAGGAGGTCGCGGAGGCCCTGCATCCGCATCTGCGCGACGACGGCACGGTGTGGATGCCCAACGTGTTCCGCTACCTCGTCTGCACGACGTAGCCCCGGCCGCGCCTCATTTCGACAGACGGGTGATCCCGGCCGCGCGGTAGGCCTCCGCCTCGTCGAGCGTCTCGTTCGCGAGGAGCGCCGAGGCCAGGGCGTCCAGGCGGTCCCGGTTCTCCCGCAGCAGCCGGCACGCCTCCTCGTAGCACTCGTCCACGATCCGGCGCATCTCGCCGTCCACGGCGTCCAGCGTCGCGGGCGCCGCCGACAGGCCGTAGGCCTGCTGGGCGTCGCCCGGGATCGCCGTCAGCCGGCCCACCCGCTCGCTCATGCCCCAGCGGCCGACCATGCCCCGGGCCATCTGGGTCACCTGTTCCAGATCGCTCTCCGCGCCCGTGGTGATCACCCCGAAGACCACCTGCTCGGCCGCCATCCCGCCGAGCGCCCCGATGATCCGCCCGCGCAGGTACTCCTCGGTGTAGGCGTACTTGTCGGCGTCCGGCGTCGAGAGGGTGACGCCCAGCGCCCGGCCGCGCGGGACGATGGTCACCTTGCGGACCGGGTCCGCGCCGGGCTGGACCATGCCCAGCAGGGCGTGACCGCTCTCGTGGTACGCCGTCCTGCGGCGCTCCTCGTCCGACATGACCAGCGCGCGCTCCGCGCCCAGCTGCACCTTCTCCAGGGCGTCCGAGAAATCGGCCGCGTCCACCTGCGACTGCCCGCGCTTCACCGCGAGCAGCGCGGCCTCGTTGGCGAGGTTGGACAGATCGGCGCCGGTCATCCCCGGGGTCGTCCGCGCCACCTGGGCCAGGTCCACGTCGCCGGCCATCGGGATCCGGCGGGTGTGGATCTCCAGGATCGCCTCG
This sequence comes from Streptomyces sp. NPDC024555, assembly GCF_055559335.1. NCBI lineage: Bacteria > Bacillati > Actinomycetota > Actinomycetes > Kitasatosporales > Streptomycetaceae > Streptomyces > Streptomyces sp. NPDC024555. Next base: position 115,887 of record NZ_JBVHKV010000002.1, read on the forward strand.
CGGCCGCTCCGGTCCGGCGGGCTGACCTGGACGATCCGGTCGAAACGGCCGGGCCGGGTGAGGGCCGGGTCCAGCACGTCGGCCCGGTTGGTCGCCGCGAGGACCACCACCCCCTCCGAGCCGGAGAAGCCGTCCATCTCGGTCAGGATCTGGTTGAGCGTCTGCTCGCGCTCGTCGTGTCCGCCCATGCCGGAGCCGCCTCCGCGCGCCCGCCCGATGGTGTCGATCTCGTCGATGAACACGATCGCGGGGGCCACCTTGCGCGCCTCGGCGAACAGCTCCCGGACCCGGCCCGCGCCGACCCCGACGATCATCTCGATGAACTCCGAGGCCGAGGCCGAGAAGAACGGCACCCCCGCCTCCCCCGCCACCGCCCGCGCCAGCAGCGTCTTCCCGGTGCCGGGAGGACCGGCGAGCAGCACCCCGCCCGGCATGCGGGCGCCCATCTTCCGGTAGGCGTCGGGGTTCTTCAGGAAGTCGACCACGTCGTTGAGCTCGCCCTCGACCTCGTCGATGCCCGCCACGTCCTTGAACGTGGTGCGTTTGGCACCCTCCAGTTCCACCGGTTTCGGCGGCGCCTTCCGTCCGAACCCGCCCATCCCGCCGCCCATGCCGCCGCGCGCCATCCGCCGGGCGATGAACACCCACAGCAGGACCAGCAGCAGCATCGGTGCCAGCGAGATCAGCAGATTGGCCAGGAAGCTGCGTTCCTTGACGACGGGCTCGGCGGTGACGGTGACATCGTCCTTGACCAGCTCCGCCCAGAGGTTGTCGTCGGCGAAGGCCGGTCGCTGGGTGACGAACTTGGTGTACGTGTCGTCGGTGCCGGGCGCCTTCGCCTTCTTCTTCAGCTCCCCCTGGATGGCATCGCCCTTGGAGTAGATCTTGGAGACATTGCCCGAGGTCACCTGCTTGCTGAACTCGGTGTACGCGATCGTCCGTTCCTCGTCCCCGTTGAAGAACGAGAGCACCAGGTTGGCGATCACATAGACGGCCAGCGCGGTCAGCAGGAGTCCGCCCCAGCCGCCGGGCATCTTGCGGCCGGGGCTCGGGGGCGGCGGGGCTCCCTCGGAGCGCCAGGGCTGGTCCGTACGGTCGCGGGGAGGTACGGGATTGGTCACTCGCGACTCCTCTGCCGACGGCCTTTCAGCCGACATTAGGGGAGAAATACGGGCGAAGCCCTGCTCAGGGGCGGTCCGCTGGGCCCATGGAGGGACGTCCGGCGGCCCGGCACGCCCGAGGGGGCGCCCGCCGTACGACGGACGCCCCCTCGGGGCCGGACGGACGGGCCGCGGTCAGCCCATGAACTTCTTGAACTCGTCGGGCAGCTCGAAGTTCTGGCCGTTGCCGCCCGCCGGGAGGCCGGGAACGCCGCCCTGGGCCGCCTGCTCGCGGCGGGCCGCCTCGGCCGCTTCCTCGGCCTTGCGCTTCATCGGGTTGCCGCTCTTGCGCTTGCCCTTGGCCTGCTTGACCTGCTTCTTCTGCCGGCCGGGGCCACCGCCCATGCCCGGCATCCCGGGCATCCCCGGCATGCCGCCGCCCTGGGCCATCTTCGACATCATCTTGCGGGCCTCGAAGAACCGCTCGACCAGGTTCTTCACGGCGCTGACCTCGACGCCGGAACCCTTGGCGATACGGGCCCGCCGCGAGCCGTTGATGATCGTCGGCTCGGCGCGCTCCTTGGGGGTCATCGACTTGATGATCGCGGCGGTGCGGTCGACGTCGCGCTCGTCGATGTTGTTGATCTGGTCCTTGATCTGCCCCATGCCGGGCAGCATCCCGAGCAGCTTGGAGATGGAGCCCATCTTCCGGACCTGCTCCATCTGGGCCAGGAAGTCGTCGAGCGTGAAGTCCTTGCCCTTGCTGGACGCCAGCTTGGAGGCCATTTTGGCGGCCTCTTCCTGGCTGAAGGTCTTCTCCGCCTGCTCGATCAGGGTGAGCAGGTCACCCATGTCGAGGATCCGGGACGCCATGCGGTCCGGGTGGAAGGCGTCGAACTCGTCGAGCTTCTCGCCGTTCGACGCGAACATGATCTGCTTGCCCGTGACATGGGCGATCGACAGGGCCGCACCACCGCGGGCGTCACCGTCGAGCTTGGAGAGCACCACGCCGTCGAAGCCGACGCCGTCGCGGAAGGCCTCGGCGGTGTTGACCGCGTCCTGACCGATCATGGCGTCGACGACGAAGAGGATCTCGTCCGGGCCGACGGCGTCGCGGATGTCCGCGGCCTGCTGCATCAGCTCCTGGTCGATGCCGAGACGGCCGGCGGTGTCGACGACGACGACGTCGTACTGCTTGGACCGGGCGTACTCGACCGAGTCCTTGGCGACCTGGACCGGGTCGCCCACCCCGTTGCCCGGCTGCGGCGCGTAGACCGCGACACCGGCGCGGTCGGCGACGACGCTCAGCTGGTTCACCGCGTTGGGGCGCTGGAGGTCGCAGGCGACGAGCAGCGGGGAGTGGCCCTGGCCCTTCAGCCAGAGGCCGAGCTTTCCGGCGAGGGTCGTCTTGCCCGCACCCTGGAGACCGGCCAGCATGATCACGGTGGGGGCGGTCTTGGCGAACCGCAGCCGCCGGGTCTCGCCGCCGAGGATGGCGATCAGTTCCTCGTTGACGATCTTGACGACCTGCTGCGCCGGGTTCAGCGCCTGGGAGACCTCGGCGCCGCGCGCCCGCTCCTTGACCTTGGCGATGAAGGACCGGACGACGGGCAGGGCGACGTCCGCTTCGAGCAGGGCGATACGGATCTCGCGCGCCGTGGCGTCGATGTCGGCCTCGGACAAGCGGCCCTTGCCCCGGAGGTTCTTGAAAGTCGCGGCAAGGCGGTCGGAGAGAGTATCGAACACGGCGCTCGTCGGTCCTCAGGGTCGGGGGCGGGTGGGACAGTCCTCCCCAGGGTATCCGGACGCCGGGGAAGGCATAGCCCTCGCCCGGTTCTCGTGACGGACGCGCTCGGGGGCGGCCGGGGTCAGCCGAGCGCCTTCTCGACCTCCTGGGCCAGCTCCGCCGCCCGCTCCGGCGACAGCGGCGCCCCCTCGGCGTCCGTGACGTAGAAGGCGTCCACCGCGTTCGCCCCGAGCGTCGAGACGTGGGCGCTGCGGACCCGTACGCCGCTGCCCTCCAGCGCGCGGCCGATCCGGTGCAGCAGCCCGGGGGCGTCCTGGGCGCGGACCTCGATCACGGTGGCCAGGCGGGAACCGGCGGCCGCGACGGTCACCCGGGGCGGCGGGGCCTTCATCCCGCGGCGGCGCGGGTAGGCGGCCTCGCGTTCGGCCAGGCGCGCGCGGATGTCCAGGGAGCCGTCGAGGGCGCGGACGAGGTCGGCGCGCAGCCGGGCGGCCTGGGGCAGCGAGCCGTACTCGGCCGCGACCCGCCAGCTGAGCAGCAGCACCTCGCCCGGTCCGCCGAGTTCGGCGGGGAGTTCCATGGCCCGCAGATCGGCGGCGCGGACGGTGAGCCGGTGCAGGGCGAGGACGCCCGCGGCGGCGGGCAGGACGCCGGGGCGGTCCGGGAGGGCGATGAGGAGTTCGACGCCGACGGGTTCGGGGGCGCCGTCCTCGGTGGCGGCCTCCGGCCGGGTGTGCAGGGCGAGGACGGGTTCGCCGGTGCGCAGGGACTCCACGGCCAGGCGCTCGTGCTCGGCACCGGGTGCGGTGGGGCCGGGTTCCTCGGGCGCCTCCCCCGCCAGGACGGCCGCGACCCGTGCGACCAGGTCCGCGACGAGCGAGGCGCGCCAGGCGGACCAGGCGGCGGGTCCGGTGGCCAGGGCGTCGGCCTCGGTGAGGGCGTGCAGCAGCTCCAGGGTGGTGGTGCTGCCGACGGCGTCCGCCACGGAGCGGACGGTGGCCGGGTCGTCCAGATCGCGGCGGGTGGCGGTCTCGGCGAGCAGCAGATGGTGGCGTACGAGGGTGGCGACGACGCCCACGTCGTGCTGGTCGAAGCCGATGCGGGCGGCCATGTCGCGGGCGATGACCTCGCCGGCGACGGAGTGGTCGCCGGGCCAGCCCTTGCCGATGTCGTGGAGCAGGGCGGCGATCAGCAGGAGGTCGGGGCGGCCGACGCGGCGGGTGAGGGCGCAGGCGCGGACGGCGGTCTCGACGAGGTGGCGGTCGACGGTCCAGGTGTGGACGGGGTTGCGCTGGGGGCGGCAGTGCACGCGTTCCCAGTCGGGGAGCAGCCGGGTGATCAGCCCCTCGGCCTCCAGGGCCTCCCAGACGGGGACGGTGGCCTCGCCCGCGCCGAGGAGGGTGACGAGTTCCTCGCGGGCCTCGGCCGGCCAGGGCACCGGGAGCGGGGCCGCGACGGCGGCGAGACGGCGGACGACGTGGCGGGAGAGCGGCAGTTCGGACTGGGCGGCCGCGGCGGCGGCGCGCAGGACGAGGACCGGATCGCGTTCGGGGCGGGCGGTGCGGGCGAGGACGGCCTCGCCGTCGGACTCGACGACCCCGTCGGCGAGCGGGGTGCGGTCGGTGGCCGGGGCCGCCCGTCCGCCGAGCATGGCGCGCAGCCGGGGCCGGACGGAGCGGGCGCGCAGCACCCGGTTGACCTCGCGCCACGTGACGTCGGTGGCGTACGAGACGGTGCGGGCGGCCTCGTAGACCTGGCGCAGCAGGGCGTCGGCGTCGAGGAGGCCGAGGGCGTCCGCGACCTGGTCCTGTTCCTGGAGGGCGAGGCGGTCGGTGGCGCGGCCGGTGCTGAGGTGGAGGGCGTCGCGGGTGTCGAGGAGGACCCGGCGGGCCTCGGCGAGTCCTTCGCGGGGGGCGTCGGCGACCCAGGAGGCGGCGACGGCGCGCAGGGCGGTGGCGTCGCGCAGTCCGCCCCGGGCCTCCTTGAGGTCGGGTTCCAGGAGGAAGCGCAGCTCGCCCTGGCGTTCGGCCCGTTCGCGGCAGAGTTCGTCGAGGGCGGGGAGGCGTTTGGGGGCCTGGTTGCGCCAGTCGGCGAGGATCGCGGTGCGCAGCGAGGCGACGAGGCCGAGGTCGCCGGCGACGGGCCGGGCGTCGAGCAGTCCGAGCTGGACCTTGAGGTCGTCGGCCGCGGCGCGGCGGGCCTCGGCCGGGGTGCGGACGGAGTGGTCGAGGGCGAGTCCGAGGTCCCAGACGGGGTACCAGATGCGGTCGGCGAGGGCGGCGACGGCCGCGGGGTCGGCGTGGCCGTCGTGGAGGAGCAGGAGGTCGAGGTCGCTGCGCGGGGAGAGTTCGCCGCGTCCGTAGCCGCCGACGGCGACCAGGGCGGCGCCCCGGACGCCGGCGTGTTCGGCCGCGGCGGTGAACAGGCCGGTCAGCCAGGTGTCGGTGAGGGAGGCGAGGGCCGCACGGCGCGGCGGCCCGGACTGCTCCTCCTGCTGGAGGAGGAGCAGCCGGGCCGCCGCGTAGCCGCTGGGTCCCGATTCCCCGGATCCGGTGGTCGTTTCGGTGCTCGTCACCCAGCTGCCCTTCCGTGTGCGGTTCAGTCGGTCAGAGTGCGTCGGGGCCGCGTTCGCCGGTGCGGACCCTGATCGCGGTCTCCACCGGGACGCTCCAGACCTTGCCGTCGCCGATCTTGCCGGTCCGGGCGGCCTTGACGACGACATCGATGAGCTGGTCGGCGTCCTCGTCCTCGACGAGGACCTCGATGCGGATCTTGGGGACGAGGTCGACGGTGTACTCGGCGCCCCGGTAGACCTCGGTGTGGCCGCGCTGGCGCCCGTAACCGCTGGCTTCCGTGACCGTGAGGCCCTGGACGCCGAAGGCCTGGAGGGCCTCCTTGATCTCGTCGAGCCGGTGCGGCTTCACGACGGCGGTGATGAGCTTCATGCGTCCACCTTCTTGTTGGTCGGGGCGGTGGTGCCGGGGGCGGGGGACGCGGTGCGGGCGGCCGCGCCGCCGCCGGCGCCGCTGAAGTCGTACGCCGTCTCGGCGTGCTCGACCTGGTCGATGCCGGAGATCTCGTCGTCCTCGTCGACGCGCATCCCGATCGTCCGGTCGAGCAGGAAGGCGAGGACGGCGGAGACGACGAGGGAGTAGACGAGGACCGCGACGACACCGACGGCCTGCTTGCCGAGCTGGTCGAGGCCGCCGCCGTAGAAGAGGCCCTTGGCGTCGGACTGGACCCCGCCGGTGGCGAAGAAGCCGATGAGCAGGGAGCCGGCGATACCGCCGACGAGGTGGACGCCGACCACGTCGAGGGAGTCGTCGTAGCCGAACTTGTACTTCAGGCCGACGGCCATGGCGCAGAGCACACCGGCGACGGCACCGACCGCGATCGCGCCGAGCGGGCTGACCGCGCCGCCGGCCGGGGTGATGGCGACGAGTCCGGCGACGGCGCCGGAGGCGGCGCCGAGCGTGGTGAACGAGCCGTGGCGGAGCTTCTCGTAGCCGAGCCAGGCGAGCATCGCGGCGGCGGTGGCGACCTGGGTGTTGACGAACATGACCGCGCCGACGCCGTCGTCGTTGCCGAGCCAGGATCCGGCGTTGAAGCCGAACCAGCCGAACCACAGCAGTCCGGCGCCGAGCATGACCAGCGGCAGGCTGTGCGGCCGCATCGGGTCCTTCTTGAAGCCGACGCGCTTGCCGATGACGAGGATCACGCCGAGGGCCGCGGCTCCGGCGTTGATGTGGACGGCGGTGCCGCCGGCGAAGTCGATGACGCCCAGCTCGAAGAGCCAGCCGCCCGCGCCCCAGACCCAGTGGGCGACCGGGAAGTAGACGACGGTGACCCAGAGCGTGATGAACAGGGCCCAGGAGGTGAACTTGACCCGGTCGGCGAGGGCACCGCTTATCAGGGCCGGGGTGAGCACGGCGAACATCAGCTGGAAGACGGCGAAGACGTAGACCGGGATGGTGTAGCCGTCCCAGAGTTCCGTCACGCCGATGCCGCTGAGGCCGACGAAGTCCTGGCTCCAGCCGATGAGCGAACCGGCGTCGGTGCCGAAGGCGAGGCTGAATCCGTAGAGCACCCACAGGATCGTGACGATCCCGAGGCTGATGAAGCTCATCATCAGCATGTTGAGCGTGCTCTTGACGCGGACCATGCCTCCGTAGAAGAAGGCCAGGGCCGGGGTCATGAGCATCACCAGGGCCGAGCAGATGAGCATGAACCCGGTGTTGGCGGCGGACAGCGTCGGGGCGTCTGCTGCAAGCGTCGTGATGCCTGGGGGCATCGGCGTCTCCTCGTCGTCGGTGCGGCCGCGTGCGGGCGATGGGGGGCACATCCACGTGCGGAACCACGGGGGAAAAGGTGCGGGCCGTTATGAGCCATGAGGTTCGCCCAGCGCCGTTTCCACCGATGCCGCACGGTGTTTCGCGGCAGTGACCAAGAGGACCGGTGTGTTACGTCCCCATGAACCGCCCGTGCCGGGTCCGCGCTCGGGCCTACTCTGCGGCCCGAGCCGCATACGGTGCGGTTACGACGCACCCGCGAGGGAACGACCACACGAACCGGCCACGGCGACCACCCGCTGACCTGGCAATCGGGGGAGCCGAAGTCGGTCCGTGCGGGGTGGCCGTCGTGGCCGGGGCTGTGGTGCCGCTCAGACCGCCTCGGCGGTCTCGGGCAGCTGTTCGGTGAGGAGATCGGTGAGCCGGGCGACCTCGGGGATGTCCCCGAAGTCCCTGGCGGCGGTGTCGACGGTCTTGCGCAGCCGGGTGTTGACGCGCTCGGAGCGGACCTTCTTGGCGACGCGCAGCGCCTGCTCGGCGAGGAGGGTGGACTCCTCGGGCTCGCGCTTGAGCAGGTGGACGGTGGCGAGGCCGATCAGGTTGAGCGCGTAGGAGCGCTGGTGCTCGTCGTCCTCCTCGAAGAGCTCGACGGCCCGGCGCATCGCCGGTTCGGCGAGGGAGGCGTAGCTGGGGCTGCGGCCGGCGACATAGGCCAGGTCGCGGAAGGAGTGGGAGTTCTCCCCGTTGAGCTCGGCCTCCGAGAAGAAGCGGATCCAGTCGGGCTCGGGCTCGCCGTCGAGACCGGCGTCGAGGAAGGTGTCCTCGGCCATCCGGACGGCCCGCTTGCACTTGCTGGGCTGGCCCATGTTGGCGTAGGCGCGGGCCTCCATCGCGTAGAGCATGGCCTGGGTGCGCGGGGTGGCGCAGTCGCGGCTGCCGTACTGCGCGAGGTGGATCAGTTCGAGCGCGTCGTCGGGGCGGCCGAGGTGGATCATCTGGCGGCTCATGCTGGAGAGCACGTACGAGCCGAGCGGCTTGTCGCCGGCCTCCTTGGAGGCGTGCAGGGCGAGCACGAAGTACTTCTGGGCGGTGGGCTGGAGGCCGACGTCGTAGCTCATCCAGCCCGCCAGCTCCGCCAGTTCGGCGGCGCAGCGGAAGAGGCGGGTGGCCGTGGCGGCCGGCTGCGGTTCCTGGAGCAGGTCGGTGACCTCGTGGAGCTGGCCGACGACCGCCTTGCGGCGCAGTCCGCCGCCGCACTGGGCGTCCCACTGGCGGAACATGGCGGTGGTGGATTCCAGCAGGTCCAGCTCGGGCGCGGAGAGCCGGGAGGGGCGGCGGGCGGCGGCGGGCGATTCGGCCTCGACGGCGCCGGCGGTGGCGACGGGGACCAGCCAGCGCTGCATGGGCTCGATGAGGGCGGGGCCGGCGGCGAGGGTGAGGGAGCTGCCGAGGAAGCCCCGGCGGGCCAGCATCAGATCGCTGCGGGAGAACTCGCTGAGCAGCGCGACGGTCTGCGGTCCGGCCCAGGGCAGGTCGACCCCTGCGACGGACGGGGCCTGGTGGGCGGTGCGCAGCCCCAGGTCCTCGACGGCGACGACGGAGCCGAAGCGCTCGGAGAACAGCTCCGACAGGATGCGCGGGATCGGCTCGCGCGGCTGCTCGCCGTCGAGCCAGCGCCTCACCCGGGAGGTGTCGGTGCTGATGTGGTGGGCGCCCATCTGCCGTGCTCTGCGGTTGACCTGGCGGGCCAGCTCGCCCTTGGACCAGCCGCTGCGCACGAACCACGACCCCAACAGCTCGTTCGGGCGCTTGCCGGCATTCGCATTGCCTGCGCCGCTGCCACTCACTGGAACGCCCCCATCCCGCCGAATACCTTCGCGCGAACGTCTATCAGAATGCCGTGAACCGGCGCTGCCCGTATGCAGGTTGACCGTCATCGAACAGAAATCCGGGTTGCCTCCGGCATACCCGTGGGCGCACATACTTCCATGGTTCGTGTACCGACGGTAATCCTACGATCACCCCCTCGGCGAGGGCGTCTACGGAAACGCCACCATTCGCCACCCCTTCGGATGAACGCCACCCGGGCGCAGCGCGATTCACTTGACGCAGAGCGATTGACGGTGGGCGCAGGGGTGCGCCCGGGGGCGCGCGAGTCGTCGCGCACGCCCCGGTCCGCCCCGGCCCACCCGGACCGCCACGACGGAGGAGCGTCGGACCGCGCTCCGCCTCGTAACCACCGGCGCGCCGGACCCGTTGGAGGGGGCATGGGCTTCACGATCGGCGGCATCCGTGAGATGCGATCAGGCTCACGGCGCCGCGGCCGTGCGGCCGAGGGCACCGCGGTGGCCGAGTACACCGGCCTGTGGGGCTGGGCGGTCGTCCCCGGCGCCCGCGCGGCCGGCGGCGTCTGCTCGTGCGGGGAGCCCGGCTGTCCCTCCCCCGGGGCGCATCCCCTGGAGTTCGCCCGGGAGGTCCCGGCCGGGGCCACGCTGGACGCGGCGGCACGGGCCTGGGCCGAGGTGCCCGGGGCCTCGATGCTGCTGCCGGTGGGGCGGAGCTTCGACGTGCTGGACGTGGCCGAGGCGGCCGGCCGGCGGGCGCTGGTCCGGATGGAGCGGATGGGGCTGCCGCCGGGGCCGGTCGCGGTGACGCCGGCGGGCCGGGCGCAGTTCCTGGTGGCCCCGGGCGCGGCCGCCGAGCTGCCCCGGCTGCTGTACCGGATGGGGTGGGACGACGCGGACCTGGACCTGAGGGCCCTCGGCGCCGGCGCGCACATCACGGCACCGCCGTCCGACCAGGGCGGCCTCGGCCCGGTCCGCTGGCTGCGTCCGCCGTCGCTGGACACGGCGTCGGCGCCGCCCGAGGCCCGGCTGCTGCTGGGCACCCTGGCGTACATCTGCCACCGTCTGGCGCCCTGCGCCTGACCGCGCCCCGCCCGGGTCCTGTCCGGCGGGACGGTCCGGGACGGCGAGGAGCCCGGCCGCACCACCGGTGCTGCCGGGCTCCTCGTGGTGGCCGCGGGGGTCAGTCCCCGATCAGGGCGTCCACGAATGCCGCCGGCTCGAAGGGGGCCAGGTCGTCCGGCCCCTCGCCGAGGCCGATGAGCTTGACCGGCACGCCCAGCTCGCGCTGGACGGCGATCACGATGCCGCCCTTGGCGGTGCCGTCGAGCTTGGTCAGGACGATGCCCGTGATGTCGACGACCTCCGCGAAGACCCGCGCCTGCACGAGGCCGTTCTGTCCGGTGGTGGCGTCGAGGACCAGCAGGACCTCGTCGAGCGGTCCGTGCTTCTCGACGACCCGCTTGACCTTGCCCAGCTCGTCCATGAGGCCGGTCTTGGTGTGCAGCCGGCCGGCCGTGTCGATGAGGACGACGTCGGCGCCCTCGGCGATGCCCTCCTTGACGGCGTCGAAGGCGATGGAGGCCGGGTCCCCGCCCTCGGGTCCGCGCACGGTGCGGGCGCCCACGCGCTCGCCCCAGGTCTGGAGCTGGTCGGCGGCGGCGGCGCGGAAGGTGTCGGCCGCGCCGAGGACCACGCTGCGGCCGTCGGCCACGAGCACCCGGGCGAGCTTGCCCGTGGTGGTGGTCTTGCCGGTGCCGTTGACCCCGACGACCATCACGACACCGGGGGTGTCCAGGCCGCTCTCGGTCTTCACGGCACGGTCGAAGTCGGTGCCGAGGAGGGTGATGAGTTCCTCGCGCAGCAGGGCGCGCAGGTCCTCGGGGGTACGGGTGCCGAGGACGCGGACGCGCTCGCGGAGCCGTTCGACCAGCTCCTGGGTGGGGGCGACGCCGACGTCGGCGGTGAGGAGGGTGTCCTCGATCTCCTCCCAGGTGTCCTCGTCGAGGTTGTCCCGGGACAGGAGCGTGAGGAGCCCCTTGCCCAGGGAGTTCTGCGAGCGGGCGAGCCGGGCCCGCAGCCGGACGAGCCGGCCGGCGGTGGGCTCGGGGACGTCGAGCGCCGGGGCGGCGGGCACCTCCTCCGGCTCGACGGTCCCGGGGGCGGCCTCGGCCGGCGGGGCCGCGACGTCCTCGATGGTGCGGCGCGGTTCCTCGCGCGGCTCTTCGGCCTCCTCGCCGACACGGGGCTCGGCGGGAGGAGTGAGGGTCGGCGTGCTCGACGGTGCCGGGGGCAGCTGCTTCTTCTTGCGGCTGCTGACCACGAGCCCGCTGATCACGCCGACCGCGACCAGGGCGATGACTACAGCAAGGATGACGAATTCCATAACCCACCCAGTATCGGTCACGGGCGGCGGCGGGCGGGGACCGTGTGGTCCGGTCGCGCTGTGCCGCCCGGGGGACGGGTGGAGCCCTCGGACCGTCCGGGCGATATGAGCGCTATGCCCTGAAGGTACGCTTCCGGCCGTGGAGACCCGTGGGCTGGAGCCCGTGCCCGACAGCGAGCGCACCGGCCGGGTGCGGGCGCTCTTCCCCACCTGGGTGGCGGCCAATATGACCGTGCTGCTCCTCACCATCGGCGCCGGGTTCGTCGTGCTGGACGGACTGGCCCTCTGGCAGGTCCTGGTGGTCTCCGCGGTGGCGCCGCTGGTCTCGTTCGGGCTGGTCGCCTGGATCTCGGCCGCCGGGCGCGACGGCGGGGCGCCGGGGATGGCGCTGTCGCGGGCGGTGTTCGGGCAGCGGGGCAATCTGGCGCCGGGGGCGCTGATCTGGGTGGCGCGCTGGGGCTGGGAGACGGTGAACGCGGTCACGGGGGCGTACGCGCTGCTGGCGGTGGCCGCCGTGCTCTTCGGGGTGCACGGCACGTCGACGCTGACCGTGGCGACCCTGCTCGCCTTCGTGGCGGGCAGCTTTCTGCTGTCGGGGCTGGGAGCGCGGGCGCTGCGGCTGTGCTGCACCTGGTCGGCGTATCTCTTCGGCGCGTTCAGCGTGCTGGTCCTGGCGCATCTGGCGGAGACGACGGCGTGGACGAGGGTGCTGGACCGCCCGGCGGGGCCCGTCTCGCTGATGGTCGCGGGGGTCGGCACCCTGGCGGCCGGCGGGATGAGCTGGGCGCCCACCGGGCCGGACTTCACCCGCTATCTGCCCAGGACCGCGTCCGGGCGGGCGATGGGGGCGGCGACGGTGGGCGGGGCCGGGCTGGTGATCGTGCCGATGGTGCTGATGGGGGCGGTGATGGCGGTGGGGACGCCGGGGCTCGCCCTGACCCGGGATCCGGTCGCGTTCATCGGGGAGCTGCTGCCCCGCTGGCTCGCGGTCCCCTACCTGGTCATCGCCGTGCTGGGCATGGTGATGATCAACGCGATGTCGATGTACTCCGCGGGCTTCACCGCGCAGACGCTCGGATTCACGGTCCCGCGCGCCTGGGCGGTCGGGGTGAACGCCGCGATCAGCCTGTTCCTGGGGGCGCTGCTGATGCTCGTGGCGAGCAGTTTCCTGGGCTCGTTCATCTCCTTCCTGCAGGTGCTGGCGGTGACGTTCGCCGCCTGGATCGGGGTCTTCGGCGTGGACCGGCTGCGGGGGCGCGTCTACGATCCGGTGGCGCTGATGGACACCACGCCGTCCGGCGCCTACTGGTACACGGGCGGCTTCGCGGGGACGGCGGTGGCGGCGTGGGCCGCGGGGCTGGTGGCGGGGCTGCTGTTCACGGGGGTGGAGTGGTTCACCGGCCCGTTCGCCACCACCTGGCCGGGCCGCAACGGGCTGGGCTGGGCGGTCACGATCCTGGTCTCCGGCGGGGTGTACGCCCTGCTCCCCCGGGCCCGCCCGGCGGATCGGGCCACACCCCTACACTTCTGACGCTGCGTCAGTTATGGTCCCCGCCCAGCCCGGCGTAAGGGGACAGCGTCATGGCCTTCACCGTCGTCCGGTTCAATCTCGTCGAGCCCGACGCCTCACCGGCGTCGCTCTCCGCCCGTTACCGCGCGGCCCTGGACATGGCCGCGTACGCGGACGAGCACGGCATCGACACCATCCAGACCGAGGAGCACCACGGCGTCGCCGATTCCTGGCTGCCCTCCCCCTTCGTCTTCGCCGGGAGCGTGTTCGGGGCCACCCGGCGGATCGCGGTCACGGTCTCCGCGATCATCGGCCCGCTGCACGATCCGCTGCGGCTGGCCGAGGACATCGCGGTCCTCGATCTGCTGAGCGGCGGCCGGCTGGTGACGGTCGCGGGGATCGGCTACCGCCAGGAGGAGTACGAGCGGGCGGGCGTCGAATGGCGCAGGCGCGGCCGGCTCCAGGACGAGTTGCTGGAGACGCTGCTGAAGGCGTGGACCGGGGAGCCGTTCGGCTACCGGGGCCGTACGGTCACGGTCACGCCCAGGCCGTACACCCGGCCGCATCCCCTGCTGCTGGTGGGCGGCAGTTCGCGGGCGGCGGCGCGGCGGGCGGCCCGGCTCGGGCTGCCGCTGTTCCCGAGCGCGCATCTGCCGGAGCTGGAGGCGTACTACGACGAGCGGCGGGCGGTGCACGGCACGGAGGGCTTCTGCATGATGCCCGCGGCCGAGACCCCGCTGCTGCACGTCTCCGAGGACCCGGACCGGGCGTGGGAGACGTACGGGAAGCACTTCCTGCACGAGGCGCGCCGGTACGCCTCGTGGCAGTCGCAGGACATCCGCTCGGCCGTCCGCTCGGCGGCGACGACGGTGGACGGGCTCCGCGAGGAGGGCGTCTACCGGATCGTCACCCCGGACGAGTGCGCGGAGCTGGCCGGCCGGCTCGACAGTCTGGTGCTGCACCCGCTGTGCGGCGGGATGCCGCCGGAGGAGGGCCGGCGCAGTCTGCGGCTGTTCTGCGAGGCGGTGAAGGGCTGACCGTCCGGACCGGGCTCAGCCCATCTCCTCCAGCGCCTTGCCCTTGGTCTCCTTGACGAAGAGGAGGACGAAGGGGATCGAGAGCGTCGCGAAGCAGGCGTAGATGATGTACGTGCCCGAGAGGTTCCAGTCGGAGAGGCTCGGGAAGCTCGCGGTGATCGCCCAGTTGGCGATCCACTGGGCGGAGGCGGCGACGCCGAGCGCCGCGGCGCGGATCCGGTTGGGGAACATCTCGCCCAGGAACACCCAGACGACGACACCCCACGAGAGGGCGAAGAACAGCACGAACACATGGGCCGCGACGAGCGCGACCGCGCCCTCGGCGGTGGGGAGCTTGCCGTCGACCAGGTCCGCGGAGAAGGCCCACGCCTCGAAGGCGAGCGCGACCGCCATGCCGCAGGAGCCGACGAGGGCCAGCGGACGGCGGCCGACCCGGTCGACGAGGACCATCGCGATGACCGTACCGATGATGTTGATGATCGACGTCGTGAACGAGTAGAAGAACGAGTCGGTCGGGTCGATGCCGACGGACTGCCAGAGCGTCGCCGAGTAGTAGAAGGCCACGTTGATGCCGACGAGCTGCTGGAAGACCGAGAGGCCGATGCCGACCCAGACGATGGGCAGGAAGCCGAAGCGGCTGCCGAGCAGGTCGCGGAAGGTCGACTTGTGCTCGCGGCGCATCGCGGTCTCGATCTCGTCGACCCGGGCGTCCAGGTCGACGTTCTTGCCCTCGACCTCCTCCAGGATCTGACGGGCCCTCTCCCGCTTGCCGACGGAGAGCAGGAAGCGCGGCGACTCGGGGATGGCGAAGGACAGCACCCCGTACAGGATGGCGGGCAGGACCATCACGCCGAGCATCCACTGCCAGGCCTCCAGACCGCCGATCTTTCCGCGCTGGTCGCCGTCGGCGATCTGGAGGATGCCGTAGTTGACGAGCTGGGAGATGGCGATGCCGATGACGATGGCGGCCTGCTGGAAGGAGCCGAGCCGGCCGCGGTAGGCGGGCGGCGAGACCTCGGCGATGTACGCCGGGCCGATCACGGAGGCCATGCCGATGGCGAAGCCGCCGATGATGCGCCACATCGCCAGGTCCCAGAGCGCGAACGGGAGGGCCGAGCCCACGGCGCTGATGGTGAACAGCACGGAGGAGATCTGCATGCAGCGGATGCGGCCGATGCGGTCGGCGATCCGTCCGGCGGTGGCGGCGCCGATCGCGCAGCCGATCAGGGCGATGGCGATGACCTGGGCCAGCGTGCCGGAGCCGATGTCGTACCGGTCCCGGATCGCCTCGACGGCGCCGTTGATGACGGAGCTGTCGTAGCCGAACAGGAAGCCGCCCATCGCGGCGGCGGCCGTGATGAAGATGACGTGGCCGATGTGGTCCGGATGGGCCGAACGCGCTCCTGACGCCGGTCCCTGCGGGGTGCTGGACACGTTGAGGACTCCCTGGGGCCGGGCCGCGACGTCGGGCGTGGGGTGAGCTGCTCTCCAGTGGCGCACACCTTCGGCCCCGCCACCACTCGGGAACGGCCGTGCTCAGCGCAGCCGCTGGCTGATCACCTTGGAGACCCCGTCGCCCTGCATCGAGACGCCGTACAGCGCGTCGGCGACCTCCATCGTCCGCTTCTGGTGGGTGATCACGATGAGCTGGGAGCTCTCCTGGAGCTCCTCCATGATCCGGATCAGCCGCTGGAGATTGGTGTCGTCGAGCGCCGCCTCGACCTCGTCCATCACGTAGAACGGGCTCGGCCGGGCCTTGAAGATCGAGACCAGCAGCGCCACGGCGGTCAGGGACCGCTCCCCGCCGGACAGCAGGGAGAGCCGCTTGACCTTCTTGCCCGGCGGCCGGGCCTCCACGTCCACCCCGGTGGCGAGCATGTTGTCGGGGTCGGTCAGGATCAGCCGCCCCTCGCCGCCCGGGAAGAGCCGGGAGAAGACGCCCTCGAACTCCCGGGCGGTGTCCCGGTAGGCCTCGGTGAAGACCTGCTCGACCCGCTCGTCGACCTCCTTGACGACCTGGAGCAGATCGGCCCGGGTCTTCTTCAGGTCCTCCAGCTGCTCGGAGAGGAACTTGTGCCGCTCCTCCAGCGCCGAGAACTCCTCCAGGGCGAGCGGATTCACCTTCCCGAGTTGCTGGTACGCCCGTTCGGCCGACCGGAGCCGCTTCTCCTGCTCGGCCCGCACGAACGGCCTCGGCTGGTTGCGCGGGTGCTCCGGATCCTCCGGCAGCTCCTCCCCCTGCGCGGCGGGCGACGGCGGGACGAGCTGGTCGGGGCCGTACTCCGCCGTCAGACCGGCCGGTTCGACGCCCAGCTCCTCCAGCGCCTTCGTCTCCAGCTGCTCGATCCGCAGTCGCTTCTCGGCGCCCAGCACCTCGCCCCGGTGGACCGAGTCGGTGAGCTTGTCCAGCTCGCCCTTCAGATCCCGGCCCCGGGCGCGCTCGGCGGCCAGCTCCCGTTCCCGTCCCGCCTTCGAGGCGTCCGCGGCCTGCCGCTCCTCCTCGGCCCGTACGACGGAGACCTCGACGTGCGCGAGGAGCTGACGGGCCCCGGAGGCGACGGCGGTGGCCACCGCGGCCTCGTGGCGCAGCCGGGCGCGGCGGCGCTCGACGCGGGCGCGCGCCTCGCGTTCGGCGCGGGCGCCGCGGTCCAGGGAGTCGGCCCGCCCGGCGAGCGCCTTGACGCGTTCCTCGTGGGTACGGAGCTGGAGGCGGGCCTCCATCTCG
The DNA here is from genome assembly GCF_055559335.1 of Streptomyces sp. NPDC024555. Lineage (NCBI taxonomy): Bacteria > Bacillati > Actinomycetota > Actinomycetes > Kitasatosporales > Streptomycetaceae > Streptomyces > Streptomyces sp. NPDC024555. Next base: position 132,525 of record NZ_JBVHKV010000002.1, read on the forward strand.
GTCTGGCGGGCGTTGGCGCCGTCGGCGGCGAGCCGGTCGCGTACCGAGGCGTCCGGCTCCTCGTCCGCCCCGTCCCCGGCCGCCTCCTCGGCGACCAGCAGCCGTTCGGCGAGTTCCCCGGCCTCCTCGGTGGCCCGCTCCAGTGCCTCCTGGGCGCGGGCGGCGGAGGCGGTCATCCGCTCGGCCTCGCCCGCCGCGCCCCGGGCCTGCCCGGCCAGCCGGCCGAGTTGCTGGGCCACCCCGGACTTCTCCCGTTCGGCGGCCCGGCGGCGCTCCCCCAGCTCCTCGACGAGCGCGGCCCGCTCGGTGCGCCGCTCGGCCGCCCGCCGCTGCGCCTCGGCCAGCTCCTCGCACCGCACGGCGAGTTCGGCCAGTTCGGCCGCCGCCTCGTCCACGGAGGCCTGGACCTCCAGCAGGCTGGGCGCGCCGGCCGAACCACCGTGCGCGAAGTGGGCGGAGAGCACATCGCCCTCGGCGGTGACGGCGGTCAGCTCCGGACGGGCGGCGACCAGGTCCTCGGCGTCCTCCAGCGTCCCGACCACGACCATGTCCCGGACCAGCCTGCGGACGGCGGCCACCAGTTCGACGGGCCCGGTGACGAGATCGGCGACGGCAGGCGCGGCGGCCCCCGAGGGTCCGGTCACGTCCGCCGGTGCGGCGGCGGGCGCACCGGCGGGGTGTCCCTGGGCCGCGAGGGCGGCGACGGGCCGCGCGGGCCCGTCCGTGTCCGCGTCCGGCTCCCGCTCGGGTTCGGCGGCCTGTCCGGGAAACGTCCCGGCGGGTCCGGGCCGGGGCGCGCCCTGCCCGGGGACGTGCGGTTCCGCGGCGGGGCCGGACACGCCCTGTTCCGGTACGTGCGGCGTGGGGCCGGGGCCGTCCGGGGCTCCGCCGCCGTGGAGTCCGGCGGACCCGTGCCCGGCGCCGCCGACGCCGCCGTTCCCCCTCGGACCGCCGAGGAGCAGTGCGGCGCGGCCCGCGTCCTGTTTGCGGAGCAGCCGGATCGCCTCGGCCGCGGCGGCCGGGTCCGTCACGGCGACGGCGTCCGCCGCCGCCCCCAGGGCGGCCGCCACCGCGATCTCGTGGCCGGGGGCGACCGTGAGCAGTTCGGCGGCGGGGCCGAGCAGTCCGGTCAGCCGGTCCCGGGCGCCGAGCAGCGCCCCCGTCCCGTCCTTGCGGCGCAGCCCGAGGGCCAGGGCGTCGTGCCGGGCCGCGACCGCCGCGCGCCTGCGTTCGGCGGCGGTGGCCTCCTCGCGGGCGGCGGACAGGGCCCGTTCGGCCTCCTTCAGCTCGCCGCGCGCGGCCTCGTGACGCTCGCCCAGCTCCGTGTCGTCGGCGTCCAGGCCGTCGACCTCGGCCTTCAGCTGCTCGTACTCCTCCTGGGCCGCGACCGCCCGTTCCTGGGCCTGATCGCGGGCCTCGGCCAGCCGGTCGATCTCCGCCTGCGCGGAAGCGGCCCGGCCGCGCGCGGCGTTGACCTGGCCGTTCAGCCGGGCGAGCCCTTCGCGGCGGTCGGCCAGGGCGCGGGCGGCGTCCTTGAGGCGGCGCTCCTCGGCGGCCAGTTCCCGCTCCAGCTCCGCGCGGTGGGCGGCGGTGTCCTCCAGGGCGTGCTCGGCCGCCTCCAGCGCGGCGGTGAGCTCCGCCTCCTGCTCGCGGATGCGGGCCGCCTCGCGCTCCATGTCCTCGGGATCGCGCCCGCGCCGCTCCTCCTCCTGGGGCGCGGTGGCGCTCTTCACCCGGGCGTCGGCCAGCGAGATCGTGCCGCGTACCCGCTCGGCGAGCTGCGACAGCTCGTACCAGGTCTGCTGGGCCCGCTGGAGCCTCGGCGTCAGCCGCCGTACCTCGTCCTCCAGTTCGGCCTCGCGCGCCAGGGCGGCGCCGAGCTCGGCCTCGGCGGCCTCGCGGCGCTGCTTCAGCGCGGCCTCGTCCGCGATCTCGCCCTGGAGCGCGGTGCGCAGCGTGACCAGGTCGTCGGCGAGGAGGCGGAGCCGGGCGTCGCGGAGGTCGGCCTGGATGACGGCGGCCCGGCGGGCCACCGCCGCCTGCCGGCCGAGCGGCTTGAGCTGCCGCCTCAGTTCGTCGGTGAGGTCCTGGACCCTGGCCAGATTGGCGCCCATCGCGTCGAGCTTCCGCAGCGCCTTCTCCTTGCGCTTGCGGTGCTTGAGGACGCCCGCGGCCTCCTCGATGAACGCCCGACGGCCCGTCGGGTCGGCGTGCAGGACGGAGTCCAGCTGGCCCTGGCCGACGATGACGTGCATCTCCCGGCCGATACCGGAGTCGGAGAGGAGTTCCTGGATGTCGAGCAGCCGGCAGGTGTCCCCGTTGATCTGGTACTCGCTGCCGCCGTTGCGGAACATGATCCGGGTGATCGTCACCTCGGCGTACTCGATCGGCAGCGCCCCGTCGGAGTTGTCGATCGTCAGCGAGACCTCGGCCCGGCCGAGCGGCGGACGCCCGGTGGTGCCGGCGAAGATGACGTCCTCCATCTTGCCGCCGCGCAGGGATTTGGCGCCCTGTTCCCCCATGACCCAGGAGAGCGCGTCCACCACATTGGACTTGCCCGACCCGTTGGGGCCGACGACACAGGTGATACCGGGTTCGAACCGCAGGGTGGTGGCGGACGCGAACGATTTGAAACCACGCAGGGTCAGGGCCTTGAGGTGCACGCCGCCGGACTCTACCTTTCACGCTCGGTTTCGCTGATGAAGGTGCAGGGCACATCAGACGGTAAGGGAAGGGGTGTACGCCCGGGGCGGGACCTGCACGGGCCGGAGGGGAAAAGAAAGAAGGGACGCCGAAGCGTCCCCAATGATTTCGTGTGCGGTGCCGCGCCGACCGATCCATCGCCCCGTTGAAGGCGTGCGTACCGGATCAATGACGCGGCGGATGAAGAAGCAGATCAGCGGCCGTGGAGCACACGTGATGCAGGTGATTCCGGCAATTGATCTTCAATGATCCGGTGACGTTCCGGCGATGATTCCCGTGCGGTTGACGCGTACAACCCGACCGGCCCCGGAAAGAAGGGCCCCTGCGGTCAGGTCAGCGCCGGCTCCGCCTGGGGTACGTCGATGTCGATGCTTTCGAGCAGCGACTGCTGGTGCTGGGCGGCGGCGTTGAGCGCGTCGTTCTCGTCCTGAATCCGTACGAGCTCGGACTCAAGATCCTGGACGCGCTGCTGGAGCCGTCGCATCTCGGCGAGAAGTCGCGGGTCGGAACCGCCGACGTAACCGAGAAGCGCCTTTGCCATGATGGATGGTCCTCCACACTGAGTGACCGACCGATGCGGTGTGGGTCGTGAGGGATTCGCACCCGCGGTGCTCGGCAGTGCTCTGTGTGCACTGCTGTTCTGCTGCGAAACAGCCCTGCCGAACAGCTGAGGTGCGCGGGGATTTCAGCGTCTCACCAAAAAGTTTGACGGTCAACACGATCACACCCCGTAGAGGCGGGCGGCCCGGGGGCGCGCGGCGGTGACGATCATGCGGCGCGACTCTCCTGCGGGGCCCTCGGGGGTCCTGGGATCATCCTTGTCGCCGCAGCCTGGCACGGCAACCGAATCTTGGCAACCATCAGGACATTCCGCAGGTCATTTCATGTGTACGCGAGGCCGGCGGCCCCGCCGTCACCCCGCGGCGCGCGCCGGACACGGTACGGACACGAGCCCCGTCCGCGCCCTCCCGGGGAGCATGATCAGCGGATCGCGAAGCCCTCGTATCCGCCGCGCGGCGTGTCCCAGATCTCAGTGACTCCGTCGACCCGGCCGGGAGTGTCGTCCGAGCGGAGCCAGTCGAGCAGGCGGTGGCAATTCTCACGCCGGCCCTCCGCCACGACCTGCACCCGGCCGTCGTCGAGATTGAGGGCGAATCCGGTGAGACCACCGATCTCCAAAGCGTTTGCCCTGGTGAACCAGCGGAAGCCTACTTGCTGTACTCGGCCGCGTACCCATGCGGTGAGGCGCACATCTTCGTTCATGCCCGAACGCTAACCGGCCAATTGCTTTCGGAGCACTTCCCTCCGATTCCTCATGGCGTACAGTCCCCTCGCAATAGCTTCACTCGTTCGGGTGAGCAAAGGTGCGCCGACAACGGCGTCCAGATCGTCAGAAGGGCACAGCAGATGGGACGCCATCGACGCTCCGCGGCAGCTCCCGCCGCTGAACAGTCCACCGACGGGGCCGCGGGCCGCGACCGGACCGCGCGCCGGGGGAAGCTCGGCGGCCTGCCGATGCGCACCGGGCTGCTCGGGGTCTCCGCCGCCGTGGCCGTCGGCGCCGTCGCCGTGGCCACCGGTCTGATACCCGGCGGCGACAGCTCCACCGTGAGCGGCGGCCCGGTCACCGACCGGGTCCGCTCGGAGGCCGCCCCGAATCTGCTGTCGCAGGACGGGGGCCGGACCGCGCCGGCCGACCGCGCGACCTCCTCCGCCCCGGCCAGCCGGGGTACGGAGCGCGCCGAGGCACCCGCCCGGACGGTCTCGCCCAAGGCCGCGACCAGCTCCGCGGCCCCGTCCGCGAGCGCCTCCGCGAGCCCGTCGAAGACCGCGTCCCCGACCAGGACACCCGCCGCGACCAGGCAGGCCGAGCGGTCCGCCGCCGCGGCGAAGACCTCGTCCGCCCCGGCCGCGAAGAAGACGACGGCGTCCGCCCCGGCGACGAGGAGCGCGGCGCCCGCCGCCGCGCCCAGCCCGTCCACGGCCGTCAAGGCCGCCACCGCTCCGGCCTCCCCGAGCACCGCCGCCTCGGCCGAGGCCGCCGTGCTCGCCCTCGTCAACCAGGAGCGCGCCAAGGTCGGCTGCACCCCGGTCAAGGCGAGCAACTCGCTCGCCTCGCTGGCCCAGAGCTTCAGCGACGACATGGCCGCGCGCGGGTTCTTCGACCACACGGACCCCGACGGCAAGACCCCCTGGGACCGCGCCTCCGCGGCCGGTGTCACGGGACTCGGCGGTGAGAACATCGCCCGCGGCCAGGCCGACGCCCAGGCCGTGATGGACGCCTGGATGGCCAGCGAGGGCCACCGGGCAAACATTCTCAACTGCGATTACACGACCCTCGGCGTCGGCGTCCACTTCGGTGCCGGCGGCCCGTGGTGGACCCAGGACTTCGGTTTCTGAGGACGGCCGGGACCCCCCGCCGGCCCCGCCGCCCGCACCACCGGGCACGGATTCCCCGTACGCCCCACAGCCTTTCCCACGGTTTGCGCAAACCCGTGGAAAGCGCTGTGGGGCGTACGCTGTCTCCATGCACGAGAACCCCGGCGACGAGAACGACGGAGCGGTCGACGCGCTCCTCTTCGACGTGTTCTCCCGGCGGTGCCCCTCCCGCTCCACGCTGGAGCACGCCACGGGCCGCTGGGGAAGTCTGACGCTCGGCGCGCTGTACGAGGGAAGCCTCCGGTTCAACGCGCTGCGCCGCCGGGTCGACGGGGTGAGCGAGAAGATGCTCTCCCAGACCCTGCACGCCCTGGAGCGCGACGGGCTGGTCCACCGCGAGGCGCAGCCCACCAATCCGCCCCGGGTCGACTACGAGCTGACCCCGCTCGGGCGTGAGGTCGCCGCCCGGCTGCTGGCCCTCATCGAGCTGGTCGAGGGCCGGATGTCCGAGGTGCTCGACGCCCGCGCACGCTACGACACGGCGCACGGCACCCCGGCCGACGCCTCCTAGGCCGGCGCTCCGGGACGCGGCGGGCGCTGGCAGCGGGGGCAGAAGTAGCTCGACCGGTTCATCCAGGGGCGCCGTCGCATCGCCGTACCGCAGCGGTGGCAGGGCTCGTCCTCGCGGCCGTAGGCGTCGAGCGAGCGGTCGAAGTAGCCCGACTCCCCGTTCACGTTCACATAGAGGCTGTCGAAACTGGTGCCGCCCTGGGCGAGCGCAGCGTTCATCACGTCCCGGACATGGCCCAGCAGCTCGGCCGTCCTCGGCCGGGTCAGCGTGGCGGTCGCCCGGTCGTAGTGCAGCCGGGAGCGCCAGAGCGCCTCGTCCGCGTAGATGTTGCCGACCCCGCTGATCAGCGACTGGTCGAGCAGGGCGCGTTTGACGGTGGTGCGGCGCAGGCGGAGCGCGGTGTGGAACGCGGCGTCGTCGAAGGCCGGGTCCAGGGGGTCGCGGGCGATGTGCGCGATGGTGTCGGGCAGTCCGTCGGGGGTGTTCTCGTGGAGCGAGAGCCCGCCGAAGGTGCGCTGGTCGACGAAGCGGAGTTCGGTGCCGGTGGTGTCGGCGAAGCGGACCCTGACCCTCAGGTGCTTCTCGTCGGGTGCGTCCTCGGGCTGGACGAGGAGCTGGCCGCTCATGCCGAGGTGGCCGAGGAGCGAGGTGTCGGCGTCGTCGAGGGGCACCCAGAGGTATTTGCCGCGCCGCATCGCCGTGCCCAGGCGCGCTCCGGCGAGCCGGGCCGCGAAATCGGCGCCCCCGGCGAGATGACGGCGGACGGCGCGCGGGTGCAGGACCTCCACCGCGCCGACCGTGCGGCCGGTGACCCAGCGTGCGAGACCGCGCCGGACGACTTCGACCTCGGGCAGCTCGGGCACGGTCCGGTTCTCCTGGATCAGATGGGGCGGTGGGGTTCGGGCACGGAGACCCCCCGGTGCGCGGGCGCACCGGGGGGTCTCGTGGGTCAGGCCGGAGCGGCGTCCGTGGACGACGGGGCGGCAGGGGTGTCGGCGGCCCCTCCGTCGGCGGCGGCCTTGGCCTCCGCCTCCCGTGCTTCCGCGGCGGCGCTGATCTCGCGCCAGGCGGACTCGGCCGCCTGCTGCTCCGCTTCCTTCTTGCTACGGCCGGTGCCGGTGCCGTACGAGACACCACCGACGCGGGCGGCAGCAGTAAAGGTCTTCTCGTGGTCGGGGCCGGTCTCCGTGACGAGGTACTCGGGGACTCCGAGGCTCTCGCTCGCGGTCAGCTCCTGGAGACTGGTCTTCCAGTCCAGGCCGGCACCGAGGTTCGAGGACCGGTCGATCAGCGGATCGAAGAGCCGGTGGACCAGCTCCGATGCCGCGTCGAGGCCCTGATCGAGATAGACCGCGCCGATCACCGCTTCGAGGGTGTCGGCGAGGATGGAGGCCTTGTCCCGGCCGCCCGTGCCCTCTTCGCCCCGGCCGAGCCGGATGAAGGAGCCGAGTTCGAGGCCGCGGCCCACTTCCGCCAGCGCACGAGAATTGACCACCGCGGCCCGCAACTTGGCCAGCTGGCCTTCGGGCAGGTCGGGGTGGGTGCGGTACAGCGTGTCGGTGACCACCAGACCGAGCACCGAGTCCCCGAGGAACTCGAGCCGCTCGTTGGTGGGCAGACCGCCGTTCTCGTATGCGTACGAACGGTGGGTCAGCGCACGCACCAGAAGGGCGGACTCGAGGTGATACCCGAGCCGCCCTTCCAGAAGCGTGTGGGACGAGGCTGTGTTGACGTTGTCTGCCTGCTTCTTGGCGTGGGACAACTCAGACATCGGGCCTCTCACCAGCCGCTCAGACCTCGAGGACCTGGCGCTTGTTGTACGTGCCGCAGCTGGGGCACGCGATGTGCTGCAGCTTCGGCTCCTGGCAACGCTCGCACGAAACCAGGGTGGGGACCGCAGCCTTCCACTGCGACCGGCGGTGGCGCGTGTTGCTGCGCGACATCTTCCGCTTCGGAACAGCCACGGCTACTTCTCCTGCTTCTCGTCGACGCCGGTGCCGGCGCCGCCCATGTTGTCCTTCTCGCCGTCCTGAATGGTCTCGGCGAGTCCTTGCAGTGCCGCCCAACGAGCGTCGACGGCATCGTGGTGGTGGCCGGGATTCTCGTCCAGCCTGACTCCGCACTCGGAGCACAGACCGGCACAGGTCTCCCTGCACACCGGCTGCATCGGCAGTGCGAGCACCACCGCATCACGCAGCACCGACTCGAGGTCGAGCAAGCCGTCCTCGAGGAAGAACCTGTCCTCGTCGTCCTCGGCGTCGTCGACCGGGGCGGCGGACTTGCCACCGTTCCGGTCATCGGCGTCAGGGTACGAGAACATTTCCTGGAAGTCCGCCTCGACCTCAAGGCTCAGCGGCTCCAGACACCTTACGCACTCCCCCTCGGCGGCCGCACGGGCGGTGCCGGTGACGAGCACACCCTCCATGACGGATTCGAGGCGGAGCTCCAGCTCCACCGGCGCGCCCTCCGGCACACCGATGACCCCGTCGATCCCGAAGTCCTTCGGGGCGTCCACCGTGCGGGTCAGCCGCTTCATGGCACCAGGACGCCGGCCCAGCTCGTGCGTATCGAACACGAGGGGGTTGCGGTGGTCGAGGTTGCCGTTCAGGGGTCTTCCTGCTTTCGGATCGTGCGCGTCAGGGGGGTGGGGGCCGACCGGTCCGGAGTCGAAGCGGGCAGCCGGGATCGCGGACATACGCGCGACCGAAGAGCCAGGATACTGGACACACCGCCCAGCTCCCAATCCGGCCCCGTTCCCCGCCCCCGTCCCGCTCCCGGGCGCCGGGGAGCGGTCAGCGCCCCTGTTCGTAGCGGCGGAGCTGGTCCAGGTCGATCATGCTGGTGTCGAAGAGGCTGGTCTCGTCCAGCGCCCCCTCGCCCTGGGGCGGGAGCTGCTGCCCGCCCTGGACCGGCTGCTGCCAGGCGTCGTAGCCGCCCTGGGCCACGGGCACGGCCTGGCCCTGGTTCGGGTCGTAGCCCTGCTGCTGGTAGGCCGCGTAGGGATCGGGCTGCTGCGGGTAGCCGTAGACGTCCTGCCGCACGGGCTCCTGGTAGGCGTCCTGCCGCTGGTCCCCGTAGACGTCCTGGGGCTGCTGGTCCCCGTAGGCGTCCTGCTGCTGGTCCTGGTAGCCGTACGTCTGCGCGTACTGCGGCTCCGGCTGCGCCCCGTACGCGGGCTCGCCCTGCCGGGGCTGCGGGAGCGGCTGTGGGGCGGCGATCTCGGCCAGCCCGGCCCAGTGGTCCTCGTCGCTGGTGCGGCCCTGGTCGCCCGCCGCGTCCTGGGCGGCGATGTGGGCGCCCAGCTCGTCCGTGGCGACCCGGCCGTGCAGCTTCTGCCGGCCCCGGCCGACGGCCTCCAGGGTCTTGGCGAGCACCGCCTCGAAGGCCCCGAGCTTGGTGTCCACGTACTCGTCGGCGCGGCGCCGGAGCGTCTCCGGGTCGGCGCTGCGCTCGGGCGCCTCGGTGAAATCGGGGTCCTCGTAGCCGTGCTCGTCGATGCCCCGGCCCCGGCCGAGCAGCTTCTCGCGGCCGCGGTCGACGGAACCGATGGTCTTGGTGAGGACGACCTCGAAGTTGGCGAGCTTGCTGTCGACGTACTCGTCCGCCTCGGAGCGAACCTCGTCGGCCTCCTGGCGGGCCTCGCCGAGGATCCGGTCGGCCTCGGCCCGCGCGCGGCGGGCGACCTCGGTGTCGGAGACGAGGGAGCCGCGCTCGGCGTGGGCCGACTCGATGATCCGTCCGGCCTCCTGGCGGGCCTGCTCGACGAGCTGCTCGTGCCCGCCGATGACCTCGGCGGCCTGGGCGAGCGAGCCGGGCAGGGCCTCGCGCACCTCTTCGAGCATCGCGAGCAGGTCGGCGCGGTTGACCACGCAGGACGCCGACATGGGCATCGACCGGGCGTTCCCGACCGCTTCGACGATCTCGTCGAGCTTCTTCTGCACGTCCACCGTGTGCTCGCCACTCTCTACTGCGGATTGGAGACGGACGGGACGACTGTACGGCCAGTCGGTGCCCGCCCGACACCGGGTGACGTGCCGTCAGGGCCTCACCGGCCGGCGAGGCGCTCCGTCAGGGCGGCGTGGACCGGGGGCGGCAGCAGGTGCGAGACGTCGCCGCCCCAGGTCGCCACCTCCTTGACCAGCGAGGACGACAGGAAGCTGTAGGTCGGATTGGTCGGCACGAAGAGCGTTTCGACGCCCGAGAGCCCGTTGTTCATCTGGGCCATCTGGAGTTCGTAGTCGAAGTCGCTGACGGCCCGCAGGCCCTTCACGATCGCCGGGATGTCGCGCTGCTTGCAGAAGTCGACCAGCAGTCCGTGGAAGGACTCGACCTGGACGTTGCCGAAGTCCGCGGTGACCTGGCGGATCAGGTCGATCCGCTCGTCGACCGTGAACAGACCCTTTTTGGACTGGTTGATCATCACCGCGACATGTACGACGTCGTACAGCTTCGAGGCGCGGCCGATGATGTCGAGATGTCCGTTGGTGATGGGGTCGAACGACCCCGGGCAGACGGCGCGGCGCAACTTGGTTCCCTCGCTCTCCGGTCCGGTCATCGTGCGTCTTCGCACGGAGCGGCGGCGCGACCGTACCAAAGCGTTCCCTCGCCGTAGCGGCGGGCCCGCAGTGGTTCGAAGCCGTCCGGCCAGCCGAATTCTCCGCCTCTGGTGCTGCGTTCCACGGTGACGAGCGCATCGTCCGCGAGCCACCCCTGGGCACGGAGTGTGAGCAGGATCTCGCCAAGATCGTCGTCCGTGACGGCGTAGGGCGGGTCGAGGAAGACGATGTCGTACGGGTCGGCCGGGGGCGGGCCTGTCACGATCTGTTCGGCTTTGCCCGCCCGGACCTCGGCGCCGGGCAGGCCCAGCGTGCGGACGTTGTCGCGGACCGTGCGGACGGCACCGGCGTCGGCCTCCACGAGCAGGGCGTGGGCGGCGCCGCGGGAGAGCGCTTCGAGGCCGACGGCCCCCGAACCGGCGTAGAGGTCGGCGATCCGCATGCCGTCGAGGGTGCCGAGGAGCGCCTGCCAGGTGGAGAACAGGCCTTCGCGCGCGCGGTCGGAGGTGGGGCGGGTGCCGGTGCCGGGCGGGACGGCCAGGCGGCGTCCGCCGGCCACGCCTGCGATCACGCGGGTCATGGGTGTCTGGTCCTCGGTTCGGGGCGGCGGGCAGGGTGCTGCGGCCGCCGTGCACCCCACGATATGGCGTCGGCGGAGGCCGGGCGCCCCGGGGCGTGTCCCCGGCCCGGAGCGTGGGGGCTGGCCCCCGTCCGGACCCCCCCGGGCCCGGTCGCGGGTCCGCCGGCACGCGCTCAGCCCTTGTCCAGGTACTCCTCGCGCTCCTTGTCGACCAGGGCGTCGAGCGCGGTGCGCAGCTCCGGCAGGTGCTCCAGCTCCGGGTCGGCGGCGACGACGGCGGCGGCCTCCTGGCGGGCGGCGGCGATGACCTCCTCGTCGTCGATGACGCTGAGGACCCGCAGTGAGGACCGCACGCCGGACTGGGCCTGGCCGAGGACGTCGCCCTCGCGGCGCTGTTCGAGGTCGATGCGGGAGAGCTCGAAGCCGTCGAGGGTGGCGGCGACGGCGGAGAGCCGGGCGCGGGCGGGGCTCGCCTCGTGGGCCTCGCTGACCAGCAGGCAGAGCCCGGGGGCGGAGCCGCGGCCGACCCGGCCGCGGAGCTGGTGGAGCTGGGAGACGCCGAAGCGGTCGGCGTCCATGATCACCATGGCGGTGGCGTTGGGGACGTTGACGCCGACCTCGATGACGGTGGTGGCGACGAGGACGTCGACGTCGCCGGCGGCGAAGCGGCGCATCACGTCGTCCTTGTCGTCCGGCTGCATCCTGCCGTGCAGCACCTCGATGCGCAGACCGTGCAGGGGGCCCTTGGCGAGCTGCTCGGCGATGTCCAGGACGGCGAGCGGGGGGCGCTTGTCCGCCGTGGCCTCCTCCTCGGCGGACTTCTTCCCCTTCTTCTTGGCCGAGTCGTCCTCGTCGTCGCCGATGCGGGGGCAGACGACATAGGCCTGGTGGCCGTTCTCCACCTCCTCGCGGACCCGTTCCCAGGCGCGGCTGAGGAAGTGGGGCTTGTCCTTGGCGGGGACGACATGGCTGGCGATGGGTGAGCGGCCGGCCGGGAGCTGGTCGAGGACGGAGGTCTCCAGGTCCCCGAAGACGGTCATGGCGACCGTCCGGGGGATGGGGGTCGCGGTCATGACGAGCAGATGGGGGGACCTCTTCTCCCCCTGGGAGTGCGCCTTGGACCGAAGGGCGTCGCGCTGTTCGACCCCGAAGCGGTGCTGCTCGTCCACGACGACCAGGCCCAGGTCGTGGAACTTGACCTTGTCCTCGATCAGCGCGTGCGTCCCGATGACGATGCCGGCCTCGCCGGTGACCAGGTCGAGCAGCGCCTGCCGGCGGGCGGCGGTCCCCATCGATCCGGTGAGCAGCACGACCTTCGTGCCCAGCTCGGCGCCGCCCAGCATGCCGCCTTCGGCCAGCTCCCCCATCATCTCGGTGACCGAGCGGTGGTGCTGCTGGGCGAGGACCTCGGTGGGGGCGAGCATCGCGGCCTGGCCGCCGGCGTCCACGACCGCGAGCATGGCGCGCAGGGCCACCATGGTCTTCCCGGAACCGACCTCCCCCTGGAGGAGGCGGTGCATGGGGTGCTCGGTGGCGAGGTCGTCGAAGATCTCCTTCGAGACCTTCCGCTGGCCGTCGGTGAGGGTGAAGGGGAGCTTGGCGTCGAAGGCGTCGAGGAGTCCGTCGGGGACGGGCCGGCGGGCGGTGGCGGGCAGCTGGGTCTCCGTGTGCCTCCGGCGGGCCAGGGCGACCTGGAGGACGAAGGCCTCGTCCCACTTCAGCCGCTCCCTGGCCTCGGCGATGTCGGCCTTGGTCTGCGGCCGGTGGATCTTCAGCAGGGCCTCGGGCAGCGCGGCGAAGCCGCGGCCCTCGCGCAGCGCCGGGGGCAGCGGGTCGACGGCCTCCCGGGCGCTGGGCAGCACGGCGTCGACCGCCTTGGCGATCCGCCAGGAGTCGAGCTGCTTGCAGGCGGGGTAGATCGGCAGCAGCCGGCCCGCGAAGGCGTCCACGGCCTCGGCGGCGCCGCTCTCGTCGGCCGGGTCGGCGTCGAGCAGCTGGTAGGTGGGGTGGGCGAGCTGCGTCTTGCGGTTGAAGACGGAGACCTTGCCGGCGAACATGGCGCGCCGGCCCGGCAGCAGCTCCTTGTGCGGTTTGTGGACGCCGTGGCCGAAGAAGACGAGCTGGAGCCGGCCGTGGCCGTCGGTGAGCGTGACTTCGAGGCGCTTGCCGCTGCCCCGGCCGCCGTTGAACGTCAGCACCCGGGCGTCGGCGACCTGGGCGACGACCGTCACGTGCTCGTCGAGCGGGAGATCGGTCAGCGCCGTGAGCCGCCCCCGCTCCTCGTACCGCCGCGGGTAGTGGTGCAGCAGATCACCGACCGTGTGCAGGTCGAGGTGCTCGGCCATCACCTTCGCGGTGGCACCGCCGAGGAGCTTCTTGAGGGGTTCGTCGAACGCAGACACGCGATCCATTGCACACCACTCCACTGACAGACGTGCCGGGGACGCCACCGGAGCCCTGCGAAACCGCTGGTCAGATTTGTCGCCCGCCCCCTAGGATCGGCTCCCACGCTCTCGTTCGCGATCGCCCCGCGGGGGATCGCCCGACCCGCGCTGTCGCAAGTCCCCCCACCGGCGCTGCGACGAATGACATCTGAGAACTCAGCGAATTCCGCGTCCTTCGACCCCGCCGCCCGGCAGCCGCACACCTTCCAGGTGGATCTGCGCGGTCTGGTCGATCTCCTCTCCCACCATCTCTACTCCTCGCCCCGCGTCTATCTGCGCGAGCTGCTGCAGAACGCCGTGGACGCCCTCACGGCCCGGCGCTCCGAACAGCCGGACGCCCCCGCGCTGGTGCGCCTGTACGCCGGGGACGGCCGGCTGCGCGTCGAGGACAGCGGCATCGGGCTGACCGAGTCCGATGTGCACAGCCTGCTCGCCACGATCGGGCGCAGTTCCAAACGGGACGGCGCCGAGGGGCTGGCCTCGGCTCGGGCGGAGTTCCTGGGCCAGTTCGGGATCGGGCTGCTCGCCTGTTTCGTGGTCGCCGCGGAGATCCGGGTGGTGAGCCGCTCGGCGCGGACGCCCGGTGCGCCGCCGGTGGAGTGGTGCGCCCGCGACGACGGTTCGTACACCGTGCGTACGCTGCCCGACGAGGCGCGTCCGGAGCCGGGCACGACGGTGCATCTGACGGCCCGGCCGGGCTCCGGCGACTGGCTGTCCGAGGAGCGGGTGCGCGCGCTGGCCCGGGACTTCGGTTCGCTGCTGCCGTACGACGTACGGGTCGGCGACGTGGCCGTCACCGATCTGCCGGCCCCGTGGGACCGCGCGCATCCGAGCCCGGCGGCGCGGCGGGTGGCGCTCGCCCGCCACTGCCACGAGCTGTTCGGCTTCTCGCCGCTCGACACCGTCGACCTGGATCTGCCGCTCGCCGGGATCCGCGGGGTGGCGTACGTGCTGCCGTCGGCGGTGAGTCCGGCGCAGCGCGCGGGCCACCGGGTCCATCTCAAGGGCATGCTGCTCACGGACCGGGCGGACGAGCTGCTGCCGGAGTGGGCGTTCTTCGTCCGGTGCGTCGTCGACACGGACACCCTGCGGCCGACGGCCTCGCGGGAGGCGCTGTACGCGGACGAGACGCTGGCCGCGGTCCGCGAGGCGCTGGGCGAGCGGATCAGGGACTGGCTGACGGGTCTGGCGGCGGGCGATCCGGAACGGCTCGCGGAGTTCCTGTCCGTGCACCATCTGGGCGTGAAGTCGCTGGCCCGGCACGACGGGGCGATGCTGCGCACGATGCTGCCGTGGCTGCCGTTCGAGACGACGGACGGCCGGCTGTCGCTGGAGGAGTTCGCCCGGCGCCATCCGGTGGTGCACTTCACCCGGTCCGTGGAGGAGTTCCGCCAGGTCGCGCCGATCGCGTCCGCGCAGGGCATCGGGGTGGTCAACGGCGGCTACACGTACGACACCGAACTGGTGGAGGCGCTGCCCTCGGCCCGGCCGGGGACGGTGGTGGCGGAGCTGGACGCGGACACCGTCACCGCGCATCTGGACGCGGTCGATCCGCAGGAGGAGCTGGCGCTGGCGCCGTTCCTGGCGGCGGCGCGGGCCCGGCTGGATCCGCTGGGCTGCGACGTGGCGCTGCGCGCCTTCCATCCGCTGACGGTGCCGGCGCTGCATCTGGACGACCGTTCGGCCCGTCACGAGCAGGCGCGGGCGGAGGCCGAGGAGCAGGCGGACGAGCTGTGGGCGGGCATTCTCGGCTCGTTGCGGGGTTCGGCGCCGCGGGCCCGGCTGGTCCTGAACCATCTCAATCCGCTGATCCGCCGGATCGGCGCGCTGGACTCCCCGGAGCTGGCGGCGACCGCCACGGAGGCGCTGTACGGGCAGGCGCTGCTGATGGCCCAGCGGCCGCTGCGGCCCGCCGACTCGGCGCTGCTGAACCGGGCCTTCGCCGGACTGCTGGAGTGGGCCGCACCCGCCGTACCGGGGAACTCCCCCGCACACCCCCAGGAGGACGGCCGATGAGCGCCGGCACCGCGACGATCCGCCAGTCCCTGCGGGAGTTGCTGGACGAGCCCGAGGGGCCCGCCCGCAACGCCCGCGCGGAGCGGCTGGTGGCCGAGGCCGAGCAGAGCGGGGACGCCCCGCTGCTGGTGGAGGCGCTGGTCCATCAGCTGCAGGTCTACAACTACAGCTCCGAGAAGGACAAGATGTTCGTCCCGTTCGCGCGGCTGCTGCGGATGTGGGACGAACGGCCGGACGACTTCGACGCGTTCATGACCCACCATCTGTTCTGGATGTTCAAGTGGGTGTCCAGTTCCATGGTCGACCAGCCGCACATCCCGCTCGCCGCCATCGAGAAGTGGCAGGCGGAGATGGCGCACCGCTACCGCCTCGCGGGCCATTCGGCGCGGGCGGTGCACCAGGGCGAGCTGGAGATCGCCCGGCATCTGGGCGACATGGAGCGGGCCGGGCGGGCGTACGACGCGTGGCAGGCCGCCGAACGCGACCGGATGGCCAACTGCCACGCGTGCGAACTGCACGAGCAGGGCGGCTGGCACGTGCTGCGGGACCGGGACGAGGAGGGGCTGGCCGCCTGGGAACCGGTGCTGGAGGGCGAGCACACCTGTGCGCACGAGCCCCACGCGGTGCTGGCCGCCTCGCTGCTGCCGCTGCTGCGGACCGGGCGGGCGGACCGGGCCAGGGCGCACCATCTGCGCGGCTACCGGCTGGTGCGGCCGATGGAGAGCATGCGGTACGCGGTCGCGCTGCACATCGAGTTCTGCGCGCTGACCGGCAACGAGGCGCGGGGGCTGGAGATCCTGGCCGAGCGTCCGGCGTACTTCACCGACGACGGCAATCCGGGCAGCCTGCTGGACTATCTGGCCGTGACGGCCGTGCTGATGGACCGGCTGGTCGCGCTGGGGCACGGGGCGCAGCCGGTGCCCGGTCCGGCCGGTACCGAGTGGACCGCCGCGACGCTGGCCGTCGAGGCCCGCGCGCGGGCGCTGGCCCTCGCCGCCCGCTTCGACGAGCGCAACGGCAACGGGTACGTGGGCGGGCAGACCCGGGAGCGGCTGGCGCGCCGGCCGCTGCTGGACCGGCTGCCGCTGGGTGTCCGGGCGGCGCGGCCTCCGGCCGCGGCCGTTCCGGCGCCCCGGCCGGAGGCGGAGCGTTCCGAGGCGCCGGCGCCGGATCTGGCCGGGCTGCTGGCCGAGGCGAAGCGGCTCTCGGACGCCCATGACCCGCAGGCCGGTCCCGCCTGGCAGGCGGTCGCGGACCGGGCCGGGGAGGACGGGGAGCCGGATCTGCTGGGCGTCCACGACCGGGCGAGCCTGGCGGACCATCTGGCGATGGACGGCGAGCGGCCGGCCGCCGAGGGCGCGGAGCTGTTCGCGACGGCGTCCCGGCTGTACGAGGAGGCGGGCGACGCCGGGGAGGCCGTGGCGGCGCTGGCCCGGCGGGCCTTCCTGCTGTCGATGGACGGCGCCGGTGACGAGGCGGCGCGGGAGATCGGGCCGCTGGTCGTCCGGGCGCTCGCGCTGCACGCGCGGGGCGCGGCCACGGCCCGGCAGGCGAGCGGGGTGCTGGTGTGCCGGGCCCGGATCGCCCGGCAGGCGCTGATGCGCGCGGAGGACGAGAAGGCCGGGGAGGCGGCGGTCGCCGCGCTCGACCGGGCGGCGCGGGAGACCCTGGAGTTCGCCGAGCCGCTGCGGGACGAGGACGGGGTGCCCTCCCGCCTCGCCGAGGTGCTGGGCTTCCTCGCGGACGTCGCCGGGTTCGGCGGCGACGGCCCCGCAGCGGCCGGGCTGTACACGCGCGCGTCCGACGAGACGGTGGCCGCGGGGCTGCCCTGGTTCGCCGTCGAGTACGAGGCGCGGGCCGGCCGGATCCAGGCGCAGCTCGGCGACCACGAGGCGGCGGAGCGTTCGGTGCGGGCGGCGCTGGAGCACGGCGGGAGCCGGCTGCCGGCGGCCGGGCGGGCCCGGCTGCTGCTCCAGCTGGCCGAGACGGTGGCGGACGCGGGCCGGTTCGGGGAGGCGACGGAGGCCGCGCTGGACGCGGCGCACTGGGCGGACGAGGGCGGGGACGAGGCGTTGGGCGTCTACGCCCGGCACCAGCTGGGCGGCTGGCTGCTGCGGCTGGGGCGGGCCGCGGAGGCGGCCGCCGTCCTGGAGTCCGTGCTGCCGGACATCGACGCCGAGGACCACGGGGAGGGCATGCTCGTCCAGACGCTGTGGTGGCTGGGCGACGGGCTGATGGCGCTCGACGAGCCCCGGGCGGCGGCCGAGCACTGGCTGCGGGCGGCCGATGTCGCCCGTGGCTGGCCGGAGCAGCACGACCACGCGATGCTCGCCCAGCTGGCCGGGCAGGCGCTCTACCGGGCCGAGCTGAATCCCGAGGCGGACCTGGCCTACACCCGCGCCGGTGAGCTGTGGCGGGAGCTGGGCGAGACGGCCCCGCTGGTCCGCACCCTGCGGGTCCGGGCCTGGATCGCGATCCGTGAGGGCCGGCCGGGGCTCGCCCCCGCCCGCGCGTTCATGGCCGAGGCCGAGCGCGTCTGCGAGGAGGCCGGACTCCGTGAGGAGCTGGCGGACACCTGCCGTCAGACGGCCGAACTGATCGCCCACGCCTGCGAGGAGGATCCGGGCGAGGCCCCGGACGACCCGGCCAGGCTGGCCTACGAGGAAGCCCTCGGCCTGGTCGACCGCGCCGTGGCCGTCCTCGCCCCGGCAGGCCCGGAGGCGACGGCGCAGCGGACCGCCGCGGAGCTGATGGCCGCCTGGCTGGAGGCCGACCTCGGCCGCCCGGAGGGCGCGCTGCGCCGGGCCGCCGCCGTCGTCGCCGCGTACGAGGGCGTCCCGCCGGACACCGACGAGACGGCGGACGCCCGGCGCGCGGAGGCGGAGTCGCTGCGGGCGTACGTGACGGGGGCGGGACGGTCCTGAGCCCGGCCCGGACAGCTCCTGGGCCCGCACCGGACGGGTCGTGGGGCCCGTCCGGAGGGGCGGGGTGCCCGGTGCGGAGCCGGCCGGGCGTCCCGCCGGCGCCGCGAGCCGCCGCACCGGGCATCGCGCTCCGGCCCTACTCCACCCCGATCAGGAGGGGCGCGCACTGGTGGCCGCCCCGGTACACCACGGTGTCGACGGCGAGATAGCCCTCGCGGACGTGCTCCTCCAGCAGGTGCGCGAGGCTGTCGGGGACGTCCTCGCCGAGGACGAGGGTGACCAGTTCGCCGCCGGCGGCGAGCATGCGGTCCAGGACCGCGCGGGCGGTGGCGGGGATGTCCTCGCCGATGACGGCGACGTCGCCGTCGATGAGGCCCAGGATGTCGCCGGCCTGGCAGATGCCGGCCATGGTCCAGGACTGCCGTTCGGCGACGGCGAGTTCGGCGTAGCGGGTGGCTCCGGCGGCGGCGGTCATGGCGACCACGTCCTCGTCGAAGCTGCGGTCCGGTTCGTGGACGGCGAGGGCGGCGATGCCCTGGACGGCGGCCCGGGTCGGGACGAGGGCGACCCGGATGCCGGCGGCCCTGGCCTGTTCGGCGGCGGCGGCCGCGGTGTGGCGCAGTTCCCCGTCGTTGGGCAGCAGCACCACCTCGCGGGCGTGCGCGCGGCGGATGGCGTCGGCGAGTTCGCCGCTGGCGAGGGGTTCGCCGGGCCGGGCGAGCACGGTGGTGGCCCCGGCCTCCGCGCAGAGGCCGGCGAGCCCGTCGCCGGGGACGACCACGACGACGGCGCGCTGGGCGGGTTCGGGGCGGGCGTGGCCGCGGTCGGCGGCGAAGTGGGTGATCCGGATGCGGTGCGGCCGGCCGGCTTCCACACCGGCCTCCACCGCCGCGCCCGCGTCGTCGACGTGGACATGGACGTTCCACAGTCCGTCGCCGCCGACGACGACGAGGGAGTCCCCGAGGGCGTCGAGCCGGGTGCGCAGCCGCTCCACGGCGGCGTCCTCGGCCTCCAGCAGGTAGATGACCTCGAAGGCCGGGCCGTCCTGCGGTCCGTCGGCCGAGGGGCAGTCCAGGACCGGGACGGGGACGGGCGCCGTCGGGGCCACCGGCTCCGGGGGCTGTCCGGTGACCGCCTCGACCAGGGCTCCGAGCACCGCGACGAGTCCGCGTCCGCCCGCGTCCACGACCCCGGCCCTGCCGAGGACCGCGAGCTGGCCGGGGGTGGCGTCCAGGGCCGTGCGGGCGCCCGCGTGGGCGGCGGTGGCCACCGCGGCGGCCGTGGCGTCGTCCGGGGTCCGCGCGGCGGCCTCCGCGGCCGCGGTGGCCACGGTGAGGACGGTGCCCTCGACGGGGTGGGCGACGGCCTCGCGGGCCGAGACGGCGGCGCGGGCCAGGGCCAGGCGCAGCGGGCCGGGTCCGGTCCCGTCGGCGAGCACCCCGGCCATGCCGCGCAGCAGCTGCGCCAGGATCGTGCCGGAGTTGCCCCGGGCGCCGATCAGCGCCCCGTGGGCCATGGCGCGCACCACGTCGGCGGTGGAGGGGGCCAGCGGTCCGGTCTCGTGGGCGGCGAAGACGGCCTCGACGGCGGCCGCCGCGGATTCCACGGTCAGATAGAGGTTGGTGCCGGTGTCGCCGTCGGCGACGGGATAGACGTTGATCGCGTCGATGGCCTCGCGTTCCCGGCCCAGCGCGTCCAGCGCCCGTGAGCACCAGGTGCGCACCGCGTCGGCGTCCAGGTCGTCCGCGGTCTGCGACACCTGATGGTCCTCCTCGAAACGCGTACCGGGGCGGCGGGCTGCACCGCAGAGTAGTCCCGGCCGGCGTCCGGCCCGGCTCCAGGGGCGGGGCGGGCGGCCGCCGAACCCATGGTAGTTTCGTATCTCCGACGCAGCCGTTGTATGCTGCTTCGGTTGCCCGACGTAAGTCGGGACATTCCCCCGGTACCGCCACTTCATCCAATGAATCCGGCGTGCCGGAATTCACTGTAAGTGCATCTGAAGTTTTGGAGTGACCCGTGGCTGCCAACTGCGACGTTTGCGGCAAGGGGCCGAGCTTCGGCAACAGCATTTCGCACTCGCACCGCCGTACGTCCCGTCGCTGGAATCCCAACATCCAGCGCGTGCGTGCCGTGGTCGGGCGGACGCCGAAGCGGCTCAACGTCTGCACCTCGTGCATCAAGGCCGGCAAGGTCGCGCGCTGACGTTCCCGTCGTAGCGCAGCCCTACCGGTTGCCCAAAAAGCCGGTCCATCTCGGTGGACCGGCTTTTTGCTGTGCGCGGATCCGGGCCCGGCCGCTCAGCGGGGGTCGCGCAGCCGCCAGGCGTGGTCGACGGGGCCGATCCCGGAGCCGAGCGGGAAGCCCGCGGCGATCGCCCCGGTGACATAGGCCTTGGCGGCCCGTACGGCCGTGGGCACGTCCTGGCCGGTGGCCAGTCCGCAGGCGATGGCGGAGGCGAGCGTGCAGCCCGTTCCGTGGGTGTGGCGGTTGTCGTGGCGGGGGGCGCGCAGCCAGTGCTCCTCGGTGCCGTCGGTGAGCAGGTCGACGGGGTCGCCCGGCAGATGCCCGCCCTTGATCACCACCCAGCGCGGCCCGTGCTCCAGCAGGGCGGCCGCGGCCCGGCGCATTCCGGCCTCGTCGGTGACGGTGATCCCGGTGAGCTGGGCCACTTCGTCGAGGTTCGGGGTGGCGACGGTGGCGACCGGCAGCAGTTTCGTACGCACCGAGTCCAGCGCCTCGGCGGCGAGCAGCGGATCCCCGTGCTTGGAGACGCCGACGGGGTCGACGACGGCCGGGGCGCCGGTCCCGGCGAGCAGCGCGGCGACGGTCTCGACCAGCTCCGCCGAGGCGAGCATGCCGGTCTTGACGGCGTCGGCCCCGATGTCGTCCATGACGCTGCGGTACTGGGCGCGCACGGCGTCCGCGGGCAGCTCCCAGGCGCCCTGGACGCCCCGTGAGTTCTGCGCGGTGACGGCGGTCAGCACGCTCGTCCCGTGGACGCCGAAGGCCAGCATGGTCTTCAGATCGGCCTGGATGCCCGCACCGCCGCCGGAATCGGATCCGGCGACGGTGAGCACACGGGGAGGCGCTGTGGAAGGTATCGGCATGGGCCGCAATCTACTGGGCGTCCTCGATGCCGCCGAAGTGGTCCCAGCCGCTGGTGCTGGTCCAGGGCGCCCCGTCGACCGTCACCTGCGGCAGCGCCGAGGGGTTGACGACCTCGCCGATCACCTTCCAGCGGGCCGGCAGCTTCACGTCCGGCGGGAACGTGGCGACGATCGCGTGGTCCTCTCCCCCGGTGAGCACCCACTGGAGCGGGTCGACGCCGACGGCCTGGCCGATGTCGGACATCTGCGAGGGGATGTCGATGGAGCCGGAGCGCAGGTCGATGCGGACCTTGCTGGCCTCGGCGATGTGTCCCAGGTCGGCGACGAGCCCGTCGCTGACGTCGGTCATCGCGGTGGCGCCGAGGCCGGCCGCCGCGGGGCCCGCGTGGTAGGGCGGTTCGGGGCGGCGGTGGGCCTCGACGAAGGCGCGGGGCGAGCGGAAGCCTCGGGAGAGCACGGCGTATCCGGCGGCGGACCAGCCGAGCCAGCCGGTGACGGCGACGACGTCGCCGGGCTGGGCGCCGGCCCGGGTGACCGGTTCGTGGTTGCGCAGATCGCCGAGCGCGGTGATCGCCACGGTGATGGTGTCGCCGCGCACCACGTCGCCGCCGACCACGGCGGCCCCGGCGACCTGGCACTCGTCACGGATGCCGTCCATCAGCTCGCCGGCCCAGGTGACCGGGAGTTCGGCCGGGGTGACCAGGCCGAGGAGCAGCGCGGTGGGCACGGCCCCCATGGCGGCGATGTCGGCGAGGTTCTGCGCGGCGGCCTTGCGGCCGACGTCGTACGCCGTCGACCAGTCGCGCCGGAAGTGCCGTCCCTCCAGCAGGATGTCCGTGCTGGCCACGACCCTGCGGTCGGGGGCGGTCACGACCGCGGCGTCGTCGCCGGGCCCCAGCCGTACCGCCGGAGTGGTGGTCAGCCGGGACGTCAGCTCCCTGATGAGGCCGAACTCCCCCAACTCGCCCACGGTTCCCTTCACCGAGTCTCACCTCTCATCGATGGGGCCGGACGGGCGTCCGGCCTGCTCCAGCGGTCCGGGTGCCCGCCCGGTCGTGGAGCGCGGTCGCCGGCGCGTACGGCCGGTCTTGCTGGTCACGGGCATGGTCCGGCCCCCGTCCGCGTCGCCGGACGCGCGGTCGCGGGCCCCGGCCGCGGTCGGTACCGTCAAGGAATACGTCAACCTGTGCGTTCCGTACGCCACGCTGTGGACGTCTTCCGGCCCCCAGGTCTCCCCGCGGCGCGCGACGACGCGATAACGTGGCGTCCCTTTCCCCCACATGATCCTCGTGGCCGCCCTGGAGGTTCCGTGGTACAGGCGTACATCCTTATTCAGACCGAGGTGGGCAAGGCGTCGACCGTCGCCGAGACCATCTCCAGGATTCCGGGAGTGATCCAGGCAGAGGACGTCACCGGCCCCTACGACGTGATCGTGCGTGCCCAGGCCGACACGGTCGATGAACTCGGACGCATGGTGGTCGCCAAGGTCCAGCAAGTGGACGGCATCACCCGAACCCTGACCTGCCCGGTCGTTCACCTGTAGCCCCCGTCTACGCTGGGCCGGTGACGTCTACCCGCCGCCGGCTCCCCCACCCCGTGCTCCTCGGTCCGTCCGCCGCCCTGGTCCTGCTGGCCGCGGCGGGCTGTTCCTCGGACCCGTCGGCGTCGGTCACGGTGCCCACTCCGTCCTCGGAAGCCGCAGCCTACTGCCGTGCCCTGCACAAGGAGCTGCCGCGTTCCGTCGCGGGGCTGGAGCGCGAGGACCCCTCGCCCCGTTCCGATCTGACGGCCGGGTGGGGGGACGGGGCGATCGTACTGCGCTGCGGTGTCCCGCGCCCCGAGAAGATGGACGACCCCCAGGCGAAGGCCGCGGAGGCGGACGGCGTCAACTGGATGCTGGAGCAGCGTGAGGACGCCGGCCCCCGGTTCACCACGACGCTGCGCAAGGCGTACGTGGAGGTCACGCTCTCCGAGGCGTACGCGCACGACGCGACGCCCCTGGCGGCGTTCGCCTCCGCGGTCAGGAAGACCGTCCCGCCCAGCCTGTAGGCGTGCGCCCGTTCGCGGGGCGCACGCCGTACAGGGGTGTCCCGCGGGTCAGCGCAGGCCGGTCGGCCGGTCCAGCGCCGCCTGGATGAGGCGGTCCACCAGCTGCTGGTAGCTGACGCCGCTCTCCTGCCACATGCGCGGGTACATGGAGATCGGGGTGAAGCCCGGCAGGGTGTTGATCTCGTTGATGACGAAGCCGCCGTCCTCGGTGAGGAAGAAGTCGGCGCGGACCAGGCCCTCGCAGGAGGCCGCCTCGAAGGCCTCGACGGCGAGCCGCTGGACCTCGGCGGTCTGTTCGGGGGTGAGCGGGGCGGGCACGATCCCGGAGGCGGCGTCGATGTACTTCGCCTCGAAGTCGTAGAAGTCGTGCGCGGTGACCGGGGGGATCTCGGCGGGCACGCTGGCGCGCGGGCCGTCCTCGAACTCCAGCACCCCGCACTCGATCTCGCGGCCGCGCAGCAGCGACTCGACGAGGAACTTGGGGTCGTGGCGGCGGGCCTCCTCGATCGCCTCGTCGAGCCCGGCGAGGTCGTCGACCTTGGTGATGCCGATGGAGGAGCCGGCGCGGGCGGGCTTCACGAAGAGCGGCCAGCCGTGCTCGCCGGCGAAGTCCACGATGCGCTTGCGGGCGGCCTGCCGGTCGTTGTCCCACTCCCGGGGGCGTACGACGACGTAGGGGCCGACGGGGAGTCCGAAGGAGGTGAAGACCCGCTTCATGTACTCCTTGTCCTGGCCGACCGCCGAGGCGAGCACCCCGGCGCCGACGTACGGCACCCCGGAGAGCTCCAGCAGGCCCTGGAGCGTGCCGTCCTCCCCGTACGGGCCGTGCAGGACGGGGAAGACGACGTCGACCTCGCCGAGCGCCTTGGGGACCGATCCGGGCTCCGTGTAGACCACTTCGCGGCTGCCGGGGTCGACGGAGAGCACGACGCCGCCGTCCTCGGACTCGGCCAGTTCGGTCACGTCCGGCATCCGCCGCTCGGTGATGGCCATGCGTTCGGGTGCGTCGGCGGTGAGCGCCCAGCGGCCGTCCGTCGTGATGCCGATCGGCAGGACGTCGTACTTCGTCCGGTCGATCGCGTTCAGGACCGCGCCGGCCGTGACCACCGAAATGCCGTGCTCGGAGCTGCGGCCGCCGAACACGACGGCCACACGCGGCTTGCGGAGCTG
The DNA here is from genome assembly GCF_055559335.1 of Streptomyces sp. NPDC024555. Classification (NCBI taxonomy): domain Bacteria; kingdom Bacillati; phylum Actinomycetota; class Actinomycetes; order Kitasatosporales; family Streptomycetaceae; genus Streptomyces; species Streptomyces sp. NPDC024555. The sequence continues at coordinate 157,024 of NZ_JBVHKV010000002.1, forward strand.
GTGCTCCGTGCTCTGGGGGAGGTTCTCGCTGCTCATATCGCGTTGAGCGTACCTGCTGGTACCGGTGGCGTCAGCGTGGCCGGGGCCGCCCGGGGCCGAACGGGGTCAGTGCCGTTCGGCCTTGGCGGTGCGCGACATCAGCTCCTTGACCGCGACCAGCGGCGACTTGCCCTCGTGGACGATGCCGACGACCGTCTCGGTGATGGGCATGTCGACGTTGTGGCGCCGGGCCAGGTCGAGGACCGACTCGCAGGACTTGACGCCCTCGGCGGTCTGCTTGGTGGCCGCGATGGCCTCCTGGAGCGTCATGCCCCGGCCGAGGTTGGTGCCGAAGGTGTTGTTGCGCGAGAGCGGCGAGGAGCAGGTCGCCACCAGGTCGCCGAGGCCGGCGAGGCCGGAGAAGGTCAGCGGGTCGGCGCCCATGGCGACGCCCAGCCGGATGGTCTCGGCGAGGCCGCGGGTGATGAGCGAGCCCTTGGCGTTGTCGCCGAGCCCCATGCCGTTGGCGATGCCGACGGCCAGCCCGATGACGTTCTTGACGGCGCCGCCGAGTTCGCAGCCGACCACGTCGGTGCTGGTGTAGGGGCGGAAGTACGAGGTGTGGCAGGCGGCCTGGAGGCGGCGGGCCACGGCCTCGTCCGTGCTGGCGACGACGGCGGCCGCGGGGCGGCGTTCGGCGATCTCCTTGGCGAGGTTGGGGCCGGTGACGACGGCGACCCGCTCCGGGCCGACCCCCGTGACCTCCTGGACGACCTCGCTCATCCGCTCGGCGGTGCCGAGTTCGACGCCCTTCATCAGGGAGACCAGGACCGTCTGCGGCTCCAGGTACGGCGTCCAGGCCGCGAGGTTGGCGCGCAGCGTCTGGGAGGGCACGACGAGGACCGCGAAGTCGGCGCCGCGCAGCGCCTCGGCGGCGTCCGTGGTGGCCCGGACCGACTCGGGCAGCTGGATGCCGGGGAGGTAGTCGGGGTTGGTGCGGGTGGTGTTGACGGCGTCGGCGATCTCGGCCCGGCGTCCCCAGAGGGTGACCTCGCAGCCCGCGTCCGCGAGGACCATGCCGAAGGCCGTACCCCAGGAGCCGGTTCCGAAGACGGCGGCCTTGACGGGGTGCGTCACGTGGTTCCCTCTCCTTCGGCCCTGCGCCGCTGCTCGGCGCGGGCCCTGCGGTGGTCGTACGGCTCGGCGGGGGCCTTCTCGCCGCGCACCTGCTCCAGTTGCGCGGTGATCGCCCGCATGATGACCTCGGTCACCTCGCGGAGCACCTCCGGCGTGGCCTCCCGATCGTAGAACCGGGAGAGGTCGACGGGCGGGCCCGCCTGGACCCGGAGGGTCTTGCGGGGGAAGAGCCGGACCTTCTTCTCCTTGGCGTACGGCGGCATCGCGAGGTTGGCGCCCCACTGCGCGACCGGGATCACCGGTGCGCGGGTCGTCAACGCGACGCGGGCGGCGCCGGTCTTGCCGGCCATCGGCCACATGTCGGGGTCGCGGGTGAGGGTGCCCTCGGGGTAGAAGGCGACGCACTCCCCGCGTTCGATGGCGTCGACGGCGGCCCGGAAGGCGTCCATCGCGTTCGTCGTCTCGCGGTACACCGGGATCTGGCCGGTGCCGCGCAGCATCATGCCGACGAAGGGGGCCTTGAACAGGCCCGCCTTGGCGAGGAGCCGGGGCACCCGGCCGGTGTTGTACTGGAAATGCCCGTACGACAGCGGGTCCAGGTAGGAGTTGTGATTGACCGCGGTGATGAATCCGCCGTCGGCCGGAATGTGTTCCATTCCCCGCCAGTCGCGCTTGAACAGAATCACCAGCGGCGGTTTCGCGATGACCGCCGCCAGGCGGTACCAGAAGCCGATTCTGCGGCGGGACACTCGGACACCTTCCTCTATGGCCTGACTGTGGAGCGGACTGCTGCCTGACTACCGAGGGTCAAGTCTCGCCCCAGGCCCCTGCTCTGTCGAGAACACCGTACGCCTCGCCTTCGGGACCGACCCTCCGGGTTGTCGCACCGGCAGGCGAGAATAGGCGGCCATGCGCACCGACGGGGAGACCGCCACGAACACCGACCCGACCGGCCCCTGGTCACTGGTCGTCCCGCTGAAGCCCTTGGCGCGGGCCAAGAGCAGGCTGACGCCCGCCTCGGGCCCGCTGCTGCGGCCCCGGCTGGCCCTGGCGTTCGCCCGCGACACGGTGTCCGCCGCGCTGTCCTGCCCGGCGGTGGCCGATGTGGTGGTCGTCACGGACGACGCGGCGGCCGCCGCCGCGCTGGCGGCCCTCGGGGCGCGGATCGTGCCCGATGTCCCGGCGGCGGGGCTCAACGCCGCTCTCGCGCACGGTGAGCGCGTGGTGCGGACCGGCAGGCCCCGGGCCGCGGTCGCCGCGCTGAACGCGGACCTGCCCGCGCTGCGTCCGGCGGAATTGTCCCGTGTCATCGAATTCGCCGCCGCTTTTCCGCGCGCTTTTGTGACCGATGCGGAGGGAATCGGGACGACATTTCTGTCGGCGGGCCCGGGAGTGGAATTGCGGCCCGCTTTCGGCGGTCCGTCGCGGGCCCGGCATCTGGCGTCGGGGGCTGTGGAGATCACGCTGGCGGGCATCGATTCGGTGCGCCGGGACGTGGACACCGGCGCGGACCTCCGGGCGGCGCTGGCCCTGGGGGTCGGCCCGTACACGGCGGGGCGCTGGGCCGCCGGGGTGCCGGCGGCGGACCGTCCTTAGGACCGTCCCGTACGAAAGGCTCTAGGCTTCCGTCCATGCAGGCGACCTCGTACACGTACGATCCCGAGACCCGTACCGGCAGTGTGCTGCTCGACGACGGCACCCCGGTGGACTTCGACGCCGCGGCCTTCGACGCGGGCGGGCTGCGGCTGCTGCGTCCGGGGCAGCGGGTGCGGATCGAGGGCGAGGGCGCGGGGGCGGCCCTGCGGATCACCCTGGTGACGCTCCAGACCTTCTGACCCCTGGCGGTGTCACGGGCCCGCGACGGGTCCCCGGACAGCCCGCGGGCCGGGCTCCCCCGAGGGGAGCCCGGCCCGGCGCGTGTGAGGGCCCGGTGCGGCCCGGTCTCACTTCTTGCGTGCGGTGGCCTTCTTGGCCGTGGTCTTGCGCGCCGTGGTCTTCTTCGCGGGAGCCTTCTTGGCCGTGGCCTTCTTGGCGGGCGCGGTCTTGGCGGCGGTGGCCTTCTTGGTCGCCGTGGCCTTCTTCGCCGCCGCGGGGGCCGCCTTCTTCGCGGCCGCGGTGGTCTTCTTCGCCGCCGCGGAGGTCTTCTTCGCGGTGGTCTTCTTGGCTGCCGCGGTGGTCTTCTTCACCGCGGTCACGGCCTTCTTCGCCGTGGCCTTCTTGGCGGTGGCCTTCTTCGCCGTGGCCTTCTTGGCGGCGGCCTTGGCCGTCGTCCGGGTGGAAGAACCGCCCGAGAGGCTGCCCTTGGGGGCCTTCTTCACGGCGACATCGTTCTTGGGGAGCTTCTTGGAGCCGCTCACCAGGTCCTTGAAGCCCTGTCCCGCGCGGAAGCGGGGCACCGAGGTCTTCTTGACCCGCACGCGCTCACCCGTCTGCGGGTTGCGGGCGTAGCGGGCGGGGCGGTCGACCTTCTCGAACGAGCCGAAGCCGGTGACCGAAACGCGGTCACCTGCGACGACGGCACGGACGATGGCGTCGAGCACCGCGTCCACGGCGTCCGCGGCCTGCTGACGGCCGCCGAGCTTGTCGGCAATCGCTTCTACGAGCTGGGCCTTGTTCACGTCTTCCCCTTCGGAGACATTGCCGGAACGAAACTTTCCGGCTTTTTCGCACGTTAGGCAGATATATACCGCAAATCAAACACGAAACGGGCTAATCACCCTAGTGCCGCAACGAAGTCGACCGCTGCGCAGTTCCGCAGAGTCAGCCACCTTCGGGGAATCGGCCCTCGTCGAGGTCCTTCATCAAACGGTCCAGACGCCTTGCCGCATCCGGGAGATCGTGCTTCGCCGCGGCCGTGACGACCAGCAGCTTCCGGTTCAGCGCCATCCGTACGCCCTCCGGGACTTGCAGTGCACGCACTCGGGAGTGCGCTTCCTTCAATTGGTCGGCGACGTGGCCGTAAAGCTTGAGTTGGCTGTCGCGTTCCATGCACCGATTGTGCCATCTGGGGCGAGTTGTCGCCCGACGGGGTCTCAACAAGCGACTGCGCCCCCTACCAGAAGGCAGGGGGCGCAGTCCTGGAAACGCGCTGCTCAGGCGGAAATTGTACGGGGCTTGTGGGCCGGCCTGGCCGCCTCGTAGGCCGCGATGTCCGCTTCGTTCTGCAGGGTGAGGCTGATGTCGTCGAGACCGTTCAGCAGCCGCCAGCGGGAGTTCTCGTCCAGCTCGAAGGCGGCGGTGATGTCACCGGCGACGACCTGGCGCTGCTCCAGGTCGACGGTGACCTCGGCGGTCGGGTCGGCCTCGGTGAGCTCCCAGATCGCGTCGACGACCGACTGCTCCAGGACCACGGTCAACAGGCCGTTCTTCAGCGAGTTCCCGCGGAAGATGTCGGCGAACCGGGAGGAGATGACGGCCTTGAAGCCGTAGTTCTGGAGCGCCCAGACGGCGTGCTCGCGGGACGAGCCGGTGCCGAAGTCGGGGCCGGCCACCAGGACCGTGGCGCCCTGGCGCTCCGGGCGGTTGAGGACGAAGGTCTCGTCCTTGCGCCAGGCCTCGAAGAGCCCGTCCTCGAAGCCGTCCCGGGTGACCTTCTTCAGCCAGTGGGCGGGGATGATCTGGTCGGTGTCCACGTTGCTGCGGCGCAGCGGGACGGCCCGGCCGGTGTGCGTGGTGAAAGCTTCCATGATTCTCAGACTCCGGCGGGCGTACGGGCGTCGGACAGGTCGGCCGGCGAGGCCAGATGGCCCAGCACGGCGGTGGCGGCGGCGACCTGCGGGGAGACCAGGTGCGTCCGGCCGCCCTTGCCCTGCCGGCCCTCGAAGTTGCGGTTCGAGGTGGAGGCGGAGCGCTCGCCGGGGGCCAGCTGGTCGGGGTTCATGCCGAGACACATCGAGCAGCCCGCGTGCCGCCATTCGGCGCCGGCGGCGGTGAAGACCTTGTCCAGGCCCTCCTCGACGGCCTGGAGGGCGACCCGGACCGAGCCCGGGACGACCAGCATCCGCACGCCGTCGGCGACCTTGCGGCCGTCCAGCACCGCGGCCGCGTTGCGCAGGTCCTCGATGCGGCCGTTGGTGCAGGAGCCTACGAAGACGGTGTCGACACCGATCTCGCGCAGCGGCTGTCCGGCGGTCAACCCCATGTACTCCAGGGCCTTTTCGGCGGCGGTGCGCTCCGAGGCGTCCTCGTACGAAGCCGGGTCGGGGACGACGGCCGACAGCGGCGCGCCCTGGCCCGGGTTGGTGCCCCAGGTGACGAACGGCGAGAGCGCGGCGGCGTCGATGACGACCTCGGCGTCGAAGACCGCGTCCTCGTCCGTGCGCAGCGTCTTCCAGTACGCGACGGCCTCGTCCCAGTCCGCGCCCTGCGGCGCGTGGTCACGGCCGCGCAGGTAGTCGAAGGTGGTCGCGTCGGGGGCGATCATGCCCGCCCGCGCACCGGCCTCGATCGACATGTTGCAGATGGTCATCCGGGCCTCCATCGAGAGTTTCTCGATGGCGGAGCCGCGGTACTCCAGGATGTAGCCCTGGCCGCCGCCGGTGCCGATCCGGGCGATGATCGCGAGGATCAGGTCCTTGGCGGTGACGCCCTCGGGCAGTTCGCCGTCGACGGTGATGGCCATCGTCTTCGGGCGGGCCAGCGGCAGCGTCTGGGTCGCCAGCACGTGCTCGACCTGGCTGGTGCCGATGCCGAACGCCAGGGCGCCGAAGGCGCCGTGCGTGGACGTGTGGGAGTCGCCGCAGACCACCGTGGTGCCGGGCTGGGTCAGACCCAGCTGCGGGCCGACCACGTGGACCACACCCTGCTCGACGTCGCCCAGCGGGTGCAGCCGGACGCCGAACTCCGCGCAGTTCTTGCGCAGCGTCTCCAGCTGGGCGCGGGAGACCGGGTCGGCGATCGGCTTGTCGATGTCGAGGGTCGGGGTGTTGTGGTCCTCGGTGGCGATGGTGAGGTCGAGGCGCCGCACCGGGCGTCCGGCCTGCCGCAGACCGTCGAAGGCCTGCGGACTGGTCACCTCGTGCAGCAGGTGCAGATCGATGAAGAGGAGGTCGGGCTCGCCCTCGGCGCGCCGGACGACGTGGTCGTCCCAAACCTTCTCCGCGAGTGTCCTACCCATCGCTTTCCCTCCGGCCGGCGTCTTCGCCGGCCCAACTAGAGATTCGGTGCGCCCCCGTCCGGACCCCCGTGCGGGGCGGTGGCTACGGGCCGTTGTGGGGCCGCCGGTACAGGTTCGCAACTTCCCGGGAAAATTGAACTTGCGTTTCACAGAGTGAGACGCGAGTATCGTCGTATGGACAACTCTAGCGGCGTCGGCGTTCTCGACAAGGCGGCTCTGGTATTGAGCGCCCTGGAGTCCGGACCGGCCACCCTCGCCGGGCTGGTCGCGGCGACCGGGCTCGCACGACCCACGGCCCACCGGCTGGCCGTGGCACTCGAACATCACCGCATGGTGGCGAGAGACATGCAGGGGAGATTCATTCTCGGCCCCCGCCTGTCGGAACTCGCGGCGGCGGCGGGCGAGGACCGGCTCCTGGCCACGGCCGGACCGGTGCTCACCCACCTGCGCGACATCACCGGCGAGAGCGCCCAGCTCTACCGCCGGCAGGGCGACATGCGGATCTGCGTGGCAGCGGCGGAACGGCTGTCCGGACTGCGGGACACCGTCCCGGTCGGCTCCACGCTCACGATGAAGGCCGGCTCCTCGGCCCAGATCCTGATGGCCTGGGAGGAGCCGGAGCGCCTGCACCGCGGTCTCCAGGGCGCCCGCTTCACGGCGACGGCGCTCTCCGGTGTGCGCCGCCGGGGCTGGGCCCAGTCGATCGGTGAGCGCGAACCGGGCGTCGCCTCGGTCTCCGCCCCCGTGCGCGGTCCGTCGAACCGGGTGGTCGCGGCGGTGTCGGTCTCCGGGCCGATCGAGCGGCTCACCCGCCACCCGGGCCGGATGCACGCCCAGGCCGTCATCGACTCGGCCGCCCGGCTCAGCGAGGCGCTGCGCCGCTCCGGCTGAGCCCGCGCGCCCGCCCCTTCTCCTCCAGAGGCCGCCCCAGCGTCGTGGCGGCCCCCTCCTCGCACAGAACCCCGCCGTGCCTCACCGTGCCGGCGAGCGGTGCGCGAGACGGTCCGCCGCCCGGCGGCCCCGCCCCTCGATCGGCAGCGAGCCGGTCGCCGCGGCCAGTCCATACGCCGGCATATCCGCGTAGATGGACTCGTAGCCGCCCTCGGGCACGATGTAGGTCTCGTGCCACAGTCCCACGTGCTGCCGGGACTTCTTCTCCTTGCGGTTGATCATCGCCCACGCCTTGCGGTGCAGCATGTCCGGCGCCGTCGCGTACGCGTACAGCTTCTCCTTGGACTCCCAGTACTGGACGACGTAGTACGTCCTCGGGGAGCCGGTCAGCAGCTGGTAGCCGAGCAGCCCCCGGCTCCGGTCCCGGCTCAACTCCCGCAGCATGCGCGGCATGGCGAACAGCACCGGCAGCCAGTGGTGCACGCCCCGGAAGTGGTTGATGCGCATCCCGATGAGGAGGACGACCACGTCCCCCTCGGCCGCCGCGGTCGTCCGTCCCGGTATCGGTTTCGCGAACATGTGATCCCCTTGGCTCGTTGGAGAGTTGCGCTATCCAATGATTGGATCGTGGCACCGCCCCCGGGGCGGCGCAAGGGAGGGAACGGAATGCGGCTCTCGGAACTGAGCGGGCGCAGCGGTGTGAGCACCGCGACGATCAAGTACTACCTGCGGGAGGGGCTGTTGCCCGCGGGGCGGCGGGTGAGCGCGACCCAGGCCGAGTACGACGAGAGCCATGTGCGCCGGCTGCGGCTGATCCGGGCGCTCCTCCAGGTGGGCCGGCTCCCGGTGGCCACGGCCCGGGAGGTGCTGCACCACGCCGACGACGCCTCCCTGGGCCGCACCATGCGGCTCGGCGCGGCCCTCTGGGCGCTGCCGCACGGCCCCGACGCGGACGAGGAGGCCCCGGAGACGGCGGCGGCCGCCGCGGAGGTGGACCGGCTCCTGGAGGCCCTGGGCTGGTCGACCGCGCGGGAGATCGGCGCCCTCTCCCCCTCGCACCGCTCCCTGGTGGCCTCGCTGGCCACCCTGCTCCGGCTCGGCTATCCGTGCCCCGAGGACCAGCTCGCGGAGTACGCCCGGCTGATGCACGCGGCGGCGGTGCGCGATCTGGACCTGATGGAGAGCCATCCCACGGAGACGGAACAGGTGGAGATGGCGGTCGCCGCGGCCGTGCTGTACGAACCGGTCCTCACGGCGCTGCGCCGGCTGGCCCAGGAGGAGGAGTCGGCCCGGCGCTACGGTCTGTGATCCCCGCCTCCCGGCGGCCGCCCGGTCTCCGGGTCGCCCCTCGCCGGGCCGGACAGGCGAAAGGCCCCTCACCGAGGTGAAGGGCCTTCGCGTTCTTCTCTGTTGTACCCCCGACCGGATTTGAACCGGCGCTACTGCCGTGAGAGGGCAGCGTGCTAGGCCGCTACACAACGGGGGCTTGGATACTGCGGTGTTGCGCTGGGCTACCAGGACTCGAACCTAGAATGACGGTACCAGAAACCGTAGTGTTGCCAATTACACCATAGCCCATGGTGTTACAAGTACCCCCGACCGGATTCGAACCGGCGCTACTGCCGTGAGAGGGCAGCGTGCTAGGCCGCTACACAACGGGGGCCCTAGCGATCCTGCATCGAGAACGTGGGTGCGACCCAGATGTTCCCGCGGGAAGGATCTGTACCCCCGACCGGATTCGAACCGGCGCTACTGCCGTGAGAGGGCAGCGTGCTAGGCCGCTACACAACGGGGGCTTGTTCCTGCAACTTGCTTGTACTGCGCTGGGCTACCAGGACTCGAACCTAGAATGACGGTACCAGAAACCGTAGTGTTGCCAATTACACCATAGCCCACTGAAAATCAACCCCTGGGGGTTTCTTTTCTGTCTGCGCTTCCCGGCCGGATCTTTCGGCCCGCTCGGGCGGCGCAGAAAGAACATTACCCGAAGGTGTCCGGCGCTCCAAAACGGGTATCGCCCGCCAGCAGGCCGGGGAGCTGCGCGAGCCCGGTGATCCGTGCCAACTCGGGCCGCCCGCCGCGCCCGCGCCGGTCCAGCCAGACGCCCGCGAGCCCCGCGGCGACCGCGCCGGCGGCGTCGATGTCCGGCTCGTCCCCGACGTACACCACCTCGCCGGGATCGAGTTCCAGGGCCTCGCAGGCGGTGTGGAAGGCGGCGGCGTCGGGCTTGGAGACGCCCAGTTCCGCGGCGCACAGGACGGTCTCGAAGCGGTCGCGCACCCCGAGCACCTCCAGCTTGCGGTGCTGGTGGTGGAGCGCGGAGTTGGACAGCACGGCGTGCCGGTGGCCGGCGGCCAGGGCGTCGAGCGCGGGCACCACGTCGGGGAACAGGGCCCAGGCGGCCTCGAAATGGGCCACGTGGCGCCCGAACCAGGCGTCGGCGGCCTCGTCGTCCAACGGGCGGTCCAGGAACTCCCTGGCCCGGTCGCGGCGCTGGCCCTCGAAGGTGGCCTCCCCGTCCGCGAACCGCGCCCAGTGGCGCCGGGTGAGCCGGTGCCAGTCCTCGACGGCCTCCTCGGCCGTCCCGTACCGCACGGGCAGCCCCTCCGCCGCGAGATGGTTCCGCATCCCCGTGGTGGCGGCGGACGTGTAGTCGAAGAGGGTGTCGTCCACGTCCCAGAGAACGGCTCTGATCGTCGGCATGGTCCGACTCTATGCCCGTGGACACGCGGACGGGCCCGGCGGCCGCGTGGTGCGGTCGCCGGGCCCGTGCGTCGTACGGTGCCGTGCCTTACGCGGCCAGTTCGGCCAGGGCCGCGTCCACCCGGGCCAGGGTCCGCTCGCGGCCCAGGATCTCCAGGGACTCGAAGAGCGGCAGACCGACCGTGCGGCCGGTGACGGCCACCCGGACCGGGGCCTGGGCCTTGCCGAGCTTCAGGCCGTGCTCCTCGCCGGCGGTGAGGACGGCGTTCTTCAGCGCGTCCGCGTTCCACTCGGCCTCGGCCAGCTTGGCGCGGGCGGTGGTGAGCAGGGCGTCGGAGCCCTCCTTCATCGCCTTGGCCCAGGAGGCCTCGTCCACGGCCGGCTCGTCCAGGAAGAGGAAGTCCACATTGGCCGTGATCTCGGAGAGCACGGTGACGCGGGTCTGGGCGTGCGGGGCGATCGCGGCGAACACGTCCGCGTCGAAGGCCTCCGGGGCCCAGGGGGCGAACGGGGCGTGCAGCCACGGGCCGCAGGCCTCGGTGAACGCCTTCACGTCGAGCCGGCGGATGTGCTCGGCGTTGACGTGCTCGCACTTCTTGAGGTCGAAGCGGGCCGGGTTGGCGTTGACGTCCGTGATGTCGAAGGCGGCGACCATCTCGTCGATGTCGAAGATGTCGCGGTCCTCGGCGATCGACCAGCCCAGCAGCGAGAGGTAGTTCAGCAGCCCCTCGGGCAGGAAGCCGCGCTCGCGGTAGAGGTTGAGCGAGGCCTGCGGGTCGCGCTTGGAGAGCTTCTTGTTGCCCTCGCCCATGACGTACGGCAGGTGGCCGAAGGCCGGGGTGTCCTTGGCGACACCCAGCTCGATGAGCGCCCGGTAGAGGGCGATCTGGCGCGGGGTGGAGGAGAGCAGGTCCTCGCCGCGCAGGACGTGGGTGATCTCCATCAGGGCGTCGTCGACCGGGTTGACCAGCGTGTACAGCGGGGCGCCGTTGGCGCGGACGATGCCGTAGTCCGGCACGTTCTCCGGCTGGACGGTGATGTCGCCGCGGACCAGGTCGGTGAAGGTGATGGCCTCGTCGGGCATCCGGAAGCGCACGATCGAGGTGCGGCCCTCGGCCTCGTACGCGGCCTTCTGCTCGGCGGTGAGGTCGCGGCAGTGGCCGTCGTAGCCCGACGGCTTCCCGGCGGCGCGGGCGGCGTCGCGGCGGGTGTCCAGCTCCTCGGTGGTGCAGTAGCAGGGGTACGCGTGACCGGCGGCGAGCAGCTTCTCGGCGACGTCCCGGTAGATGTCCATGCGCTGCGACTGCCGGTACGGGGCGTGCGGGCCGCCGACCTCGGGGCCCTCGTCCCAGTCCAGACCGAGCCAGCGCATGGCCTCCAGGAGCTGCTCGTACGACTCCTCGGAGTCGCGTGCCGCGTCGGTGTCCTCGATGCGGAAGACCAGGGTGCCCTGGTGGTGCCGGGCGAAGGCCCAGTTGAAGAGGGCCGTCCGGACCAGGCCGACGTGGGGGTTGCCCGTCGGGGAGGGACAGAAACGGACGCGTACAGGTGCGTTAGCCACGCTTGATCACCTTGTTGGTGAGAGTGCCGATGCCTTCGATGGTGACGGCGACCTCGTCGCCGACGTGGAGGGGTCCGACCCCCGCGGGTGTGCCGGTGAGGATCACGTCGCCCGGGAGCAGGGTCATGGCCTCCGTGATGTGGACGACCAGGTCCTCGATGCTCCGGACCATGTCGCTCGTCCGGCCGAGCTGGCGTTGCTCGCCGTTGACGGTCGTCTGGATCGCGAGGTCGCCGGGGTCGAGGTCGGTCTCCACCCAGGGGCCCAGGGGGCAGGAGGTGTCGAAGCCCTTGGCGCGGGCCCACTGCTTCTCGCGCTGCTGCGCGTCGCGGGCGGTGACGTCGTTGGCGCAGGTGTAGCCGAGGACGACGTCCTTCACGCGTTCCCGGGGCACCTCGCGGCACATCCGGCCGATGACCACGGCCAGCTCGCCCTCGTAGTGCACGTCCTGGGAGAAGGAGGGGTACTCGATGGCGTCGCCGGAGCCGATCACCGCGGTGGTGGGCTTGAGGAAGGCGACGGGGACGTCGGGGACCTCGTGGCCGAGCTCGGCGGCGTGCTCCGCGTAGTTGCGGCCGATGGCCACGACCTTGTTGGGGAGCACGGGCGGCAGCAGCCGGACCTTGTTCAGCGGGACCTTGGTCCCGGAGAGCTCGAAGTCGGCGTACGGGATGCCCTTGATGATGTCGAGGACGAGACCATCGGGTCCGTCGCCCTCGACGGCGCCGAAGGCGACATTGCCGTCGATGGAGAACCTGGCGATGCGCACGGGTTGCTGTCGCCCCTCACTTGCTGGCTGGCTGAAGACTGACGCTCCAGGCTAACGCGGTGAGGGGGGACGCCGTGCGATGCCGCGGGGGCCTCCGGGCTATTCGGCGGGGACGGGGGCCGCGGGGGCGGTCATCAGGATCGTGCGGCGCGGGTTGGCGGTCTGCGAGGGCAGTTCGACGGTGTGCTCCCGCTGCTCCGCCGTGCTCAGCGCCTCGGCGTCCTTGAGGTGCGCCAGCGTCGTGCGCCGGGGGTTGGCGGTGTTGCGGAACGTCATCGTCGTCTTCATCTGCGGTCCGGACCCTGTCGGTAGGGGCACCCCGTGCGGGGGCGCCGGTTGTCGGTTCTGCCAACCCTGTAAAGCGCCAGGCTAAACATCCGATTCCCTCCAAAGGCCAGGAAGAGACGGCGATCATCATGTGAGTTTGCTCACGAAGTGACAGACATTCGCGTCAATTCGGGCGGCCTTTACGGTCGGAGAAACCCGACATTGCACACCTGAATCGACCATTCCGCCCCTGATCATCTCGACTGGGACACCCCCCACCCCTACCTGATTCACCCGCAATAGTCCGTTATGCCGATGATCGCGTTCCACGGCTTGTTACCCTGTCATCACAAACCGTCACGCAGGTCACGGCCCGATACCGGGGCCTTGTTGGAGATCCGGCACTGTGCTGGAATTCCACGCACCGCCGCGGGTTTCAAGCCGGCGCGCAGGGGGCGCAACGCAGCGCCGAGTGGCGGCGGGAAGGGGAAGAGCGCCGGCCACTCAAAGACCACCATGGGGCGGTAAGACGCCCCACGACGCCGACACCGTTCTTTCCGTCCCCCGACGGAGGAACGCCTGGTCCAGAGGTTGCGACGCTAGTGCAGGGACGTTTCAAGAGGGATGGCAGCGCTGCGGCGGAACAGGAGCCGCGCGGCGGGACCGACCGCGGTTCCTCGCCCCAGCACGCCCAGAACCCCGGACCGGCCGCGGCCGGTGAGAGCAGCGACCGCGACCGCCGGCCCGGCGCGACGGCGGGCGGCGAGTCCGACCCCGCCTCCGCGCTCAAGCCGCGCGGCCCGGTCAACACGGGGTCGCGCGTAGCGCTCCGCAACTGGCGCATCTCCACGCGCCTGGTCTCCCTGCTGGCCCTCCCCGTGGTCGCCGCGACCACCCTGGGTGGTCTGCGCATCAACGACTCCATGAACGACATCCAGCAGCTGGAGCACATGCAGCTGCTGACGAAGATGACGAAGCAGGCGACCTCGCTGGCCCAGGCGCTCCAGGAGGAGCGCGACCGGTCGGCGGGCCCGCTGTCCAACGGCGTCGCCGCGGACGACTTCAAGGTCACGGAGCCCCGCAAGAAGACGGACCGGGCGAAGAAGGCCTTCTTCACCGCGACCAACGACATCGGTGACACCTCCGGTGACGAGGCCCTGGAGAGCATCCACTCCAGCGTCCAGCAGATCGCCTCGCAGCTCGGCGGCATCCGCGACATCCGCAAGCAGGCGTACGCCGAGGGCAGTCCGAGTCTCCAGACCGTCGACGCCTACAGCCAGCTGATCACCTCGCTGCTGAGCCTCTCGCAGGACATGGCGCAGGCGACCAGCAGCCCCGAGATGATCAAGCGCACGCGTGCCCTGGCGGCCTTCTCCTCCGCCAAGGAGTACGCGTCGATCCAGCGCGCGATCATCGCCGCGGCGCTGCCGAACAGCAACGCCAAGGAACCCCATCTCAACCGGAACGACCAGCAGTTCGGTCTCGCCGCCCAGCGCAAGGAGGACGCGGCCCGCCGCTCCTTCGAGGCGATCTACACCACCACGGGCAAGAGCGCCGAGGAGCTGACCTCCACGCTCGACGAGGGCCAGCCCGAGATCAAGGCCGCCGACACCTACGCCAAGAAGGTGCTCGACAACGCGAACGGCATGGGCAGCCCCGGCGCCCGCCGTTCGTACATGGACTGGTACGACCAGGACTCCACCAAGATCCAGGCCATGAAGCAGATCGAGGAGACGCTCCTCAGCGACATGGAGGGCAAGGCGCGCGAGCTGCGCGACCAGTCCCAGCGCGAAGCGATCATCAGCGGTGCGCTCATCCTGTTCGTCCTCGGTGTCTCGCTGGTCGGCGCCTTCGTCGTCGCCCGGTCCATGATCCGCTCGCTGCGCCGCCTCCAGGACACCGCCACCCGCGTCGCCCAGGACCGCCTGCCCGAGCTCGTCAAGCAGCTCTCGGAGTCGGACCCGCAGGACGTCGACACCTCCGTCGAGTCCGTCGGTGTCCACTCCCGCGACGAGATCGGCAAGGTGGCCGCGGCCTTCGACGACGTGCACCGCGAGGCCGTCCGCCTCGCCGCCGAACAGGCCCTCCTCCGGGGCAACGTCAACGCGATGTTCACCAACCTCTCGCGCCGTTCGCAGGGCCTCATCCAGCGCCAGCTCTCGCTCATCTCCGAGCTGGAGTCGCGCGAGGCCGACCCGGACCAGCTGTCCTCGCTCTTCAAGCTCGACCACCTCGCGACCCGTATGCGCCGTAACGGCGAGAACCTCCTCGTCCTCGCGGGCGAGGAGCCGGGCCGCCGGTGGACCCGCCCCGTGCCGCTGGTCGACGTGCTCCGCGCCGCCGCGTCCGAGGTGGAGCAGTACGAGCGCATCGAACTGGCCGCGGTGCCCGCCACCGAGGTCGCCGGCCGGGTCGTCAACGACCTCGTGCACCTGCTCGCCGAGCTGCTGGAGAACGCCACCTCGTTCTCCTCGCCGCAGACGAAGGTCCGGGTCACCGGTCACGCGCTGCCGGACGGCCGGGTGCTCGTCGAGATCCACGACACGGGCATCGGCCTCTCCCCCGAGGACCTCGCGGCGATCAACGAGCGGCTCGCCTCGCCGCCCACCGTGGACGTCTCGGTCTCGCGCCGCATGGGTCTGTTCGTGGTCGGCCGCCTCTCGCTGCGTCACGGCATCCGCATCCAGCTCCGCCCCTCCGACTCCGGTGGTACGACCGCGCTGGTCATGCTCCCGGTCGACGTGGCGCACGGCGGCAAGCAGCCGGCGCCCAAGCAGGCCCCGGGCCAGCCCCAGCAGTCCTCTCCGCAGGGCGGCGGTCTGCCGGCCGGCGGCACCGCGCAGCGTCCCGGCCTCGACAGCGGGTCCCCGGCCCCCGGCGGCCTGCTCGCCGGCGGTCCGTCCGCCGCGCGCGGCCAGGTCGGTGCGGGCAGCGGTCCGCGGGCGGCCCTGCCGTCCCGCGACGCCGCCCGGGGACCGGGCCAGCCCGGTCAGCCCGGCGGCCCGTCCGAGTCCGCGTTCCCGGGCGGACCGGGCGGCAACGCCCCGCAGAACCGTCAGCCCGAGCCCCCGGCCCCGCGCCAGGGCGGCGGACTGGCCGGTGCCTTCGGCGGCGGTGCCCGGCTCGGTGCCCGCGGTCAGGGCGACAACGGCCCGGACACGAGCCGGCCGAGCCTGTTCGACCAGCGGCGCCCCGAGCAGCCCGCCGGCCCGGCCCGCCAGGTTCCGCACCCGCAGCAGGACCGGCCCGGCCAGAACACCGGTTTCCAGCAGCCCGGCGGCCCCGGCCAGGGCGGCCGTCAGCTGCCCCCGGTCGGCGGCCCGCGTGCCGAGCTGCCGGGTGGCAACCCCCAGCCGCAGCGCCCCCAGACCACCAGCTGGGGCAGCACGGAGGACCCGGCCGCCCAGCACCGCGCCCCGCTCGACGCGCCGCGCGGTCACGAGGAGCCCGAGTCCACCGGCCAGTTCCCGCGTCCGATGACGCCGCCGCCGCTGACCCCGCGTCCGCAGCAGCCGTTCCCGCCGCAGGCCCAGGACCCCGCGAGCACCGCGCAGTTCGCCCGCCCGGACTTCT
>NZ_JBVHKV010000002.1:173117-632465 GCF_055559335.1 Streptomyces sp. NPDC024555
CTCGGCCCCTGCCCCGCAGCAGCCCTTCGCGCCGCAGCCGCAGGCCCAGGACCCGGCGAGCACCGCGCAGTTCGCGCGCCCGGACTTCTCGGCCCCTGCCCCGCAGCAGCCCTTCGCGCCGCAGCCGCAGGCCCAGGACCCGGCGAGCACCGCGCAGTTCGCGCGCCCGGACTTCTCGGCCCCGCAGCCCGGCCAGGACCAGGGGCAGCCGGGCCCGCGCCGCCGCGACCGCGACACGCAGGACTTCGGTGCGCCGCGTCCGCCGGTCCAGCCGCAGGGCGGCGACTTCCGCCCGCAGCCGCAGCAGCCGGAGGCACTGCCCCCGGCCGGCCCCGGCGACGGCCGTACCCCGCTGTACGACACGCTGGAGACCAACTGGTTCCACGGTCCGCAGCAGGGTGCGCCCCAGCAGCCCGCCGCACCGCAGGCCCCGGCCTTCCCGCAGCAGTCCGGCGGGGAGCGTCCGGCCCCGGCCCAGGTGCCCGAGTCGCGCAACGAGTCCACCGGCGCGACGCCCGCCTGGCGTCCCTCGCCGAACGACGAGATCGTCCGGCAGGCGGAGCGGGTCAAGAAGCCCGCCGCGGGTGGAATTACCACGTCCGGCCTGCCTCGCCGGGTTCCGCGTGCCAATCTGGTGCCGGGCACCGCCCAGCAGCAGAACCACCAGTCCGGTCCCCAGGTGTCGCGTGCGCCCGATGATGTGCGCGGGCGGCTGACCAATCTCCGCCGGGGCATCCAGCAGGGACGTCAGGCCAACAGCAACGGCCAGTCGACCGGCAGTTTCCCTATCGGCCCCACTCACCAGCAGGAGCGTTAGTTGAGCCCGATGAGTCAGGCCGCGCAGAATCTGAACTGGCTGATCACCAACTTCGTGGACAACACCCCCGGGGTGTCCCACACGGTGGTGGTCTCCGCGGACGGCCTGCTGCTGGCGATGTCCGAAGGTTTCCCGCGCGACCGCGCCGACCAGCTGGCGGCCGTCGCCTCCGGTCTGACCTCGCTGACCGCGGGCGCCTCCCGGATCTTCGAGGGCGGCGCCGTCAGCCAGACCGTGGTGGAGATGGAACGCGGGTTCCTCTTCCTCATGTCCATCTCCGACGGCTCCTCGCTGGCCGTCCTGGCCCACCCGGACGCCGACATCGGTCTGGTGGGCTACGAGATGGCGCTCCTGGTGGACCGGGCGGGCACCGTCCTGACCCCGGACCTCCGAGCCGAACTCCAGGGCAGCCTGCTCCACTAGGCGGCCGTGCATCGGTGACACAGACGATTAGCCCAGGTACCGCAATCAACCCTCGCCCGTCAGGCCGCTTAGAGCCCCCCACCGGCCCCTTCAGACGGCAAGCCGACACCCTGCTGTCACGCCCGGAGGATTCATGACCCCGCCACCCGCCTCACCCGATCCGTACGGTGCGTTGAACCACGCACCGTACGAAGGTGAAGGCGATCAGCCGCTGGTCCGCCCGTACGCCATGACCGGCGGACGCACCCGACCGCGCTACCAGCTCGCGATAGAGGCGCTGGTCAGCACCACGGCCGACCCCGCGCATCTGGGGACCCTGCTCCCCGAGCACCAGCGGATCTGCCATCTGTGCCGTGAGGTCAAGTCGGTGGCGGAGGTGTCGGCGCTGCTGTCGATGCCGCTCGGGGTGGCGCGGATCCTGGTCGCGGACCTGGCGGAAGCCGGCATGGTGGCCATCCACCAGCCGGGCAACGGAGAGGCCGGCGGCGCGCCGGATGTGACACTGCTCGAAAGGGTGCTCAGTGGACTTCGCAAGCTCTAGCGGCGGCGCGACCCGTGCCACCACCTCGGCGAAGATCGTGGTGGCGGGTGGATTCGGCGTGGGCAAGACCACGTTCGTCGGTGCCGTTTCGGAGATCAATCCGCTGCGCACCGAAGCCGTGATGACGTCCGCCTCCGCGGGCATCGACGATCTGACACACACCGGAGGCAAGACCACCACGACGGTGGCCATGGACTTCGGCCGCATCACCCTGGACCAGGACCTGATCCTGTACCTCTTCGGTACGCCCGGACAGGACCGTTTCTGGTTCATGTGGGACGACCTCGTCCGCGGCGCCATCGGCGCCGTCGTCCTGGTCGACACCCGCCGCCTCGCCGACTGCTTCCCCGCCGTCGACTACTTCGAGAACAGCGGACTCCCCTTCGTCATCGCCCTCAACGGCTTCGACGGACACCAGCCCTACACCCCCGACGAGGTCCGCGAAGCGCTCCAGATCGGACCCGACACCCCGATCATCACGACGGACGCGCGCCACCGCGCCGACGCCAAGAGCGGCCTGATCACCCTGGTCGAGCACGCCCTCATGGCACGGCTCAAGTAGGCACAAGTCGGTAGTGCGGTACGTCAGTTGCCGTAGTCACACGGGGGCGGACTGTGTCCTTTGACACGATCCGCCCCCGTGTTCATAACGTTTCGACAGAGAATTGCCGCACGGTCGACACACGACGCGTACGACCGGTGCCGCTGCGCTCACATGAGCCCCGCCTTTTGGCGGGGCTCGCTCTTTATGCCCGTTTTATCTGAGGTCTGGGCCACTTCGAATCGCCGATTCCGACTGTTTGGAAGGCGACAGGCTGCCGTGCTGCAATGCGACGAACTTCCGAGTAGTACGGCCCTGAACGAAACACGGCACAGCGTAGGTGCCGACGCCGAGAGGTTGTTGGTCGAGTGAGGCGTAACAACGAGGGCTCCACGGCGCAGGCTGAGCGGGGCAACTTCACCCCGCCGCCCCGTGCCGCGGTGCCGTCCGCCGAGATGTCCGAGGAGATGCCGGCCGGTGGCAGCACCAGCCGGCTGTCCCCCCGCAACTGGCGGGTGCCCACCCGGCTGAACGCGATCCTCCTGATCCCCGTCCTGGTCGGTCTGGTCATGGGCGGTTTCCAGGTGAAGGGGTCCATCGACACCTGGCAGGAGGCCCAGGACGCCGAGAAGACCGCGCTGGTCGTGCGCGCCGCCGCCGAGTACGGCCAGGCGCTGCTCAACGAGCGTGACCTCACGGCCCAGCCGCTCCTCTCCAACAAGCGCGACTCCGAGGTCGTCACGCAGGCGCGTGCCACCACCGACGCGGCGGCGGAGAAGTTCGACACCGCGGTGAAGGGGATGCCGAAGAAGCGGGGCCTGGACCGCCGCCTCAAGCTGTTCAGGCTGGAGGAGCCAAAGCTCCCGCAGCTGCGCAAGGCCGCCTACACGGCCGCCCTCGACCCGGTGAAGACCGAGGAGGGCTACACCCAGGTCCAGCACTCGCTGATGGAGTTCTCCAACGAGCTGGGTCTGGGCACCGGCAACATCACCAGCTACGGCCGCACCGTCTACGCGATCGAGCTGGCCAAGGCTGCAGAATCGCTTCAGCGCTCGATCGGCATGCACCTCCTGGTCCGCCCCAGCCGTGAGGACGGCCTCTTCAACGACCAGGTCAAGGCCTTCGGCTCGTACAACTACCTGGAGCAGATCGCCCTCGGCGAGTTCACGTCCGGCGGTACGGACGCCGACGCCGCGCGGCTGAAGACGGTGATGTCCCAGAAGGCCGCCGAGGGCGCCGCCAAGCTCAAGGACGCCAAGCAGCAGGCCGACGCGGCGGGCGAGCCCTTCGTGGCGCCGCCCACCGTCGACGGTTCGGTCTTCGACGGCATGGCCAAGGAGATCGGGCTCGGCCGCAGCCCCGAGCAGCTGAAGGCGAAGGGGATCACCCCGGAGACCTGGATGTCCGCCGCCACCGCGAAGTTCGACGGCTACACCACGGTCGAGGACGAACTGGTCGACAAGGCTGTGACCGAGGCCGCGGAGATCTCGTCCTCGGCCCGGACCGACGCCATCGTCAACGCCGCCGTCGTGATCGTCGCGCTGCTGGCCGCGTTCGTGCTGGCCGGGCTCATGGCCCGGCAGATGAGCCGCTCGATGCGCCGGCTGCGCACCGCCGCGTTCTCCATCGCCGAGCAGCGGCTGCCCTCCCTCGTCGACCAGCTCTCGCGGACCGACCCGGGCCGGGTGGACACCCGGGTCCAGCCGATCCCGATCACCAGCCAGGACGAGATCGGCGAGGTCGCCCGCGCCTTCGACCAGGTGCACCGCGAGGCCGTCCGGCTCGCCGCCGAGCAGGCCATGCTGCGGGGCAACGTCAACGCGATCTTCACCAACCTCTCGCGCCGCAACCAGTCGCTCATCGAGGGCCAGCTGACCCTGATCACCGATCTGGAGAACAACGAGGCCGACCCCGACCAGCTGGAGAGCCTGTTCCGGCTGGACCACCTGGCGACCCGTATGCGGCGCAACGGCGAGAACCTCCTCGTCCTCGCCGGCGAGGAGCCCGGCCGCCGCTGGAACCAGCCCGTGCCGCTGGTGGACGTGCTCCGGGCCGCCTCCTCCGAGGTGGAGTCGTACGAGCGCATCGAGCTCTCCGGCGTCCCGGAGACCGAGATCCACGGCCAGTCCGTCACCGACCTCGTGCATCTGCTGGCCGAGCTGCTGGAGAACGCCACCACGTTCTCCTCGCCGCAGACCAAGGTGCGGGTCACCGCGACCCGGCTGCCCGACAGCCGCGTGATGATCGAGATCCACGACAAGGGCATCGGCCTCACCGCCGAGGACTTCGCCGACATCAACCACAAGCTGGCCAACCCGCCGACGGTGGACGCGGCCGTCTCCCAGCGCATGGGCCTGTTCGTGGTCGGCCGGCTGGCCGACCGGCACGGCATCCGGGTCCAGCTGCGCCCCTCGGGCGAGCAGGCCGGCACCACCTCGCTGGTCATGCTGCCGGACGCCATCACCCACGGTGGCGGCGGCGACGGCTCCCCCGCGCAGGACGACTTCACGGTCTCCTCGATCATTCCGCAGCAGCAGTCCTTCGACTCCGCGCCGGCCCCGAGCCAGCTGCGGACCGCCGCCGAACTGGGCTTCGACGACTCGCGCTACGAGCAGCCGTCGGCCGACGCCGCCCAGCTCGACCCGGTGGGCCGCTCGCTGATGCGCGAGGAGCGCCGGGCCGCGCTGGAGGCGCAGACCGGGGCCGAGCGCCCCGCCTTCCCCGAGCTGCAGGCCCCGCAGCAGCAGGCCCCGCAGCAGCCTTACGCCGAGGCGGGATACGGCCAGGAGGCGGCCTACGCCGGGCCGTACGCCCAGGAGCCGCAGCAGGCCGTCCAGCCCGACCAGTCCTACGGTCAGCAGCAGCCCGGCTACGAGGGCGCCTACGATCCGTACCAGGGCGCCACCGGCTATGCGCAGGAGCCCGGCTACCCCGCCCAGGGCGGCTATCCGGAGGCTGCGTACGCGACTCCCGAGGCTCCCGTCCAGGGCTATGACGAGCAGTACGCCCCCCAGCCCCAGCAGGAAGAGTGGGCAGATCAGGGTGCGTATCAGGGCACTTACGAACCGGTCGCCCAGGCCGAACCGGAATCTCAGCCGAGCGCTCCCGATCCCTCGCTCGAACGCGTAGGCTTCGAGCGTTCGGGACCCGTTCCGAACGCGGGCCACGAGCTGACCGACGCCGGTCTGCCGCGCCGCGGCGGCCAGCAGCACTGGCAACCGACCGGCCGCGGGAACCGGCGCCCCGACGCCGACGGGCAGCAGTCGCAGCAGCAGGCCGAACTGCCGCAGCGGCCCACGCCCGAGCGGACGGACGGGGACGGTTCCGACGACTGGCGCTCGGCGAACGACGAGCGCTGGGAGCGGGCCGAGAAGCTCCGCGACCCGAAGGCGGGCGGGGTCACTCCGTCCGGTCTTCCCCGGCGGGTGCCCAAGGCCAACCTGGTCGAGGGCACGGCCGAGCAGACCGAGCAGGGCGGCCCCCAGGTCTCCCGCGCCCCGGAGGACGTGCGTGGCAGGTTGAGCAACCTGCGGCGCGGCGTGCTGCGGGGACGCAACGCGGGTTCGGACACCAGTAATACCTACAACCAGGAGCGTTAGTGTGAGCCCGATGAGCCAGGCGGCGCAGAATCTCAACTGGTTGATCACCAACTTCGTGGACAACACCCCCGGGGTGTCGCACACGGTGGTGGTCTCCGCCGACGGACTCCTGCTGGCGATGTCCGAGGGATTCCCGCGCGACCGTGCGGACCAGTTGGCGGCTGTCGCCTCCGGTCTGACCTCGCTGACCGCGGGTGCCTCGCGGATCTTCGAAGGCGGCGCCGTGAATCAGACAGTTGTGGAGATGGAGCGGGGATTCCTCTTCATCATGTCCGTTTCCGATGGATCCTCTTTGGCCGTTCTCGCACACCCGGACGCCGACATCGGCCTGATTGGGTACGAAATGGCCCTTCTGGTGGACCGGGCCGGCAGTGTCCTGACCCCGGACCTCCGTGCCGAGCTCCAGGGCAGTCTTCTTAACTAATGGACACAGACCGTGCGTTTCGCGTCACCGCGCCATAGGGTGCGGTGGCGCGGACCCACTGGGATCGGGACCGGCAGGCGGAGGAGGAATCGTGGGTACACCCCCAGGCGGGCACCAGTTCAACGGTGGTCAGCAGGTACCGGGTGAGCACGGGGACCAGGGCTTCGGCTACCCCTCCGTACCCGGCAGACAGGGCGCTCCGCAGCCCTACGACCCGTACGCGCGGCCGCAGCAGCCGCAGGCTCCGCAGCAGCAGGGCCCGGACTGGCCGTCGCAGCCCCACCGGGCGCAGCGTCCGCACCGTCTGGAGGCCCCGCAGCCGCCCCGTATCCAGCCGGTGCAGCCGCGGCGGGCCCCCGAGCCCACCGCTCCCACGGCTCCGGCCGCGCACAATCCGCTGGTTCGTCCGTACGCCATGACCGGCGGCCGGACCCGACCGCGCTACCAACTCGCCATTGAGGCGTTGGTCAGTACGACGGCCGATCCGTCCCGGCTGCAAGGGCAGTTGCCCGAGCACCAGCGGATCTGCCGGCTGTGCTTCGAGATCAAGTCGGTGGCCGAGATCTCGGCCCTGCTCTCGATCCCCCTCGGCGTAGCCCGGATCCTCGTGGCCGACCTGGCCGAGGCCGGACTCGTCGCCATCCATCAGCCCGGCGGAGACGAGTCCGCCGGCGGCCAGCCAGATGTGACACTGCTCGAAAGGGTGCTCAGTGGACTTCGCAAGCTCTAGCGGCGGAGCGGCCCGCTCCACTACCTCGGCGAAGATCGTGGTGGCAGGGGGCTTCGGCGTGGGTAAGACCACGTTTGTCGGTGCCGTTTCGGAGATCAATCCGCTGCGCACCGAAGCCGTGATGACGTCCGCCTCCGCGGGCATCGACGACCTGACGCACACCGGGGACAAGACCACCACGACGGTGGCCATGGACTTCGGCCGCATCACCCTGGACCAGGACCTGATCCTGTACCTCTTCGGTACGCCCGGACAGGACCGCTTCTGGTTCATGTGGGACGACCTCGTCCGCGGCGCCATCGGCGCCGTCGTCCTGGTCGACACCCGCCGCCTCGCCGACTGCTTCCCCGCCGTCGACTACTTCGAGAACAGCGGACTCCCCTTCGTCATCGCCCTCAACGGCTTCGACGGACACCAGCCCTACACCCCCGACGAGGTCCGCGAAGCCCTCCAGATCGGACCCGACACCCCGATCCTGACCACGGACGCGCGCCACCGCGCCGACGCCAAGAGCGCGCTGATCACCCTGGTCGAGCACGCCCTCATGGCACGGCTCCGTTAGGACCTCCGGGCCGTACGCACGGAAAGGGCCCCGCACTCCTCGTGGAGTGCGGGGCCCTTTCCATGTGCGCGGGCGCCGGGCGGGTCAGCCCTGCCAGCTGTGCGGGGCGCGGAAGCCGGGGGTGCGCTCCAGCCGGCGCCAGCCGGCGGTGTCGCGGTGGCGGACGGGGGCGTCGGCGGGCTGGGCGGCGGCGCGGGCGAGCAGGACCGCGGTGACGGCGGCCAGCTCCTCGGGGTCGGCCTGACCCCGCTCGACGCGCAGCACGGACTCGGCGGTGGCAGTACTCATGAAAGGGGTCTCCGTCTCTCGGCAGGTGTTCGCGGGGGCCGGGCAGGGTCGCTGCGGGGCCGCGGACTACTGCGGGGGGTTGCCGTGCTTGCGGGACGGCAGGTCGGCGTGCTTGGTGCGGAGCATCGCCAGCGAGGCGATCAGGACCTCGCGGGTCTCGGCGGGGTCGATGACGTCGTCGACGAGGCCGCGTTCGGCCGCGTAGTACGGGTGCATGAGTTCGGATTTGTACTCCTTGACCATGCGGGTCCGCATGGCCTCGGGGTCCTCGGCGTCGGCGATCTGGCGGCGGAAGATGACGTTGGCGGCGCCCTCCGCGCCCATGACCGCGATCTCGTTGGTCGGCCAGGCGTAGGTGAGGTCCGCACCGATGGACTGGCTGTCCATGACGATGTAGGCGCCGCCGTACGCCTTGCGCAGGATCAGGGAGATCCTCGGCACGGTCGCGTTGCAGTACGCGTAGAGCAGCTTCGCCCCGTGCCGGATGATTCCACCGTGCTCCTGGTCGACGCCGGGGAGGAAGCCGGGCACGTCCAGAAGAGTGATGATCGGGATGTTGAAGGCGTCGCACATCTGCACGAAGCGGGCGGCCTTCTCGGAGGCCTCGATGTCCAGCACACCGGCCAGGGACTGCGGCTGGTTGGCGACGATGCCGACGACCTGGCCGTCGAGCCGGGCCAGCGCGCACACGATGTTGCGCGCCCAGCGCTCGTGGACCTCCAGGTAGTCCCCGTCGTCGACGAGCTCCTCGATCACCTTGTGCATGTCGTACGGACGGTTGCCGTCGGCGGGCACGAGGTCCAGCAGGGTGTCGCCGCGCCGGTCGGCCGGGTCGTCGCTGGGGACGACCGGCGGGTTCTCGCGGTTGTTGGAGGGCAGCATGCCGATCAGGTAGCGGACCTCGGCGATGCAGGTCTCCTCGTCGTCGTACGCGAAGTGCGCGACGCCGGAGGTCTCGGCGTGGACGTCGGCGCCGCCGAGCCCGTTCTGCGTGATCTCCTCGCCCGTGACCGCCTTGACGACGTCCGGGCCGGTGATGAACATCTGCGAGGTCTCACGGACCATGAACACGAAGTCGGTCAGCGCCGGGCTGTAGGCGGCGCCGCCGGCGCACGGGCCGAGCATCACACTGATCTGCGGGATGACACCGGACGCCCTGGTGTTGCGCTGGAAGATCCCGCCGTACCCGGCGAGCGCGGAGACACCCTCCTGGATCCGGGCCCCGGCACCGTCGTTCAGGGAGACCAGCGGGGCACCGGCCGAGATGGCCATGTCCATGATCTTGTGGATCTTCGTCGCGTGGGCCTCGCCGAGCGCCCCGCCGAAGATCCGGAAGTCGTGCGCGTAGACGAACACCGTCCGCCCCTCGACCGTGCCCCAGCCGGTGATCACACCGTCCGTGTACGGCTTCTTCGCCTCCAGGCCGAAACCCGTCGCCCGGTGGCGGCGCAACTGCTCGACCTCGTGGAACGAACCCTCGTCCAGCAGCAGCGCGATCCGCTCGCGCGCCGTGAGCTTGCCCTTGGCGTGCTGGGCCTCGGTCGCGCGGTCACTGGGTCCGCGGCGGGCCTGCTCACGCAGTGCCAGCAGTTCGGCCACACGGCCTCGGGTGTCGCTCGGCTCGCCCTGGGTTTCGTCCACAACGGTCATGTACTGACCCTACGAACCCGACCAAGAAAACGCCGCCGTCGACTCTGCACAGTCTCCTGACCGGTTTCCTGGTGGAGCCTGACAGAACCCTTGAGCCATGCAGGCGAAGTACCAGCCCGTACCCGTTCTCGTTTGTGGGGGTTCCACAAGCATTCACTGTGGTCTGCCGCACACCCCGGTCAGCCGGGGAGCGTCCCGGGGCTGGGCGTCCTGGACCTGCTGGACGTCCCGGAGCCAGGTGCGGACCGGTTCCCCGGGGTGGGCCATGGTCAGCAGGACCGCCTCGTAGAACGCGTCCCGGACGACCGCCGGCATCACGTCCGAGGCGTCCAGGCAGAGGGGCACCCGCTGGTCCGTGAAGCGTCCGCTCACCTCGCGGTCGACCGGGCCCGTCTTGGGCGCGACGGCCGCGTTGGCCGAGAAGACCCCTCCGGTGCGCCCCCAGGCCTCCTGGCCGTCCTTGGAGGCGAGCCGCCTCAGCATCTCCCGGGCCTCGGGGCTCCGGCCGAAGAGCGCGGCGAAGTCGGCCGCCACCTCGTGGCCCTTCACCGTATACGGTCCGCCGGGGAGCAGGGCGGCGGAGTCCACGAAGGCCGCCCGGTCCTGGAGGTCGCCGTAGAAGGCACGGGCGAAGGAGCCCTGGTGCTCCAGGCCGCAGCCGCCGCCCGCGAAGAGCAGTCCGTGGCCGCCGTCCGGGCCGCGGTGGTCGGCGCGCAGCATGCCGTGCACGGTCGTGAGATCCGGATCGGGGTCCTGGGCGAGCAGGCCGGCCCAGGCGGTCCAGGCGTCCACCACCGGGTCCTCGGTCCACTTCATGTCCCCGGTCGCCCAGCGCGCGTACAGGACCGGGCCCGCGCGCTGGAGGATCAGGTCCTCGATCCAGTCGCTGCCCGGCCAGCCGGACGCCCCGTCGTCGACCATGCCCATGCACCACGAGGTGAGCGGGGCGGGGCCGGACGGCGGGGCGGACTCCTCGCGGTACCAGACGACGGACTTCAGGTCGGCCTTGAGCGGCACCCAGAGGTCGCCCGGCACGCCCGTGGCCCGGGGCCGCCACGGATTGCCGTACTCGGCGGGGTCGTACAGCCCCTTCAGCGGCTGGAGCCGCTGGTCCACCGCGTACTCGACGAGGTCGCCGATGCCCGGCAGGATCGCGATGTCCGGCGGATCACCGGCCTGGACCTCGGCGAGCAGCACCTCGCGGGTGGCCGCGGTGCCCTGGTAGGCGTACGGGATGCCGAATCCGTCGAGGACCTCCTTGAAGCGGCGTTCCTGGTCCCCGGCCCACGGGCCGAGGATGGTCACCTTCACCTCCGCGTCGCTGCCGCCCGGGGCTCCGAGCCCGCAGCCGGCGGTGGCGGTGAACAGGGTGAGGACCAGCAGGAGCAGGCGCAGGCGCCGGGTCATCCGGCCCTCCAGTAGTCGGCGGCGAGCCGGCGGCAGATGCCGGCGACGGGCAGCAGCACGATGAGCGCGGAACCGCCGAGCGCCCCGTAGTACGTCACGGACTGCCGGTCGCGGGCGGCCAGCCGGACGCGCAGGGTGCGGGAGTGGTCGGTGACGTACCTCTGGTCGCGGGCCAGGGCCTTGACGTCCCGGGCCAGTTCCTTCGCGTCGCGCGTGAGGGGGTCGGTCGCGCGGGCCCGGTCCTTGGCCTGGCCGGCGCGCTGTTCGATGGCGGTCAGCCCGTGGCGGGCCTCGTCCAGCCGCTGCTGGGTCTGCGCGGTGACCCACAGGGGGACGACGGCGAGCGCGACGGCGACCAGCAGCGCCGCCAGCAGGAAGGGGTCGAGGCTGCGCCCGCAGCGGGTGCGCAGCAGCCACAGGGCGCTGAGGCAGATCAGGGCCAGGGCCAGCAGGGCCAGTTCGGCGACGGCCCAGCCGGCGCGCTGGAGGGGGCCGAGCGAGCTGGTCAGGGCGACGTGCCGCATCTGGTGCTTCTGGAGGACGTCCAGGCGGGGCACGACGCCGGTGTCGGGCCGGGTGAGGATCGTCTGCGCCTCGGAGAACTTCAGCGCCTGCATCGCGTCGTCGTGGACGTACTTGACGGCCGCGGGGGTGATGGAGCTGTTGTACGAGGTGAGCAGGCCGTTGTTGACCGTCTCCAGGACGCCCCGGCCGCGTTCCCCGTCGAGCTGGATGTCGGAGAGCCGGGAGAGTCCCTGGTCGGCGGCGGCCAGCTGGCTCTCGTAGCGTGCCCCGGCGCCGACCACCTCGTCGATGCCCTGTGCGTGGGAACTCCTCGCCTCGGTCTGGGCGCGGAGCAGGGCGAGCTGGGTGGCGGCGACGCCCTGGACGGCGGGGGCGCCGCGGGTGCGCATCTCGCCCGCGGCGTCCTGCACCTCGCGGTAGGAGACGTACAGGGCGGTCAGGGCGACGAGTCCGGTGACGAGGGCGAGGAGCAGATGCCGTTCGAGCAGCCGGCGGGTGCGCGAGAGGCCCTGGCGGCGGGTCGGCAGGCGCATCACAGCCTCCTTCCGCAGGCGATGCAGTAGCGGGCGCGGGGGCCGCCGGGGCGGCGGCAGTCCGGGCAGGGGCGGGGCGCGCCGCCGGCCGGACCGGACAGGTCCAGCCGGTGGCCCGTGGCGAGGTCCAGCCGGCCGCGGCGCACGGTCCCCCGGTCGACGGCCGGGGCGACCCGGACCACGCCGTGTGCGCCGTCCACGATCTCGGCGACCTTGCGGACGCCCTCCAGCACCCAGTCGGCGCCCATCTCGGTGGCGAGCCGGACGGCGGTCCCGAAGTGCTGTTCGGCCTCGCTGCGGCTGAGCCGGTCGAGGGCGGCGTATCCGCGGTCGAGGGCGGTGCGCATCCGGGTGGCGGCGTTCATCGCCTGGAGCGTCTCGCCCCCGCCGCCGGCCCCGACGGCGACGCCGGGCGGCAGCCAGCGGACCACCAGCGGGGCCGTGGTGTCCGCGATCCGCACGCTGACCAGTTGCAGGAGTTCGCCGAGCGGATCGGTGCTCGCGTCGGCGTGGACGGTCAGCAGGTAGTCGCGTACGCCGGGTTCCCAGCGGTGGGTGGGGAAGAGGGTGCGGCGGGGCTCCCCGGGCGGGTGCACGGGGGTGAGCGCCTGGGCGTGCGGGGCGGTCTCGGCCAGTTCCACCGCGCGGACCGCCGGGCGGGCGGTGACGACGAGGGGGAGTTCGGGGCTGCGGACCCTGCGCAGCCGCCGGACCGCCTCGGCGACGGCCGGGGCGAACCGGTCGGGGGTGTGCGCGGCGTCGCCGTGCAGCGTCTCCACGACGGCGAGCAGGGGCGCGGGGTCCCAGTCGCCGCCGACGGCGAGCACATCGGCGGTGAACGCGCCCGCGCAGCGGTCCAGTTCGGCGCGGAGGGCGTCGTGGCCGGCCGGGTCGTCGCCGCCTCCGTCGGTGATCAGCAGCAGATGGCGCAGGGGCAGCGGGCGTTCGGCGAACAGGGTGCGGGCGGCGGCCAGCCAGCTCCGGTAGCCGGGCGGCGGCCGGTCCCCGGAGGCCGGGGCGACGCTTCCCGCGCTGAAGGCGGCGCGCCGCTTCTCCCGCGTACCGGCCAGCGCCCAGCGGTCGCCCAGCGGATAGCAGCGGGCCGGCTCCCCGTGCGCGTCGGCGCCGCCGAGGACGGCGAACGAGACACCGTCGGGCAGTCCGCGCAGCGCGGCGGCGAGGGCGGCGGCGGCCGGTTCGCGGCGGGCCGCGGAGACGTCCAGGGCGAGGACGAGCGCCACGTCGAGCGCGGGCATCTCGTCGCGGGGGCCGGTGCCGGTGGCCTCGACCCGCAGATGGGCCTCGATCCGGGCGGCGTGGTGCGGCTGCTGGTCGCGCCGCACGTCGAGGAAGACGCCGAAGTCCAGCCCGGTCGGCGGGGCGGTCGCGTCCATGGGGCTGCCTCCAGCGGTGACGGGACGGGGGTGCCGGGCGGGGTGGTCCGCGGCGGCGTGGACCGGGTCAGAGGCCGGTCTGGGGACGGACGGCGTGGGAGAGGTCGATGAACCGCTCGTACTCGGCCCGGCGTTGCCGCTGCCGGGCCAGCCGGCGGTAGCACTGCTCCAGTTCGGCGCGGACCGCCCGTTCGCCGGGCACCGGCGGGGGCGGCAGTCCGGCGCGGAGCGGTCCGGGCCGTGTCCGGGGAGTCCCGGGCGGACCGGTGGCGAGGAGGGCGTCGAGCTTCCATTCGTACAGCTCGGTCCGCAGCAGCCAGGCCGGTTCCTCGCCGGTGATCACCGGGGCGGGGGCGCGCGGGGAGAGCGCGGCGAGGCAGGCGTCGATCTCGGCCGTCCCGGGCAGCGGCCGGTCCCCGGCGGGGAGCCGGGCGGCGCGGACCCGCAGGGCGGCGACGCGGGCGACGGTGTGGTCCCGCGACTCGTCCGGGACCCGGTCGAGGACGGCGACGGCCGCCGCCCGGTCGCCGCGTGCCAGGGCGGCCCTGGCGAGGCCCAGGGCGGCGCCGACGTGCGAGGGGTTGCGGGCGTGCACGGCCCGGAAGAGTTCGTACGCGGACGGGCCGGGTGCGTCGGGGCGGTGGCCGGCGAGCTGTTCGGCGCTGTAGGCGAGGGCGAGTTTGGCGGCGTACTCGCCGGGCAGCGCGCGGTGCACGGCGGAGAAGTGCTCGCGGGCCGCTTCGAGCATCGCGGTCCGGTCGTCCAGGACGTCGGCGCTGCGCAGGGCGACGAGTCCCCAGTGCCAGCTGAGCCGCCACTGGCGCACCGGGCCGGGGCCGGGGATGGCGGCAGCGGCCTGGACCTGTTCCCGGGCGGCGGTCAGGGCGTCGGCGCCGTCCTGGCCGAGGAGCAGCCGGGCGTTGTGCAGGCAGACCTCGACCGACTGTTCGCCGTGCTCGGGCTGGGTGAGCGGCTGGCCGGGGTCGTAGCTGCTGACGCCGAAGCGGGCGGCCTGCGGGTCGTGCGGGTAGGGCCGGGGCACGGGCAGCCGGCGGGCGATCTCGGTCGGGGTGGGGAGCCCGGGGTCGAGGGCCGGGGCCCGGGGCGTGGTGCGCCGGCCGGGGAGCGGGCGGTCCAGCCAGTGCGGGTAGCCGGGGACCGAGCCCAGCCGGGCGCCGAGCAGTTCGGCGG
Organism: Streptomyces sp. NPDC024555; assembly: GCF_055559335.1. Classification (NCBI taxonomy): domain Bacteria; kingdom Bacillati; phylum Actinomycetota; class Actinomycetes; order Kitasatosporales; family Streptomycetaceae; genus Streptomyces; species Streptomyces sp. NPDC024555. Next base: position 187,743 of record NZ_JBVHKV010000002.1, read on the forward strand.
AGGGCGTGAAGTGGGCGGAGGGCTCGGGCTGGTCGCGTTTGCCGCGCAGGGCGCGGATCTCGCGCAGGACGCCGCGCAGTTGGCCGGCCATCTCCTCGGCGGAGCCGAAGCGGCGCTCCGGGTCGCGGGCGGTGGCCCGTTCGACGACGAGCCGGAAGGAGCTGGTGCCGAGGCCGGGGACGTCGTCGCCGACGGCCCAGCCCGCGAGTTCGGCGAGGGTGACGCCGACGGTGTGCAGGTCGTGGGCGACGGTGAGGGGGGCGCCGGCCTCGGTCTCGGGGGCGGCGAACAGCGGGGTGATGACGGGCGGCGGGTCGGTGGCCCCGGCCCTGCGGACGCCGCCGAGGTCGATGACCTTGATGCCGTCGCGGTGGTGGATGACGTTGGACGGTTTCATGTCGCCGTAGAGGAAGCCCATGCCGTGCAGATGGGCGAGGGCCTCCAGGATCTGGCAGCCGTAGGTGAGGACGTGCTCGATGTCGAGGACGAAGGCGCCGGTGCGGGTGGCCTCGACGACGGCGGAGAGGGTGCGGTCGCCGACGTCCTCCATCACGATGTAGCCGCCGGAGACGGTGCCGTCCGGGTTGGGGCTGGAGACGAAGTCGCGGATCTGGACGATGCGTTCGTGCCGGATGGCGACGAGGTTGCGGCGTTCCTCACCGGCCTGGGCGGCGCCGCGTTCGGCGTAGCGGTTGAGGAGGCCCTTGACGGCGACCAGGTCCTCCAGGTGGGTGTCCTCGGCGAGGTAGACCCAGCCCTGGCCGCCGTGGGCGATGGGGCCCCGGATGCGGTACTGGTCCTGGAGCGGGGGGTCGTCCTTGGAGAGTTCGGGCCGGTAGGAGTAGGGGGCGCCGCACTGCGGGCAGTAGCCCTCGTCCGGGGGCGGGGCGGCGGTGTACGGCGGGACGAAGGCGGTGCGGCAGGCCTCGGCCGAGCAGGTCATCACGATGCGTACGGGCCGGTCGGCGGCGGCCAGCCGGGCGGCGACGGTGCCCGGGTCCATCGGCGGGAGTTCGAGCAGTCCGGCGGGGCCCTGGAGCGCGGGGGCGGCGGCGAGCGGGGGCGGTCCGGGGGCGGTCTCGCCCCGGCCGCAGGTGTCGCAGTGGCCGGTGGGTTCGACGGCGCCCTCGCAGGGGGCGCCGGTGAAGCGGCGGTGCGGGCAGGGGATCCTCATCGGCGCCCCGGGGTGCGGCCGGTGCCGGGCCCCGCGGGTCCGGAGGTCCCCGCGGGTCCGGGCGGGTCGAGGTCGTCGCGTAACTCCCGTAACAGCCGCTTCAGGGCGTCCAGCCGGTCGTGCGGGCCGGGCAGCAGGCGCAGTTCGCGCAGCCGGTGGCGGCGGGCGGCGGCGGTGACGGCCGGGCGCGGGGGCAGGGAGGCGGTGTCGACCATGGAGTGCAGCCGGGTCCACTCCCGTTCGGCGCGTTCGGCGCGGCGCAGCAGTTCCTCGGCGCGCTCCTCCAGGGCGGGGACCAGCAGGTGGTCGGCCACCTCGTCGAGTCCGGCGCCGGCCGGGTCGCGGAAGACGATCAGCAGCCGGAAGCCGAGGGTGCGCACCCGGGCCAGCAGGGGCACCAGGGCGGTGGGGTCGGGGGCCCGGTCCAGGCCGACGACGGCGAGGACGGGTCCGGTGGCGGGCCGGCCGCCGTCGGTGCGGTCGGGGGCGGGGCCGCCCTCCAGGAGCCAGTCGCGGTAGGCGTTGCGCTGGTGGCGGGGCGGGCGCAGTTGTGCCACCAGCGTCTCGACGAGTTCTTCCGGCCGGGTCCGGCCGCCGTGGAAGACGAGGTGGGCGCGGTGCAGCTGGTGCTGGAGGGCGCGGTCGCGGCCGGTGCCCGGGGGGACGACGCCGAAGCGGACGGCGGGCTGTCCCGTACCGGCGAACCACTGCCGCAGCCGCTCCTCCAGGCCCGCGTCCCAGCCGTCCGGGCCGCTCAGCTCGGCGACCAGCGGGACCAGCGCGGCGATGCGGTCGACGGGGACCATGTACGAGAACGCCAGGTCGTTGTCGGTCGGCAGGTCCAGCTCCAGATCACCGCGCCAGCTGACGACGAGGCCGACGACCTGCTCGGTGCCGGGGCGCGGCCCCCGGGTCTGGACGGCGGCGCCGCTGAAACCGGGCCGGACCACTTCGGCGTTGGACCCGGCGTCGAGCTGCACCAGATCGCCGTGGAGGCCGCTGATCCGGCCGGCGAGCCACATGCCGTCGTCGAAGGCCTGGGAGTAGCCGCCGATCCAGACCTCGCCGCCGCGTTCCAGGGCGCGGACGAGGCGGGCGGGGGACGCCTGCGGGCGGGGGCTGTCCAGGGCCAGGACGGCGATGTCCTCGCGGTCGGGCCCCTCGCGTCCGAGCAGCCAGCCGTCGGGGGCGACCCGGGCGCCGACCGGGGGCACGGCCGGGTTCTCGGCGAACTCGACCCACATCCGGGCGTCCGGCTCGCCGACGACATGGGCGCAGGTGAGCATCCGGTCCTGGGTGAGGAGCACCCCGGCCCCGCACACCGGCCCGCCCGGTCCGCCGTGGCGCAGTCGCAGCCGCCAGTCCGCTCTCAACTCCCCCATAGCTACCGAGAGTACGCGCGCACGGGCCGTGGTTCCCAGACTCCGTACGCGGGACCCCCGGGGGCGTCGCCCCCCGGGGGTCCCGTGCTCAGCCTCCGCAGTGGAAGCGGGCGTCGCCCCAGTCGGCGTGGTCGTTGCCGTTGCCGTCCCCGGCGTCGTCGACGACCAGGTCGACGTACTTCGCCCCGGTCACGTCGGCGGTGAGCGGCCAGGCCCCGTCCGCGGCCCGCAGGACCGGGGACGTCACCTTCCCGGTGCCGTCCGCCGTGACGGAGAACCGCACGCTGCCCGCGGACTTCTGTACGTCGTCCACCCCGACCTCGGCGGTGAACGAGGTGCACCGGCCGCCCAGGTAGTAGCGGATGCTCGCCGGGGCGTGGCTGCCCAGGCCCTTGGTGTAGACGGTGCCGCCGACGGTCAGCGGGGTGCCGTCGCCGGTGCCGGTCTCGCCGTTGGACAGGTCGCGTTCGACCGGTCCCCAGCCGTTGGTGGACGCCGTCCAGTCCAGGTCACTGGCCCAGCTGTCGGTGGTGGGCGGCGGCGGAAGGGTGCGTACGGAGGTCTGGGCGCCGAGCGTGCGGGACTCGCCGCCGGTGGTGTACGCGGCCTCGGCGCCCAGCGCGTAGGTGCGGTAGGGGGCGTCGACGGGCGGGGTGACCCGCCAGCTCGCGGTGGCCTTCGCGCCGGCCGCGACGGAGTCGAAGGTGACGGCGCCCGCGGGTTCGGCGGTCCAGCCCTCGGGGAGGGCGAGGGTGACCGAGACTCCGGTGGCGGCGGTGGCCTCGTGGTTGGTGAAGCTCGCCTTCACGGGGTTGGCGGTGCCGGGCTCCAGGGTCTCGGCGCCCGGGTCGAGGGTGAGGGTGCCGCAGGCGGCGCGTTCACCGGCGGGGGCCTCGCCCAGGTCGGTGACGGTGAAGTCGTCCAGGACGAAGTCGGCGCCCTCGGGGGCGTCGCCGCGCTTGCGCAGCCCGGTCCAGGTGTCGCCGCAGCCCGCGGTGACGGTCTCGGTGAAGCGGCCGGTGGTGTGCCGGGCGCCGAGGGCGGTGGTCCGGGTCTCGACCGAGGACGGGGTGCCGTCGGCGGTGATCCGGTCGTAGCCGTCGACCCATTCGTACGCCCCGTCGTGGCTGGACTGGTAGGAGTACTCCACCCTGTAGCGGTGGCCGTCGGTCATCGGGACGGTCCAGGGGGCGGTGCGGTAGACGAGCCCGGTGTTCTCCTCGTGGGCCTTCAGCGACTCCTTGCCGCCGAGGACGTCGTCGACGAGCTTCCCGTTCCAGCCGGCCTGGGTGTACGGGGCGTGCAGCTGGGAGATGCTGGTGCGGGGGTCGGTGGAGCCGCCCGCGTCGCCCTTGAGGAAGGGGCCCCAGCCCTGGTCGACGTGTTCGAAGTCCTCGTGGACGACGGTGCCGGCCGGGGCGGCGGCGGGTGCGCCCGCGACGATGCGGACGTCGTCGGCGCGGACGGTGGCGCCGCTGCCGGCGGCGGCCTCGATCCGCAGGGTGGTGCGCCCGTTCGCCGGGGCGGTGAAGGTGACCCTGGCGCGCTGGAAGTAGGTGCCGTGCCAGTCGGACGCGGCGACGTAGTCCTTCGCGGTGGAGCGGTCCACGGCGACGGTCTTCCCGCCGGCCGACAGGGTGGTGTGCCGGGTCTTCCCGGGCTGGACCTCGATGAGCGCGGAGGCGGTGTAGCGGGCGCCGGGCCTCAGTCCGTCGATCCGCTGCGATACGGCGGCGGTCGCGGTGCCGGACAGCTTCGCGCTGTTGCGGCCCTGTCCGTCGGTGTCGCGGGCGGCGGTGCCGGTCTTCGTCCAGGCGCGCAGGCCCGCGTCGTTGAAACCGGGGTCGGCGACGGGGGTGCCCTCGCCCCAGGCGGGGTCCGCGGCCGCGGGGGCCTTGTCCGGGTAGAGGACGTAGGGCTGTCCGGCCTCGGCGGTCAGGGTGATCCGGCCGCCGACGGGCCGTACGGTGCCGGTCTTCACGCGGCCGTTGTCGGTGAGCCGGTAGACGGTGTAGCGGCCCGTGGAGGGCACCTGCCAGGTGGTGGTGCCGCCCTTCCGGCTGTAGTGGTAGAGCTTCTTGCCGCCGTCCCACGGGAGCAGGTAGTCGGTTCCGCTGAGGACCTTGCGGCCGTGGTCGTAGAAGGTGCGCTTCCCGTCCTCGACGGTGCCGGTGACCCCTCCGGTGAAGGTGAGGTCGTTGCCGTTCCAGCGGGTGATCCTCTGCTGCTGGAGGTACTTGGCGGGCAGGTTGCGCTGCCAGATGTTGGCGTAGAAGGCGTTCCAGTCGGTCTCGCCGGTCCAGCCCTCGAACTCCTCGATGGCGCTCTGGCCGAGGACGGGGTCGTTGTTCCAGACGTCCTTCTCGCCGTTGCGGATGAACCGGATGATCTTCGAGTTGAGGCCCTTGTTGGTGGCGCCGCCGTAGTCGAGGTCGTTGGCCCAGTGGGACCAGAGCGAGCCGCGCTCGAACTTGTCGGCCCATTCGCTGGAGACGTTCCAGCCCTGCTTCTGGAGGGACTGGAGGGTCTTGTCGGCGATCCAGCCGTGTGTGTAGTAGACGTCGATGTACAGCATGCCGAGGTTGCGGTCGGTCTCGTCGCGGAGCTGCTGGAAGCGCTTGGCCAGGTCGCCGCTGTTGAGGTCGCGGCGCTGGTCGATGTAGTAGCTCTGGTTGAGCCAGTTCCAGCCCGGCTTCGACGTGTCGACCAGCGTCTCGTCGAACGCCTTGGCCTCGGGGTAGGCCTCGGTGGCGTTGACGTGGACGCCGAAGCCGGCGCCCCACTTCTTTCCGGCCTTCAGGAGCTTGTTGAGGTCCTTCAGCCCGCCGGCGCGCTTGTTGTAGTCGCCGCCGTAGTCGGGGTGGGCGGAGTCGTGGCCCTCGGAGGCGTAGCCCTTGAGCAGGGCGAGCTGGCCCAGTCCGTCGGTGGCCAGGGAGATCCGCTTGACGTCGTCGAGGGTGCGCAGGAAGGGGTGGGTGGCCTGGCTGGCGAAGTTGAACGGGATGTGGGTGACGACCCGGTCCGCGGTGTGCTCGCTGCCCGGGGCGACCACGCCGATGGTGCGGAAGGCGACGGCGCCGTCCTGCCAGTCGACGGTCCCGTCCCCGTTGGCGTCGGGGGTGACGACGACCTTGGCCCAGGGCAGGTCGTCGCCGCTCTCGGGCTTCGGCGCGCCCTCGCCCCGATAGGTCCACTGGCCGGACCGGACGCCGACGCGGGTGGTGCCGTCGTCGTCCTTGCGGGCCTGGTGCCAGAAGCGGGCGTCGTCGCCGCCGGTGGCGCCGGAGGGCTTGTCGTACGAGGAGTTGGACTCGACGGCCGCGGCCAGGGAGCCGGTGTTGACGATCGCGTAGGTGGCGCCGAGCGGGGCGGCGTCGGCCGGGGTGGCGTCGGTGACCTTCGCGAAGACGTCGGCGGTCCGGGTGGAGTCCGGGTCGAGCTTCGTGAAGGCGGTGGCGGCCCCGGGGTCGGTGCCGGCGACGGAGACGAGGTCGTGGCCGGGGATGTCGAGGGTGGACAGGCGGAAGGCCGCGGTGTCGCGGACGGCGGTCACCTTGAACGTGGTGGCGCGTCCGGAGACGGTCAGCGAGGCGTCGATCTCCACACCGGGCAGGTCCGCGAAGACCAGGGTGTAGCGGGCGGCCGAGCCGGTGACCACGGGGGCGCCCTTGAGGTGGACGGGGTGCGCGGTGCCGTTGAGGGTGACGGCGGTGACCGGGCGGGTGCTGCCGGTCAGGACGGCCCCGGTGGCCCGGTCGGTGTACGCGAGGACGCGGGGGAAGTCGTCGGCGACGGCGACGGAGAGCTGCGCCGATCCGATGACCGGGGCGTCGGCCGGTACGGCGGCACGGGCCGCGGCGGGTGTGGGGGCGGCGGCTGTGGCGGGCAGGGCGGTTCCCACCAGAGCCAGGACGGCGGCTGAGGCGGCGGCTGCGACGCCCGCCGAAGTGAATCGTGGCGACATGGGCTCTGCGTAGTCGCCCTGTCCGCGCACCGTCAACGACGGACAGCCCCGAGGGCCGCTCCAGTCCAACAACCGCGCCGCGTAAGTCCAAGTGGCCCGTCGGCACCCGTCGGCGTCCCTGTGTTCGGCTCCTGATCACGACGGGCCGGACACGGCGCCGTCGCCCCGCCAAGTACCGTTCCGGATCATCGAGTTGTGAAGACTCCTGGTTTTTGAGAGCGCTCTCAGTCTTAAGTCTTGACGGTCGTGACGGCTCTCGCGAAAGTGGTGCGCACCGCGGACGCCTCCCCGGACGACAGGGCCGTCCGCATCCCCCACACCCCGGAGTCGCTCTCATGATTTCGCGCAGAATGTTCCTGTCCGGCGGCCTCGCCGCCTCCGCCACCGCGCTGACGTACCCCGTATGGGGCAGCGCCCTGAGTCCGAGCGCCTCGGCCTCGGCCGCGACCTGCGAACTGGCCCTGGTGAACCGCTCGTTGCCGGGACGCGTCAACGCGTACGTCACCGGCCACGAACAGGGCACCGACCGCTGGGTGCTGCTCCGCGCGGACGGCGGGGTCTACCACCCGGACTCCCCCGCGGCGCCGCAGACCCCACTGCCGGTCGACTGCGCGATCCCGCTGAACGCGGCGGGCGGGGCGCCGGTCGTCCTGACGCTCCCCCAGATGTACGGCGCCCGGGTGTACTTCGTGCGCGACGACACCCTGGACTTCTTCCTCAACCCGGGCCCCGCCCTGGTCGAGCCGGCCTTCGCCACCGCCGCGGACCCCAACTACGGGCGGACCTGGTCGTTCTGCGAGTTCACGTTCAACCCGCAGCAGCTGTACGCGAACATCAGCTACGTGGACCTGGTGACGGCGCTGCCGATCGGGCTGACCCTGGAGGGCGACAGCACGCACACGGTGGCCCCGCTGCCGGACGGAGCGGTGGACCGGATCGCGGACCAGCTCATCGCCCAGGCGGCGGCCGACGGCCAGCCGTGGGACCAGCTGGTGACCCGTGGCGCGGACGGCCGCGTCCTGCGGGTCATCTCGCCGCAGAACCTGATGGCGCCCTACTTCGACCGTCCGGACCAGATGCCGTTCCGCGATCTGTTCACGGCGCAGATCGACCAGGTCTGGGAGAAGTACCGCTCGACGGACCTGCGCATCGACCTCCAGGGCGGGCGCGGCGTCCGCACGGGCCGGGTGAGCGGCGACCTCCTGACGTTCGACGGCGGCCACACCTTCACCAAGCCCGTCTCCAAGGACGTCTTCACCTGCAACCACGGGCCGTTCACCAACAACCCGGCGGACAACGACGACAAGAAGGCGCTGCTGGCCCGGCTGGCGGCCGGCTTCAACCGCTCGATCATGCTCAGCCACCCGGACCAGCCGAACGGCACCTCGGTGGCCGACTACTACCAGGGCGCGGTGACCAACCACTGGTCGAGGATCGTCCACGCCAACAGCCCGATCGGCTACGCGTTCCCCTACGACGACGTCCGCCCCGACGGCCAGCCGGACGTCTCGGGCGCCGCGAACGACGGCAACCCGAGGCGCTTCACGGTGGCCGTGGGGGCTTGAGCCCCGCTTGACCTCAACCGCACTCGACGTTCCAGGCTGGGCGCACGACGACGGAGGAGGATCGCGTGACGATACTTCAGCTGCCGGACCTGGCCCGGCCCGATGCCGGAACGACACTGATCAGCGAGTGGATCGTGGACACCCCGGACCGTCAGGACCGGGCGTCCCGGGCCCTGCTCGGGGAGTGGGAGGAGCTGTCGTCCGGGTTGCGCCCGGAGGCGTTCCTGCGGCTCAGCTGCTTCGCGAGCGCGGACGGGCGGGCGCTGCTCAGCATCGCCCAGTGGACCAGTGACGAGGCCCACCTCGCCTTCGTCCGCGCGCACCGGTCCGAGATGATCGGCCGCATCGACCGCGAGGTCCCGGGCATCCGGCGCCCCGGGCTGGTCCGCTACCGGCTGGCGCACACCGTCGTAGCGGATGGCACCGGCGGCGACACGGCCGGCACGGTGGTCGTCGGGCGCTCCGGGGGCGAGGGGCCGCCCGCCCCGCAGTGGGCCGAGACCACCGCCGCCCGGCTGCGGGCGGCTCCGCCTCCCGGTCTGGGCACCGCGCACGTGTTCGTGAGCCTCGACGGGGCGCACGGCCTGTTCTACGCACCGATGGCGGGTACGGACGGCGTGCCCGGCGCGCGGCCCCACCGGCTGCTCGGGGCCGTCGCGGGGCCGGAGGGCGGCGGTTCGGCGCCCTGACGGCCGGACGCACCGGTGCCCCCGTCCTGTCGGGACGGGGGCACCGGCGTGTCCGGAGGCGGTCAGCAGCCGCCGCAGTTGTAGTACGTCACGTCCCAGTGGTTGCCCTCGTCCGCGTAGATGTTGCCGGAGCCGGACTTGTACTGGGGCGCGCCGTCGCCGCGCAGGCCGATGTAGCTGAAGACGCCGTGCACGTAGTTGGTGAGGCAGGTGGTCTTGCCGAAGTCGAGCTTGTAGCCGTTCCAGTGCGAGTACGTGCCGCCGGCATGGCCGGTCTCGGTGCCGCCGGTGATGTTGAGCGCGCAGCCGGTGGCGCTCTTGAGCGTCTGGGCGCCCTGGGCGGTGGCCAGGTTGAGCTGGTCGAAGGAGGTGCAGGTGGAGACGTTGCGGTTGGAACAGCCTCCGGAGGACGACCAGGTGATGCCGGAGGAGCTGAACCGGGCGGTCGCCTGGCTGTGCGTGAGCTTGGTGACGGCGTAGGCGTCCGTCGTACCGGTGACGACGCCGACGCCCGGGGCGAAGAGCGCGCCGAGGACGAGGGCGAGGGCGGTCAGGACGGGGCGCAGCGTCATTCGGGACACCATGGGGGGTCTCCTCCTCCTGTGCATGACAAAGATGGCGGCTCGATACTGCCCGAGTTCTACGCGCGTCCGCCAGAGGGCGGGCGGTGACGGTCACGTGAACACGGGCCCGCCGCGCCCCCTCGGCCCGACCCGCCCCGTAACAACGGAAACCCTAGATGTTGAACTTTGAACAAGATGGGTCTACAGTGAATCTCGTTGAAGGTTAAACAACTACGACGAGCCCCCGCTCGATCGCGTCCCCGAGGAGGAGCCATGGCTCTGTTCAACCGCAAGAACACCACCGCCCCCGCCGCGACCACCGCCGTCGCCGTCGACCCCGCCCTGGCCGCCCTCACCGGCGACTACACGATCGACCCGGCGCACAGCAGCATCGGCTTCACGGTCCGCCACGCGATGGTCACCAATGTGCGGGGCACCTTCGGTGAGCACGAGGGCAGCCTGAAGCTGGACGGCAGCGACCCGGGCGCCTCCACCGCCTCGATCGACGTCAGGATCGCCAGCGTGGACACGGGCATCGCCGACCGCGACGGCCACCTGGTGAGCGGCGACTTCTTCGACGCCGAGAAGTTCCCCCTGATGACCTTCCGCTCGACCTCGGCCGAGCAGCTCGGCGGCGACAAGTACCGCGTCACGGGCGACCTCACCATCAAGGACGTCACCCGCCCGCTCGCCATCGACCTGGAGTTCAACGGCTCCGCGACCGACGTCTACGGCAACGAGCGCGTGGGCTTCGAGGGCAGCGCCGACATCCTGCGCTCCGACTGGGGCCTGACCTGGAACGCGGCCCTGGAGACCGGCGGTGTGATGGTCAGCGACAAGGTGAAGCTGAACTTCGACATCTCCGCGATCAAGGCCGCCGCCTGATCCTCCCCTCCGTCGGGCCGAGCGCCCGCCGTCCGCCCCCACGGAGGTGGGCGGCGGGCGCTCGGCCGTGTCGGGGCTCCCCGAACGGGATCCGCCCGCCCCCGGGAGGGCGCGGCGGCGCGGGCGGGGCTCCGGGGGACGCGCCGCCGCCCAGGTCCCGTCAGTCGCCTCGGTCCCGCCGGTCGCCCAGGTCACGCTGGTCGCCCAGGTTCCGCCGGTCGCCCAGGTCGCGCCGGTCGCCTCGGTCGCCCCGGTCCGGAATCCCCGGGGCCCACCCGCTCCGCAGCGGTGACAGGAGGACGGGCAGGGCGCTCACGGTCATGCCCGCCGCCCCGGCCCACAGCGTTCCCCGGGCGCCGAGCACCGAGCCGGCGGCGCCGCCGAGCAGTCCGCCGAGCGGGATGCCGCCCCAGGACACGAAGCGGACGGTCGCGCTCGTCCGGCCGAGGAGCCGGTCGGGGGTCAGCGCCTGCTGGAGGCTGGACTGCGCGACGACGCGGACGACCCCGCCCAGCGAGAGCGCGGCCAGTCCGGCGGCGGCCACGCAGACGCTCCAGCCGGGGCGCGCGAGCGGCATGAGGGCGGTCAGCGGGCAGGTGGCCAGGGTCGCCGCCCAGACGACCCGGCCCTGCCCGATCCGCCGGGCGGCCGCGCCCGCCGTCAGCGCCCCGAGCAGCGCGCCGCACCCCATGCCCGCGAAGATCAGCCCCATGCCGAAGGGCCCGAGGGCGATCTCGCGTTCGAGGAAGACCAGCAGCATGCTCTGGTACATCACCAGGCACAGGTTGAACACGGAGTCGGCGAGCATCACCGCCCGCAGCACGGGGTGCCCCAGGACGAACCGCAGCCCCTCCCCGATCTCCGCCGCCAGTCGGCGGCGCACGCCCTCACCCTGCGGACGCCCCCCCGTCCGCAGGGTGAGGGCCAGCAGCCCGGACAGGGCCATGCCCGCCGAGCCGACGAGCAGGGTCGCGGGGGCTCCGACGAGTCCGACGAGCGGTCCGGCGAGCGCCGGTCCGCCGATCGAGGTCACCGAACGGACGGTGGAGAGCCGGGCGTTCGCCTCCACCAGCCGGTTGCGCCCTACCACCTGGGGCAGACAGCTCTGGTACGCGACGTCGAAGAAGACCGTCAGCACCCCGTGGACGAGCGCGACCGCGTACAGCCACTCGATCGTGAGGAGCCCCGCCCACCGGGCGAACGGTACGGACAGAAGCACCAGGGCCCGGCCCAGGTCGGCGCGGACCATCACGGACCGCTTCCCCGTCCGGTCCACCCACGCCCCGGCGGGCAGCCCGACGAGCAGCGATCCGGCCGTCGTCATCGCGGTCAGCAGCCCGACCTCGAAGGCGTCGGCCCGCAGCGCCGTGAGCGCGACCAGCGGCAGGGCGAGGAACACGACCCGGTCGCCGAGCTGACCGAAGGCCGTGGCGGCGAAGAGCCGCGCGAAGTCCCGGTCGCGCAGCACCCCGGGGCGGGCCGTGCGCGAAGCGTCGGTGCCTCCGCCCTCGCCCCCGCGACTGCGGGCGGACTCCGAGGTCCCGCTCATGAACCGGACGGCCGGGCCGGCCCGGACACCTGAGACACCGAGGAGGCCGGTGAGACCGGAGAGGCCGAGGAGACCGGAACAGCCGGGGAGACCGGTGAAGCCGGGGACGGACAGGGCACGTCGGCCCCGAACTCGTAGACGACCTCCCGCCGCGCGTCCGGGACGACCAGGTCGGCCGTCTCCACCGGGCGCCCGTCCGTCGCGTAGATGGTGCGCTCGATCCGGAGGACGAGGTCGCCCGCGCCGATGCCCAGCAGGTGCGCCTGGGCGCGGGTGGCGCGGGCCGGGCGGGGGATCTCGACGACGGTGGAGACGGTGATGCCGATCGCCCGCATCCGCGCGACGACGCCCTGCCCGGCGAGGGGGCCGTCCTCCGGCAGCCGGACGGGGGTCCCCTCCGTGAGGGCCGCCGGTTCCCAGGACTCCGACAACTGGACGGGCTGCCCGCCGGCCAGGAACTCGTAGCGCGTGCGGACACACGGTTCGCCGGGCGCGACGGCCAGGCGGGCGGCGATGTCCTCGGGGGCGGGGACCCCCACCCGGCTGTCCGCGTCCCAGGAGTCCGCCGCGCCCCGCTCCCGGGGATCGGGCCGTGCGGTCGAGGCCCGGCGCCGTTCGCGGTGCCGGGAGCGGACGAGGCGCAGCCGCTCGCGCGGGGTGGTGACGTAGGTGCCGGATCCGGTGCGCCCCTCCAGGAGACCGTCGACGGCCAGCCGTTCCACGGCCCGCTGCACGACGTTCCGCCCGACCCCGTACTCCTCGGCCAGCCGCGCCCGGGACGGCAGTCGCCCGCCGGTCCCCCACTCCCCCGCGAGCACACGTGCGCGCAGCTTCTCGGCCACGGCCAGGTAGGGGGCTTCTCGGGGCACGGCGGGACCTCCGCATCGTCCGGGACGGGGTGGTGTCGGGGCCCCGAGACGCCGGGGCCGACGCGTGGGAAAGCTACTGCACCGCCCGGAAGCTGATGCAGTAGCTTTCCCACCCGTCGCCGGCCCGCCGCCGGGTCAGCCCATGCTCTTCGCTCCGTCCAGCGATTCGCGGATGATGTCGGCGTGACCGGCGTGCTGGGCGGTCTCGGTGGCGATGTGCATCAGCACCTGGCGGACGGACCACTCCTTGCCGGGCTCGTTCCACGGCGCCTTCGGCAGCGCGTGGCGCAGGTCGAGGTCGGGCACGGTGGCGACCAGCTCGTCGGTCCGGCGGGCGGCCTCCTCGTAGGCGCCGAGCACCCCGGCCAGCGTCTCGCCGGGCAGCATCCTGAACTCGTCCGCCCGCCGCGCGAAGTCCTCCTCGGTCATCTGCGTGAAGTCCGGCATCGCGGAGGCCCCCTCGACGACGAACCCGGCCCAGGAGCGCTCCACCGAGGTGACGTGCTTGATCAGGCCGCCCAGGCACAGCGCGCTCGCGGTGGTCCGCAGTCCGGCCTGCTCGTCGGTGAGGTCGCGGGTGGTGAAGCGGAGGAAGTGGCGCTGCTTGGCCAGCATCTCCAGCAGATCGGCGCGCTCGCCGGTGACCGCCGGGACCTCGTTCTCGGTGCGGTTGATCGTCTGGCTCGCGGTCATCGTTCTGCCTTCCGTCGGTGCCTGTTCCCTCGAACAAGAACCACAGTAGGCCGCGTATAGGACGGATCATGTCCTATAGGGAAGGGGGTGCGGTCGCATTCCCGCGACCGCACCCCCTCACCGCCCTGCCTGCTGATTCACCGTCAACGGCGGCGTACCTTCAGGGCGTTGTCGGTACGGGTGACGGGGTTGCCGTCCGGGTCGTTCTGGACCCGCTCGTGCTCGGCGCTGAGCAGGACGTCCCATTCCCCCTCGGGGAGTTCGAGGGAGGCCAGCACCTCGTCGGTGGTGGGCAGCTCCATGTGCGCGTGGTCGTGGTCCCACGGCGGGAAGCCCGCGTGGCCGACGATCAGGAGGACGCCGCCGGGGGCGACGGCCCGCGCGGCGCGGCGCAGGATCTCCTCCCGGGGCAGGTCGCCCATGGAGTGCAGGAACTGCGCGGAGACCAGGTCGTACTCCCCCTCGGGGAAGGAGACCCCGAGGTCGTGGAACTGCCAGTCGATCCGGTCCGCGACGCCCGCCTCGGCCGCGTGCTCGGCGGCCCGGCCCAGCGCGACGCGCGAGATGTCGGTGGCGGTGACCTGCCAGCCCCAGCGAGCCAGCCAGACGGCGTCCGCGCCCTCCCCGCAGCCGAGGTCGAGCGCCCGCCCCGGGGTCATGCCCTCCACCTCGCGGACGAGGACGGTGTTCGGGTTGCCGCTCCAGATGCGGTGGCTCTCGCGGTAGCGCTCGTCCCACAGCTCGGCGTCGGACGGCTGCGCGGTGCGGTCGGTGGTCATCGGGTCCCCTCCAGGGCGTGGCGGTCCAGTCCGTGGCGGCGTTCTCCCATGGCCTTCTCGCACACCTCGCGCTCGGCGTGGGCGGAGAAGGGCGCGCGGCGGGCCTCCACCGCGCGCCGGGTGTCGTCGGCGATCAGGTCGCCGTTGATGGCGGCCCCGGCCTTGAGCCCGGCCGCGGCGGCGACGATGACCTGGTCCATCAGGCTGGCGACGTTACCGGCCACCCACACCCCCGGCACCTCGGTGGCCCCGGTCGGATCGGCCGCGATGTACGTCCCCAGGGTGTGCCCGCCCGCCTCCAGCGGTACGGGGTGCAGCCCCAGCCCCTCCAGTACGCCGGAGCGCGCGGTGAACCGCGGCTGCACGACCACCGCGTCGCGCGGCACGACACGCCCGCCGGCCAGCACCACTCCGGTGATCCGGCCGCCGGTCGCCTCCAGCCCGGTCACCTCGCCGTCGACGACGGCGACGCCCCGCGCGGCCAGCTCCTCGTACTCCTCCTCCGTCGGCTCGTACGCGTCGTGGAGGAAGAGCGTGACGTCCGCGCTCCACTGCCGCCACATCAGCGCCTGGTGGACGGCCATCGGCGTGACGGCCAGGATGCCGATCGCCGCGTCCCGCACCTCCCACCCGTGGCAGTACGGGCAGTGGAGCACACCCTCCCCCCAGTGCTCGGCCAGCCCCGGCACCGCCGGCAGCTCATCGGTCAGCCCGGTCGTGACCAGCAGCCGCCGCGCGGTGACGGCGGTCCCGTCGGCCCGTGCGACCCGGAACCCGTCCCCGTCGGCCAGCCGCTCCGCCGAGACGGCCTCGCCCTCCTCCACCTCGACCCCGTACCCGGCCACTTCCCCGCGCCCGATCGCCAGCAGCTCGGAGGGCGGGGTGCCCTCCCGGCCCAGGTAGTTGTGCATGTGCGACGCGGGCGCGTTGCGCGGGCTCCCCGCGTCGATCACCAGCACCGACCGCCGGGCCCGCCCCAGGGCCAGCGCCCCGCTGAGACCGGCGGCCCCGCCGCCGATCACCACCACGTCGTACGCCTGCGTCTGTGTTTCTGTGTTACTCATCCGAAGCACCTCCATCTACGAGAGATGGTGCGCACTCACCCCGGATTCGGCAAAGATCATTGCCGGAACGGCAAACTCACACCAGACGATCTTCCCCGGATTCCGCTCCCCCACGCCCCACGCGTCCGCCAGCGCCGACACCAGCACCAGCCCCCGCCCGCCCTCGGCATCCCCCTCCGGCAACGGGTCCCCACGCCGCACCTCCGGGACCTCCCCGTCCCCGCTGTCGTGCATCTCCACCCGGACCCGCCCGTCCTCCCGCTCCCAGAACATCCGCACCCGGAACCCGCGCCCCGGCGGCACCCCGTGCACGAGCGCGTTCGTCGCCAGTTCGCTCACGCAGAGCACCACGTCATCGGCATTCACCTCGCACGCCCACGCGTCCAGGGCCGCGAGTACGAACCTCCGTACGAGCGGGATCGACCTGCGCTCCCGCCGGTAGAAGGCCTCGCGGAAGTGGGGGAGTTGAGTTGTCTCATTCACGAGACGAACATCACACACCGTCACTACGGTTGATCAGTGCGTCAGGTCGTACAGGTCGCCCGTACGACCTCTGACGGGTCAGCGGGAACCCGTTACGGGGAGAGGTTCGGCATGCAGTCCGCAAAGAACACCAAGCGCGTCACGTCCTGGCATCTCATCGGTGCCCAACTCGCCATGTTCCGCAAAGCGGCACGCCTCACACAAGCGGCCCTCGCGGAACGGCTGAATGTCGGCGAGGACACCATCGCGTCCGTGGAACAGGGGCGACGGCCCCTCCAGCTCGACCTGGCGATCCTGCTGGACGAGTTGCTGGATACGAAGGGGGCGTTGGCGGTCGCGGTCGCGCGGGTGCCGCAACGGGAGCGGTACCCGGCATTCGTCCAGGACTTCATGGACTACGAGCAGGAGGCGGTAAGCCTGCTGTCGTACGAGAACCAGGTGGTACCCGGCCTGCTCCAGACGGAGTCCTACGCGCGAGCCGTCTTCAACTCCGCCTACCCGCCGCTCGAAGCGGACGAGGTGGAGGAGCGCGTGGTCAGCCGCCTGGAACGCCGAAAGCTCCTGGAGCGGAAGCCGCGACCGATGATGAACTTCCTGCTGGAGGAGGTCATTCTGCACCGGCCGCTCGGCGGACGAGCAGTTCTGCGTGAACAGCTCCAGTGGCTCCGCCACTGTGCCGAACTGCCGTTCCTGGGGCTCCAGATCCTGCAAACGGATCACGAGTCGCACGCCGCTCTCGACGGGCCCATGGTTCTGATCGAGACTCCGGATCACGATCAACTCGCCTATATCGAGGGCCAGCGCGTCAGCGTCCTGGTCGACGACCTCGACGAGGTCTGCATGCTCCAGCAGAAATATGGGATGCTCCGATCGCAGGCGCTCTCCCCTCGGGAGAGCATGCGCTTACTGGAAATCCTGCTTGGAGAGAAATGACCCGCGCAGCACACGGCACCGGCCTCACCTGGTTCAAGTCCAGCTACAGCGGAAGCCAGGGCGGCGACTGCCTCGAAGTCGCGTACGACTGGTACAAGTCCAGCTACAGCGCGAGTGAGGGCGGCAACTGCGTAGAAGTCGCCGCCCACCCCGCCGCCGTCCACATCCGCGACTCCAAGGTCACCGACGGCCCCGTCCTGACCGTGCCGCCGCGCGCCTGGGCGGCGTTCGTCGGGGCTACGGTCTAGAAGAAGCCGAGCTTCTTCGGGGAGTACGAGACCAGCAGGTTCTTCGTCTGCTGGTAGTGCTCCAGCATCATCCGGTGGTTCTCCCGGCCGATGCCCGACTGCTTGTATCCGCCGAAGGCGGCGTGGGCCGGGTAGGCGTGGTAGCAGTTCGTCCAGACCCGGCCGGCCTGGATGGCCCGGCCCGCGCGGTAGGCGGTGTTGGTGTCGCGGGTCCATACGCCCGCGCCGAGGCCGTACAGCGTGTCGTTCGCCAGGGCGATGCCCTCGTCGAAGTCCGAGAAGGACGTCACGGCGACCACCGGGCCGAAGATCTCCTCCTGGAAGACCCGCATCCTGTTGTCGCCCTCGAAGACGGTCGGCTGGACGTAGTAGCCGCCCTCCAGTTCGCCGCCGTGCTCGACGAGTTGGCCGCCGGTCAGGATCTTCGCGCCCTCCTGCTGTCCGATCTCCAGGTAGGAGAGGATCTTCTTCAGCTGTTCGGTGGAGGCCTGGGCGCCGATCATCGTGTCGGTGTCCAGGGGGTGCCCGGGGACGATCTGCTCGGTGCGGGCGATGCCCGCCGCGAGGAAGTCGTGGTAGTGCCCGCTCTGGATCAGCGCCCGCGACGGGCATGTGCACACCTCGCCCTGGTTGAGGGCGAACATGGTGAAGCCCTCCAGCGCCTTGTCCCGGAAGTCGTCGTCCTGCGCCCAGACGTCGTCGAAGAAGAGGTTCGGCGACTTGCCGCCCAGCTCCAGCGTGACGGGCTTGAGGTTCTCCGAGGCGTACTGCATGATCAGGCGCCCCGTCGAGGTCTCGCCGGTGAAGGCGATCTTCGCGACGCGGGGGCTGGAGGCGAGCGGCCTGCCCGCCTCCGCGCCGAAGCCGTTGACGATGTTGACGACGCCCGGGGGGAGCAGGTCCGCGACCAGCTTCATCCAGACGTGGATCGACGCGGGGGTCTGCTCGGCCGGCTTGAGGACCACCGCGTTCCCGGCGGCCAGCGCGGGGGCGAGCTTCCAGACGGCCATCAGGATGGGGAAGTTCCACGGGATGATCTGGGCGACCACGCCCAGCGGCTCGTGGAAGTGGTACGCGACGGTGTCGTCGTCGATCTCGCTGAGCGAGCCCTCCTGGGCGCGCAGGGCGCCCGCGAAGTAGCGGAAGTGGTCGATGGCCAGCGGGATGTCCGCGGCCAGCGTCTCGCGCACCGGCTTGCCGTTCTCCCAGCTCTCCGCGACCGCCAGCTCCTCCAGATGGGCCTCCATCCGGTCGGCGATCCGGTTCAGGACGACCGCGCGCTCCCCCGCGGACACGGCGCCCCAGGCGGGGGCCGCGGCATGGGCGGCGTCCAGGGCGCGTTCGACGTCGTCCTCGGTGCCGCGGGCGATCTCCGTGAAGGGACGGCCGTTGACGGGGCTCGGGTTCTCGAAGTACTGGCCCCGGACCGGCGGCACGTACGCCCCGCCGATCCAGTGGTCGTAACGGGACTCGTACGAGACGATGGCACCCTCGGTGCCCGGCGCGGCGTAACGGGTCATCTCTGCGGCCTCCCGGATCCGGAACCGCCCTCCGTTGGGCGGCCCTCGGCGCGAGGCTAGGCAGCGCGACGTTGCAACGCCGTTGCACGGGCCGTTCCGCCTCGGACACCGCCGGGGGGTGACCGGGCGAACCCTCTACCCGCGCTGCTCCGCGTCGAGCGCGCGGGCCCTCGCCAGCAGGGCGGGCCGCCGCTCCGGGGGCGCCGCCTCGGCGAGCGCCCGCCAGACGGGAAGGTCCTCGGCGCCCCACGGGCGGTACGCCCAGTCGGCGAGGAGCGCCGGATCGCCGCGCGCGATCAGGGCCGCGCGCAACTGGCCGGCGAGCCGGCGCCGCAGCCGTACGACCCCCGGTGCCTGCGAACGCGGCAGCAGGGGCCCCGCGTACGCGCCGAGCGCCGCCGCCACGGCCCCGGACTCCAGCCGGCGGGCGACGGTGTCGAAGTCGGCGTCCACCGGCCTGCCCAGCCGGTACGGGCGCGAGTGCAGCAGACCGGGGCCCAGGAGCCGCCGCAGCCGGGCCAGTTCGGCCCTGAGCGTCACCGGGGGCGCGGACTCGTCCTCGTACAGCTCGATCAGCAGTTCGTCCCCGCCGAGGCCCTCCGGGTGGTGGGCCAGCGTCACCAGGATCTCGCTGTGGCGCCGGCTGAGGCGGGTGGTGCGGCCGTCCAGGACCAGGAGCGCCTCCTCGGTGCCGAGCGCGTGGAGGCGCGCCGGGGCGCCGGAGGGGGGCGGGGCGGCCAGGGCGAGCTGGGACTCGGCGGCGCGCGCCACCGCCTGGACGAACGCGAGGCTGTGCGGGTGCGCGAGTCCGTTGCCGCCGGTGATGTCGACGGCGCCGAGCACCCGGCCCGTGTGCGGGTCGTGCAGCGGGGCGGCGGCGCAGGTCCACTGCTGGACGGGCCGGAGGAAGTGCTCGGCGGCGAAGACCTGGACCGGCCGGTCGACGGCGAGCGCCGTGCCGGGGGCGTTCGTCCCGGCCTCCGACTCGGCCCAGCGGGCGCCCTCGACGAAGTTCATCCGCTCCGCGCGCCGGCGGGCCCGTGCGTGCCCCTCGACCCACAGCAGCCTGCCGTGCTCGTCGCAGACCGCGAGGAGGTGTTCGCCGTCCATGGCGTAGGCGCCCATGAGTTCGCGGATGACCGGCATGACGCGGGCCAGGGGGTGCGCTTCCCGGTACGGTCCGAGTTCGTCCGGGGCGAGTTCGACCGGGGCCGCGCCGTCCGGGCTGACCCGTGCGCGGGCGGAGCGCTGCCACGACTGGCCCACCACGGCGCGTACCGGCGACGAGAGCCGTCCGTCGGAGGTGAACACCTCGTGCGCGCGGCGCAGTTCACCGAGTCGCGTGCCGGGGTTCGCGTCGGCGGCCAGAGCCACCCAGGGGTCCGTCAACTCGCCCTCCCGTCCGCGGCGGCGTGTCTGCCCATCGTGGGCGCAACCGGCCTCCCCGACAACCGCCGGGCGGGGGGCAGATCCGGACCGTTCGCCGGTCCCGGGTCAGTCCTGGCAGCGGGTCGCCGCCAGGTAGATGCGACGGGTCGGGATCTCGTCCTCGTACGCCTCGCGGACCGTGCAGGTGTCGACGCGGAAGGACGCGTTGTCGGCCGCGTCGCGGAGCTCGTACTCCGTGAACTCCGCCCAGTAGACCCGCAGATCGCTGCCGAGCGGGTCGTCGATCACGCCGTCGTTCGTGCCTTCCTTCGCCACGACGAGGAGCTGACCGCCGGGGCGGAGGGCGGCGGCCCAGGAGGCGAGGGTCGCGGGGAGTTCGGCGCGGGGCTGGTCGTGGAGGGAGTAGTAGGCAACGAGGCCGTCCAGGGGTCCCGTGATGGCGCGCTGGTCCATGACGGCGAACCGGCAGTCGGGGCGTTCGCGGCGGGCGAGGGCGACGCAGCGCGGGGAGAGGTCGATGCCGAGGGCGTCGAGGCCCCGGTCGGTCAGGAACTGGGTGACGTGGCCGCAGGGGCCGCAGCCGGCGTCGTGGACCCGGCCGCCCGGACCCACGCGTCGGGCGAAGGCGTCCAGGGCTTCCAGGTCGAAGGGCTTGGCCTCCAACTCGTCCCGGAACAACCGGAGGTAGTGGTCGGCGCGGGCGTCCCAGGTGCGGACGACATCGGCGGCCGAGCCGGGAACGGGCAGGGAGGCGGGCGCGGGAAGGGGTGTGTCGGGCATCGCCCCAACCTAGAGGCTGTGCCGTGGCAGCCGTCGCGCGCCCGCCCGCCAGGGATGACGGGCCAGCCCTCAGGCCAGGCCGGACGGGCCCCTGTACAGGTTTCCCGACCAGCGGCTGAGCGCAGCCATCAGGCGTCCGGCGTCGGTCGGCGAAATGCCCCGGCCGACGAAGACATCGCTCCATTGGCCTGTGAGTTTCACGCGGCGGTGCTTCTCACGCCATGTGTCCGATTCGGCAGCGGGCACGCGTACCCTCACCGTGACCGTGGTGCCGTCCCGCCTGAGCTCTATGCGCTGGAGCTCGTCCCACGCGTACTCGGTCTCCCACTCTCCGGTCACCGTCATCCCGGCCGGACTGACCGTGAGGCTGTCGGCATCGCCCGTGAGCGCCCCCCAGCCGGCGTGTACCGCGCCGAGCAGGCCGACTACGAGGCCGCCGCCGCCCCCGAAGAGGACCGAGTTCCACGCCACGGTCCGGAAGGGCATGTCTTCCCCGAAGTACTGCCCGAGGAGCGTCATGAGCGCGAACACCACCCCGGAGGCCACACCCCACGCCCCCAGCTCTTTCGTCCCCCGCGCCACCATCACCTCCAGACGTCGGCTGGTCATGGTGAAGGGTTCAAGGGCGGGCGGGCGTTCAGGCGTTTGTTCCGGGAGCCGCTCCGCGGTGATGGCCTTGGTCATCGGTGTGGTGGGTGCGGTCGAGAGGGGTCGGGTGGGTGCGGTGGGTTGTCGTGCGGTGGTCGTTCCAGGGGTGAGCAGAGCGCGGGCGGCGGCGGCGTCCGGTCTGCGTTCCGGCTGTTTCGCCAGCAGCCGCAGCAGAAGCGCACCGAGCTGTCCCGCGTGCGCCGGGGGCCGGGGCTCCTCGGTCAGGGCCGCGACCGGATTCTGCCGGGGGAAGGGCGGCTCGCCTTCGACCGCCTCGTACAGCGTCACCCCCAGGGCGAACAGATCCGCTGCCGCGCCGGGCTCGGCACCCTGCCAGCGCTCGGGGGCGACGTAGCCGGGCGAGCCGATGACCACGCTGGAGGAAGTGAGCGTGGCATCGGTGGGAGCGACGGCGATGCCGAAGTCCGTGAGCAGCACCTGGCCGTCGGCCGCCAGCAGTACGTTCGCCGGTTTGACGTCACGATGCACGATGCCGGCCTCATGGGCGGCTTCGAGGGCCGAAAGCATCGCCTCGGCGATTCCGACCACCCGGTCGGCAGGTATTCGCCCGCGCCGTCTCAGTTCCTCGGCCAGCGAGGAGCCGTCGACGTGCTGCATCACGATCCAGGGGCTGCCGTCGCACTCGAAGGCGTCATGGACCGTGACGATGTTGGGGTGGTCACGCAACTGTGCGGCATGGCGCGCCTCCCGGACCGCGCGGACGGTGCGCTGCTGTTGCTCGTCAGGGCTGACGGGGCCGGGCAGGTACACACGTTTCAAGGCGACCTCGACCCGCAGGTCCGTGTCGTCGGCGAGCCAGACCTGCCCGAATCCTCCGGCCCCGAGCACCCTGGTCAGCGTGTACCGCCCGCCGATCAGCATTCCGGCCTGCACCGTGTCCCCCACAACGCCCTCCATCGGTGGTCGAACCCCTGCGGTGTGCCCGCTGGTTCCTGTGCGGCCGACCGTACGTCGGCGGTGACGGAGGAACAGAGACTCAACTGACATGCACACCCAGATTTTGCCGTCGCCGCCGGTCCGGGTCGGGCTGCGCGCGCCTCTCGGTCTCGACCGGCGCGGCCCTCGCCCTCACCTGAGAGGGCATCGCCGAACGCGCTCGCCCCGCACGGATCCGGGAGGCCCGGAGATTGCCGTGCGGGGCGCGTGTTCACGGAGCGGGGGTCGTCAGACCACGGTCATGGTGTACGTACCCGTGCCGTCCTGCCGGCCGCTGGAGTACTGGCGGATCTGCTCGCCGTCGGCGTAGCGGTCGTGGCCGGCCATGGAACCGGAGTACTTGTTCTGGATGCCGACCTTCGTGCTGCCGGGCACGTCGCGGTAGATGTAGAAGCGCTGGAGGTCGTCCTCCACGCAGGAGGCCGTGGTCAGGACGGCCAGTTCCTGGTTGGCGGTGGCCGAGGGGACGGTGGCGCAGCCGCCGTTGCCCCAGTTCCACAGGGATGCCTCGATGACCCCGTTGGACTCCGTGACGTTGCACAGCTTCCAGTTGTCCAGGTGGGCGCTGAGGAAGCTGGATTCGCGCAGGCGGATGCCGTCGCCGGGCAGGAGCGGCGCGCTCCAGTTGAGGGGCTTGCCGGGAACGTCGATCTTGTAGACGGCGGCCTGGCAGTTCAGGGCGGCCAGCGGGGCGGGGGCCGGGTTCGCGGGGGCCTGGGCCGTGCGGGCTCCGACGGCCTGCTCGGCGGCGGCCTGCTCGGCGGCGGCCTGCTCGGCCTTCCGCGCCTCGGCGGCCTTGGCGGAGGTCACCTCACCGGCCGGGTGGGATGCGGTGGCGACGGCGGAGCCGCAGTCCAGGAGGTCCTGCGCCTTGCGCATGATGCTGTCGGCGGGGACGGCGTCCTCGCAGCGCACCGCGCCCTCTTCGAGGGTCGTGAAGGTGGTGAAGCTCCCGGCGCCGCCGCCCTCGACCCACTTCAGGGCCCAGCTGCCGTCCGCCTGCTGGGCACGGTTGCAGTTGAGGCTGCCGTAGGTGCCGGTGACCTTCTTGGTGCCCTTGTAGAGGCCGTAGTACCCGGGACTGGCGAAGTTCCAGGTGACCTCTGTCGAGGCGGTGTTGGTGGAGGTGTACTCCAGCTGCACGTTGAGGCCCACGGTCGCGCCGGCCTTCGTGAGGGCGAGCTGGGGGAAGGCGCCCTCGACGTTGCCGGAGGCGTTGGCGCCCACGGTCACCTTGACGACCGTCTGCACGGTCGTGGTGACCTTCTGGGTGCCGGTCGAGCCCTCGGTGACGTACCAGCCCTTGAAGTGGGTGATGACCGGGGCCACTTCGGTGGTCTTGATGTACGGGTGCCGGGTGCCGAGGTCGGCCGCCGTACAGGCCCCGCCGGGCTCGGGCTCGGCGGAGACGGCGGGTGCGGCGGCGGGCCCGGCGGGTGCGGCGGCGGCCGGTGAGACGGCGAGTCCCACGGTGGCGACGGCGGCCGAGGCGGCACAGGCCATGAGTGTTTTCCCTGAGCGGCGGACGGAGCTTGTGGGGCGCATCGTTGCCTTTCCTCCTGGCTGTGTGTGTTCGGTCCGGAGCCGAACGTAGCGGCCGGGGCGGTGGCGGTGTGAGCCCCCAACGGGCCAAAAGCGATCATGGAGGGGCCTATTCCGCCCCTGCGCAGGGGCGGCTCCGGGGGCGCGAGGGCAGCGCGGATCAGCCTGCGGCCGGGATCAACCAGGACGGCAGCAGGGCGTTCGCGGCGGAGACGAAGAGGCGGCGGTCGCGGGGGGCCGGAAGGGCGAGCCAGGCTTCGACGATGCCGGCCTCGCCGTGGGCGAGGAAGCGGCTGGCGGCCTCCACGCGCCAGGCGAGGGAGCCCTCGTCGCCCGGCACCGCCTCGGGCTCGCGCTCCAGGAGCGTGCTGACCGAGACGGTGAAGTGCTCGACGAGCAGATGGTGGAGGACGGCGCTGCGGTGGCCGGTCAGGCCCACCGTGTACAGGGCGTCGTGGCGTTCCAGATGGTCCAGCAGGGCGCCCGACGCCCGCTCCCAGACCTCGTGCACGGGCAGGGTGCCCGCCAGGACGTCGGTGATCCATCCGGCCCGGACCCGGTCCAGCTCCTCGTACAGCACCTGTTCGAGGATCGTCGCCGGGCTGGTGGCGTGCTTGTAGAAGGTGGTGCGGTTGACGCGGGCCTCGCGGACCAGGTCCGCGACCGCGATCTCCTCCACCGGGCGCTCGGAGGCGAGCCGCAGCACGGCTTCGCGCAGCCGGTCGCGGGTGCGCCGGACGCGGACGTCGAGCGCCGCGTCACCGCCGGCCGGCCCCCGGTCGTCGGCGGAGGGCGGCGAGGGCTGGTTCGAAGGCTGTCCCGACACGGTCGCAGCCTATCGCACGCCTCTCACATGCATTAATCAACATGTGTCTCTTTTCTTTTGGGCGATCCGGTGCCACAATCAGAAACGTGGCAGAGCGGCCCGAGAGCTGACATTTCGGCCGTGCCACATATCGGACGGACGAAGGAAGCAACACCATGAAGGCATCTGTCACCAAGGGTCTGGGCCAGGGTTTCGTCGTCGAGGAGATCGACATCGCCGATCCGGTCGGGCACGAGGTACGCGTCCGGGTGCAGGCCTCCGGCCTGTGCCACTCGGACCTGAGCGTCGCCACGTTCATCGGCGGCGAGTTCCCCGTCGTCCTCGGCCACGAGGTCGCCGGTGTGGTCACGGAGACCGGCCCCGAGGTCACCCAGGTCAAGGCCGGCGACCACGTCGTCGGCAGCCTCATCCAGTACTGCGGCTCCTGCGTGAACTGCCTCAGCGGCCGCACGCACATCTGCCTGCGCCCCGAGGCGACCCTGCGCGCCGTCGGCCAGGCCCCCCGGCTGAGCTGGAACGGCGCACCGGTGGCCCAGGGCATGGGGCTCGGCGGCTTCGCGCAGGAGACGCTCATCCACGAGAACCAGCTGGCCGTCGTCCCGCAGGACATGCCGTGGGCCCCCGCCGCGCTGATCGGCTGCGGCGTGCTCACCGGCGCCGGCGCCGTGCTCAACAGCGCCGACGTCCGCCAGGGCGACACCGTCGTGGTCATCGGCGCGGGCGGCGTGGGGATGAACGCGGTCAGCGGGGCCCGGATCGCCGGGGCCGGCACGATCATCGTGACCGACATCGAGGACGCGAAGCTGGAGCGCGCCAAGGCGTTCGGCGCGACCCACGTCGTCAACTCCCGTACGGTCGACCCGGTCGAGGCCGTCCGCGACATCACCGGCCAGGGCGCGGACCACGTCTTCGACTTCGTCGGCGTCCGCCCGGTGACCGCCCAGGGCATGCAGATGCTCGGCAAGGGCGGCGGCCTCTACCTGATCGGCGTCGGCGGCATGGACGCGGGCATCGACGTCTCCGCGCTGACCGCGCTGAGCAATTCGCAGAAGGTCCAGGGCGTCTACATGGGCTCCTCGAACCTCAAGCGCGACATCCCGTTCTACGCCTCGATGTACCTCCAGGGCCGGATGAACCTGGACGACCTCGTCTCCAAGGAGATCGGGCTCGGTGACATCGAGCAGGGCTACGAGTCGCTGAAGGACGGCACGACCGCCCGCGTCGTCATCACCGACTTCTCCTGAGCCGGGGCGCCCGCACCGGTGCGTGCGGATGTGCGCGGATGTGCGCAGGGGTCGTACGGACGTCTCCGTACGGCCCCTGCGGCGTGACTCCCCCGCGAACCGACCCGTCTACAGCCCGGCCCGCAGTGCGTTGACGCGTGCGGCGGCCGCGTCGAAGCGGGTGCCGTCGAGTGCGCCGGAGGCCAGGGCCTCGCTGAGCGCGGTCACCGCGGTGTCGCCCTGGGAGACGCTGCGCGAGGAGCACAGCACCAGGTCCATGCCCGCGGAGGCCGCCGCGACCGCGCGCTGCGCGGTCGTGCCGAAGGACTGGAGCGCCCCGGCCTCCAGGGCGTCGGTGATCGTGACCCCCGTGTAGCCGAGGCGGTCGCGCAGTTCGGAGACGACCGCCGGGGAGAGCCCGGCCGGACGGGCGGGGTCCAGGGCGGAGTAGACCGCCCACGAGAGCATGACCAGCTTCACTCCGGCCGCGACGGCGTCCCGGTACGGCGCCTCGTCCACCCCGCGCAGCGTGGCCGCGGACGTGGTGAGCGTGACGGGGCGCAGGTCCGTGTTCTGGCTCGCCGAGGCGGGGCCGAGGCCCGGGAAGTGCTTGGCGGTGGCGGCGACCCCGACGTCCTGCTGCGCGCGGATGAACGCCGTACCGCAACTGGCCACCGCGGCGGCCGACTTGCTGTAGGAACGCTCGTACTGGTCGGTGAAGTCACCGGTCTTGCGGTACACGTCGAGGACCGGCGCGAGGTTGACGTTCATGCCGACGCCCGCGAGGTTCATCCCCGCGCCGCCGCCGGTGAAGTCGGCCCACTGGAGGGGGTCGGCGGAGGCACCGACGTCCTTGGCGGACATCACCGGCTCCCCCGGCAGCCGCCGGACCACGCCGCCCTCCTGGTCGGTCATCAGGAGCAGCGGGGCCTGCACCGGGGAGTTGGCGTGCGCGGCCTTCATCGAGCGGACGACGCCCTCGATCTGGGTCAGGTTCTCGATGTTCTCGCCGAAGAAGATCACACCGGCCGTGCGCCCCTGCTCGATGGCGTTCATCAGCGAGGCCGGAGGGGTGAGCCCCGGGTAGGAGTGGATGACGCACTGCCCGGCGCGCTGCTGCGGGGTCAGGGCGGCGACGGCGGCCGGGGGCCGTACGGCTTCCGGTTTCCGTGCGTTCTCCGGAGACCGCGCGTGCTCCGGCGTCCGTGCGGCGGCCTCCGCGGCGGCGGTCGCTCCGAGTCCGCCGGCCAGGGCCGCGGCTCCGGCGGCGAGGGCGGCGCGCCTGCTGAGGGATGGCGTGGGGTCCATGGGTGCTCCGTAAGTTGTCAGGCGGCAGTGCTCCACACGCGGGCCCGGCGTGGACGCCGTGGGGGGCGTACACAAGGGGGAGCGGGCCCGGCTCCACACGCGCGGGCCGGAGCGGCCGGGGTGATTCGGCCGCTCCGGCCCGCGCGCCTCTCGCACGGGTCCGCCGCGCCCCGAGGGGCAACGACGTCCCGTGTCACACCGTCACGGGGTGTTGTTGGCCAGGGCGAGGAGCCGGGAGCGGTCGCCGCTGAAGCGGTCGCGGTCGACGTTGCCCGAGATTCCGCTCACCGCGCCCGTGGAGGTGTACTGCCAGACCGTCCAGAACGGGAAGCCCGTCGGAATGCTCGGGCTGCCGGCGGAGGTCCAGTGGGCGACCCAGAGCGGGCTGCGGGCCGACATGCCGGTCCAGCCGCCGGTGCAGGTGTTCCACCAGCTCGGGCTGGTGTAGATCACGACGTCACGACCGGTGCGGGACTTGTACGTGTTGTAGAAGTCCAGCACCCACTGCCGCATGGACGCCTGCGAGTAGCCGTAGCAGGTGCCCTCGATGTCCAGGACGCCGGGGAGCGTGAGGTTGTCGCGGGACCAGGCGCCGCCGTTACTCGCGAAGTAGTTGGCCTGGGCCGCTCCGCCGGAGACGTCCGGGCGGGCGTAGTGGTAGGCGCCCCGGATCACACCGGCGTAGTAGGCGTTCGGGTAGTTGGTGTTGAACGTCGGGTCCTTGTACGTCAGGCCCTCCGTCGCCTTCATCCAGGCGAACTCGATCCCGGCGCCGCGCACCGAGGTCCAGTTGATGCCGCCCTGCCAGCTGGAGATGTCGATGCCGACCGGGTTGGCCTTGACCGTGGCCTCCGGCTGGGCGCCGAGGTGCAGCTGCCGGCTGTCCGGTCTGAAGGCCTGGCCGTCCTGGAGGTAGCCGACGCCCATGTACCCCTGGCCGAGGGGGACGGGGTCGTGCTTGGCGGGTGCGGCCGTGGCGGTGCCGGACATCAGTCCGAGGAGCAGCGCGGCGCTCGTGCCGAGGACACCGGCCAGGGTGAGGCGTCGGCGGGCGGGGGTGAGGGAACGCGGGGTGGTCCGGGAGAACAAGGCGGCCTCCTGTGGGGGCGTGGGGGTGGATGCCGTGACGGGTCCGTGCCGGCCGCGCGTTTCGTCCGGATCTACGCGCGTCCAATTGTCGCGAACACGACACAGTGAGCCACAGGCGCGGGGGTCCGGTAAAGAGCGCCTGCCTCCCATTAGTGGTCTGGACCAAAGACCGGTCCGGTGAGCTGTACAAACGACCGGTGTGCGGCGGAACTTTCCCGAACTGGCGACCGCTCCCCGCACGCGTACGAGCGCGGCCCCCACGCCCCGCACGCGAACGGGCACTCCCCGTGCTCCCACGGCCGGCTTCCGCCCCGCGCTCGAACTGGCGGCCACTCCCCCGCACTCGATCGGGTGGACGTGCCCGCGCGGACGTGGCTCGGGGCCGTAATCGGGCACGACGGGCGCGATCATGCGGCGGTGATCTCTTCGATTCGGACGGCCCGCCGTCCCAAGTCCCCGCTCCTGGCCGGGTTCGGCGGCACCCTCGCCCTGCTGACCCTGCTCCCGGCCGTGCCCGCGACGGCCGCCGCGCCCGCGCAGGACGCCTCGCCGCGCGTGGTCACCCCGGCCGAGCGCAGGACCTCCGCGTACCTCGACTCGCTCCGGGGCCGGCCCGCCGCGCTGAAGGCCTTCTTCAAGGCGCTGCCCAAGGGCGGCGACCTCCACAACCACCTGTCCGGTGCGGCCACCACCGAGTACCTGATCAAGCTCGCGATCGACAAGGGCCTGTGCATCGACGCGACGATGACGGCGGTGGCGCCGCCGTGCGGCCCCGGCACCCGTCCGGCCGCCGACGCGCGGACCGACGCGGCGTTCCGCCAGGAGATCGTCCGGGCCTGGTCCATGCAGGACTTCCCGGCCGGCGAGTCGGGGCACGACCACTTCTTCGACACCTTCGGCAAGTTCGGCCTGGCGACGTGGGACCGGGGCAAGCTGCTGGCGAACGTGGCCAACACCGTCGTCGCGCAGAACCAGTTCTACCTGGAGACGATGGTCACCCCGGCCTCGGACAGCGCCAGGGCCCTGGCCGAGAAGGTGGGTTACGACGCCGACCTGGCCGCCTTCCACCGCAAGCTGCTGGCCGGCGGGCTGAACAAGGTCGTCGACGAGGCGGTCCGCGAGGCCGACGAGGGCGACGCGGACTTCCGCCGTACCGCGCACTGCGACACGAACCGCCCCGACCCGGGCTGTCGGCTCCCCGTCCGCTGGATCTCCCAGGTCTCCCGCGGCAGCACTCCGGCCCGCGTCTTCACGCAGATGGCCGTCGGCATGCGGCTCGCCGAGCGCGACCCCCGCTTCGTCGCCGTCAACCTCGTCCAGCCCGAGGACTGGGACAGCTCGCTGGAGAACTACAGCCTCCAGATGCGGATGCTGAAGTACCTGCGCGGTCAGTACCCCGGCGCCCACCTCACCCTGCACGCCGGTGAGCTGGCCCCCGGCCTCGTCAAGCCCGAGGACCTCACCTTCCACATCAACGAGGCCGTCCGCGTCGCCGGTGCCGAGCGCATCGGCCACGGCGTCGACCTCGTCCACGAGGACAACTGGCGCGGTCTCGCCCGCACCATGGCCCGCCGCGACATCGCCGTCGAGGTCCCCTTCTCCAGCAACAAGCAGATCCTCGGCATCGCGGGCGCCGACCACCCGTTCAACGCCTACCGGCGCTACGGGGTCCCGATCGTCCTGTCCACCGACGACCCCGGCGTCTCCCGCATCGACATCAGCCACGAGTACCAGTACGCCTCCGAGACGTACGACCTCGACTACCCCACCCTCAAGGACCTGGCCCGCGCCTCCCTGGAACACGCCTTCCGCGAGGGCCGCAGCCTCTGGGCCGCCGGCTCCGCCCGCACCGGCTACCGCATGGTCCCCGCCTGCGCCACCAGCCGCCCCGGCAACCCCGCCCCCCGCTGCCTCGACTTCCTCTCCGAGAACCCGAAGGCGGGCATGGAGTGGCGCCAGGAGGCGGCCTTCGCCACCTTCGAGCGGGCCCACGGCGGCCGCCGCTGACGCATCCCCCCTTCGCCGGGCCGCGGGGCACTGTCCCTGCGGCCCGGTGGTGTGTCCGGGCCCGACCCGCCCGGCACCCGTGCCGCACGCACCGCACAGGAGCGCTGCACAGCATGCACACAACAGTGGTCACAGCGCCCATAGTCTTCGTGGCGCACAGCGGGTCTTCGCCGTCTCTCCCGCCTCGGGCGGGAGAGCGCCGAACCGGAGTCCCGATGGGGTGGGCGTGGCCCGGCCGGACGCGGCCACGGTGACCTCGCCCCGTGCCGGGGGCGGAACCAACGCCCCTGCCAGGTTTCCGTGTCCACGCGAATCGGAGTCGTCAGCCATGCTGAAGAAGGCCCTCTGGCGCGCGGGCGCCGTCATCGCGCCCGTGCTTCTGTCCCTGGGACTCGTCACCGCACCACCGGCCTCGGCCGAGGGGTACGGGATCAACATCCCGCTCACCATCGACACACCGGACTTCGCGTGCGGGAAGACGTGGACCGAGCCGGTCGCGTACCACCAACTGGTGTGGCAGTGCGACGGGAACCTGGTGCTGTACCGACAGGACCATCATGCTCTGTGGGCGAGCGGCACCTACGGCTGGTCCAACATCACCAACCCCACGACCAAGCTGAACTTCTCGCGTTACGGGTACATGTCCATCCGCGACCACGACTCCAACATCGTCTGCGCGTGGGGCGGTCCCGCCTCGGCCGGCGGGTACGTCCGCGTGCAGAGCGACGGCAATCTGGTCGTCTATACCAGCGGCGGGAACGCCGTCTGGGCGTCGGGGACGTACGACGGCCGGCAGGGGTCGGTCCACGCGTGCGGATGACGGGGACGTGCGGGTGGGCACGCTGCCGCTGACCGTGCCGCCCGCACGCCGGTGCGCACCGCCGGCACCACAGGTCCCGGACCGCTGACCTCACCTCGTCCGCGGTCACCGCACGGTCATCGTCGCCCCGGCCGCCGCGCCGGCGCCGCCGCGCGGGCGCAGGAACGGCGTACCGGGCAGACCGCCGTCCCCGGTCCGGGCCGCCCTGGCCGTAGCGGGGTCGGTCGAGACGAAGCGGTCCGTGCGGGCGGCGCCGTTCCAGACGTTGCCCGTGGCGCGGACTCCGTCGCCCAGGGCCGCGTCGCGTCCGTTGGCGAGCGCCACGTTGGAGTCGGCGAGCGCGGCCGCGGTCACCAGGTGGAAGCCGTCGACGCCGTTGCGGTAGGCGGTGTTGCGGAGGAGCGAGATCCGTCCGGGGTTGCCCTCGTCGGTGAAGCCGAGACCGGTGTTGTCCCAGGCCGCGTTGTTCCGCACGAGGTGGGCGACGGATGCCCGGGTGCGGCCGCCGCCGAGCGTGAACCCGTTGCCGTGGCCCTGCCAGTCCGGGTCCTGCCGGAGGTTCACCCCGTTGCCGAAGGACCAGTTGCTCTCCACGGTCACGGGGGTGGTGAACCCTCCCAGGTCCAGCCCGTCGTTGGCGTTGTCGTACGTGCGGCAGCCCCGGATCACGTTGCCCCGGCCCGAGCCGAACTTCACCGCCAGCCCGACACCGCTGCGGCCGTGGTCGGCGATGCCCCGGTTGGCGTAGAAGTCGCTGTCGAGCACGGAGTTGGCGACCGTGCCACTGCCTCGCAGGGTGAGCCCCGACTCGGTGTTGTCGTGCAGGGACAGCCGCTCGAAGACGTTGTGCGCGCAGCCCGAGCAGACGTAGGCGTGGCTGGCGGATCCGCTGATGTCCAGCCCCCGCACCGTCCAGTAGCCCGCGGTCTGGGTGACGGCCCAGGAGTCGGCGGGCAGCGCCGAGGCGTCCAGTGCGGGGCGTTCACCGGGGTAGTTGGTCAGGGTGATGCGCGCGTGCTCCGTGCCCGGTGTCTCGATCCGGACCGGCCGGGTGAGCCGGTAGGTGCCGCCGCGCAGATAGACGGTGCCGCCCGGCCGTACGAGCGAGACCGCCTTGCCCAGGGTGGCGAACGGCCGGTCGCGCCCGCCGTCGCCGTCCTCGTCCGAACCCCGCGGTGCCACATAGATGTCCTGAGCGGTGACATCACGGCCGGCCGGCGGAGTCGCGGTGCCGGGCCGCCCGGTCACCGAGGGGGCGGGCGCCGGACGCGCGTCGGGCGCGGGGGCCGGTGACTGCCACAGCAGGACGCCCAGCACCCCCGCCGTCACGGCCGCGGCGGCCACGGCGGCCTTGGCGGCGGCGGGATGCAGAGCTTCCCGGACCTGGTCGAGCAAGGAGGGGGCGAGGGGGGCCGCGGCCCCGGTCCCGGCGGTCGCCGCCAGATGGTCGAGGCCCGCGAGCAGCACCGCCGGGACGGCGACCAGCCCGATGCCGGGCAGGAGGTTCTCGGGTGCGACCAGCCCGTGCCCCTGGGCCGTGCACACCGCGCAGGAACGCACATGGCGGGTGAGCCGTTTGCGCCACAACGGGCTGCCCGTCCCGTCCCAGGTCCGTGCCTCGGCCGTGAGCCCGGGGCAGCGGGGGGTGGCCGCCAGCGCGTGGACCAGGGTGCGCGCCGACTCCAGCCGCTCCTTCATCCGCTGGAGGCGCACCGCCGTGTGGTTGCGGTCCACACCGAGCGCCCCGGCGACCTCGGAACGCGTGAGGCGTCCCGCCGCCTCCTCCCAGTACAGGGCGAGCAGCCGGCGGTCGGCCGGGTCCAGCCACCGGGTGGCATGGGCGAGGTGCCGGCGCTGACCGGTCAGGGCGAGTTCGGCCACCGTGCGCTCGGCGAAGTCGGGCAGCGGATCGGCGACGTTCTCAACATCGCGGGCGGAGGGCACCTCACCGGCTCCGCGCCGGTGGTACTGCTGGATCTCGCGGTACGCGATGGTGACGGCCCAGGAGCGGAACCGCTCGGGCTCACGGAGTCCCGGCAGTCCCCGGACGATCCGCAGCATCGTCTCCTGGACCAGGTCGTCGACATCGGGGTGGCCGTCGAGCGCCCGGCCGACGATGCCGTAGAGAAGGCCCAGATGCGCGGCGACCAGCCGCTCCGTCGCCTCCGGATCGCCGCCGCGCGCGGCGCTCGCCAGGGAGGCGACGTCCGCCCCGGCATCGATACGGCGCTCAGCCATGCTCTTCGCCCACCGGTCATTTGTCCGAATCGATCATGACGGGCCCGCATCGTGGCACAGCGCCCGAGCGCTGTAAAGATCCCGCGGTCCACGGCCGGACACGGTCCGGAACCGCCAACTCCCGGTTTCCGGAAAGTTTTTCGGAGATTTCTGTTGTCGCCTCCGCGCCCGCACATCTACCAGGACGCCGCGGGCTTCCCCGCCGCGGCCGGCCGGGCGGCACCGCCCGGCCGCCCCGTTGTCCGAAGGAGCACCAGATGTGGGACGACCCGGAGAACCGGAGTCCGCAGGAGAAGCCGTGGCACCGGAGAAGGCGGGCCCACCGCCTCGGTGCGTTGGTGGTGGCGTTCGTGCTCGGTGTGTGGGCGCTGCTCGCCACCGGAGCCGTCACCCCCGCCGCGGCCGCGGCACCACCCCCCGCCGGCACCTACCAACTCGCCGTCACCAAGAGCGGCAAATGCATCGACGTCCCCGGCGCCTCCCCCGACAACGGCACCCCACTCCAACAATGGAACTGCACCACCAACTCCCCCTGGCAACAGTTCACCCTCACCCCCGCCACCACCGGCACCTACCGCCTCGTCAACACCAGCAGCGGCAAATGCATCGACGTCCCCAACTGGTCCACCACCAGCGGAACCCCACTCCAGCAATACACCTGCGCCAACCAGACCAACCAGACCTGGACCCTCAACCCCAGCGGCACAGACACCTACCAGATCATCAACGTCAACAGCGGCCTCTGCATCAGCGACCAACTCGCCTCCACCACCAACGGCACCCCCATCATCCAAGAAACCTGCACCCACAACACCAACAAACAATGGGCCTTCAAACCCGTCGGAAGCAGTGCCCGCCCCACGGTCGCCGCCGACGGCACGGGGCTGTACACGACGGTGCAGGCGGCGGTGGACGCGGTCGGCAAGGGCAATGCGAGCCGCGTGGTCATCACCATCAAGCCGGGCACCTACCGGCAGCAGGTCACCATCCCGGCGGACAAGCCGTTCCTCACCCTTCAGGGCACCGGTGACTCGCCCGACGACGTGGTGCTGATCGGGAACCGCAACGCCGGCACGTACGGCACGCAGGGCAGCGCCACGGTCGTGGCGCTCGGCCACGACGTCGTCGCCACCAACCTCACGATGGCCAACGACTTCGACGAGAACAGCTCGGACACCGGTGACCAGGCCCTCGCCCTCTATCTGGACGCCGACCGGGCGCTCCTGGACAACGTGCGCCTGCTGGGCGACCAGGACACCTTCCTGGTGAACAACAACGCCCGCGCGTACATCTGGAACTCGTACGTCGAAGGCACCGTGGACTTCATCTACGGCGGCGGCATCGCCGTGTTCCACAACAGCAGGATCTACGAGAAGCGGACCACCGGCGGCCCGATCACCGCGGCCAGCACCCCGGCCGCGCGCGCCTACGGCTTCCTCTTCTACAAGTCGTCGGTCACCGGGGCCGTGGCCGGCCGGACCCAGCTGGGGCGGCCGTGGCGCCAGGACGCGCAGGTCCTGTACCGCGAGTGCACCCTGTCCGACACCATCGCCACGGGCCAGCCGTGGACGGACATGTCCACGAGCACCTGGCAGAACGCCCGCTTCCGTGAGTACCGCAACACCGGTGCCGGGGCCGGCGTGAACGGCAACCGCCCGCAGCTCTCCGACGCCCAGGCGGCCTCGTACACCCCGCAGAAGTACCTGGCGGGCGGCGACGGCTGGAACCCCGTCCGATGACGCCCGCCCCGTCCCCTTCCCCCTCCCCCTCCCGTTTCCCGTTGTCCGACAAGAAGGGCAGGAACATGGCAAGGAACAGATCGACCGGTTTCGGCGCGTTGGTGGTGGCGTTCGTGCTCGGTGTGTGGGCGCTGCTCGCGACCGGAGCCGTCACCCCCGCCGCAGCCGCGACACCACCCCCCGCCGGCACCTACCAACTCGCCGTCACCAAAAGCGGCAAATGCATCGACGTCCCCGGCGCCTCCCCCGACAACGGCACCCCACTCCAACAATGGAACTGCACCACCGACTCCCCCTGGCAACAGTTCACCCTCACCCCCGCCACCACCGGCACCTACCGCCTCGTCAACACCAGCAGCGGCAAATGCATCGACGTCCCCAACTGGTCCACCACCAGCGGAACCCCACTCCAGCAATACACCTGCGCCAACCAGACCAACCAGACCTGGACCCTCAACCCCAGCGGCACAGACACCTACCAGATCATCAACGTCAACAGCGGCCTCTGCATCAGCGACCAACTCGCCTCCACCACCAACGGCACCCCCATCATCCAAGAAACCTGCACCCACAACACCAACAAACAATGGGCCTTCAAACCCGTGGGAGGCACCGGGGGACGCACCTGGTCCGACAAGGCCGACGGCTTCGCCTCCACCGGAGGCGGCACCACGGGCGGGGCGGCGGGGAGCACCGTCACGGTGACCACCTACGCCGACCTGGTCAGGTACGCCACCGCGGACGCCCCGTACGTCATCAAGGTCGCGGCGGCCGTCTCCGTCAGCCCCTACGGGCACGAGATCCCGGTGAAGTCGAACAAGACGATCGTCGGCGTCGGCACCAAGGGCGAGATCGTGCACGGCGGCTTCTTCCTGGGCACCGGTGTCCACAACGTGATCATCCGGAACCTCACGATCCGTGACGCGCAGATGGCGGACGACGACCCGG
The DNA here is from genome assembly GCF_055559335.1 of Streptomyces sp. NPDC024555. Classification (NCBI taxonomy): domain Bacteria; kingdom Bacillati; phylum Actinomycetota; class Actinomycetes; order Kitasatosporales; family Streptomycetaceae; genus Streptomyces; species Streptomyces sp. NPDC024555. The sequence goes on from NZ_JBVHKV010000002.1 coordinate 223,617, forward strand.
ACGACAAGGTCTACGACTACGACGGCATCCAGATGGACACCGCCGATCACATCTGGATCGATCACAACCGGATCGAGCGGATGAACGACGGTCTGATCGACAGCCGCAAGGACACCAGCTATCTCACGATCTCGTGGAACGTCATGGGCTCGGAGAACAAGGCGCTGGGCATCGGGTGGACGGACAACGTCACGGCCCGGATGACCATCCACCACAACTGGATCCACGACACCAACCAGCGCAACCCCAGCATCGACAACGTCGCGCTCGCGCACCTCTACAACAACTACCTCCAGAACGTCAGCTCCTACGGGAACCTCTCGCGCGGCGCGTCGAAGACGGTCATCCAGAACAGCTACTTCGAGAAGGTCGCCAATCCGTTCAACATCGACACCTCGGCGGCGTCCCTGACGCAGTCGGGGAGCATCATGGTCAACTGCACCGGCAAGCAGGTGACCAACGGGACGACCTTCGACCCGGGCAGCTACTACGCGTACACCCTGGACCCGGCGAAGGACGTCCCCGCCCTGCTCAAGCAGTACGCCGGACCCCAGGGCACCATCGGCGTCTGACCGGCCGCCGCACCGCCCGCGGCGCACGGCCGCGGGCGGTCACGCCGCTTCCTTCGCCTTCGTCCGGTACGTGCACACCCGCACCCCCGCCTCGCTGGTCGCCTCCGCGGTCAGTTCCAGGGTGTGGAGGGCGCCGTCCGCCGGGAAGATGGACTTTCCGCCGCCCAGGAGGACGGGCATGACCACGAGGCGGAGTTCGTCGACGAGTCCCTCGGCGAGGAGGGACCGTACGAGGGTGGGGCTGCCCATGACGACGAGGTCGCCGCCGTCCTTCGCGCGGAGTTCGCGGACGCGGGCGAGGAAGGCGTCGGCGGGGATGCGGTGGGTGTTGTTCCAGGTGAGGTCGGCGTCGGTGAGGGTGCCGGTGACGACGTACTTCTCGATGGCGTTCATACGGTCGGCGAAGGGGTCGGCGCCTTCGCGGCCGGGCCAGGCGGCGGCCATGGTCTGCCAGGTGCGGCGGCCGAAGAGGAGGGCCTGGGCGCGGCTCATGGTCTCGTCGAAGAAGCCGCCGACGACCTCGGCGTCGAAGAAGGGGTGGGACCAGCCGCCGTGGGCGAAGCCGCCGTCGAGGTCCTCGTCCGCACCGCCGGGCGCCTGTACGACGCCGTCCAGGCTGATGAACTCGCTGATGACGATGCGCATGTGACTGTCTCCTCGGGTGGTGCGTCCGGTTCGGGCGTACGGGAAGGGAGACTGGCACACCGGCCGGAACTCATCGGTGAAGCGGGGACCCGGTCGCCCCGGGTGTCGGCGCGGCCCCCTCCCCCGCGTCGAGCAGCAACGCGGCAACGGCCTCCGGGGCCTCGTGCATCGCGTCGTGGCCGGTGGGGAGGGTGTGGACGCGCCACCGGGGGTCGGTCAGGAGCCGGTCGCGGAGTCCGGCGAACGGGGTGCGGTCCTCCCAGCCCGCGCAGTACACGAACTCCCGGCGCGGGACGCGGGCGTGGGCGCCGGTGAGGCGGACCGTCTGGAGGAACGAGGCGAGGGGGTGGGGGCGGCGGCGCGGGTCGCCGCGGCGGCCCGGCGGGGCGACGGAGTAGCCGGTGTCCGCCGCCCCGGCCGCGAAGACCTCCCTGAAGTGCGCGTTGGTCGAGGACCAGCAGGAGTCGCCGTCCTCCGGTACGTACGCGTCGAGGTGCACCAGCCGGGCGACCCGGCCGGCCGCGCGGTCGGCGGCGGCCGCGACGACGAGCCCGGCGTAGCTGTGGCCGACGAGGGTCACCCCGGTGGCGCCGGTGCGGTCCAGGAGCCGCAGGACGTCGGAGGCGTGGGTGTCCAGTCCGGCGGTGGCGACGGCGGCGGGCCCGTCGTCGGGGCGGAGGCCGGTGAGGGTCAGGGCGTGCGCGGTGTGGCCGGCGCGTTCCAGGAGCGGGACGACGTGCTCGTACGCCCAGGCGCCCTTCCACGCGCCGGGGACCAGGACGAATACGGTCATGGCTGTCTCCTTCCGCACGGGTGCGGGCGGATGCTCCGTACCCCTGCGAAGGAGTCTCGTCGGGGTGCGCGGTGGCGTGGTAGCGCTACGATGCCAGGCTGTGCCTGTTCCCCGCCACGACGGTGAGTCCCCCGGTCCCGTCTCGTCCGTCTGGCCGTCCGGCGGGCGTCATCTGTGGCCGTCCGGCGGTACGAGCGCCGAGCGCGCGCACGGGCGGGGCCATCTCGTGTACGCGGCGGCCGGCGTCCTGACCGTCCGCACCGGGCGCGGCACCTGGGTCGTGCCGGCCGACCGGGTCGCCTGGATCCCCGCCGCGTTCCCCCACCGGCACCGGGCCCACGGCGACACGGACATGCGGATCGTCTTCCTCCCGCCGTCCCTCGCCCGCCTCGTCCCGGACCGCCCGGTGGTGTTCCTGGCCCCGCCCCTCGCCCGCGAGGTCCTGCTCGCCCTGACCACCCCCGGCGAGGGCGGCGAACCGCCGGCCCGCGCCCCCGCCGCCCTCGCCCGGCTGCGCCGGGTCCTCGTCGACGAACTCCGGGAGGCGCGCGAACAGCCCCTCCACCTGCCGGAACCCCGCGACGACCGGCTGCGCGCCCTCGCCCGGATCCTCTCCGCGAACCCGGCCGACAGCACCTCGCTCGCCGGTCTCGGCAGGGCCGTCGGGGCGAGCCCCCGCACCCTCAGCCGGCTGTTCCGGGAGGAACTCTCCCTGACCTTCTACGAATGGCGCACCCAGCTCCGCGTCTGCCACGCCCTCGTCCTCCTCGCCGAGGGCCACGACACCACCCGCACCGCCCACGCCTGCGGCTGGACGAACCCGAGCGCCTTCATCCAGGCGTTCACCCGCCTCGTCGGCACGACACCGGGGCGGCACCGGGCGGGGCTTTGACCGTGCGCCCCTCTCCGGTGGCCCCGAACGGTGCCGAAGTCGGCGCAGGGCATATCGCGTTGCCGATCCGCGGGGAGGGACCTACAGTCGGTCGGCCCGAACCGTCCCCGAAACGAAGGCTGTCCATGCTTCTCCGCCCCGCCGTCGTCGATGACGCCGACTTTCTCTGGCGCATCCTGCTGGAGGCGTACAACTGGAACGGCGATCCTCGGTTCACCGCCCAGCAGCTCGCGGCCGATCCTCATGCCGCGCGCTACCTCGTGGACTGGCCCCGCGGAGACGACTTCGGAGTCGTCGCGGAGACCGGCTCCGGCGAACCGATCGGTGCGGCCTGGGCGCGGTGGCTCCCCGAGAGCGAGCCCGGATACGGCTTCGTCGCTCCGGACGTTCCCGAGCTGACCCTCGGCCTGGTGCCCGGACACCGTGGCCGCGGGCACGGCCGGGCCCTGATGGAGGCGCTGATCCGGGCCGCCGCCGAGGGTCCGTCGCCGGTCGCCCGGCTCAGTCTGAGCGTCGAGGACGGAAACCCCGCAGTGCACCTCTACACCTCCCTCGGCTTCACCCGGGCCGGGCGCAACGGCGGCTCGGACACGATGGTGCTGGACGTCCGGCGGGCACGCGAGACGGGCGGGCGGCCGTCTTCGCCGCCCGCCCGTCTCTCCTGATCAGGCGGCCCGGTAGGCCGCCCGGTACTGGGTCATCGCGGCGGTCAGGTCGCCGGTGAGGGCGAGGTGGTCGGCTTGGGCGAAGGGCTTGGAGAAGGCCTCGGTGAGGGGGCCGTCCGCCTTCTGCTGGACGAGGAGGCGGGCCTGGGTGGCGAGGGCGCGGCCCGCTTCGGTGTGGGCGAGGCCGGCCTTTTCGGTCAGGCGGGCGGCCAGGGTGAGGGCGGTGAGGGTGAGTTCGCCGCCGGACGGGGGCTTCTTGAGGGTGGTGAGGCCCCAGCCGTAGGGGAACTGGGGGTCGTAGGAGGAGTCGCCGACGTTGATGGGGAGCTGGTCGACGGACCTGGGCCAGGTGACGGGGAGCTGTCCGGTGAAGGGGCGCTTGCCGTAGAGGACGTCGGCGACGCCGTCGCCCTCGGTGCCGGGGAGCCAGGAGGCGACGAGGGCGTCGACGGCGCCGAGGCGGTCGCCGATGAGCTGGGGGCGGCCGGAGACGATGAGGACGGCGCACTTCATCGCGGCGCAGACCTTGTCGACGGCGGCCTTGTCGGCGGCGGAGAGTTCGAGGTCGTGGCCGTTGCCGACGTCGCCGACGCCCTCGGCGTACGGGGTCTCGCCGACGACGACCACGCCGACGTCGTAGCCGGTGGTGTCGGCGGAGGCGTCCTCGGAGTAGGTGACGGAGGCGGCGTCCTTCTTCATGGCGGAGAGGATCGTGGTGCCGGGGGTGATGTCGCCGGAGGAGCCCTGCCAGCTGACGGTCCAGCCTCCCGCCTGGTTGCCGATGTCGTCGGCGTTGGAGCCGGCGACGTACACCTTCTGGGAGGACTTCAGCGGCAGGACGCCGCCGTCGTTCTTCAGGAGGACCTGGGACTCGGCGGCGGCCTGACGGGCCACGGCGCGGTGTTCGGCGGAGCCGATCCGTTCCAGGTTGGCGGTGTCGGCGTAGGGCTTCTCGAAGAGGCCGAGCCTGAACTTCTGGGTGAGGATGCGGGAGACCGCGTCGTCGATGCGGGACTGCGGGATGCGGCCCGCGGCGACCTCGTCCCGGAGGGTGGCGGTGAACTCCTGGTACGCCGTCGGGACCATGATCATGTCGAGTCCGGCGTTGATGGACGTGCGCACATCACTGGCGTAGTCGCCGGGGATCTGGTCGATGGCCTTGTAGTCGCTGATGACGAAGCCCTCGAAGCCCATGCGGTCCTTGAGGACACCGTTGATCATCTCGGCGTCGGCGTGCATCTTCACGGGGCCCCGGTCGTCGCCGATGATGTCGAGCGAGGAGTAGGACGGCATGACCGTGCCGACGCCGCGCTTCACCGCGTCCTCGAAGGGGGCGAGGTGGACGGCCTCCAGTTCCTGGCGGGTGACCTTGGTGACGCCCTGGTCGATCGGGTACGAGCCGGTGGTCGAGGAGCCGTACTCCGTACCGCCGTCCCCGACGTAGTGCTTGGCGGTGGCCAGCACCTTGTCGTTGCGGGCGAGGTCCTTGCCCGAGGCGGCGCCCTGCATGCCCTGGATCACGGTCTCCAGGGACTTCACGAGCGCCGGGTCCTCGCCGTAGGCCTCGTAGGAACGGCCCCAGCGTTCGTCGCGCGAGACGCAGACGCAGGGCGCGAAGTCCCACGGGACGCCGGTGGCGCGCACCTCGTTGGCGGTGACGGCGCCCGTCCGCTCGGCGAGCTTCGGGTCGCGGGTGGCGCCGAGGCCGACGTTGTGCGGCATGATCGTCGCGCCGACGAGGTTGTTGTGGCCGTGCACCGCGTCCACGCCGTAGATCAGCGGGATCTGGAAGCGGGTGGCCTGGGCGCGCAGTTGGTAGCCGTCGACCATCTTCGCCCACGCCTCGGGGGTGTTGGGCGTGGGGACCGAACCGCCGCCGGAGAGCAGCGAGCCGAGGTCGTACGCGGCGATGTCGCCCTGCGAGGCGAGCGCGTTGCGTTCGGCCTGGGTCATCTGGCCGGCCTTCTCGGCGGGCGACATCCGGGCGAGGAGATCGGCGACGCGCTGCTTCACGGGCAGTTTCGCGTTCTGGTACGGCAGTCCGTGGGCGTCGATGACGACCTGCGGGTTCTCCTTCGGCGGCTGGGCGCCGGTGACGGTCAGCTCCAGCGGAACGGTCTTCGCGGAGGCGGCCCCGGTGACCTTCTTCGTGGTGACGGTGACGCGGTGGGTGGTGCCGGACGGGGTGCCCGCGGGGAAGGTGTACGTGCCGGTGACCGGGGTGTAGTCGGTGCCGGCGGCCGCCGTGCCGCCCTTGGTCGTGTAGGCGACGGTGACCGGTTCCTCCAGCGGGGCGGATCCGGTGGTGGCGACCGAGAGGCCGATGTCCGCGGTGCCGCCCTGCTTCACGGGGTGCACGGCCGCGTCGGTGACCACGCTCGCCTTCAGGGCGGCGTCGGCCTTCCCGTACAGCTCGATGCCGTCGAGGGCGAACGTGCCGGGGCCGCCCGGCGGAAGGGTGAGGGCGTAGCCCCACATCTCGGTGAGGCCGAGGACCTGGTCGATGCCGCCGACGGGCTGGTAGTCGGTGCGGTAGACGAAGTCGGCGAAGGGGATCTCGACCTGGTGCCAGCCCTCCCAGTCGTCGGTGAAGGAGGTGGTCCAGAGTTCGGAGGCCTCGCCGTGGGCGCCGCCGTCCTTGATCTCGAAGCTGATGCGCTTGCCCGAACCGGGCGGCAGGGGTGCGGTGTTCTGGCCGTACCACCAGAAGCGGATGCCCTTGTGGGCGGACCAGTCGTGGGCGGGTCCGGCGGCGGCGTAGTCGTGGCTGAGTCCGCCGTAGCCGCTGATGTCGTAGCTGCCTTCGAGGACCTTGGCGCCCTCGGGGGCGTCCGCGCGCTCGGCCAGGGCGAGGGTGGGCGGGTCGTCGGCGTCCCCGCCCCAGGTGAAGATGCCCTCGGCAGGCTGGCTCGCGAAGGGGACCTCGCCCTCGAACCGGTCGATGGCGACGGGGGCCGGTTCGTCGGCCGGGGCCGCCGATCCGGGTGTGGCGCCCGCGAGCAGTCCGGCCAGGACGGTCGCGACGGCCAGGGCGGCGGTCGCGGGTCTCGCCCTGTGGCGGGTGCGTGGTGGCATGAACGGCTCCTTCGTACGGTGGCCGCGCGCTCCGCGGCGGGATGCGGTGCCGTGGAGCGCGCGGCGGTGCGGGTGGTACGGGAAGGTGACGTGCCTGTGGGGGGTGTGGGGGGTGGCCCTGGGGGGTGTGGGGGGTGGTCCTGGGGGGTGTGGGGGGTGTGGGGGGTGGTCCTGGGGGCGCCCGGCCCCCTCACGGGCCGGGCGCCGGTCCGGTGGGTTACTTCTTCTGTTCGACCTTGACCCAGTCGATCTCCGCCTTGATGCCGCCCTGGGCGACGCGGTCGACGCTGGACTGCGGCAGGCCCCAGTAGGGCTGGGTGACCTTGTTCCAGCCGGCCGGGTAGGCGCCGCCGAGGGCGAGGTTGAGGATCACGTACTGGTTGTGGTCGAAGACCCACTGGCCGCGGGTCGATTCCAGCTTCTGGCGGGAGGTCGTCTGGACGACGCGGTCGTCGACGGTGAACGTCATGCCCTCGGGCGTCCACTCGACGCCGTAGGTGTGCCATGCGTCGGCGCGGCCCCCGTCGGGGTACGTCTGCTGCTTGCCGATGTTGCCGTCGGCGGAGTAGCCGGGGCCGTGCAGGGCGGAGCTGGTCCAGTCGCCGTAGCCGATGTTCTCCATGATGTCGGTCTCGCCGGAACCGGGCCAGGAGACCTTCGGGTCGTCGACGTTGCTGCCGAGCAGCCAGAAGGCGGGCCAGAAGCCGTCGCCGACCGGCAGCTTCATGCGGGCGCTGACCTTGCCGTAGGTGAAGTCGAACTTGGTGTTGGTGTCGATGCGGCCGGAGGTGAAGTCGAAGGTGCCTGCGGGCGTCTGGGTGCAGCCCTTGCAGTACTTCGACTGGAGGACGAGGGCGCCGTTCTCGGTACGGATGTTGTCCGCCGAGTCGACGTACGCCTGGGATTCGCCGTTGACCGGGTTCATCTCCGTCCCGGTGCGCACGACCCGCCACTTGTTGCGGTCCAGGCCGGAGCCGGTGAAGTCGTCGAAGAACGTGGTCGTGTAGGCACCGCCGGGGTTCTTGGGCAGGGCCGGGTAGGCGGCGTTCGCGCTGCCGCCGGTGCCCCAGACCTGGAACTCGTAGAGCGAGTAGCCGAACTGGGCGGTCGCCGGGGCCGGGTTGTAGAAGGAGCGGCGCTCCACGCCGAGCATCCGGACGTAGCGGCCGGTCGCCGGGGTGGACAGCTTCACCGTGTCGTGCCGTCCGACCGCGTCGCCCGGCGCCTTGACGTCGGCGCGGCGGGCGGCGACGTCGGCGGCGGACGGCTGGTAGACGGTGCGCCAGGTGCGGTTGTCGTCGGAGACCTGGATGCGGTAGTCGACGGCGTAGGCCGCCTCCCAGTACAGGTCCACGGTGTCGATGGTGGAGGTGGCGCCGAGGTCGACGCCGACCCAGCGGTCGGCGTTCCAGTCGCTGGACCAGCGGGACTGGTCGGCCTTGAGGTCGGCGGGCCAGCCGCCGTCCGTGACGTAGGCGGGCGAGTTGCCGGCGTGCTGGTAGAGGTCGCCGTACGCGGGGTGGTTGAGGGCGAGGTTGGTGCGGGTGGTGGAGGCGGGGGCCTGTTCTCCGCCGTACACCTTGAAGGAGTACAGCGAGTAGCCCCAGGCGGTGGCGCGCTGGACGCCGCGCATCCGGACGTAGCGGCCGGTGACCTCCTGGGGGTAGGTGTGCGCGGTGACGCTGCCGCCGGTGCCGTCGTCCTCGGTGTAGAAGGGGGTCCAGTCGGTGCCGTTGCGGGACACCTCCAGGACGTACTTCTTGCCGTAGGCGGCCTCCCAGTCGAGGGTGACGCTGCTGATCCGGATGACGGAGCCGAGGTCGACGCGGATCCAGGCGTTGTCGGCGAAGTCGCTGGACCAGCGGGTGGCGCCGTCGCCGTCGGCCGCGTTGCCGGGGCCGACGGCGTCGTTCTCGCTGCCGGAGGCGGTGACGGAGGCCGGGTCGGCGGCGTGGGCGGCGGCCGCCCGGTCGGTGTCCCAGGCCGCGGCCACCGCCGCCGGCCGGGGGGCCGGACCGTCGGCGAAGGCCAGGGGGGCGGTGAGCGCGATCAGGGCGGCGGTGGTGGCTGCCAGGGTCGTACGAGAGGGCATGGTGGGGTTCCCGTTCGTATCCGTGGGGGTGGCGCGGCCACGCTCGGCGCGGCTACGCGTCGCGGGTGAGGTGGATGGTGTCGCGGTACCACTTGGCGCTGTCCTTGAGGGTCCGCTCCTGCGTGTCGTAGTCGACGCGGACGATGCCGAACCGCTTGTCGTAGCCGTAGGACCATTCGAAGTTGTCCATGAGCGACCAGGCGAAGTAGCCCCGGACGTCGGCCCCTTGGGCGCGGGCGTCGGCGACGGCGGCGATGTGGTCGGCGAGATACGTGGTGCGGTCCGCGTCGTGGATCTCGCCGTCCTCGGAGACGGTGTCGTCGAAGGCGGCACCGTTCTCCGTGACGACCGTCGGGAGGCCGTAGTCGTTCTCCAGACGGACGAGCAGGTCCGTGAGGGCGCCGGGGGTGATTTCCCAGTCCATCGCGGTGCGCGGCAGATCGCGCTCCACCTGCCGGGTGACGGGCAGGCCGTCGGCGTCGGTGGTGGCGCCGTCCTCCGTGGTGCCGGAGAACAGTGCGCCCCGGTAGAAGTTGACGCCGAGGACGTCGAGGGGGGTGGAGATGGCGGCGAGGTCGCCGTCCTCCACGGGGAGTGCGATGCCCTGGGCGGCGAGGTCGGCGACGACGTCCTCCGGGTAGGAGCCCTTGACGACGGGGTCCAGGTAGAGGCGGGCGCCCATCCCGTCGGCGCGGCGGCAGGCCTCCGCGTCCTCGGGGCTGTCGGTCTCGGGCGTCGCGGTGCCCAGGTTGAGGGTGATGCCGAGCTCCAGCGCGTTGCCCCGGACCCCGGCCTGTTCGCGCAGGTACTGGGAGGCGAGGCCGTGGCCGAGGAGCAGGTGGTGCACGGCGTGCACGGCCTCGCCGAAGTTCTGCCGGCCGGGGGCCTGGTTGCCGTAGGCGTAGCCGAGCATGGCAGAGCACCAGGGCTCGTTGAGCGTGGTCCAGTGCGTCACCCGGTCGCCCAGGGCGTCGTAGGCGAGCGCGGCGTACTCGGCGAAGCGGAACGCGGTGTCGCGGGCCGGCCAGCCGCCCGCGTCCTCCAGCTCCTGCGGGAGGTCCCAGTGGTAGAGGGTGATCCACGGGGTGACGCCCTTGGCGTCCAGCTCGTCGACGAGCCGCTTGTAGAAGTCGAGGCCCTTCTGGTTGGCCGGGCCCCGGCCGCCCGGCTGGATGCGGGGCCAGGCCAGCGAGAAGCGGTAGGTGTCGACGCCGAGGTCCGCGATGAGCGCGACGTCCTCGGGCATCCGGTGGTAGTGGTCGCAGGCCACGTCGCCGTTCTCGCCGCGCACGACCATGCCCGGCACCCCGCAGTACGTGTCCCAGATCGACGGCGTTCTGCCGTCCTCGGCCGCCGCGCCCTCGATCTGGTACGCGGCGGTGGCGACGCCCCAGCGGAAGCCGGCGGGCAGGCCCGGGACGGCCTGGGCGGCGATCTCGCGGGCGTAGGACTGAGGGGTGACGAGGTTCATGGTTCTCCTGAGGTGTGCGGTGCGGTCGACGGGCCCCGGTGGCTGCGCCCCGGGCCGGTCCGGCCCTGACCCGCCGGACCGGCCCGGGGTCATCCCTGGGCGGCGGCCGGTGCGGCGGCGGTGGCCGGGAGGCCCCGGTGGAGCCAGCAGGCCACCGTGCGGGAGCCGTCCGAGCCGTCCGGTGCGGCGAGCACCGGGACATGGGTGTCGCAGCCCTCGGTCCGCTTGGCGCAGCGGGGGTGGAAGGCGCAGCCGGCCGGCATCGCGGACAGGTGCGGGGGCGAGCCGGGGATGCCGCTGAGTTCGCGGCGGGGGCCGTGGAGCGCGGGGAAGGAGTGGAGCAGTCCGGCGCTGTAGGGGTGGTGCGGTTCCCGGTAGATGTCGGAGGCGCCGGCCTGCTCGACGATCCGGCCGCCGTACATGATCGCGATCCGGTCGGAGAACTCGATGAGGAGGGAGATGTCGTGGGTGATGAAGACGACCGAGAAGCCGAGTTCCTCGCGGAGCCGGACGAGCTGGCGCAGGATCTGGCGCTGCATGACGACGTCGAGCGCGGTGGTGGGCTCGTCCATGATGACGATCTCGGGTTCCAGGGCGAGCGCCATCGCGATCATCACGCGCTGGCGCATGCCGCCGGAGAGCTGGTGCGGGTAGGCGCCGAGCCGGTCGGCGGAGATGCCGACCAGGTGGAGGAGTTCCCGGGCGCGTGCGGTGCGCTCGGCCTTCCTCATCTCGGGGCGGTGGGCCTGGAGGACGTCGGTGAGCTGGTTGTGGACCGTGTACACCGGGTTCAGGGAGTTCATCGCGCCCTGGAAGACGATGGACAGCTCCTGCCAGCGGAAGGCCCGCAGTTCGGCGGCGGACATGGCGAGGAGGTCCAGGGCCTCGCCGTCGCGCTGGTGGTAGTGGACCTGGCCGCCGGTGATCACGCCGGGCGGGGAGAGCAGCCGGGTGACGGCGTAGGCGAGGGTGGACTTCCCGGAGCCGGATTCGCCGGCGAGGCCGAGGACTTCGCCGCGGTGCAGGGTGAGGTCGATGTCGCGCAGGGCGTGCACGGCGTCGGTGCCGGTGCCGTAGTCCACGTCGAGGCCGCTGATGGTGAGGACGGGCTCGCTCATGAGCGGGTCTCCTTGTGGCGCGGGGTGCCGGTACGGGCCACCGGGGTGAAGCCGACGCGCATCCTGACCTTGCGGGAGCCGCCGGTCTCGGTGCGCAGCCGCGGGTTGACGAACTCGTCGATGCCGAAGTTGATCAGCGCGAGGGACATGCCGAGCAGGGCGATGCAGAGCCCGGCCGGGACGAACCACCACCACGCGCCCTGGGCGAGTGCCTGGCTGGACTGCGCCCAGAACAGGACGGTCCCCCAGTTCCAGTTGGAGATGTCGGCGACGCCGATGAAGGCCAGGGTGATCTCGGAGAGGATCGCGAAGATGACCGTGCCGACGAATCCGGAGGCGATGACCGCGGTGAGGTTGGGCATCACCTCGAAGATGATGATCCGCCAGGTCGGCTCGCCGGTGGCGCGGGCCGCCTCCACGTAGTCGCGGCGGCGCAGCGACAGCGTCTGGGCGCGCAGCACCCGGGCGCCCCAGGCCCAGGAGGTGAGGGCGATGACGAACGCGATGAGCAGATCGCCGGCGTCCGTGACGAAGCTGGCGATGATGATGATCAGCGGCAGTCCGGGGATGACCAGGAAGACGTTGGACAGCAGCGACAGCACCTCGTCGGCCAGTCCGCCGAGGAAGCCGGCGGTGACGCCGATCAGCACGGACAGGGCGGTCGCGAGGATGCCCGCGACGAAGCCGACGACGAGTACGCCCCGGGTGCCGACGAGGATCTGCGAGAGCACGTCCTGACCGGTCTGCGTGGTGCCGAACCAGTGCGAACCGGAGGGCGGTTGCAGCAGGTCCTGGCTCATGGTGTCGGGGTCGTACGGGGCGACCCACGGGCCGACGATCGCGATCAGCACGAAGAAGAGCAGGATGCCCAGTCCGATGACGGTCTTCCGGCCCCGCAGGAAGCGGAAGCGGCGCCTGCTCGCTGCCGGGGTCTCGGCGGCGTCGAGTACGGCGGTCTCGGTTGCGGTGACGGCCACAGCCCTACGCCTCCCTTCGGGTACGGGGGTCGAGGAGCATGTAGAGGATGTCGGCGAGGAGGTTCGCCGCGAGGACGGCGAGCGTGATGATGAGGAAGATGCCCTGCATGAGGGGGTAGTCCTTGGCTCCCACGCCCTGGAAGAGCTGGTAGCCGATGCCCGGGTAGTTGAAGACCATCTCCACCAGGAGCGTGCCGCCGACGATGAAGCCGAGCGAGAGGGCGAAGCCGGAGATGTTGGGCAGGATCGCGTTGCGTGCCGCGTAGCCGAACATCACGCGGCGCTCGGAGAGCCCCTTGGCCTGGGCGACCATGACGTAGTCCTCGCTGGACACCGTCACCATCATGTTCCGCATGCCGAGGATCCATCCGGCGACCGCGCTGAGGACGATCGTGCAGCCGGGCAGCACCCCGTGGTAGAGCGCGCTGGAGATGAACGGCCAGTCGAAGGCCGGCACCAGCCAGTTGTCGTAGCCGCCCTCGAAGGGGAAGAGCGACCACTTCGTGGCGAACAGCCAGATCGCGATGAGCCCGAGCCAGAAGTACGGGATCGACGAGATGAACGTGGTGACGGGCAGCAGGTTGTCCATCCAGGAGCCGCGCCGCCAGCCCGCGAAGACCCCGAGGCCGGTGCCGAGGACGAAGCTGATCAGTGTGGTGATGCCGACGAGGGCGAGGGTCCAGGGCAGCGACTGCGCGATGATCTCGCTGACCGGGGTCGGGAAGAAGGTGAAGGAGAGGCCGAGGTCGCCGTGGAGCAGATGGGACCAGTAGTCGGTGTACTGCTCCCAGAGCGACTGGTTCTTGTCGAGGCCGAAGAGGGCCTTCAGCGAGTCGATGGCGCTGGTGTCCAGCTGGCCCTGGAAGCGGGCGATCAGTGCCTGGACGGGGTCTCCGGGCATCAGCCGCGGGATGAGGAAGTTGATGGTGATGGCGGCCCAGGCGGTGACCAGGTAGAAGGCGAGCCGTTGGAGCAGGAACTTCACTTCGCAGCCTCCTTCTCGTGGTCGTCGGTGCGGGCGGTGCCGGTGTTCTCGTACAGCCAGCAGGCGGCCCACTGGCCGTCGGCCAGGTCGAAGCGCGGCGGCAGGTCGGTGCGGCAGCGCTCCATCGCCTTGGGGCAGCGGGGGTGGAAGCGGCAGCCGGCCGGCGGGTCGATGAGGGAGGGCGGCTCGCCGGTGCCGTTCTCCTCCCCGTCCTCGTTGTACTCGTCGTCGCGCGCCCGGTCCGGGTGGGGGGCGGAGGAGATGAGGAGCTGGGTGTACGGGTGGGCGGGGCGCTGGGTGACGGTCTCGCTGTCACCGCCCTCGACGATCCGGCCCGCGTACATCACGAGGGTGGTGTCGGCGAAGTAGCGGGCGGACGCGATGTCGTGGGTGATGTAGAGGATCGCCAGGTGGAAGCGGTCCTTGAGGTCCTTGAGGAGGTTGAGGATCCCGAGCCGGATGGAGACGTCCAGCATCGAGACGGGCTCGTCGGCGAGGAGGACCCGGGGGTCGGCGCCGAGCGCGCGGGCGATCGCCACGCGCTGGCGCTGACCGCCGGACAGCTCGTGCGGGAACTTGTCCAGGTACTGATGAGGAGGAGTCAGCTGGACACGGTTCAGCAGAGCGGTCAGGTTCTTCTCCAGCTCCTCCTCGCCGCTGCCGGCCCGGCCGTGGATCTTCAGTGACCGGGTCAGGTGGTAGCGCACGGTGTGCACGGGGTTCAGCGAGGCGAACGGGTCCTGGAAGATCAGCTGGACCCGGCGTACGTAACTGCGGAAGGACCGGCCACGTCCGGCCTTCACCGGCTGCCCGTCCAGGTGGATCTCGCCCGAGGTGAGCGGATACAGCTGGGCGAGCAGTCTGGCGACGGTGGACTTCCCGGAGCCCGACTCCCCCACCAGGGCCGTGACGGTGCCGCGCCGCAGTTCCAGCGAGGCGTCGTCGACGGCGTGGACGGTGCGGCGGGTGCGCGCGAGGAGGTCGCGGGCGTTGCGCCGCACGGCGAAGTGCTTGGTGACTCCGCGTGCTTCGAGCACGATGTGGTTGTTCTCTGACTGTTCAGACATGGCCGATTCCCTGAGTCCCTGAATCCCTGCGTACTACTTGGCGGGCTTGAGCCTCAGCACGATCTCCAGCGAGGAGCGCTGGGTGTGCTGCGGGTCGGCGTACGGGTCGGCCTCGGTCGGCCAGCCCACCCAGTTCTTGGTGGAGTACTCCGCCCCGATGGGGGCCGCGGCGGTCGGGACCATCGGCGCCTGCTCGACCATGATCTTCTGGAGGGTGGTCATCGCCGCGGTGCGGGCGGTGTCCGTGGTGGCCTCGGCGAAGTCCTTCAGCGCCTCGGTCGCCTCGGTGCTCTTGAAGCGGCCGAAGTTGCCCTGCTGGGAGGGCTTGCCGATGGGCTGGAGCAGCGCGCCGTCCATGATGTTCTGGTACATGTCGTACGGGGTGGCGCCGCTGTTGGTCCAGTGCAGGGTGGCGTCGAAGTTGCCGTTGGCGACGTTCGCGCCCCAGGCGTCGGCGGTCTGCGTCTTGACCTTGGCGTCGATGCCGATCTGCTTGATGTTGTCCTTGATGATCGACAGGCCCGTGATGTAGTCGTTCCAGCCGGCCGGGTCGGTGAGCGTCAGCTTCACCGGCTTGCCGGACGGGTCCTTGAGGACGCCGCCGGCGAGGGTGAAGCCGGCCTTCTCCAGGACCTTCTTGGCGCCCTCGACGTCGGGCTTGGTCGTGGCGCTCTTGTACTCGGGGGCGATGAAGGACTCACCGGCCGGCAGCGGGATGCCGGTGGGGTTGGTGATCTCCGGGTAGAGCGTGGCCTCGGCCTGGGTGTAGATGGCGTTGCGGTCGATGACCATCGCCATGGCCTTGCGCAGCGCCGGGTTGTCGAAGGGCTTGCGGGTGGTGTTGAACCAGAGGCCGTGGATGCCGAGCCCGGAGGGGAACCACAGCTTGTGGTTCTTCGGGTCCTTGTCGATGAACAGCTTCTTGAAGTCCGGCATGAAGACGAACGACCACTCCAGCTTGCCGCTGGCCAGCGCCGTGGTGGCGGCGTTGTTGTCGTTGTACGTGCTGTAGCGCAGCTCCTTGACCTTCGTCGACCCCTTCCAGTAGGTCGGCGTGGCGACCAGGGTGGTGGTCTGCGGGGTGAAGGTCTTCAGCTTGTACGGGCCGGAGCCGACGGGCGTCCGGTTGGGCCAGGTCTCCGGGTTGTCGACCTTCTCCCAGATGTGCTTGGGCACGATGTACTGCTGGATGATCTTGTTCTGGTTGACGTACTGCGAGTCGTCGAAGGTCAGGACGACCTTCTTGTCCTGGACCTCGATGCCGCCCCACTTGATGCCGTCGGCGTTGAGCGCCGGGTGCTTCTTCAGCAGGTCGAAGGTGAACGCCACGTCCTCGGCGGTGAGCGGCTTGCCGTCGGCCCACTTGGCGCGGTCGTCGAGGGTGAAGGTGACCTTCGTGTAGTTGAGGTCCCACTTCCAGTCCGTCGCCAGCCACGGGTCGGCCTTGTCGGACGGCCGGATCTGGCTCACCATCGCCAGCGGCTCGTAGATCATCCAGCGGTAGCCGAGGGTGGCGCCGGCCGAGGTGTTGAGGAACGGGTTGCTGTTGTTGGTCTGCGGTCCGTCCGGCTTGCCGAGGTTCAGGACGCCGGTGGCGCCGCCGCCGGACTTGTTGCTCCGGTTGGAGTTGGCGGACGAGCATCCGGCGGCGAGCGCGACCACCGCGGTGGCGACCGCGACGGCTCTGAGCGTGTGGTGACGGCGTGCGGACATGGCGACTCCAGGAGGGACTGGCGGGTCTGGGAGATCCGGAAAACGGGCAGCGCGCGGCGCGCCGGACGACGGCCTGTGCGGTGGTACGGGGTGCGGTGCGGGCTGGAGCCCTGTCCGCTAGGGCGCCGAGTGGCGCACGACCAGTTCGGTGGGCAGGACGACCGGCGCGTCGGGTGCCGGTGTGCCGCCGAGGTGGGAGAGCAGCATCCGTGCGGCCGTCTCACCCATCTGCCGGGTGGGCTGGCGCACGGTGGTCAGGGGCGGTTCGGTGTGCTCGGCCATCGGGATGTCGTCGAAGCCGACCACCGCGACGTCGTCGGGCACGCTCCGTCCGGCGGCGCGCAGCGCCCGCAGCACGCCGGCCGCCGAGATGTCGTTGTGGGCGAAGACCGAGTCGAACTCCGTGCCGGAGGCGAGGAGCCGCTCCACGGCCAGCCGGCCGCAGGCCTCGGTGAAGTCGCCGCGGACGACGAGGTCGGTGGGCAGCACGGAGAGGAATCCCGCCAGCCGGTCGCGTACGCAGCCGAAGTCCTCGGGGCCGGTGACGACGAGGGGCCGGGTGCGGCCGGCGGCCCGCAGATGGCGGGCGGCCGACGCGCCCCCGTCGTGGTTGGTGGTCACGACGGAGGGGAATTCGGGGTGGTGGCCGCGATCGTCGATCAGCACGATCGGCAGGCCGCTGCGGTGCAGGGTGGTGAGGTGGTCGAGGGTGTTCTCCGGTTCGACGACCACGAGCCCGTCGAAGGCGCGCGCCGACACCTGGCTGGTGAAGCGCTGGACGGACTCGGCTCCGCGGTTGCAGGTGAAGAGCAGGAGTCCGTAGTCGGCCGCCTCGACGGTGTCGACGACGCCCTGGAGCACCTCGCCCATCCACGGCCAGGTCAGCGAGGGCACCAGCATGCCGACCGTACGGCTGCTGCCGCGGGCCAGTCCGACGGCTCCCGAGCTGGGTACGTAGCCGAGCTGTGCGATCACTTCACGAACGCGGGCAGCCGTCGAACCGTCCACTTCTCCCTTGGTGTTGATGACCCGGGACACGGTCGTCTTGCTGACGCCGGCCTCACGGGCGACGTCGGCGATGGTGACACGCATCGGGGGCCTCCAGGACAGAACGGGACAGAGCAATCGGCCGAGAGTGGAACCGGTACCGCAACCGGTTCCGGAACCGGTACCGGCGTTGGTGGCGTGAGTTAACCCCGCTGGAACACGACCGTCAATACTTCACGTCGAAATTGGTCCGGACCCATTTCGAGGGCATCCGGAGACGGTGATTGTGTTCAACTAATGAACGCGCAGACCTCTTGACGTGAACACGTGGGTGCCGTTCACTCCTGCCTCGTCCGACGGCACTTCCCCCACGCTCCCGCCGAGGAAGGCATCCAGCCATGACCCGTTCAGGAAGGGCGGCGAGGGCACTGCTCGCCGCCGTGCTCGCGACCGCCGGTCTCTCCGGGCTCTCGTCCGGCACCGCGCAGGCCGCGGGCGAGACGGTGCACATCGCCCTGACCACCACGGACGACGCGGGGGGCCGCCATGTCACACGCGGCCTCCAGGACCAGACCCCGATCACCTTCGCCGCGGGCAGCGGCGGCGCCGGCACCACCGTCACGGTGGACGAGAACACCCGCTACCAGACCTTCACCGGCGGCGGAGCCTCCTTCACCGACACCGCCGCCTACCTGATGAAGAGCAGCGGAGCACTCAGCCAGGCGACCCGTGACGCCACGATGAAGAAGCTCTTCTCCCCCACGGAGGGCATCGGGCTGTCCTTCGTCCGCAATCCGATGGGCGGTTCGGACCTCGCGCGGTACGGCTACACGTACGACGACCTGCCGGCCGGTCAGACCGACCCGTCCCTCGCGAAGTTCTCGATCGCACATGATCTCGAAGACGTGCTGCCGCTGACGAAACAGGCCAAGCAGCTCAACCCGGCGCTGACGACGGTGGCCTCGCCGTGGACCGCGCCGGCCTGGATGAAGGACAGCGGGCAGCTCAACGGCGGCTGGCTGAAGGCGGAGAACTACGGCACCTACGCCGACTACTTCGTGAAGTACCTCCAGGCCTACCGCGACCAGGGCGTCCCGGTCGACTACGTCACCGCGCAGAACGAGCCGACCTGCTGCGGCGGTTACCCCTCGATGAGCTGGAACGGCTCCGGCCTGGCCTACTTCACCAAGAGCGAGCTGCTGCCCAAGCTGGCCGGCGCGGGCCTGGCCACCAAGGTGCTGGCGCACGACTGGAACTGGGACACCTACGACGCGTACGCCGCGGCCACCGTGGACGACGCCGCGGTCCGCAACCACCCCAACTTCGGCGGGGTGGCCTGGCACGGCTACGGCGGCGACATCGCCAAGCAGACGACGGTGCACAACCAGTACCCGTCGATGGACGCCTTCCAGACCGAGCACTCCGGCGGCACCTGGATCGCCGACCAGCAGCGCGAAGACATGATGAACATCATCGATTACACCCGCAACTGGGCGAAGTCGGTGACCAAATGGTCCCTGGCGGTGGACCAGAACCGCGGTCCGCACAACGGCGGCTGCGGCACCTGCGACGGTCTGATCACCGTGCACGACGGGGACTCCAGGAGCGGCCAGGTCGACTACACCATCGAGTACTACACGATGGGGCATCTGACCAAGTTCGTCCGGCCGGGCGCCGCCCGGATCTCCTCCACGGCCAGCTCCACCGTCCCCAACGTCGCCTGGCGCAACCCGGACGGCTCCAAGGCGCTGATCGCGTACAACGGCGGCGGCTCCGCCCAGCAGCTCACGGTCAACTGGGGCGGCAGCACCTTCACCTACACCCTGCCCGCCCGCACCTCGGCGACCTTCACCTGGTCGGGGACGCAGTCCGGTTCGGGCAGCGGCGGCACCTCGGGCGCGTTCAACGGTTCCGGCAAGTGCCTGGACGCGACCGGGAACTCCGGGGCGGACGGCACCCCGGTCCAGATCTGGGACTGCACCGGCGCGGCCAACCAGCGCTGGACGCTCCAGAGCGACGGCAGCGTCCGCACGCTCGGCGCCTGCCTGGACGTGACCGGGGGCTCCACGGAGAACGGGGCGAAGGTCCAGCTGTACACCTGCAACGGCACCGCGGCGCAGCGCTGGAGCTACAACGCCGCGACGGGCGATCTGGTCAGCACGGCGGCGGACAAGTGCCTGGACGTCGTGGACCGTTCGACGGCCAACGGGGCCCGCACCCAGATCTGGACGTGCACCGGCGCGTCCAACCAGAAGTGGCGCCTCCAGTAGCGGCGCCGGCGCTTCCCAGGACGTGGGGGGGGGGGGGGGGGGGGGCGCCCGCCCCCCCCCCCCCCCCCCGGGGGGGGGGGCCCCCCCCCCCCCCCCCCCCCCCCCCCCCACGTCCTACTCGGTGGGCTCGACGCCCGCGCGCAGCAGCCCGTAGGTGTACGCGTCCTCCAGGGCCTGCCAGGACGCGGCGATGACGTTCTCGGCGACCCCCACGGTCGCCCAGTCGCCGGAGCCGTCGCCCGTGGTGATCAGGACCCGGGTGGTGGACTCGGTGCCGGTGCGGCCCTCCAGGATGCGGACCTTGTAGTCCATCAGCTCCATCTTGGCGAGCTGCGGGAAGATCCGCTCCAGGGCCACGCGCAGCGCCCGGTCCAGCGCGTTGACCGGGCCGTTGCCCTCGGCGGTGGCGACGATGCGCTCGCCCTGGGCCCAGAGCTTCACGGTGGCCTCGTTGGCGTGCGTGCCGTCGGGGCGGTCCTCGACGATGGCGCGCCAGGACTCGGTGCGGAAGTAGCGGCGTACCCGGCCCTCGGCCTCGGCGCGCAGCAGCAGTTCGAAGGAGGCGTCGGCGGCCTCGTAGGTGTAGCCCTGGAGTTCGCGCTCCTTGACCCGCTCGACGACGCGGCCGATGAGCGCGCGGTCGCCGCCGAGGTCGACGCCCAGCTCCTGGCTCTTGAGCTCGATGGAGGCGCGGCCGGCCATGTCGGAGACCAGCATCCGCATGGTGTTGCCGACGAGCGCGGGGTCGATGTGCTGGTAGAGGTCCGGGTCGACCTTGATCGCGGAGGCGTGCAGCCCGGCCTTGTGGGCGAACGCGGAGACGCCGACGTAGGGCTGGTGGGTGGAGGGCGTCAGGTTGACGACCTCGGCGATGGCGTGGGAGACGCGGGTCATGTCGGCGAGCGCGCCCTCGGGCAGCACCTTCTTGCCGTACTTCAGCTCCAGCGCCGCGACGACGGGGAAGAGGTTGGCGTTGCCGACCCGCTCGCCGTAGCCGTTGGCGGTGCACTGGACGTGGGTGGCGCCGGCGTCCACGGCGGCCAGGGTGTTGGCGACGGCGCAGCCGGTGTCGTCCTGGGCGTGGATGCCGAGGCGGGCGCCGGTGTCGGCGAGGACGGTGGAGACGACGGCCTGGACCTGGGCCGGGAGCATGCCGCCGTTGGTGTCGCAGAGGATGACGACATCGGCGCCGGCCTCGGAGGCGGCCTTGACGACGGCCTTGGCGTACTCGGGGTTGGCGCGGTACCCGTCGAAGAAGTGCTCGCAGTCGACGAAGACCCGGCGGCCCTGTTCGCGCAGGTGGGAGACGGTGTCGCGGACCATCTCCAGGTTCTCGTCCAGGGTGGTGCGCAGGGCCAGCTCCACATGGCGGTCGTGCGACTTGGCGACCAGCGTGATCACCGGGGCACCCGAGTCCAGCAGCGCCTTGACCTGCGGGTCGTCGGCGGCGGTACCGCCGGCCCGGCGGGTCGCGCCGAAGGCGACCAGCTCCGCGTTGCGGAAGTCGATCTCCTCGCGGGCGCGGGCGAAGAACTCGGTGTCGCGGGGGTTGGCTCCGGGCCAGCCGCCCTCGATGAAGCCGACGCCGAACTCGTCCAGGTGCCGGGCGATGGTCAGCTTGTCCGCGACCGTCAGGTTGATGCCTTCACGCTGGGCGCCGTCGCGCAGCGTGGTGTCGAAGACGTGGAAACTGTCGTCGGTGGGCTTGGCCTTGGTGGTCATGCTGGTCTGACTCCTGTCGGATGAGTGGATCCGGACGATCTGATTCCACTTGCCCCCATCATCCCGCGTGCCTCGCCCCGGCCGTGGTGAGGGCCGGAAAACGAAAAAACCCCTCGCGGGTGCGAGAGGTCTGCGCGCGGGTCTGGGGCACGGTGGCCGTGCCGTACGTGGTGATACGGAACGGTCACTGCGGACCGGCGCGCCTGCTGCCAATAATCATGACGAACGAGGGCACGGAGGCAGTCTCGCACAGGACCGCCCCCGCCCCCCGCCCCGTCTCAGGATGCGGGCGTGATCGTGGTCGCTTCCGGGACGGCCGTGCGCTTCCCCCCGTCGAGGGCGGCGACCCGGTTCAGATCGATGTCCCTGGTCTCGCGCATCGTCAGATAGACGACGAGCGAGACGGCCGCGCACCCCGCCACGTACCAGTAGAAGCCCGATTCGTGACCGGCCCTCTTGAACCACAGCGCCACGTACTCGGCGGTGCCGCCGAACAGCGCGTTGGCCAGGGCGTAGGAGAGCCCGACGCCCAGCGCGCGGATGCCGGTCGGGAAGAGTTCCGCCTTCACACAGGCGTTGATGGAGGTGTAGCCGGTCACCACCAGGAGCGCCAGCAGCGCGAGGCCGAAGGCGGGCCAGAAGGTGTCCGCGTGCCGCAGCAGCGTCATGATCGGCACGGTCAGGAAGGTCGAGCCGACCGCGAAGGTGATGAGCAGCGGGCGGCGGCCGATCCGGTCGGAGAGCATGCCGGCCAGCGGCTGGACGCACATGAAGACGAACAGCGCGCAGAAGCTGACGAGCGAGGCGGTGGACTTGTCCATGCCCGCGCTCTTCGAGAGGAACTTCGTGAGGTACGTCGTGTACGTGTAGTAGGCGACGGTCCCGCCCATGGTCAGCGCCATCACCAGGAAGGCCTCGCGGCGGTGCTGCCACAGCAGCCCCAGGGTGCCCCGGCTCGCGTCGGCGGCGGCCCCGGAGTCCGCGTACACCTCGGTCTCCAGCAGGGAACGCCGCAGGTAGAAGACGATCGCGGCGCCGATCGCGCCGACGACGAACGGGATGCGCCAGCCCCAGCTGTGCAGCGCGGCGTCCGACAGGTTGCGCTGGAGGAGGATCTGGAGGCCGAGGCCGACGAGCTGCCCGGCGGTCATGGAGACGTACTGGAAGCTGGAGGCGAAGCCGCGCCGCTCGGGGGCGGAGGCCTCGGTGAGATAGGTGGCGCTGGCCGCGTACTCGCCGCCGACGGACAGGCCCTGGAGCAGCCGGGCGAGCATCAGGACGGCGACGCCCGCGTATCCGGCGGTGGCGTAGGTCGGGGCGCAGGCGATGAGGACCGCGGAGGCCGACATCAGCGTGACGGTCAGGGTGAGCGCGGCCTTGCGGCCCCTGCGGTCGCCGATCCGGCCGAGCAGCCAGCCGCCGACCGGGCGCATGAAGAAGCCGACGGCGAAGATGCCCATCGTGTTCATGAGGTTGGCGGTCTCGTTGCCCTCGGGGAAGAAGGCGTCGGCGAAGTAGACCGCGAAGGTGGCGTAGACGAACCAGTCGAACCACTCGACCATGTTCCCGGCCGAGCCGACCCAGATTTTCTTCCACTGCTCTCGTCGCATGATCCGTCACCGTGCCCGAAGCGCCGGAAGCCGGACAAGGGCGCACAGCACGGGCGCCACCCGGACGTGTGTGCGCCTCCTCCACGACCGGGTGAGTGCCGGGAAACGGCGGGGCCGCGCCCCCGGGAAGAGAGGGGGCGCGGCCTCGGGAGGGGGACCGTCCTAGCCGAGCGGGTGCATCCAGCCGTGGGTGTCCTCGACGACGCCGCGCTGGATGTCCAGCAGGCGCTCGCGCAGCTTGAGGGTGACCGGGCCGGGGGTGCCGTCGCCCTGGGTCCACTCGCCGCCCGCGCTCTTCACCGTGCCGACCGGGGTGATGACGGCGGCGGTGCCGCAGGCGAAGACCTCGGTGAGGGTGGAGTCGGCGGAGTGGTCGCGCCACTGGCCGATGGAGACCCGGCGCTCCTCGGAGGTGCAGCCGAGGTCCCCGGCGAGCTTGAGGAGCGAGTCGCGGGTGATGCCGGCGAGGAGGGAGCCGGTGAGGGTCGGGGTGACGATGTGGTCCCCGTAGACGAAGTACAGGTTCATCCCGCCGAGTTCCTCGACCCACTGGTGCTCGACGGCGTCGAGGTAGGCGACCTGGTCGCAGCCCTTGGCGGCGGCCTCGGCCTGGGCGAGGAGGGAGGCGGCGTAGTTGCCGCCGGTCTTGGCGTCGCCCATGCCGCCCGGGACGGCGCGGACGCGGTCCTCGGAGAGCCAGATGGAGACGGGCTTCACACCGCCGGGGAAGTAGGCACCGGCCGGCGAGGCGATCACGAGGAAGAGGTACTCGTTGGCGGGCCGGACGCCCAGGCCGACCTCGGTCGCGATCATGAACGGGCGCAGGTACAGCGACTCCTCGCCGCCGTGCGGCGGCACCCAGGCCGCGTCCTGGCGGACCAGCGCGTCGCAGGCCGCGACGAAGGTCTCGACGGGCAGCTCCGGCATGGCGAGCCGGCGCGCGGAGGCCCGGAAGCGCTCGCCGTTGGCCTCGGGGCGGAACGTGGCGACCGTGCCGTCGGGCTGGCGGTAGGCCTTGAGCCCCTCGAAGATCTCCTGGCCGTAGTGGAGCGTCATATTGGCCGGGTCGATCGACAGCGGGGCGTACGGGACGAGCTGCGCGTCGTGCCAGCCGCGCCCCTCGGTCCACTTGATCGTCACCATGTGGTCGGTGAAGTAGCGGCCGAAGCCCGGCTTGGCCAGGATGGCCTCGCGCTCCGCGTCGGACAGCGGGTTCGAGGAGGGCTTGAGCTCGATCGTGGTCGTCATGAGTGCGTGTCCTTCACCGTATTTGTGTGTGTCGGGCCGCGTCCGCGCCTCCCCTGTCAGACAGGTACTAGGACGTCCGAGCTTCACTGCGGCCACGGTCCCGTTCGATTATCGCCCGACGGGGGCCGTGCACGGAAATGACGCGTATGCGGTCCAGGTTCGATGGTGGCACCCGGGGCCGCACAGGAGAAGCCGCCGGGTGCGTCTGCGACCCGGCGGCTTCGTGGTGGAGTCGTCGGATCAGCCCGCTACGCGTACCGCGAGGGCGTCGCCGATCTCATCGGTCGTACGGGCACCGTCGCGCTCCGCCAGGTCGGCGGAGACGGCGTCCTCGATGCGCGCGGCCTCGGACTCGTAGCCGAGGTGGCGCAGCAGGAGGGCGACGGAGAGGATCGTGGCGGTCGGGTCGGCCTTGCCCTGCCCCGCGATGTCGGGGGCGGAGCCGTGGACCGGCTCGAACATCGACGGGAAGGCGCCCGTCGGGTTGATGTTGCCGGAGGCGGCCAGGCCGATACCGCCGGTGACGGCGGCGGCGAGGTCGGTGAGGATGTCACCGAAGAGGTTGTCGGTGACGATGACGTCGAAGCGCTCCGGCTGGGTGACGAAGAAGATCGTCGCCGCGTCGACGTGCAGGTAGTCGGTGGTGACCTGGGGGTACTCGGCCGCGACCTTGTCGAAGGTGTTCTTCCACAGGTGGCCCGCGTAGACCAGGACGTTGTTCTTGTGGACCAGCGTCAGCTTCTTGCGGGGGCGGGCGGCGGCGCGCTCGAAGGCGTCGCGGACCACGCGCTCGACACCGTAGGCGGTGTTGACGCTGACCTCGGTGGCGACCTCGTGCTCCGTGCCGGTGCGCAGCGAGCCGCCGTTGCCGGTGTACGGGCCCTCGGTGCCCTCGCGGACGACGACGAAGTCGATGTCCGGGCGGCCGGCCAGCGGGGTCGCGGTGTTCGGGAAGAGCTTCGACGGGCGCAGGTTGATGAAGTGGTCGAAGGCGAAGCGCAGCTTCAGCAGCAGCCCGCGCTCCAGCACGCCGGAGGGCACGGACGGGTCACCGATCGCGCCGAGCAGGATGGCGTCGTGGCCCTTGAGGGCGTCGAGCTCCGCGTCGGGGAGGGTTTCGCCGGTACGGTGCCAGCGCCGGGCGCCAAGGTCGTACTCCTTGGTCTCCAGCTTCACGTCCTGCGGGAGAACAGCGTTGAGGACCTTGAGGCCCTGGGCCACGACCTCCTGGCCGATACCGTCACCGGGGATCACTGCGAGATTGATGCTGCGAGACATGTCCGCACCTTACTGCGCGTCCCACCCCATGACACGTCACGTCCACCATACGGACACATGGGGAGCTGTACGTGTACCGTTCACCTATCCGACGGTACGGAGACAGCCGGCCGGTGCAGGTTGTCGCCCATGGACATCCCCCGCTTCGGCATCCCCGAGAAGCTCGCCGACCGCATGAGCATGGCCGAGCAGCACGAGTACCTGCGCTCCCGGCTGACCCGGCGCGGTGTGCTGCGCACCGGCGTGGCGACCGCCGCCGTGGCCGGCACCGCCGGGCTCACCGCCTCGCTCGCCTCCTCCCCCGCCCAGGCGGCGCCCTCGGTGCTCAGCTCCGCGACCACCACCCGGGTCGACGGGGCCCTGGTGGCCCCCTTCGGCCGCCACCTGGCCTACGGCGCCGACCCGAAGACGCAGATGACGGTCTCCTGGCAGGTCCCCTTCGCCGTGCGCCGCCCCTACATCCGGATCGGCCTCAAGCCGTGGGCGCTCAGCCGGAAGATCGACGCCGAGGTCCGCCACCTCACCACGCCGCTGCTGGACAACGGCAGGATCGCGGCCGCCGAGCAGTACTACGTGCACGCGGCCCTGGAGCGGCTGAAGCCCGGCACGACGTACTACTACGGCGTCGGCCACGACGGCTTCGACCCGGCCGACACCCGCAACCTGGGCACGCTCGGCACCTTCACCACCGCGCCCGAGCGCGCCCGGAACTTCACCTTCACCGCCTTCGGCGACCAGGGCGTCAGCTACCACGCCCTCGGCAACGACCAGCTGATCCTGGGCCAGAACCCCGCGTTCCACCTGCACGCCGGGGACATCTGCTACGCCGACCCCTCGGGCTCCGGCCGGCCCACCGACACCTACGACGCCCGCACCTGGGACCAGTTCCTCGCGCAGACGGAGACGGTCTCCAAGACGGTGCCGTGGATGGTGACGACCGGCAACCACGACATGGAGGCCTGGTACTCGCCGGACGGCTACGGCGGGCAGAACGCCCGCTGGACCCTGCCGGACAACGGCCCGGACCCGGTGAACCAGCCCGGCGCGTACTCCTTCGTGCACGGCAACGTGGGAGTGATCGCGCTCGACGCCAACGACGTCAGCTACGAGATCCCGGCGAACTTCGGCATCAGCGGCGGCCGTCAGACCCGCTGGCTGGACCGGCGCCTGGGCGAACTGCGGGCGCGGCACGACATCGACTTCCTGGTGGTCTTCTTCCACCACTGCGCCTTCTCCACGACCAACGCGCACGCCTCGGACGGCGGGGTGCGCGAGGCCTGGGTGCCGCTCTTCGAGAAGCACCGGGTCGACCTGGTGATCAACGGCCACAACCACGTGTACGAGCGTACGGACGCGATCCTGAGGAACGCGGTCCGGCGCCCCGTGCCGATCGGCGAGCGCACCGATCCGAGGCGCGACGGCATCGTCTACGTCACGGCGGGCGGCGCGGGCAAGGCGCTGTACGACTTCCCGGTGCCGGACAGCTACGAGGGGCATGTCACGGACCTGGAGAGCGTGGACACGTACCACGTGGCCAAGGGCGGCGCGAAGGCCGCCGAGACCGTGGAATGGTCGCGGGTGCGCTACACCGGCTTCTCGTTC
The DNA here is from genome assembly GCF_055559335.1 of Streptomyces sp. NPDC024555. Classification (NCBI taxonomy): domain Bacteria; kingdom Bacillati; phylum Actinomycetota; class Actinomycetes; order Kitasatosporales; family Streptomycetaceae; genus Streptomyces; species Streptomyces sp. NPDC024555. The sequence goes on from NZ_JBVHKV010000002.1 coordinate 250,399, forward strand.
CTCGCGGTGGAGGTCGAGACGGGGCGGCACCCCCGGATGAAGGTCAGCGCGCTCGCCGAGTCGGGGACGCGCATCGACCACTTCGAGATCAGCAGGGGCTGAGCCCCGGCCCCCTGCGGGCGGCCCGGTTCAGTGACCGGTGGAGCCGCCGTTGTCCCTGCGGTCGAGCGCGCGCTGCAGGGCGGCGGCGGCGTTCTGCCGCTCGGACTCGGTGGGGCGGTGGGAGTGGCGGACGCGGCGGCGGACAGTGGTCTCGGCCATGGTGGATCGACTCCTTGAGATCGCGAGGATTTCGAAATCGGCACAGCGTGAGCGTGCTGTCGAGATCAGTGATGTCGAGGTGCCGGAAGGGGCGGGGAGCGGGCGCCGCAGGGGTTGCCTGCGCGGGGCGCGCGCTCACGACCGCCGGTCGCTCGATCAAGCGAGACGTTCGGCTTCTACAAAGCTAAGGCAGCCCTGCCGGTCTGTCTCCACAATTACTCGGACTTCCTACTATCTGAGACGGAGGTTTACGCACACCTCCCCTCCGCTCACATCACGTCGCCGTCCCGCCAGTCGAAGACCAGCAGGTCGGAGCCCGGTTCCCCGGTCGCCGGAAGGGGTGCGCCGCCGGTCCCCCGGACATACGTGCTGCCCTCCTCGTGCGGCAGCCGGACGACGCCCTCCGGGCCCTGGACCGCGATCCGCCCCGGCCAGGGCGTCCAGCCGCGCCCGGTGTACAGCGGGACGGCGCCGGCCGACGCGGCCAGCGCCCCGAAGGCGTACGCCCCGTCGACGACCTCCTCCAGGGCGGCCATGATCCGCCCGCCGAGCCCCCGGCGCCGGTGGCCGGCGCGGACGGCGACGCCCTCCACGTAACCGACCCGGAGCGAGCGCCCGGCGTGCACCGCGCGCCGCTGGATCACGCTGCCGTGCGCGAGGAGCCCGCTGTCGTCGCTCACCCAGGCGTGGATGCCGCCCAGGGTGTGGTCCCAGTCGTGGGCGTCGAACCGCCCCTCGAAGGCGGTGTCCAGGAAGGCGTGGATCTCGTCGAGGAAGGCGGGGGCGAGGGCGGAGGTATGGGCGGTGCGCGGCACGGGCTGGGTCATGGGGCCCAGACTGTCAGCCTTCCGGCCGGCACGGGACGCGCGCATGGAAACCGCCCCCCGGCCGGCAGGGGAACCGGGCGGGGGGCGGGAATCGGGGCGGGGCGCCCGCGGGCGCCCCGGTGGGCGTCAGCCCTGGTGGGGGTAGGTGTACTCGGTCGGCGGGACCAGGGTCTCCTTGATGGCCCGGGTCAGGGTCCAGCGCTGGAGGTTCTGCGGGGCGCCGGCCTTGTCGTTGGTGCCGGAGGCGCGGCCGCCTCCGAAGGGCTGCTGGCCGACGACGGCACCGGTCGACTTGTCGTTGATGTAGAAGTTGCCCGCGGCGTACCGCAGCTTCTCCATCGTGTACGCGGCCGCGGCGCGGTCGTTGGCGATGACGGAACCGGTCAGGGCGTAGTCGGAGACCGACTCCATCTGCTCCAGCATCGCGTCGTAGTTCTCGTCCTCGTAGACGTGGACGGCGAGGATCGGGCCGAAGTACTCGGTCGTGAAGACCTCGTTCGCGGGGTCGGTGCACTCGATGACGGTCGGGCGGACGAAGTAGCCCACCGAGTCGTCGTACGTGCCGCCCGCGACGATCGTGCACGCCGGGTCGGCGGCGGCGCGGTCGATGGCGGCCTTGTTCTTCGCGAAGGAGCGGTCGTCGATGACGGCGCCCATGAAGTGCGAGAGGTCGGTGACGTCACCCATGGTGATCGAGTCGACCTCGGCCGCGAACGCCTCCTTGAAGCCGGCGTTCCAGATCGAGGCCGGGATGTAGGCGCGCGAGGTCGCCGAGCACTTCTGGCCCTGGTACTCGAAGGCACCGCGGGTCAGCGCGGTCTTCAGGACCGCCGGGTCGGCCGAGGGGTGGGCGACGACGAAGTCCTTGCCACCGGTCTCGCCGACGAGCCGCGGGTAGGTGCGGTAGTTGGCGATGTTGGTGCCGACGGTCTTCCACAGGTGCTGGAAGGTCGGGGTGGAGCCGGTGAAGTGGATGCCGGCCAGGTCGCGGTGGTTCAGGGCCACCTCGGAGACGGCGATGCCGTCGCCGGTCACCAGGTTGATGACGCCCTTGGGCAGACCGGCCTCCTCCAGGAGCTGCATCAGCAGCACGGCGGCGTGGGTCTGGGTCGGGGACGGCTTCCACACGACGACGTTGCCCATGAGGGCGGGCGCGGTCGGCAGGTTGGCGGCGATGGCCGAGAAGTTGAACGGCGTGATCGCGTAGACGAAGCCCTCCAGCGGGCGGTGGTCCATGCGGTTCCACACGCCCGGGGAGTTGGCCGGGGGCTGCTCGGCGAGGATCTGGCGCGCGTAGTGCACGTTGAAGCGCCAGAAGTCGACCAGCTCGCAGGGACAGTCGATCTCGGCCTGCTGGGCGGTCTTGCCCTGGCCGAGCATCGTGGAGGCGGCCAGCGTCTCGCGCCAGGGGCCGGAGAGCAGCTCGGCGGCGCGCAGGATGATCGCGGCGCGGTCGTCGAAGGACATCGCGCGCCAGGCCGGGGCGGCGGCCAGGGCGGCGTCGACCGCGTCCCGGGCGTCCTGCTCGGTGGCGCCGGCGAAGGTGCCGAGGACGGCCTTGTGGTTGTGCGGCTGCACGACGTCGACGCGCGCGCCGCCGCCCATGCGCTTGACGCCGCCGATGGTCATCGGCAGCTCGATCGGGTTCTCGCCGAGCTCCTTGAGCTTCGCCTCCAGACGGGCGCGCTCCGGGGTGCCCGGGGCGTAGGAGTGGACCGGCTCGTTGACCGGTGCGGGGACCTGGGTGACAGCGTCCATGGTGTCCGTTGCTCCTTGAGGTAGTCGGATGGAGGAGTGCTCAGCCCTTGGTGAGGATGGAGCGGCCGAAGAAGAGGAGGTTGGCCGGCTTCTCGGCGAGGCGGCGCATGAAGTAGCCGTACCAGTCGGTGCCGTAGGCGGTGTACACGCGCATGCGGTGGCCCTCGGCGGCGAGGCGGATGTGCTCGTCGCTGCGGATGCCGTACAGCATCTGGAACTCGTACTCGTCGAGCTTGCGGCCGGCCTTCCGGGCCAGCTCCTGCGCGATGGCGATCAGGCGGGGGTCGTGGGACCCGATCATCGGGTAGCCCTCGCCCTCCATCAGCGTCTTCAGGATGCGGACGTACGCCTTGTCGATCTCGGCCTTGTCCTGGTACGCGACGGAGGCGGGCTCCTTGTAGGCGCCCTTCACGATGCGCACCCGGCTGCCGGCGGCGGCCAGGCGGCGGGCGTCCTCCTCGGTGCGGAAGAGGTAGGCCTGGATGACGCAGCCGGTCTGCGGGAAGTCCTTCCGCAGCTCCTCGTGGATGGCGAACATCGAGTCGAGGGTGGTGTGGTCCTCGGCGTCCAGGGTGACCGTGGTGCCGATCGCGGCGGCGGCCTCGACGACCGGGCGGACGTTGGCGAGGGCCAGCTCGTGACCGTCGTCCAGCGACTGGCCGAACATGGAGAGCTTGACGGACATCTCCGCCTTGGTGCCCAGGCCCAGGTCCTTGAGGCGCTCGACGAGCTCCAGGTAGGCGTCACGGGCGGCGGCGGCCTGCTCGGGGGTGGTGATGTCCTCGCCGACCACGTCGAGGGTGACTTCGAGACCCTTGCCCGCGGCGTCCTCGATGACCGGGACGACCTGGTCGACGGTCTCGCCGGCGATGAACCGGTCGACGACCTGCTTCGTGCCCGGTGCGGCCGAGATGAAACGGCGCATCTTGTCGCTGCGTGACGCGGCGAGAATCACGGGACCCAGCACGGGGCACCTCCACGGAAAGTACGAACGAAGGCCGAACCGCCCGAAGTGCCCCGGAGAGGGACAGAAGCGGTACAGCACGGAGAACCACCGTGAAATCTAAGGATCCCTCCGATCCTGTGCCATCGACAGCTGTCACGCATCCGTGCCCTGGATCTCAGACATATGTCTGAAGGGGTGCGAGAATGGCGGGGTGAAGGGCGATTACCAGGAGCTGGTCGACGAGATCTCCGCGGCTCTGGGCGTGCCGGCCACGCTGGAGGACCGCGATTTCGGCCTCGTCGCCTTCGGCGCCCACGACAGCGACGACGACACGGCGATGGACCCCGTCCGCACCCGGTCGATCCTGACCCGCCGTTCGACCCCGGCGGTCCGCGCCTGGTTCGAGAACTTCGGCATCACCCGCGCCACCGGCCCCGTCCGCATCCCGGCCGCCCCGGAGGCCGGTGTCTACCGCGACCGGATCTGCCTTCCGGTACGCCATCGGGGTGTCGTGCTCGGATACGTCTGGCTGCTCGACGCGGACCCGGGGCCGACCGACGCGCAGCTGGAGTCCGCGATGGAGGTGGCGGCCCGGATCGGGGCGCTGCTCTGGGACGAGGCGCGGGCCGGCACCGATCTGTCCCGGGAGTTCGGGGCGGTGCTGGCGGCCGGGCGGGGCTGGCAGCGCGATATGGCGGTGGCCGCGCTCAGCGAGGCGCTGGGCCCGGACGCGGAGGGGCTGCACACCGTGGTGTGCGTGATGGCGTGGACGGGCGAGCCGCCGTCGGCGCGCACGGTGCCGTCGGCGGCGGCCCTGTCCGCGGCGACCGCCCCGGGCGGCACCGGGGGTCCCGCGCTGGCCGCGCTGATCCGGCTGCGCTCCCCCGAGGTGCTGGATCCGGCGCTCACCGCCGCGGAGCGGCTGCGCGCCACGGCCGGGCCGGCGGCGACGGCCGGGATCGGGGTGGCGCGCCGGGGGCTCGCGGAGCTGGCGGACGCCTGGCACGAGGCCACGGCGGCGGCCCGCGCGGCGGCGGCGGAGAGCCGCTTCGGCCCGCTCGCCGAGTGGTCGGCCATCGGTCCGTACCGGCTGCTGACCGCGCTGCCGCCGGACACCCCGTCCGACCACGCGGTGCGCCCGCTGCTCGCCCCGGCCCAGCGGGAGCTGGCGCACACCGCCGAGGTCTTCCTCGACCGTGCGGGCCAGGCCTCCCGGACCGCGGCCGAGCTGGGCATCCACCGGCAGACCCTCTACTACCGCCTCTCCCGGGTGCAGCAGCTCACCGGCCTCGATCTGAACGACGGCGAGGACCGGCTGCTGCTGCACATGGCGCTCAAGGCGTCCCGGCTCTGAGGCCGGGGCCCGGCGGGCGGTGTCAGGCCGCCCGCTCGTCGGTGCCCGCCACCTTGCCGGTGGACAGGGCGATCCGGTTCCAGGTGTTGATGGTGAAGATCAGGGCCAGCAGTCCGGCGAGCCGGGTCTCGTCGAAGACGGCGGCGGCCCGCCCGTAGACCTCGTCCGGGACCCCGCCGCGCGAGACGAGGGTGACGGCCTCGGTGAGGTCCAGCGCGGCCTGCTCCTCGGCGGTGAAGAAGTGCGCCGCCTCCCGCCAGACGGCCACCATGTGCAGCCGCTCCTCGCTCTCGCCCGCCTTGCGGGCGTCCTTGGTGTGCATGTGCAGGCAGTAGGCGCAGCCGTTGAGCTGGGAGGAGCGGATCTGCACCAGTTCGACGAGGGCGGGGTCGAGGTCCTGGCGTGCGGCGGCGTCAAGGCCGATGAGGGACCTGAAGGCCTTCGGGGCGGCCTTGGCGAAGTTGATGCGGGGGGCGTGGACTGCTGCGTCGTTGTTCGTCATGTCCTCTACGTTAGAAGTGCGAAAGACCTCGCGTAGGGTGCATTTCCATGACGGATTCATGGGTCAATTCCGAGGGGTCGATCGGCAGTGACCTGCTGCTGGAGCTGGCGGGTCCGGGCAGCCGGCGGGCGGTGCTGATCCGCGCGCTGCGGGAGGCCGTACGGGACGGCAGGCTGGCCCCCGGCACCCGGCTGCCGCCCTACCGTTCGCTCGCCGCCGATCTGGGACTGGCCCGCAACACCGTGGCCGACGCCTATGCCGAGCTGGTCGCCGAGGGCTGGCTGACGGCCCGCCAGGGCTCCGGGACACGCGTCGCGCGGCGGGCCGCGCCCGTCGCCTCCGCCCGGACCCCGCGCAGGGCCCCGCACCGCCCGGCCGGCCCCGTGCACGATCTGCGCCAGGGGCAGCCGGACGCCGGTTCCTTCCCCCGGTCCGCCTGGCTGGCCGCCGCCCGCCGTGCCCTGAACGCGGCGCCGAACGACGCCTTCGCACCGGGCGATCCGCAGGGCCGGACCGAGCTGCGCCACGCCCTGGCGGACTATCTGGGCCGCTCCCGGGGCGTGCGCACCACCCCGGACCGGATCGTGATCTGCTCCGGTTTCTCCCATGCCCTGCGGCTGCTGACGGCCTGCGGGGTGGTGCGGGGCCGGCTGGCCGTGGAGGCGTACGGACTGCCCTTCCACCGCTCCGTCCTGGAGACCGCCGCGGTGCGCACCGTCCCGCTGCCGCTCGACGCCGACGGGGCGCGGACCGGGGAGCTGGCCGGGCTGGCCGGGGTGCGCGCGGTCCTGCTGACGCCCGCCCACCAGTTCCCGACCGGCGGGCCGCTGGGGCCGGAGCGCCGGGCGGCCGTCGTCGACTGGGCGCGGAGCCGGGACGGGCTGCTCGTGGAGGACGACTACGACGGGGAGTTCCGGTACGACCGGGAGCCGGTGGGGGCCGTGCAGGGGCTGGATCCGGACCGGGTGCTGTACGTGGGTTCGGTGAGCAAGAGCCTGTCCCCGGCCGTCCGGCTGGGCTGGATGGTGCTGCCGGAGCGGCTGGTGGAGCGGGTGCTGACGGCGAAGGGGGAACGGGAGGCGTGGGCGAGCGTGCCCGACCAGCTGACCCTGGCCGAGCTGATCGTCTCCGGTCACTACGACCGCCACGTCCGCCGGATGCGCCGCACCTACCGCGACCGCCGCGACCGGCTCGTCGCCGCGCTCGCCGCGCAGGCTCCGCACATCACGGCCACCGGCATCGCGGCCGGTCTGCACGCCGTGCTGCGGCTGCCGCCCGGGACCGAGCAGTCCACGGTGAAGGCCGCCACCTGGCAGGGACTCGCCCTGGACGGGCTGGACGCCTTCCGCCATCCCGACGCGGCGGCCGACGCCCCGGACGGGCTGGTCGTCGGCTACGCGACACCACCGGACCACTCCTTCGGCGCCGCGCTGGAGGCGCTGTGCCGGGCGCTGCCACCGGCGTAGGGCGCGTCGGGGGCGGGGCCGGCGCTCGGGGGTCGGACCGGTGACGGGTCCGGACCGGTGACGGGCCCGGCCGAGGCCGGGTCCGGGCCACACAGGGCCGGGGCCGCCGGGCCGGACGACCGTCGGCGCGGAGCCCGGCCGATGGGTCAGAGCCAGGCCGGTTCCGGGCCGACGACCGTCGGCGCGGAGCCAGGCCGTCGGCTCAGAGCCAGGCCGGTGGGTCCGGGGCCACGATCGGGCGGTCGCTGACGGCGGCGGCCATGATCAGGGGCGCGTCCCCGTCGCTGTGGCCGACGCCCACCGCGATCCAGCGCCGGCCCGCGGTGACCGGCCCCCAGACGAGCAGATCGCCGGTGCAGTCCTCGTCGAGCAGCGCCGCGAAGAGCTCCGGCACCGGCTCGCCCGCCTGGTGGAGCAGGAGCGCGCCGTGGACCGGCACTTCGTGGTGCCCGCCCCAGCGGCGGTCCAGTTCCCCGGCGAGCGCGGCCAGCCGGGCGTCTCCGGCCTCCTGGGCCTCGTCCCAGTCGGCACCGTCCACCCCGACGAAGGATCCGGACTCCCAGAGCGGGACGATGCGGAACCCGTCCCCGGTGGTCGCCGCCCACTCCCCCGTAGCGGGATCGCCCTCGGCCGTGACCGGTCCGCCCGCGGGCAGCGGGGCGGCCGCCAGGGCCTCGACGTCCACGACCGCCCGGCCGAGCGCGAACTCCTCCCCCGCCCGGACGGTCACCGGGCGGTACCGGCCGGAGCCGGGGCGGGCTGCGTCCGGCCCTCCAGGACGGCCTTCAGACCGTCCGTCAGATCCTGGGCGGAGGGTGCCGACTCGCTGTCCATCAGCCACTGGACCATGACCCCGGCGAGCAGCGCCTGGCAGAAGAGACCGGCCACCCGCGCCTTCTCCGGGTCGGTCTCGGGGTCGATGCCGAGCATGGACTCGGCGAGACCGTCGCGGCCCTCCTTCTGCGGTCCGGCCAGGGCCTTCTGGAGGCCGGGGTCGGAGTCGATCCGGGAGATGACCTCCATCTGGAGCTGCCAGACCGCCCGGGTCTGCTCATAGCTCCCGATCACCCGCTCCCAGGTCTCGCGGAACTGGTCGAGCGGTGCGGCCGGCACCTCGCGCGCGTCCGGCTCCCCGTCCCCGCCCTCGGTCAGCACCTCGCCCCACTCCTCCGTCACCTTGAGGAAGGCGAGGTTGAGCAGGGCCTCCTTGGAGCCGTAGTGGTAGCCGATGGAGGCGAGGTTGGTGCCCGACGCGGCCACGATGTCGCGTGCCGTGGTACGGGCGTACCCCTTCTCCAGCAGGCAGCGCTTGGCGCCTTCGAGCAGATCCTCACGATGTCCCATGACAGCAGCGTACCCGGCATGCAGACGTTTGTGTAAGACGTACGTCTAGATACCGGGTACGACCGCTCGGGAACGGGTCCGCGCGGAGGGTCAGTCGGTGAGGTCGACCGAGCGGGCCGAGGCCGCGCCGATCTCCGAGGCGATCTCGGCCAGCACCGACGCCGGGACGGTGTCGTCGACGGTGAGGACGACCAGCGCCTCGCCGCCCGCGGCGGCGCGGGAGACCTGCATGCCCGCGATGTTCAGACCGGCCTCGCCGAGGACCTTGCCGACCACGCCGACGACGCCGGGGCGGTCGTCGTAGCGCAGCACGACCATGTGGTCGGCGAGCGCCAGGTCCACATCGCGGTCGCCGATGGCGACGATCTTCTGGAGGTGCTTGGGGCCGGCCAGGGTGCCGGAGACCGCGACCTCCTCGCCGCTGGCCAGGGTGCCCCGGACGGTGACCACGTTGCGGTGGTCGGGCGACTCGGAGCTGGTGGTGAGACGGACCTCGACACCGCGCTCCTGCGCGAACAGCGGGGCGTTGACGTAGGACACCGTCTCGTCGACGACGTCCTCGAACACGCCCTTGAGCGCGGAGAGTTCGAGCACCTTGACATCGTGCTGGGTGATCTCGCCGTAGACCTCGACGTCGAGGCGGGCGGCCACCTCGCCGGCCAGGGCGGTGAAGATCCGGCCCAGCTTCTCGGCGAGCGGCAGACCCGGGCGCACGTCCTCGGCGATGACGCCGCCCTGGACGTTGACCGCGTCCGGGACCAGCTCTCCGGCGAGCGCCAGACGGACGGACTTGGCGACGGCGATGCCCGCCTTCTCCTGGGCCTCGTCGGTGGAGGCGCCCAGGTGCGGGGTGCAGACGACCTGGTCGAACTGGAACAGCGGGGAGTCCGTGCAGGGCTCCTTGGCGTACACGTCGAGACCGGCGCCGGCGACGCGGCCCTCCTTGAGGGCGGAGGCCAGCGCCTCCTCGTCGACGATGCCGCCGCGCGCGGCGTTGACGATGCGCACCGAGGGCTTCACCTTGTGCAGCGCCTCGTCACCGATCAGACCCAGCGTCTCCGGGGTCTTCGGGAGGTGCACGGTGATGAAGTCGGAGACCTCCAGCAGCTCGTCCAGCGAGAGGAGCTTGACGCCCATCTGCGCGGCGCGGGCCGGCTGGACGTAGGGGTCGTACGCGACGATCTTCATACCGAAGGCCGACATGCGCTGGGCGACCAGGACGCCGATGCGGCCGAGGCCGACGACGCCGAGGGTCTTCTCGCTCAGCTCGACGCCGGTGTACTTGGAGCGCTTCCACTCGCCGTTCTTCAGGGCGGTGTTGGCCTGCGGGATGTTGCGCGCGGTGGCGACCAGGAGGCCGCAGGCCAGCTCGGCGGCGGTGACGATGTTGGAGGTCGGGGCGTTCACGACCATCACGCCGGCCTTGGTGGCGGCGGAGACGTCCACGTTGTCCAGACCGACGCCGGCGCGGGCGACGACCCGGAGCTTCTTCGCGGCGGCGATCGCCTCGGCGTCGACCTTGGTGGCGGAGCGCACCAGGATGGCGTCGACGTCGGCGATGGCGGGGAGCAGCTCGGCGCGGTCCGCGCCGTTGCAGTGCCGGATCTCGAAGTCCGGTCCCAGGGCGTCCACCGTGGCGGGCGACAGCTCTTCAGCGATGAGTACGACAGGTTTCGAGCTCACGTGAGTCCTCACAGATCCAGTGCGGACGGCCGTCCCGACGGCCGCAGGCGGTGGAGGGGCTTGCCGCGTGGAAGACGCACGACACTGTGGGCCTGACGCGTGTATGTGTGGAGAAGTGTAGTCATGCGGGAGGACGCGTACTGCGCCCCGTTGGAAGGATCACCCACACGAGGCTGGACGACTTGTACACACGTACGACGCCGCCTCTTCCAGCGGTGGAAACGGCCCCGGGGGCGGACCGTGGTCCGCCCCCGGGGCCGGTGTACTACGCGTCCTCGTCGTTGACCCAGCTCATGAGCTTGCGCAGCTCACGGCCCGTGGTCTCCAGGAGGTGGTCGCTGTCGGCCTTCTTGTACTCGTTGTACTTGGGCAGACCGTTGTGGTACTCGGCCATCCAGGTCTTGGCGAAGGTGCCGTCCTGGATCTCGGCGAGAACCTTCTTCATCTCGGCCTTGGTGGCGTCCGTGATGATCCGCGGACCGGTGACGTAGTCGCCCCACTCGGCGGTCTCGGAGATCGACCAGCGCATCTTCTCCAGGCCGCCCTCGTACATGAGGTCCACGATGAGCTTCAGCTCGTGCAGGCACTCGAAGTACGCGATCTCCGGCTGGTAGCCGGCCTCGGTCAGGGTCTCGAAACCGGCCTTGACCAGAGCGGCGGTGCCACCGCAGAGGACGGCCTGCTCGCCGAAGAGGTCGGTCTCGGTCTCCTCGGTGAAGGTCGTCTTGATGACGCCGGCGCGGGTGCCGCCGATGCCCTTGGCGTACGAGAGCGCCAGCTCCAGGCCCTTGCCCGTGGCGTCCTGCTCGACGGCCACGATGCACGGAACGCCGCGGCCCTCCTCGTACTGGCGGCGGACCAGGTGACCCGGGCCCTTGGGGGCGACCATGCAGACGTCGACGTTGGCCGGCGGCTTGATGAAGCCGAAGCGGATGTTCAGGCCGTGGCCGAAGAACAGCGCGTCGCCGTCCTTGAGGTTGTCCTTGATGGACTCCTCGTAGACCTGGGCCTGGATCGGGTCCGGGACCAGGATCATGATGACGTCGGCCTCGGCGGCGGCCTCGGACGGGGTCACCACGCGCAGGCCCTGCTCCTCGGCCTTGGCCTTGGACTTGGAACCCTCGTGCAGACCGACACGGACGTCGACACCCGAGTCACGCAGCGACAGCGCGTGGGCGTGGCCCTGGCTGCCGTAGCCGATGACCGCGACCTTGCGGCCCTGGATGATGGACAGGTCGGCATCGTCGTCGTAGAACAGCTCGGCCACTGGGTCTTCTCCTTGGTGTGCAGGTGTTGCGTCCCACCGTACGGCGGGGTGCGTCAGATACGTTTTCGGGTCTCGCCATACGAGCGGCGGCGGCCCCGGGGGGCTCAGGCCGTGCGGTCGAGGGCGCGCAGGGACCGGTCGGTGATCGAGCGCGCGCCGCGCCCTATGGCAATGGTGCCGGACTGGACGAGCTCCTTGATGCCGTACTGCTCCAGCATCTTGAGCATCGCCTCCAGTTTGTCGGCGCCGCCGGTCGCCTCGATCGTGACGGCCTCCGGGGAGACGTCCACGGTCTTGGCCCGGAACAGCTGGACGATCTCGACGATCTGGGAGCGGGTCTCGTTGTCGGCGCGGACCTTCACCAGGACGAGCTCCCGCTGGATCGCAGCGGAGGGCTCCAGTTCGACGATCTTCAGGACGTTGACCAGCTTGTTGAGCTGCTTGGTCACCTGCTCCAGGGGCAGGTCCTCGACATTCACGACGATGGTGATGCGGGAGATGTCGGGGTGTTCGGTGGTACCGACCGCGAGCGAGTCGATGTTGAAGCCGCGGCGGGAGAACAGGGCGGTGATCCGGGCGAGGACACCGGGCTTGTTCTCGACCAGGACGGAGAGCGTGTGCTTGGTGGACATGGAGTCGGTCTCTCTCTGTCTCAGTCGTCTTCGTTGTCGCCGAAGTCGGGGCGGACGCCCCGCGCGGCCATGACCTCGTCGTTGGAGGTGCCGGCGGCGACCATCGGCCACACCATGGCGTCCTCGTGGACGATGAAGTCGATGACGACCGGGCGGTCGTTGATCGCGTTGGCCTCGGCGATGACCTTGTCCAGGTCGGCCGGGTCCTCGCAGCGGATCGCGTGGCAGCCCATGGCCTCGGACAGCTTGACGAAGTCCGGGACCCGGGTGCCCTTCGCCGCGTTGCCGTCGGTGTCGGCGCCGGAGTGCAGCACGGTGTTGGAGTACCGCTGGTTGTAGAAGAGCGTCTGCCACTGGCGGACCATCCCGAGGGCGCCGTTGTTGATGACGGCGACCTTGATCGGGATGTTGTTGAGCGCGCAGGTGGTGAGCTCCTGATTTGTCATCTGGAAGCAGCCGTCGCCGTCGATCGCCCAGACCGGGCGGTCGGGCATGCCGGCCTTGGCACCCATCGCGGCCGGGACCGCGTAGCCCATCGTCCCGGCGCCTCCGGAGTTCAGCCAGGTGGCGGGCTGCTCGTACTGGATGAAGTGCGAGGCCCACATCTGGTGCTGGCCGACGCCCGCGGCGAAGATCGTGTCCGGCGGGGCGAGTTCGCCGATGCGCTGGATGACCTGCTGCGGCGAGAGGCTGCCGTCCTCCGGCAGGTCGTAGCCGAGCGGGTAGGTCTCGCGCCAGCGGTTGAGGTCCTTCCACCAGGCGGCGTAGTCGCCGGTGTTCCCCTCGGTGTGCTCGGCCTGGACGGCCTGGACCAGATCGGCGATGACCTCGCGGGCGTCACCGACGATCGGGACGTCGGCCTCGCGGTTCTTGCCGATCTCGGCCGGGTCGATGTCGGCGTGGACGACCTTGGCGTACGGGGCGAAGCTGTCCAGCTTGCCGGTGACGCGGTCGTCGAAGCGGGCCCCGAGGGCGACGATCAGATCGGCCTTCTGCAGCGCGGTGACGGCGGTGACCGAACCGTGCATACCGGGCATTCCCACGTGCAGCGGGTGGCTGTCGGGGAAGGAGCCGAGCGCCATCAGGGTGGTGGTGACGGGCGCTCCGGTCAGCTCGGCCAGCACCTTGAGTTCGGCGGTGGCCCCGGCCTTCATGACGCCGCCGCCCACGTACAGCACCGGGCGCTTGGCCTGGGTGATGAGCTTGGCGGCCTCACGGATCTGCTTGGCGTGCGGCTTGGTGACCGGGCGGTAGCCCGGCAGGTCCATCACCGGCGGCCAGCTGAAGGTGGTCTTCGCCTGGAGGGCGTCCTTGGCGATGTCGACCAGGACCGGTCCCGGACGGCCGGAGGCGGCGATGTGGAAGGCCTCGGCGATCGTGTGCGGGATGTCCTCGGCCTTGGTGACCAGGAAGTTGTGCTTGGTGACCGGCATCGTGATGCCGCAGATGTCCGCCTCCTGGAAGGCGTCCGTGCCGATGGCGGCGGAGGCCACCTGGCCGGTGATCGCGACGATCGGCACCGAGTCCAGGTACGCGTCCGCGATCGGGGTGACCAGGTTGGTGGCGCCGGGGCCGCTGGTGGCCATGCAGACGCCGACCTTGCCGGTGGCCTGGGCGTAGCCGGTGGCCGCGTGGCCCGCGCCCTGCTCGTGGCGGACGAGGACGTGACGGACGCGCTGGGAGTCCATCATCGGGTCGTACGCCGGAAGGATGGCGCCGCCGGGAATGCCGAATACCGTGTCGGCCCCCACCTCCTCGAGGGAGCGGATGAGGGACTGCGCACCCGTGACGTGCTCAACGGTGGCGGAGGACGATCCGCCGTTACGGGCCCGCGGCTGGGGATGGTGGGCCCCGGTGGCCTGCTCGGTCATCGGCATTCTCTTCTCGAAGCTGAGGTTTTCGCGAGTGTTTTACGACGTTTTGCGTGGTGCCAGTGCAACAAAAAACCCCTCGTGCCGTGAGGCAAGCGAGGGGAGCGCGTCGGTGCGGGTGGCGGAGTCATCGAGGGACTCCGCTTCAGCCGACGCGCTGTCCAAGTACGAGAATTCGGGTGCGCATGGCATTGACCCTCTCTCCGACGCACTCGGCGTGTCAAGTGGGTGGGACGGGCGTCTCAGCATGTGAACCCGTCAGGAGGGGCACCGAACCCCCCGCGAGCACCGGCCGGACCACCTTTCCGCCGGGCACCGGGAACTCTCCCCGGACCAGGGCGCGGCGCAGCCGGTACTCGTCGAGCGGTCCGGAGAACGCCATGCCCTGGCCGTGCGTGCACCCCATGGCGCGCAGCGCGAGGACCTGCTCCGGTACGTCGACGCCGTCGGCCACGGACTGCATGCCGAGGTCGCAGGCGATCCTCAGCAGCCCGCTGGTGATCTTGTGGAGCCGGGCGGACTCCACGACGCCCTCGACCAGGCCCCGGTCCAGTTTCAGTACGTCGATGGGGAGCCGGCGCAGTGCGTTGATCGCCGCGTAGCCGCTGCCGAAGCCGTCGAGGGCGATCCGCACGCCGAGTCTGCGCAGGGCGGCCAGGCGCTGCTCCAGCTCCTCGAAGGGGACCCGGGGATCGCTGTCGGCGACCTCGATCATCAGCGCCCCGGAGGGCAGCCCGTAGCGCGTCAGCAGCGCCTCCACGGAACCGAAGGGGATCCCCTTGTCGAGGAGTCTGCGGGCCGGGAGGCGGACGGCGACCGAGACCTGGTGGCCGGCCCTGGCCCGGTCGGCGGCCTGCTCCACGGCCTCCTCCAGCAGCCAGCGGCCCAGCTCCGCGGTGCGCTCGCTGTCCTCGGCCACCCGGAGGAACTCGGCGGGGGTGAACAGGATGCCCTGGGCGGAGCGCCAGCGGGCCTGGGCGGCGACGGCGGCGACCGTCCCGCTGGCCAGATGCACCACGGGCTGGTGCAGCAGGGCGAACTCCCCGTCGCGCAGGGCGCTGCGCAGCCGGGCCGCCAGCTCGGAGCGGCGGGCCACCTCGGCCTGCATCTGCGGGGCGTACAGCTCCACGCGGTCCTTGCCGCCGGCCTTGGCGCGGTACATCGCGAGGTCGGCGTTGCGCATGAGGTCGGTGGGGGTGCTTCCGGGCTCGGCGAAGGCGACGCCGATGGAGGCGGTGACGCGGGCCTCGCCGGCGCCGATGCGGTAGGGCTCGGAGAGAGTGACGCGCAGCCGGTCGGCGATCTCGTGGACCTGGAACTCGCGCGCGGCCTGGTCGCGTGCGCCGTCGCCGACGATGAGGGCGGCGAACTCGTCGCCGCCGAGGCGGGCCGCGGTGTCGCCGGCCCGGACGGAGTCCTGGAGCCGGCGGGCGGCCTGGATCAGCAGCTCGTCGCCGGCCTGGTGGCCGAGCCGGTCGTTGGCGGCCTTGAAGCCGTCCAGGTCGATGAAGAGGACCGCCGTGCCCGCGTCGCCGGAGCGGCGGCCGCCGAGCGCCTTGCGGACCCGGGAGGTGAACAGCGCCCGGTTGGGCAGGTCGGTGAGCGGGTCGTGCTCGGCGTTGTGCTGCAACTGGGCCTGGAGGCGCACCCGTTCGGTGACGTCGCGGCTGTTGAGGATCAGCCCGCCCTGGTGGCGGTTGACGGTGGACTCGACGTTCAGCCAGTCGCCGCTGCCGGAGCGGAAGCGGCATTCGATGCGCGTGGTGGGTTCGTCGCCGGGCGGGGCGGCGAGGAACCGGCGCACTTCGTGGACCACCCGGCCCAGGTCGTCGGGGTGGATGATCGAGGCCAGTTCGGCGCCGACCAGCTCGTCTGCCTCCCGGCCGTAGACCCCGGCGGCGGCGGGGCTGACGTAGCGCAGGACACCGGTCGGGGCGGCGATCATGATGACGTCGCTGGAGCCCTGCACCAGGGAGCGGAAGTGGTTCTCCTTCTGGGCCAGTTCCTGGGTGAGGGCGATGTTGTCGACGAGCATGATGCCCTGCCGGACGACCAGTGCGAGGACCACCGTGCAGCCGGTGAGGACCACCACGCGGTCCACCCGGCGGCCCTCGATGACGTTGTAGAGGATGCCCAGGGTGCAGACGGCCGCCGCCAGATACGGCGTCAGCGCGGCCAGCGAACCGGCGATCGGGCGGCTGGGCGTCGTGGTGGTCCGTGAGGCCGCGCCCGCCGCGTCCTCCCCGGCGGCCCGCGCGTCCCGGCCGGCGCCCCAGGGGGCGTACGCGAGGAGCAGCGATCCGGCGAACCAGCCCGCGTCGAGCAACTGGCCGGAGTGGTAGGTCTGGCGGAGCAGCGGCGAGGTGAACAGCGCGTCGCACAGGACGGTGAGGGCGAGCGCGGCGATGGCGGTGTTGACCGCGGCGCGGTTGACGTTGGAGCGCCGGAAGTGCAGGGCGAGCACCATGGAGACGAGGACGATGTCGAGCAGCGGATAGGCGAGCGAGAGCGCCGCCCGGGTCACGCTGACGCCCTCGGCGTCCGCCAGGTGCGCGGTGTGAGCGAGGGCCAGGCTCCAGGAGAGCGTGAGGAGCGAGCCGCCGATCAGCCAGGCGTCGAGCACCAGGCAGACCCAGCCGGCCCGGGTGACGGGGCGTTTGGCGAGGACCAGCAGGCCCACGATGGCGGGCGGTGCGAAGCAGAGGAAGAAGAGGTCGGCGACCGAGGGGCTGGGCACGCGGATCCCGCGCACGCACTCGTACCACCCCCAGACGGCGTTGCCCCCGGAGGCCATCAGCGAGGAGAGCGAGAACAGCAGCCAGGCCGGGCGGAAGCGCAGATCGGCGGAGCGGGCGAAGAGGAAGCAGGAGACGGCGGCGGCGAGCGCGGCGGCGCTGAGGCCGAAGTCGCCCATGAAGAGGGCCAGTCGGGCCGATCCCCAGCCGACCGACGCCCCCACCGCGTACCCCGTGCAGACGAGGCCGAGGACGAGCTGCGGGACCAGTGCGGGGGTCCGGCCTGCGGTGCGGCGGGGAGCCAGGACCGCGGTGCGCGTGCCCGCCGGCGCGCTCACCGGGATGACCCCGCCGGGCCGTGTCCGAACGGTCCCGCCGCACCCCGCGAGCCGGGCGGGAGTGTCCGGAAACGGACCGGCGCCGTATGCCCCCGGTGCCGGGGCGCCTCGGGCCGTCGCCGTCCGTCGCGCGCCGGATCGTTCGCCCATCGGTCGTCCATCGCCCATCGCCCCCCTCGCGTACGGCTTCCTCCCCGGCGCCGCCCCTGCCACGGCGCAGCCCCCCGTTCGGGACGATACACCAGACTCGTCACACAGGGACATAGTTCCTCTACTCTCCGTGACGACCTGCGCCGTTGTCGGCACGGAGCGGAGTGGATCCTGCTCGCTGCGTGGTCAGCCGGTGGTGCGGACGACGTTGTGGAGCGGCTCGCCCGCGGCGAAGCGGCCGAACTGTCCGGCGAGCAGCCGCTTGGCCCGCGGCCGGAACGCCGAGGTGCTGCCGCCGACGTGCGGAGTGATCAGGACGTTCGGAGCATGCCAGAGGGGATGGCCGGAAGGGAGCGGTTCCGGGTCGGTGACGTCGAGGGCGGCGTGCAGCCGTCCGGAATCGAGTTCGGACAGCAGGGCCTTGGTGTCGACGACTCCGCCGCGCGCCACGTTCACCAGGAGCGCCCCGTCGCGCATCGCGGCGAGGAAGTCCGCGCCGACCAGCCCCTGTGTGGAGGGGTTCAGCGGGGTGGACAGGATGACGATGTCGGCCTCGGGCAGCAGGGCGGGCAGATCGTCGAGCGTGTGTACGGGGCCGCGGGCGGTTGTCCGTGCGGAGCGCGCGACGCGCGCCACCCGCGCGCACTCGAACGGCACGAGCCGGTCCTCGATGGCCGAGCCGATCGAGCCGTACCCCACGATCAGCACGGACTTGTCGGCGAGCGCCGGGTAGAAGCCGGAGCGCCACTCCTCCTTGTCCTGGCCGTGCACGAAGCCGGGGAAGCCGCGCAGCGAGGCGAGGACCAGCGCGAGGGTGAGTTCGGCGGTGGAGGCCTCGTGGACCCCCTTGGCGTTGCAGAGCCGGACCCCGGGGGGCAGCAGGCCGAGGCCGGGCTCCACGTGGTCGATGCCGGCGGAGAGCGTCTGGACGACCTGGACGCGGGTCATCGCGGCGAGCGGACGGACCGCGACGGCGGAGCCCTTCATGTAGGGGACGACGTAGTACGCGCAGTCGGCGGGGTCGGCCGGGTAGTCGGGTCCGCCGTCCCAGAAGCGATAGATGAGGCCCTCGGGGAGTCCGTCGATCCCGTCCGCCTCGAAGGGCATCCAGACCTCGGGGGCGGGGGCGGAGTGCGTGGTGGAAGTCATGGTCAGGAGGCTATGCGAACCCCGTGGGGAGGCAGAGGTTAGTTTGGGGAGCGGTACGAGGGAGGGTTCGGGGAGTTGGAGCGCAGGAGTCTGGGCGCGGCGGCGCTCGCCGTGGGCGCGGTCGGTCTCGGCTGCATGCCGATGAGCTGGGCGTACAGCGCGTCGCGGCAGCGTGGGGACGACGCGCTGCGGGCGGTGCACGCGGCGCTGGACGCGGGGAGCGATCTGCTCGACACCGCCGACATGTACGGGCCGTTCACCAATGAGCTGCTGGTCGGGCGGGCGCTGAGGGGACGCCGGGACCGGGCGTTCCTCTCCACCAAGTGCGGGCTCCTGGTGGGCGATCAGCACATCGTGGCCAACGGCCGCCCCGGATACGTGCGCCGGGCCTGCGACGCCTCGCTGCGCCGGCTGCAGACGGATGTGATCGACCTCTACCAGCTCCACCGCGCCGATCCGGAGGTGCCCGTCGAGGAGACGTGGGGCGCGATGGCGGAGCTGGTGACCGCGGGCAAGGTGCGGGCCCTCGGGCTGTGCGCGGTCGGTGCGGGGCGGGCACGCCGGGGTGCCCGGCCGCACGAGGGAACGATCCGGCAGCTGGAGCGGGTGCAGCAGGTGTTCCCGGTGAGCGCGGTGCAGGCGGAGCTGTCGGTCTGGTCGCGGCAGGCGCTGGACGCGCTGGTGCCGTGGTGCGCGGCGCGCGGGGTCGGGGTGCTGGCGGCGATGCCGCTGGGCAGCGGCTATCTGACGGGGACGCTGACGCCCGGTCAGGGCTTCGAGCCGGACGATCTGCGGGCCAGGCACCCCCGGTTCACCGCCGAGATGATGGCGGCGAACCAGCCGCTGCTGGTGGGGCTGCGACGGGTCGCCGAGCGGCACGGGGCGACCCCGGCCCAGGTGGCGCTGGCCTGGGTGCTGCGGCAGGGGCCCCAGGTGGTCCCGGTGCCCGGCACCAAGCAGGAGCGGTGGGCGGTGGAGAACGCGGGCGCGGCCGGTCTGGAGCTGACGCCCCGCGACCTCGACGAGATCGACCGGCTGCCGGCCGCGCGGGAGTCGTGGGACGCGCGGGACTGAGGGCGGGGCCGGCGGATCCCGGCTCCGGGGCCCGTCGGGGCGGGCGGAATCCCGTGGACCGGCCGGAGGTCCGGAGACCGGGTCCCGGGCCCGTCGGTGCCGTTCGGGGAACTCCGGGCGCGGCGGCGGTGTAAGAACAGGGGGATGGCGTCCGTCGAAGGGATCGGTGTGGTGCGTGGTGCGGTGCGGGAATCCGGACGGGAACCGGCGGGGCGTCGTCCGTCCCGGCGGCGGACGCGGCGCGGCGCGGCGGCCGCGCTGGCGGCCGGAGCGCTGATCCTCGCCGCGGGGTGCTCCTCGCAGGAGGGGATGGAGAGTTCGGCCGGGCAGGGTGCGAGCTCCCCGGCCGCGTCCGGGTCCCGTCCGGCCTCCTCCCCTCCGGCGTCGCCCTCCCCGTCGCCTTCGCCCTCGGGTCCGCCCGCGAAGGGCTCGGTGAAGGTGGTCTCCACGCTCGCCCGGGGGCTCGACTCCCCCTGGGGGCTGGCGGAGCTGCCGGACGGCGATCTGCTGGTGGGCTCCCGCGACAGGGGGACGATCACCCGGATCGACGCCGGGACCGGGAAGAAGACCCTGCTGGGCACGGTCCCGGGGGTCGCCGCCGGCGGCGAGGGCGGCCTGCTCGGGCTCGCCGTCTCGCCCGACTACGGCACGGACCACCTCGTCTACGCGTACTTCACCACCGCGTCGGACAACCGCATCGCCCGGATGCTGTACGACGAGAAGGGCACGAACCCGGGCCAGCTGCTGGGCGCCCCGGACACCATCCTGCGGGGCATCCCCAAGGGGGCGGTCCACAACGGCGGACGGATCGCCTTCGGCCCGGACCGCGCGCTGTACGCGGGCACCGGCGAGACCGGTGACAAGGGGCTGGCCCAGGACGAGGACTCGCTGGCGGGCAAGATCCTGCGGATGACCCCGGACGGCGAGCCGCTGCACGGCAATCCGCGCGCCGACTCCGTGGTGTATTCGCCCGGTCACCGCAATGTGCAGGGGCTCGCCTGGGACGGCCGCAAACGGCTGTGGGCCTCGGAGTTCGGCCAGGACACCTGGGACGAGCTGAATCTCATCGTGCCGGGCGGCAACTACGGCTGGCCCGAGGCGGAGGGCAAGGCCGGCAAGGCCGGTTTCCTCGATCCCGTGGCACAGTGGAAGACGTCCGAGGCGTCGCCGAGCGGCATCGCCTACGTCAGGGGTTCGGTCTGGATGGCCGGGCTGCGCGGTGAACGGCTGTGGCGGATTCCGCTGTCCGGCACGGACCAGGAACCACTGGCGGCCCCCCAGGCGTTCCTGAAGGGGACGTACGGGCGGCTGCGCACGGTGCTCGCCGCCGGTGGTGACCGGCTCTGGCTGGTGACCAGCGAGACGGACGGGCGCGGCACCCCGAAGCCGGGGGACGACAGGATCCTGGTGGCCGAGGTGCGGTAGCCGCGGCCGACGACAGCAGGCGGAAGGGTGCGCACACCGTGTTCAACTTCTTCGAGGAGCTCTTCGCCCCCGGCCGCAAGCACACCAACGACGAGCGCAGGCGCCTGGAGCTGAGCCGGGTGGACCTCGGCGTCGGCGATCCCGCGCGCGGTCCGATCGATCTGTCCTCGGGCAAGGTCGTGGTGCGCCGCCGCGACGAGGACGACGGCGACCCGGCGGAACCGGACGACGGCGACGGCGGCCACGCCGGCGGGGACAGCGACGGAGGCGGGGACGCGGGCGGCGCGGACGGGGACGGGGACGGCGCCTGAGGGCGCCCCGCCGGACTCCCCCGTCCCGCTACGCGTCCTCCCTCGGCGTGCGGTACAGCCGCAGCCGGTGGGCCAGGGCGGCCGCCTCGCCCCGGCCGTGGACGCCGAGCTTGGCGAGGATGTTGGAGACGTGCACGCTCGCCGTCTTGGGCGAGATGTAGAGCTCCTCGGCGATCCTGCGGTTGGTGTGCCCCGCGGCCACCAGCCGGTGGACGTCCTGTTCGCGCGGGGTCAGCCCGAAGGACTCCACGGCGGCGGCCGCCGCGGCCCTCAGCTGCTCCTCGTGGTCCGGGCCCTCCTGTTCCTCGCCCCGCTCCGGAACGGTCACCGCGTCCGGGACCTCCTCGTCGGGGGCGGTGGCCGCCTCGCCGAGGGCGATCCGGGCCCGGCCGGCCAGCAGCTCGACGGACTCGGCGAGGGGGCGCGCCCCGAGCCGGCGGGCCGCGGTGTGGGCCTCGCGCAGCAGGGTCGTGGCGGCGCCCCGGTCGCCGGCGGCGATCAGCAGGGCCTCGGCCCAGCGGTGGTGGATCTGCGCCGTCTCGTACGGGCGGCTCAGCGGGGCGAAGGAGCGGGCGGCGTCCGACCAGTGGTCCGGGGTGTCGACGCCCTCGGCGCGGGCCAGCTCGGCCTCGATCAGCGTCGCGTAGGCGGCCCAGACGGGGACGAAGACCGGCAGCCGCTTGAGGTGGGAGCGGACGAGGGCGAGGACGGCGGGCCGGCCCGGTTCGGTGGCGGGCAGGCCGCGGGCGTCGGCCTCGGCCGCCGCGACGGCGTGCAGCATCGGGAAGGCGTACCGCTGGGTGCCGGGCGGGAAGCCCTCCGCGGCCTGTGCCTCGAAGAGGGAGCGGGCCTCGGGCAGGCCGCCCTGCTGGGCGGCGAGGACGAGGGCGTGCCGGGCCAGGTTGAGGAAGTGCTGGGGCTGCGGGTCGCTGGTGCCGAAGCAGCGGCGGGCCAGGGCCAGTTGGTGCTCGGCCTCGGCCAGGTCCCCTCGGGCCAGGGCCACTTCGGTGCGGCGGCTGGCAACAAGCCCCTGGGACTTGCGGGAGAACGCCTTGCGGGAGGCGGCCTCGGTGGTGGCCAGCGCCTCGTCCCAGCGGCCGAGCGAGAAGAGGGACATCGCCTGGTTGGTGCGGACCCAGGCCTCCATGTCGGCGATCCCGTGGTTGTGGCAGGTCTCGATGCCCCGGTCGGCGGCGGCCACGGCCTCCAGCGAACGGCCCGTGCCCTCCAGGATGGAGGGCAGGTTGATCGAGGCGCGGCCCATGATGCCGACGATGCCCAGCTCGTCGGCGCGGTCGCGGACCTCGTACATCTCGGCGATGCCCTCGTCGACCGCTCCGGCGTCGACGGTCAGCCAGCCCCGGGTGAGCCGGGCGTGCAGTTCGATGGACTCGGCGCCGACCAGCCGGGCGTACTCCACGGCCCGGTCGGTGGCGACGAGGGTGTCGGGGCCGGGCCGGTGCAGCGCGCCCCAGCCGGCCACGCTGGTGAGCACGTCGGCGTGCACGGCCGACGGGGGCAGTCCCCGGACCAGCTCCTCGGCGGTGGCCAGTTCGTCCCAGCCGTCGCCGCGCGTGGTGTCCTGGACGAGGCGGGAGCGCTGCACCCAGAACCAGGCGGCGCGCAGGGCGTCGTCCTCGCCCTCCAGGATGCGCAGGGCCCGCTTGCAGATCGCCAGGGCCCGTTCGCGCTCGCCGCCGAAGCGGGCGGCGATGGTGGCCTCGGCCATCAGGTCGAGATAGCCGAGGGCGGGGCAGCCGTCCGGTCCGCAGGCCGGGTACACCTCGGCGTGATCGATCGGGCGCAGGGTGCCGCGCACCTCTTCGGGGGCGTCGTCCCACAGCTCCATCGCGCGTTCCAGCAGCCGCAGCTGTTCGGCGTACGCGTTGCGGTGGCGGGCCTCGACGGAGGCCTTGACGACGGCGGGCAGGGCCTTGGCGGGATCGTGCGCGCCGTACCAGTAGCTGGCCAGCCGGGTGGCCCGCTCGCCGTCGCGGACGAGGGAGGGGTCGGCCTCCAGCGCCTCGGCGTACCGGCGGTTGAGGCGGGAGCGCTCACCGGGCAGCAGATCGTCGCTGACGGCCTCGCGGACGAGGGAGTGGCGGAAGCGGTAGCCGTTGCCCTCCGGGGTGGTGAGCAGCAGATTGGCGCCGACGGCCCCGCGCAGCGCCTCGATCAGTTCGTCCTCGGCGAGTCCGGCGACCGCGGCGAGCAGTTCGTACTCGACGGTGGAGCCGCCCTCGGCGACGATCCGGGCGACGCGCTGGGCGTCGTCCGAGAGCGCCTCCACGCGCACGAGGAGCAGATCGCGCAGCGAGTCGGGGAGCACGCTCCCGTCGCCGTCCCCGCACTCCAGCGCGCAGGCCAGTTCCTCGACGAAGAAGGCGTTGCCGTCGGAGCGCTCGAATATCTCGTCGACCAGACCGGGCTCGGGGGTGTCGGCGAGTATGCCGGTGAGCTGGCGGCGGACCTCGGCGCGGTTGAAGCGGCGCAGTTCGATCCGGCGCACGGTGCGCAGCCGGTCCAGCTCGGCCAGGAGGGGGCGCAGCGGATGGCGGCGGTGGATGTCGTCGGCGCGGTAGGTGCCGACGACGACGAGGCGGCCGGTGCGCAGCGTCCGGACGAGATAGGCGAGCAGATGCCGGGTGGAGGAGTCGGCCCAGTGCAGGTCCTCCAGGACGAGGACGACGACGCGGTCGGCCGAGATCCGTTCCAGCAGGCGGGCGGTGAGCTCGAAGAGGCGGGCGGTGTCGTGCTCGTCGGCGGCGCCCCGGCCGGCCTCGCCGAGCTCGGGCAGGAGCCGGGCCAGCTCGCGCTCCTGTCCGGCGCAGGCGGCGGCCATCTCCTCGGGCAGGGTGCGGTGCAGGGTCCGCAGGGCGGTGGAGAAGGGCGCGTAGGGCAGGCCGTCGGCGCCGATCTCCACACAGCCGCCGACCGCGACGGCGGCCTCGCGGCGGACCGCCACCGAGAGGAACTCCTCGACCAGCCGGGTCTTGCCGACGCCCGCCTCGCCGCCCACCAGCAGCGCCTGCGGCCCGCCGCCGCCGTCCGTGGGGGCGGCGGCGCGGGCGAGCGCCTCGGTGAGGGTGCTGAACTCGCCGGTGCGGCCGACGAACACGGGGCTGACTGACCTGGTCTCCACGGAGCCGAGCATCGCACACGGGTCCGACACCGCGGGCCCGGTCGTCCCGACGCGCATCGCGACCGGCCCCTACGCGGCGGGGGCGAACCGCTCGCGGTCCGTACTCACCGTCCCCTCGTCCTCGTGGCGGGCGGACCGGCGGGCCTTCCGGGCCGCCCGGCGGGCCTCGCGCGCCAGCCGCTCGGTCGCGGCGCGGCGGACCAGTTCGGCGGCCATGATCTTGTGGAGCTCCAGCTCGTACATGTGTGTCCCCTGAAGACTTGAGTGGTGGTCCGGCGGGTCTTCCGCCGTGCCACCACTCTCGTCCCCCAGGGGGTCCCGTCGCATCGGGCGAGTTCCGCATCCCTGCGGGGCCGCCGCCTTAGAGGGCGGCGGGCACCACCGGGGTCCGGCCCCGCCCCGCCCCGCGGATGCCTTAGACGGCGCCGGGCGGTGCCGTACGCGGGCGGGGGCGGCGGCTCAGCGGACCGCCTGCCCGGCCGGTACGGCCTCCTCCGCCCCGTCGGACGCGGCGGTCGCGGGGAGCGACGGCCGCGGGATCGCCGCGCTCCGGGGCGGCTCGATGCTGATGCGCGGCAGACGGCGGTCCAGCCAGCCGGGCAGCCACCAGTTCGCCCCGCCGAGCAGATGCATCAGCGCGGGCACCAGCAGGGTGCGCAGCACGAAGGCGTCCAGGGCGACGGCGGCGGCGAGGGCGATGCCGAACATCGCGATGACCCGGTCGCCGCTGAGCACGAAGGCGAGGAAGACGGAGATCATGATCACCGCGGCCGAGTTGATCACCCGGCTGGTCTCGGCGAGGCCGACCCGGACCGCCCGGCAGTTGTCCCGGCTCTCCAGCCACTCCTCGTACATCCGGCCGACCAGGAAGACCTGGTAGTCCATGGAGAGGCCGAAGAGGACGGACACCATGATCACGGGGAGGAAGGGCTCGATGGGGCCCGCGCTGCCCAGGCCCAGCAGTTCGCTGCCCCAGCCCCACTGGAAGATCGCGACGACGACGCCGAACGAGGCGGCGACCGCCGCCACGTTCATCGCGGCCGCCTTCAGCGGGATGCCGACCGAGCGGAACGCCATCAGCAGGAGCAGACAGCCGAGCCCTACGACGACGCCGACGAAGAGCGGCAGCTTGCCGATGATGATCCCGGCGAAGTCGTCGTAGCTGGCGGTGACCCCGCCCACATGGGTGCGCAGCGAGGTGTTGTCGGCGGCCTTCGGCAGCACGTCGGCGCGGAGCCGGTCGACGAGTTCGCTGGTCTCCCGGGACTGCGGGGAGGAGTCGGGGACGACGGTGACGTACGCGGTGTCGCCGCTGGAGTTGTAGGTGACGGGCAGCACCCGGGCGACCCCGTCGGTGGCGCGGAGCGTGGCGGGCAGGGCGTCCATGGCGAGCCGGTCGTCGGCGCCGTCCAGCCGGGCGGCGATCGTCAGCGGGCCGTTCACCCCGGGGCCGAAGCCGTCGGCGAGCAGGTCGTACGCCTGCCGGGTGGTCGAGGACCTCGCGTTGTTGCCCTGGTCGGAGCTGCCGAGGTGGAGCGAGAAGGTGGGCAGGGCGAGGCCCAGCATGACGAGGGCCGCGAGGCCGCCCAGCAGCTTGGGGTGGCGCTCGACGAAGGCGGACCAGCGGGCGGCGAATCCGGTGGGCGGCTCGGGCTGCGGGCCGTGCTCCGCCAGCCGCCGCCGTTCGCGCCGGCTCAGCGCCCGCATCCCGATCAGCGAGAGCAGCGCGGGCAGCAGGGTGACGGAGGCCGCCACGGTCAGCACCACGGTGAGCGAGGCCGCGACGGCGACGCCGTTGAGGAAGCTCAGCCGCAGGATCAGCATGCCGAGCAGCGCGATGCAGACGGTGGCCCCGGCGAAGACGACGGCCCGCCCGGTCGTGGCGACGGCGTGCTCGGCCGCCTCCGGGACACTCATGCCGCGCCGCAGGGCCCTGCGGTGCCGGGTGACGATGAAGAGCGCGTAGTCGATGCCGACGCCGAGCCCCACGAGCATGCCCAGCATGGGCGCGAAGTCGGCGACGGTCATCAGATGGCCGAGCAGCACGATGCCCGCGTAGGCGGTGCCGACCGAGACGAGGGCGGTGGCGATGGGCAGCAGGCTCGCGGCGAGCGAGCCGAAGGCGAGGAAGAGCACCACGGCGGCGACGGCCACCCCGACGGCCTCGCTGAGGTGCGCGGCCGGCGCCTCGGTGAGCGCTGTGGCCGGGCCGCCCAGTTCGACCCGCAGATGCTCACTCGCGGCGGCCTTCGCGGTGTCGACGACGGCCTCGGCCTGGGCGACGGGGATGTCGTCCGCGCCGCGGTCGAAGGTGATCGTGGCGTAGGCCGTGTGCCCGTCGGCGCTGATCTGCCCGGCGCCGGTCTCCGTGTACGGTCCCTCGACCGCGCCGACGCCCGGCAGCCGTTCGATCTCGTGCAGGGTTCTCGTCATCTTCTGGGCGACGTCCGTGGCCCGCACCGTGGAGTCTTCGGTGTGCCAGACGAGCGTGTCCGTGTCCCCGCCGAGGTGGGTGAAGCCGCTCTTCAGCAACTGGGAGGCCTGTCCGGACTCGGTGCCGGGCGCCTCGTAGTCGTTGGTGTAGGCGGAACCGGCGAACCCGGCCGCGGCCGCTGTCCCGCCGAGCGCGAGCAGCCAGAGGAGAACGGCGAGGAGGCGGTGCGTGACGCACCAGCGGGCGATGGCAGCCAAGGGACGTGCTCCCTGCGGGTTCGTGGTCCCCGCGGGGGTCCGGGCAGGACCGTCCGCGTGAGAACGCATGACCTGAGAACCGTCACTCTGACAGCCATCTGTGATCGTTTGCCCGTTTCGTGGGCTTACTCACAGGGGTCCGATCCCCCTATGAGCGATATGCGCACCGCCGTACGGCGGCGGGGGCGCCGCGGGAGCGTCCGGCGGACGGCCGCTCGGCGGGCCCCCTCGGTGCTCCCGGGCACGGGTGATCCCCGCTATCTTGTGAGCTTCCCAATTACCGTCCCTGGGGGGTCTGTTGAACAGCGCGTCGCACCATATCGGGCCCGATCCGGCACCGGACAGATATCGCCTGCTCAACTCCATCGGCCGCGGCGGCGAGGCCGTGCTGTACCGGGCGGAGATCGAGCTCGACGGTGCGCCCGAGACCGTGGTCGTCAAGGTGCTCGACTCCAAGACCACGATCACCATCGAGCAGTTCCAGCGGCTCAGCGCCAAATGGCGGGAACAGGCGGAGCTGCTGCGCTTTGTGAACCGGCCGGGTGTCGTCGGCGTGCGCGAGCACTTCGAGGGGCCGCCGATCCACGGGGCCGGGGACGCGTCCACCGCCGCCGGACGGGCCCTGGTCCTGGTCATGAACCATGTCGACGGGCTCGACCTGCGGGACTGGCGCGCCGAGCGGACCCTCACCACCCACGCCGAACGCCGCGAGGTGCTCCGTACGCTCGAACAGCTCGCGGACGTGCTGGACTGGCTGCACTCGGGCCGGGCGACCCCGTCGGGCCGCACCGTCGTCCACGGCGACCTCTCCCCCGGCAACGTCATGGTCGACGCGCACGGCCAGGCCACGCTCGTGGACTTCGGGCTGAGCAAGCTCACCGCCGACCACCAGACCGCCGAGGTCTGGTTCACCCCCGGCTACGCCGCCCCGGAGGTCTTCGAGGGCAAGCGGACCCCGGGCACCGACCGGTACGCCTTCGGCGCGATCGCCTACTTCCTGCTCAGCGGCGAGGCCCCGCCCAGCACCCCCGAGCAGCTGCGGGCCGCGCTGCGCGCCCTCCCCCAGGTGGCCGCCGCGACGCCCGAGCGCCAGAACCGCATCCTCTCCGTCTGCGCGGCCGAGCCGGACGGCCGCCCCGAGAGCCTGTCGTCCTGGGTGAAGGACGTGCGTTCCGCCGTGGTGTCCACGACGGTCACGGGCCCCTCGCAGCGCGCGGAGTCCGTACAGGACGCGCCTCCGGCCCCGCTCCTGCCGCCGGGCGCTCCCACTCCGCCGCTCGGGGCACCACCCATCGCGGGTCCCCCGGCGCAGCCGCCCGCCTTCCCGCCGCCGATCACCGCCTCCGGCGACCCGGGGGTGGCGCCGCCCACGACCGTCCGCCCGGAAACGGCCCCCAAGGAGCCGTCCGCACCGGAGCCGACGGTCCCGACGCCGGCGGCACCCGCCCCGACCGCCGTGACCCCGGCCCCGGCTCCCGCACCGTCGAAGCCGGCGAAGAAGCGCCGGCCGGTCCTCGTCCCGCTGCTCTCGCTCGCCCTGGCGGCCGCGCTGGTGACGATCGGCGTCCAGGTCCTGCGCACGGGTGACGACGACAAGGGCGACGGCAAGGGGGCGAAGGCGGCGCCCACGGTGACGGTCACGACGACGACGCCCGCCGACGGGTCGGCCGAGGAGCCGGAGAGCGGGTCGACGGCCTCCCCGGGGGCCTCGGACGGCACCACCGCACCGCCCGAGGCGGCCTCGGTGGACAGCAAGTCGCTCACCACCCTGGACCCGGTCGCCAGCGGCCAGTTCGCCGACCTGGCCGTCGGCAGCGGCACGCTGAACAGCACGTACTACGACACCGCCCTGGTCCCGGACGGCGGCGACGAGGAGTGCAGCGGCTCCGCGGAGTACAACCTGAGCCGCGAGTGGAAGACCCTCACCATGGTCGCCGGGGTCGACGACAACTCGTCGAACAAGGCCGCCCGGATCACCGTCGAGGTCGACGGCGAGCCCGGTTTCACCGGTGAGGTGCTGCTCGGCAAGCCGAAGACGATCTCGGTGCCCGTCACCGGCGTCCTGCGGCTGAGCATCTCCTACGCCGATCCGGGCGACTCCTGCGACATGGGCGATCTGGTCCTCGGCTCCCCGACGCTGAAGAAGTGACGCGCGAGGGGCGGCGCCCCCGGCCTCGGCCGGGCGCACCGCCCCTCGTCGCACCTGCCGGCGGGCTCAGCCCTCGACGCCGAGCTTCTCCAGGATCAGCTCGCGCACCCGGGCCGCGTCCGCCTGGCCGCGGGTGGCCTTCATGACGGCGCCGACGAGCGCGCCGGCGGCGGCGACCTTGCCGCCGCGGATCTTGTCCGCGACGGCGGCGTTGCCGGCGATGGCCTCGTCCACGGCGGTGGACAGCGCGCCCTCGTCCGAGACGACCTTCAGACCGCGCTTCTCGACGACGGTGTCGGGGTCGCCC
Organism: Streptomyces sp. NPDC024555; assembly: GCF_055559335.1. Lineage (NCBI taxonomy): Bacteria > Bacillati > Actinomycetota > Actinomycetes > Kitasatosporales > Streptomycetaceae > Streptomyces > Streptomyces sp. NPDC024555. The sequence goes on from NZ_JBVHKV010000002.1 coordinate 279,781, forward strand.
TCGCCCGCGAGGACGCCCTCCAGCACCTGGCGGGCCAGCTTGTCGTTGAGGTCGCCCGCGGCGACGAGCGCGGCCACCCGGGCGACCTGCGCCGGGGTGACGGGCAGCTCGTCGAGGCCGCGGCCGGTCTCGTTGGCGTTACGGGCCAGCTCGCCCATCCACCACTTGCGGGCCTGGTCCGACGGGGCGCCCGCCTCGGTCGTGGCGACGATCAGGTCGACGGCGCCCGCGTTGAGGATGGACTGCATGTCGTGCTCGGAGACGCCCCACTCCTCCTTGAGCCGGGCGCGGCGCAGCCGCGGCAGCTCGGGGAGGCCCTTGCGAAGCTCCTCGACCCACTCGCGGGCCGGGGCGACCGGCACCAGGTCGGGCTCGGGGAAGTAGCGGTAGTCCTCGGCGTTGTCCTTGATGCGGCCGGCCGTGGTGGAGCCGTCCTCCTCGTGGAAGTGCCGGGTCTCCTGGACGACCTTGCCGCCCGAGTTCAGCACCGCGGCGTGGCGCTGGATCTCGAAGCGGGCGGCCCGCTCGACGGAACGCAGCGAGTTCACGTTCTTCGTCTCGGAGCGGGTGCCGAAGGTCTCGGTGCCGTGCGGGCGCAGCGACAGGTTGACGTCGCAGCGCATCTGGCCCATCTCCATGCGGGCCTCGGAGACGCCGAGCGCCTTGATCAGCTCGCGCAGCTCGGCGACGTACGCCTTGGCGACCTCGGGGGCGCGGTCGCCCGCTCCCTCGATCGGCTTGGTGACGATCTCGATGAGCGGGATGCCGGCCCGGTTGTAGTCGAGCAGGGAGTGGGACGCGCCGTGGATACGGCCGGTGGCGCCGCCGACGTGCGTCGACTTGCCGGTGTCCTCCTCCATGTGGGCGCGCTCGATCTGCACCCGGAAGATCTCGCCGTCCTCCAGCTGGACGTCCAGATAGCCGTCGAAGGCGATCGGCTCGTCGTACTGGGAGGTCTGGAAGTTCTTCGGCATGTCCGGATAGAAGTAGTTCTTCCGGGCGAAGCGGCACCACTCGGCGATCTCGCAGTTCAGCGCGAGACCGATCTTGATCGCGGACTCGACGCCGATGGCGTTGACGACCGGCAGCGCGCCGGGCAGACCGAGGCAGACCGGGCAGGTCTGCGAGTTGGCGTCCTGCTTCAGCTCGGTGGAGCAGCCGCAGAACATCTTGGTCCTGGTGCCGAGCTCCACATGGACCTCAAGGCCCATGACGGGGTCGTACGTCGCGAGGGCGTCCTCGTACGACTCCAGGTCGATGACAGTCACGGAAAACTTTCCCTCTCAGCCCAGCAGTACGTCGTCGTCGCCGAGACGCTTCAGTTCGCGATAGAGGATCGCGAGACCGGTCACGATCGCCGCGGCGGACACGGCGGCGTCGATGAGACGCAGCGTGTCGTTGTCCGAGCGGGCCAGCTTCGCCTGCTTGGCGACGCTGAGCGCACCGAAGGCGGTGGTGCCCATCGACACGTACAGCCCGGTCTTCGACTTCTTGAAGTTCTTGGCCTTCTTGGTCATGGCGCTCATAGCGACGGAGCCTCCTCAAGCAGCGGATGACCCCACTGTTCCACGAAGGCGGCCTCGACGGCGGCTCCGACCTTGTACAGCCGGTCGTCCTTCATCGCCGGGGCGATGATCTGCAGTCCGACGGGCAGGCCGTCCTCGGGGGCCAGGCCGCAGGGCAGCGACATGGCGGCGTTGCCGGCCAGGTTGGTCGGAATGGTGCACAGGTCCGCGAGGTACATCGCCATCGGGTCGTCGGCGCGCTCGCCGATCGGGAAGGCGGTGGTGGGCGTGGTCGGCGAGACGATGACGTCGACCTGCTCGAAGGCCTTCTCGAAGTCCCGCGTGATCAGCGTGCGGACCTTCTGCGCGGAGCCGTAGTACGCGTCGTAGTAGCCGGAGCTGAGCGCGTACGTGCCGAGGATGACGCGGCGCTTGACCTCGTCGCCGAAGCCGGCCTCGCGGGTGAGCGCGGTGACCTCCTCGGCGGACTTGGTGCCGTCGTCGCCGACGCGCAGGCCGTAGCGCATGGCGTCGAAGCGGGCCAGGTTCGAGGAGCACTCGGACGGGGCGATGAGGTAGTACGCCGAGAGCGCCAGGTCGAAGGAGGGGCAGTCCAGCTCGACGACGGTGGCGCCGAGCGACTTCAGCAGCTCGACGGACTCGTTGAAGCGCTGGACCACACCGGCCTGGTAGCCCTCGCCGGAGAACTGCTTCACGACGCCGACGCGCATGCCCGCGACGCTGCCGTTGCGCGCCGCCTCGACGACCGGCGGGACGGGGGCGTCGATGGACGTGGAGTCCATCGGGTCGTGGCCGCCGATGACCTCGTGCAGCAGGGCCGCGTCCAGGACCGTGCGGGCGCAGGGGCCGCCCTGGTCGAGGGAGGAGGAGAACGCCACCATGCCGTAGCGGGAGACCCCGCCGTAGGTGGGCTTCACGCCGACGGTGCCGGTGACGGCGGCGGGCTGGCGGATCGAGCCGCCGGTGTCCGTGCCGATGGCGAGCGCGGCCTCGAAGGAGGCGAGGGCGGCGGAGGAGCCGCCGCCGGAACCGCCCGGGATGCGGGTGAGGTCCCACGGGTTGCCGGTCGGGCCGTAGGCGCTGTTCTCGGTGGAGGACCCCATGGCGAACTCGTCCATGTTGGTCTTGCCGAGGATGACGACGTCGGCGGCGCGCAGCTTGCGGGTGAGCGTGGCGTCGTACGGCGGGACCCAGCCCTCGAGGATCTTCGAGCCGACCGTGGTCGGCATGTCCTTCGTAGTGAAGATGTCCTTGAGCGCGAGCGGCACCCCGGCGAGCGGGCCGAGCTTCTCGCCGGCCGCCTTCTTGGCGTCGACGGCGCGGGCCTGCGCGAGCGCACCCTCGCGGTCGAGGTGCAGGAAGGCGTGGACCTTCTCGTCGATCGCGTCGATCCGGGCGAGGTGGGCCTCGGTGACCTCGACGGCGGTGAGCTCGCCGGAGGCGATCCTCGCGGCGATCTCGGCCGCGGTGAGCTTGATGATGGTGCTGTGGTCCGTCATGGCTTTCAGTCCTCCCCCAGGATCTGCGGCACCTTGAAACGCTGCTGCTCCTGGGCCGGAGCGCCGGAGAGCGCCTGCGCGGGGGTGAGCGACGGACGGACCTCGTCCGCCCGCATGACGTTGGTCAGCGGCAGCGGGTGGGAGGTCGGCGGTACGTCTTGGTCGGCGACCTCGGAGACGCGGGCGACCGCGCCGATGATGTCGTCGAGCTGACCGGCGAAGTGATCGAGCTCTTCGCCCTTCAGCTCCAGACGCGCCAGCCGGGCGAGGTGGGCGACCTCCTCGCGCGTGATGCCAGGCATGCAGCGATCCTCAGGGTTCGGTGTGTGGTTTTGGCCCAATCCTATGGGGTCGCCGGGAGGCGGGAATCCCCCCAGGGGATTCCCGCCGGTACGTGCGGCCGACGGGCTTCCTCCGGACACGCCCTAGGTCGTCGCCGGCCGTGAGTCGACCGTCCGGCCGGAGGGGTGCTGTTCCGGTTCGGCGGCGGCCGCGGCCGCCAGTTCGGCGGGGCGGCGCCAGCCGTGCTCGCCGCGGGCCCGCAGCCAGGCGGTCATCTCCTGCGGCGGCATCGCGGCCGCCACCAGCCAGCCCTGGACCGCGTCGCAGCGCAGGTCCCGCAGGCGCTCCCAGGTCTCGTCGTCCTCGACGCCCTCCGCGACGACCAGCAGACCGAGGGAGTGGGCCAGGTCGATCGTGCAGCGGACGATCTCCGCGTCCTCCTGGTCGATGGCGAGCCGGGCCACGAACGAGCGGTCGATCTTGAGCTCGCTGACCGGCAGCCGCCGCAGGTGGACGAGGGAGGAGTAGCCCGTGCCGAAGTCGTCGAGGGACATCTTCACGCCGTGCCCGGTGAGCCCGGCCAGGGTGTCGGCGGCCCGCTGCGGGTCCTCCAGCAGCACGTGCTCCGTTATCTCCAGCTGGAGCGCTCCCGCCGGGACGCCGTGCCGGGCCAGCCGGGCGGCGACGCCCCCGGCGAAGCCGGGGGTGTGCACATCGCGCGGGGAGACGTTCACCGCGACGGGGACGAAGAGGCCCTGGGCGCGCCAGCGGGCGACCTGGGCGAGCGCCGTCTCCAGGACGTACTCGGTGAGGTGCGGCATCAGGCCGGACGATTCGGCGATGGCGATGAACTCGTCCGGGGGGACCCGGCCGCGCTCCGGGTGCACCCAGCGCACCAGCGCCTCCAGACCGGCCACCTGGCCGTCGAAGCGCACCTTGGGCTGGTAGTGCAGCTCCACCTCGCCGGCGTCCAGCGCGCGCCGCAGATCGCCGAGCAGTCCGAGCCGGTCCGGGGTGTTGCTGTCCCGCTTGGACTCGTAGACCTCCACGCCCGTGCGGTCCCGCTTGGCCTGGTACATCGCCACGTCGGCGCGGCGCAGCAGCCCCTCGGCGTCCAGCGCGTGCTCGGGGTAGACGGCGACGCCGGCGCTGGCCTCCAGGACGAGGGTGAGCCCGTCGAGGTCCAGCGGGGAGGAGAGTTCGGCGGCCAGATGGCGGGCGACGCGCTGGGCGCTGGTGGTGGAGTCGGTGGTGGGGAGCAGGACGGCGAACTCGTCGCCGCCGAGCCGGGCGGCCTCCGCGCCGCGCGGCAGGGCGAGCCGGATCCGTTCCGCTATCTGCAGGAGCAGCCGGTCGCCGGCGAGATGGCCGAGGGTGTCGTTGACCGCGCGGAAGCGGTCGAGGTCGATGAGGACGAGCCCGGCGCGGCTGCCGGTGCTCTCGGCCTCCTCCAGCGCCGTCCAGGTCCGCTCCAGCAGCCACTGGCGGTTGGGCAGCCCGGTCAGCGGGTCGCGCAGCTGCTCCTCGGCGCGGGCGCGGGCGATCCAGAGCGTGGAGTCCAGGGCGATCAGCGGCACCGCGAAGAGCGGCAGCAGGACGGGCCGGGCCATCGCGACGACGCAGATCAGCGGGGCGATGCCGAGCAGGGCGACGGCGATCAGGCCCTGGCGGAGCAGGGCGGTGCGGGCCGCCGTCGGCAGTCCGCCGGCCTGCGGGGTCCGCGCGTACCACAGCAGGACCCGGGTGACGAGGAGATAGGTGGACGCCGCGAGGAGCAGTTCCGGTACGGCGTCGATGCCCCAGTCGAGTGGCTGCCAAGGTGTCTCGACGGTCTGCACCTCGCCGAAGGCGGCCAGCACCAGGGCCGCCGCCCCCACGCCGAGGATGTCCACCGCCCCGTGCAGCAGCCCCTGCCACCAGCGGTGCCGGCGGGCCACGCCGACGAGGACGACGACGACCAGGCTGACCAGTCCGGCGGGCACCCAGCCGTAGAGCAGGAGCACGGCCAGGGTGAGGGCGGCGCCGGAGCCGGTGCCGCCCCACCAGCGGTCGCGGCCGAGGGCGACGAGATGGCCGACGACGATGCCGGTGAGGACGGCGAGCGACCAGCCCGCCGTGCCGTCGGGGAAGAGCGCGTGGCCCTCGCTGACGGCCCGGTAGAAGCCGGTGGCCAGCTGGAGGGTGGCGAGGGCCACGACGGCGAGGCCCACCCCGGGCGTGAGGCCGGCGAAACCTTGCAGCCGTGACACCGGTGCGGCGTTCTCGGTCGGTTTCATTCCGTCCCTCTCACAGCCGGCGGTGCCGATGTCACCCGTTGGTTCCGTTCCGTGCCAGCGCGCGGTCCGGCGCCGGCCCGTTGTCCGGGCCCGTCCGGGGCGCACCCGTCCACAGTAGGCCGCCGGGGGCGTCCGCGGGCAGCGGTCCGACGCTCTTGCCCGAATGCGAACCGACCGCCGCTGAGCATCTGCTATGCGCCGATCGGGTGAATCCGACGGTACGTCACAGGGCCCTCACGCTCCGGTGCGTCCGGGGCCGGCGCCCCGGGCCGGTCGCCGGACGGCGCTACCCCTCCTCGACGGGGAGGGCGGCCTCCCGCGCGGCCTCCGGTCCCTGGTCGAGCAGCACCCCGAAGCCGTCCTCGTCGAGCACGGGGACCTTCAGCTGCATCGCCTTGTCGTACTTGGAGCCGGGGTTGTCCCCGACGACGACGAAGGAGGTCTTCTTGGAGACGGAGCCGGTGACCTTCGCGCCGCGGCTCTGCAGCGCCTCTTTCGCGCCATCCCTGGTGTGTCCGGCGAGGGTGCCGGTGACGACGACGGTGAGTCCCTCCAGGGGCCTGGGCCCCTCGTCCTCGCCGCTGTGCTCGTCCTCCATGCGGACGCCGGCCTCGCGCCATTTGCGGAGGATCTCGCGGTGCCAGTCCTCGGCGAACCACTGTTTGACGGAGGCGGCGATGACCGGGCCCACCCCGTCGGCGTCGGCCAGCTCCTGCTCGGTGGCCTCGTCGATCCGGTCGACGGAGCGGAACTGGCGGGCCAGCTCCTGGGCGGCGACCGGTCCGACATGGCGGATGGAGAGCCCGTTGAGGACGCGGGCCAGCGGGGCCTGCCTGGCGGCGGCGATGGCCTCCAGCATGGCGACGGCGTTCTTCTTCGGTTCGCCCTGCTGGTTGGCGAAGACCCGGGCGATCTTCTCCTCGCCGGTCTTCGGGTCCCGCTTGGGCAGTCCGCTGTCGGTGTCCAGGACGTAGGCGCGGATGGGCAGCAGCTGCTCGACGGTCAGCCCGAAGAGGTCGCCCTCGTCGCGCAGCGGCGGTTCGGCGGGCTCCAGGGGCTGGGTGAGCGCGGCGGCGGCGACATAGCCGAAGTGGTCGATGTCGAGGCAGGCGCGGCCCGCGAGATAGGCGATCCGCTCGCGCAACTGGGCGGGGCAGGAGCGGGCGTTGGGGCAGCGGACGTCGATGTCCGCCTCCTTCATGGGCCGCAGCTCGGTCCCGCACTCGGGGCAGTGGGTGGGCATGACGAAGGCGCGCTCGGTGCCGTCGCGCAGGTCGACGACCGGACCGAGGATCTCCGGGATGACGTCCCCGGCCTTGCGGAGCACCACGGTGTCCCCGATCAGGACGCCCTTGGCCTTCACCACGTTCTGGTTGTGCAGGGTGGCGAACTCGACCTCGGATCCGGCGACTTCGACCGGCTCGACCTGGGCGTACGGGGTGACGCGGCCGGTGCGGCCGACGCCGACGCGGATGTTGACGAGCTTGGTGTTGACCTCCTCGGGGGCGTACTTCCACGCGATGGCCCAGCGCGGGGCGCGGGAGGTGGAGCCGAGCCGGCCCTGGAGGGGGATCTCGTCGAGCTTGACGACGACGCCGTCGATCTCGTGCTCCACGGAGTGCCGGTGCTCGCCGTAGTACGCGATGAACGCGCGGACGTCGGCCAGCGAGTCCACCACCTTGTTGTACTTGGCGGTGGGCAGGCCCCATTCGCGGAGCAGCTCGTAGGCGTGCGAGAGGCAGTCGATGTCGAAGCCCTCGCGGGCGCCGATGCCGTGGACCACCATGTGGAGCGGGCGGCCGGCGGTGACCTTGGGGTCCTTCTGGCGCAGCGAGCCGGCCGCCGCGTTGCGCGGATTGGCGAAGGGTTTGTCGTCGGCCTCGACCAGCCGGGCGTTGAGCCCCTCGAAGGCCTCCATCGGAAAGAAGACCTCGCCCCGGATCTCGACGAGGGCCGGGACGCGGTCGCCCTTGAGCCGGTGCGGGATGTCCGCGATGGTCCGGACGTTGGGCGTGATGTCCTCGCCGGTGCGGCCGTCGCCCCGGGTGGCGGCCCGGGTCAGCAGCCCGTTCTCGTACGTGAGGTTGACGGCGAGGCCGTCGACCTTCAGCTCGCAGAGGTAGTGGTAGTCGGTGGTGCCGGCGTCGCGGGCGATGCGCTCGCCCCAGGCGGCCAGCTCCTCGTCGTCGAAGGCGTTGTCCAGGGAGAGCATCCGCTCGCGGTGCTCGACGGAGGTGAACTCCGTGCGGTAGGGCCCGGCGACCTTCTGGGTCGGCGAGTCGGGGGTGCGCAGCTGCGGGTGCGCCTCCTCCAGGTCCTGCAGTTCGCGCATCAGCCGGTCGAACTCGGCGTCGCTGACGACCGGCTGGTCGTTCACGTAATAGCGGAACCGGTGCTCCTCGACCTGCTCGGCGAGCAGGTCGTGCCGGTCCCGTGCCTCCGCGGGCACGGGCACGTCCTGTCCGCCCGGCAGGGGGGTCTGCTGTTCGCCGGCCATCGTCCCGTCCTCCGTTACCCGATACCCCGTTACTCAGGGTTGTCCGCAAGCGATTTCGCGGCCCGGACGCAGTGGGCGAGCGCGGCGCGGGCGTACCCGGGCGAGGCGCCCGCGAGTCCGCACGCCGGGGTGATCGTCAGGGACTCGGTGAGAGTCCCCGGATTCAGCCCCAGCCTGCGCCACAGCGTCCTGACACCCATGACGCTACCGCCCGGGTCCGACAATCCGCCCGAGGCCGGGTCGGTGCCGGGCACGACCCCGAGGAAGAGCCGGGTGCCGCCCTCGACGGCCTCCCCGACCGCCTCCTCCTCACGCTCGGTGAGAAGGGAGAAGTCGAGGGAGATCCCGTCGGCTCCGGCCCGGCGCAGCAGGGCGAAGGGGACCTCGGGGGCGCAGCTGTGGACGACGGTGGCGGCGTCGCCGGCCGCGGCGAGGACGTCGCGCAGGGTGCCCTCGACGATCTGGCGGTCGACGGCGCGGTGGGTGCGGTAGCCGCTGGCGGTCCGGACCCGGCCGCGCAGGACGGCGGTGAGGGAGGGTTCGTCGAGCTGGAGGACGGGGCGGGCGCCCGGGACGCGGCGGCGCAGTTCGGCGAGGTGGCCGGTGAGTCCTTCGGCGAGGGAGGCGGCCAGGTCGCGGCAGGCCCCGGGGTCGCCGAGGACGGCCTCGCCGCCGCGGCGTTCCAGCGCGGCGGCGAGCGTCCACGGGCCGACTGCCTGCACCTTGAGCGGGCCCTCGTAGCCCTGGGTGAACTCCTCCAGCGCGTCGAGGTCCTCGCCGAGCCAGGAGCGGGCGCGGCGGGTGTCGCGGCCGGGGCGGTCGCTGATCCGCCAGCCGCTCGGCTCGACGTGTCCGTACATCTCGACGAGCAGGCCGACGCTCCGGCCGATCATGTCGGCGCCGGGTCCGCGCGCGGGGAGTTCCGGCAGGTGCGGCAGGCCGTGGCCGTCGTCGAAGGAACCGGTGACGGTCTTGGCCGCCTCCCGCGCGTCGCCGCCGGGCATCGATCCGATTCCGGTGGCCGGGCACCCGCTGAACTTGTTCGTCTCGCTCACGCGGGAAGCCTACGGCGGGCGGCGGTCCCGTACGTCAGCGGCCGGGGCGGACCGTGAGGTCGTTGACCTCGGCGTCGCGGGGCAGGTCGAGCGCCATGAGGATCGTGGTGGCGACGGACTCGGGGTCGATCCAGCGGGCGGGGTCGTAGTCCTTGCCCTCCTGCCGGTGGACCTTCTCCTGCATGGGGCTGGCGGTGCGGCCGGGGTAGACGGTGGTGACGCGGACGCCGTTGCCGTGTTCCTCGTGGCGCAGCGAGTCGGCCAGCGCCTTCAGGCCGTGCTTGCTGGCGGCGTACGCGCTCCACCCGGGGCTCGCGGAGAGTCCGGCGCCGGAGTTGACGAAGAGGACGTGGCCCTGGGCGACGCGCACCTGGGGCAGGAGCAGGCGGGTCAGTTCGGCGGGGGCGACGAGGTTGGCGTTGAGCTGGACGTGCCAGGCCTTGGGGGTGAGTTCGCCGACCGGTCCGAGTTCGACGACGCCCGCGATGTGCAGCAGCGAGTCGAGGCGGTCCGGGACGCTCTGCTGGGCGAGGGCCCAGGAGAGCCGGTCGGGGTTGGAGAGGTCGCCGACGAGCGTGCGGGCGCCGGGGTGGAGCGCGGCGAGTTCCCTGGCGCGGGCCGCGTCGCGGGCCAGCAGCACGAGGTCGTCACCGCGCTCGGTGAGGCGGCGGGCGACGGCGGCGCCGATGCCGGAACCGGCACCGGTGATGAGGTGAGTGGGCATGGCCCCATCGTCGCACCCGTCCCCCGGGCCCCGGGCACGCCCCGGTACGTCACCGCAGGCCGGCGGACTCCTCCAGATAGGCCAGGGCGCCGACGCCGTCCTCGGCGAAGAAGACCAGCTCGGTCAGCGGAAGGGGCAGGAAGCCCTCGTCCTCCATGCGCTGGAACTGGGCGTGCAGCCCGTCGTAGAAGCCCGCGGTGTTGAGCAGCACGACCGGCTTGGTGTGCTTGCCGTGCTTCTTCAGCTCCAGGATCTCGGTGGCCTCGTCGAGCGTCCCGGTGCCGCCGACCATGATCACGATGGCGTCGGACTTGGCGAGCAGGAGGGCCTTGCGCTCGGCGAGGTCGCGGGCGATCACCATCTCGTCGGCGTTCGTCCGCGCCTTGGCGGCCAGGAAGTCCACCGACACCCCGACGAGCTTCCCGCCCGCCTCCTGCACCTCGTCGGCGACGACCTTCATCAGCCCGCTCTCCGAACCGCCCCAGACGAGGGTGTGTCCACCGCGGCCGATCAGTTCGGCGAACTGGCGGGCGGGGACGGTGTAGCGGTCGTCGAGGTCGGCGGCGGAGAGGAAGACGCAGATGTTCATGGCTGCCACGGTAGAGCCCGCCGCCACCGGCCGGGCACCCGGGTCCGCACCCCCGGTGAGCTGCGGCTTCGAAGAAGTCCGGAAAATCTTCGCACGGAGCGATGAGTTTCCGCGGGCCCCGGAGTCCACCCCCGCATGGACAAGACTCTCTCCCGCGACGGCACTCTGATCGCGTACCGGCGCCGGGGCGAAGGCCCGCCGCTGATCCTGGTGGGCGGGGCGCTGGCCACCGCGGCGACCGACGCGCCGCTGGCCCGGCTGCTCGCCCCGCGCTTCGAGGTCGTCACGTACGACCGGCGCGGCCGGGGCGCCAGCGGGGACCGCGCGCCGTACGCGGTGGAGCGCGAGATCGAGGATCTGGCGGCCGTGGCGAAGGCCGTGGGCGGCCGGCCCTGTGTGTTCGGCGTCGGGGCCGGCGGCGCGCTGGCCCTGGAGGCCCAGGCGGCCGGTCTCGCGGTCGCGGGCCTCGCGGTGTACGAGCCGCCGTACACCCCGGGACCGGCGGGCCTCCTCTTCAAGGCCGACTGCACGCTCCGGCTGCACCGGCTGCTGTCGGCCTCGGACCGGGACGGCGCGGTGGAGCTGTTCCTGTCCCGGACGGGGGTCCCCGCCGACATGATCGCCAGGATGCGGAGGGCGCCGCTGTGGCGGACCCTGGAGTCCGTGGCGCACACCCTGGCGTACGACGACGCGGTGCTGGGCGACGGGACGGTTCCGGCCGGGCGGTTCGCCTCGGTGACCGCGCGGACCCTGGTGGTCTGCGGCGGTTTCAGCCCGGCGTCGGTCCGGACCTCGGCCCGGCTCCTGGCGGACGCCCTCCCCCGGGGCCGGCACCGCACGCTGACGGGCCAGACCCGCGAGCCGGCCCCGCAGGCGGTCGCCCCGGCCCTGGCGGAGTTCTTCGCCCGGGACCTGTCCGTACGCGAGGCACAGGCGTCCTGAGACCACTGCGGGCGGGGCGGGGGGCCGATGCCCCCCGCGCGGTCACGCCCGTACAGGGGTCGGGCATGACCGCGCGGGGACCCAGGGGGTGTCCGGGGCGGCCGTCAGACTCCGGCCGCCGCCCGGCGCACCGTCGAGGCGATCGTCGCCGAGCCGACCACGCGCGTCCCGTCGTACAGCACGACCGCCTGGCCGGGGGCCACGCCGCGTACCGGCTCGGTGAACGCGACACGGAGGGTTCCGTCGACGAGTTCGGCGGTCACCTCGGTCTCGCCGCCGTGGGCGCGGAGCTGGGCGGTGTACGTCCCCGGGCCGGACGGCGGCGTTCCGCACCAGCGGGGCTTGATCGCGGTCAGGGAGGTGACGTCCAGGGCCTCGGCCGGGCCGACCGTGACCGTGTTGTTCACCGGGGAGATGTCGAGGACGTAGCGCGGCTTGCCGTCGGGGGCCGGGTGGCCGATGCGCAGGCCCTTGCGCTGGCCGATGGTGAAGCCGAACGCGCCGTCGTGGGTGCCCAGCTTCGTACCCGACTCGTCGAGGATGTCGCCCTCGGCCGGGCCGCCGAGACGGCCGGCCAGGAAGCCCTGGGTGTCGCCGTCCGCGATGAAGCAGATGTCGTGGCTGTCGGGCTTCTTGGCGACCGCGAGGCCGCGGCGCTCGGCCTCGGCGCGGATCTCGTCCTTGGTGGTGAGGGTGTCGCCGAGCGGGAACATGGCGTGGGCGAGCTGGCGCTCGTCGAGGACGCCGAGCACATAGCTCTGGTCCTTGGCCATGTCGCTGGCGCGGTGCAGCTCCCGGTTGCCGTCGTCGCCGGTGACGACGGTGGCGTAGTGGCCGGTGCAGACCGCGTCGAAGCCGAGGGCCAGGGCCTTGTCGAGGAGCGCGGCGAACTTGATCTTCTCGTTGCAGCGCAGGCACGGATTGGGGGTGCGTCCGGCCTCGTACTCGGCGACGAAGTCCTCGACGACGTCCTCGCGGAAGCGTTCGGCGAGGTCCCAGACGTAGAAGGGGATGCCGATGACGTCCGCGGCACGGCGGGCGTCCCGGGAGTCCTCGATGGTGCAGCAGCCCCGGGCCCCGGTCCGGAAGGACTGCGGATTGGCCGAGAGGGCGAGGTGCACACCGGTCACGTCGTGGCCCGCCTCGGCGGCGCGGGCCGCGGCGACGGCGGAGTCGACACCGCCCGACATGGCGGCGAGCACACGGAGGGGGCGCGGGGAAGTCTCAGTCATAGCCCCACCAGGGTACGGCTCCCCGGGAACCGAAGGCTCGCGGATATGCGTTGTCGCACACATGGGGAGCAAGGGGTCTTCGGACGGCGGGTCCGGCACGTCGGCGACGGGCAGCGGCATCAGCCGGCGCGCGGTGCTGATCGGCGGTGCCGTCACGGCAGCGGGTACGGCGGTGCTGGCGCGGGACCGGCTGAAGCGGGCCTGGTGGCGGCTGCCCGGGGTGGACAAGCCGCGCACCCCGGGGGCGGTGGACTACGCGCGGGCGACCTGGACCCCGGCCGCCGGGGCGAACTGGCGCCGTGCCGACCGCCCGGACGACTACGACATCGACCGGGTCGTCGTCCATGTCACCCAGGGCAGCTTCACCAGCGCGGTCCGGGCCTTCCAGGACCCGGGGCACAAGGCCGCGGCGCACTACATCGTGCGCGGGGACGGGCATGTGACGCAGATGATCCGCGAGCTGGACGTCGCCTTCCACGCGGGCAACCGCTCGTACAACGAACGCAGCGTGGGCATCGAGCACGCGGGCTTCGTCGACCGCCCGCAGGACTTCACGGCGGCGATGTACGGGGCGTCCGCCCGGCTGACCGCGACGATATGCGCCCGGTACGACATCCCCGTCGACCGCGAGCACATCATCGGGCACGTGGAGGTGCCGGGCGCCGAGCACACGGACCCCGGGAAGCACTGGGACTGGGACCGCTATCTGAAGCTGGTCCGCGCGGCGAAGGTCTGAGGGCGCGCGGGCCCACCCGCGCCCGGGTCCGCCCGCACGCTCCGGGCGCGCGCCGGGATCAGCTCAGACCGGCCGTCCGGGCCCGTTCCACCGCCGGGCCGATCGCACGGGCCACGTCCTGCACGTCCTGCTTGGTGGAGGTGTGGCCGAGCGAGAAGCGCAGGGTGCCGCGGGCCAGGTCCGGATCGGTGCCGGTGGCCAGCAGGACGTGGCTGGGCTGTGCGATGCCGGCGGTGCAGGCGGAGCCGGTGGAGCAGGCGATGCCCTGGGCGTCCAGCAGCAGCAGGAGCGAGTCGCCCTCGCAGCCGGGGAAGGTGAAGTGGGCGTTGGCCGGGAGCCGGCCGCCGGGGGCCGGGTCGCCGCCGAGGACGGCGTCGGGGACCTGGTCCAGCACGGCCGCCACCAGGTCGTCGCGGAGTCCGCCGATCTCGCGGGCGAAGTCCTCGCGCCGGTCGGCGGCCAGCCGGCCGGCGACGGCGAAGGCCGCGATGCCGGGCACGTCCAGCGTGCCGGAGCGCACATGCCGCTCCTGCCCACCGCCGTGGAGCACCGGCACGGGCACCTGGTCACGGCCCAGCAGCAGCGCGCCGACGCCGAAGGGGCCGCCGATCTTGTGCGCGCTCACCGTCATCGCGGCGAGCCCGGAGTCGGCGAAGTCGACATCGAGCTGGCCGAACGCCTGGACCGCGTCGGCATGCATCGGGATGCCGAACTCCCGGGCGGTCCCGGCCAGTTCACGGACCGGCTGGACGGTGCCGATCTCGTTGTTGGCCCACATGACGGTGATCAGGGCGACGTCGTCGGGGTCCCGGAGCACCGCCTCGCGCAGGTCCTCGGGGCTCACCCGGCCGTAGGAGTCGACGGGGAGGTACTCGACGGTGGCGCCCTCGTGCTCGGCGAGCCAGTCGACGGCGTCCAGCACCGCGTGGTGCTCGACGGGGCTGGCCAGCACCCGGGTGCGGCGGGGGTCGGCGTCGCGGCGGGCCCAGTACAGCCCCTTCACCGCGAGGTTGTCGGCCTCGGTCCCGCCGGAGGTGAAGACCACCTCGCTGGGCCGGGCGCCGAGGGCGTCGGCGAGGGTCTCTCTGGACTCCTCGACGGTACGGCGGGCCCGGCGCCCGGCGGCGTGGAGTGAGGACGCGTTCCCGGTGGCGGCGAGCTGCGCGGTCATCGCCGCGATCGCCTCCGGAAGCATCGGCGTGGTCGCGGCGTGGTCGAGGTAAGCCATGGTGGGCTCGATTCTACGAGCCGGGGGCCGGGATCCGAACGACAGACCCCGGGCGTACGGCGGGCGCACGGGGTCCCGGCGCCCGCGCACCGCCGGACGCGGGTCGGGTCCGGCCGGGGCGGCCCCCGGCCGCCGCGGGATTCAGCCCCCGACGTTCCAGGCGACGACGCCGTTTCCGGTGACCAGGAAGGCGAGGACCGCCAGGTCGGCGATACCGAGGGCGAGTCCGAGCAGGGCGCGGCCCCGGCGGGCCGTGGAGCGGGCCAGCGCGACGAGGGCCATGACGATGGCGGCGGGCCCCAGCAGCAGGTTCATCACCAGCAGGCCGACGAGCCCCAGCACGAAGGAGGCCACGGCCAGTCCGTCGGCGTCCCGGGTGGCGGGCCGGGCGGCGGCGCGGGCGGTCATGAGGCGCGGCGGCGCGTACCCGCCCGCTCGCGTACGGCGAAGACCAGCAGCCAGCAGCCGATGAGGGCGCCGAGCGCGAGGGAGAGCGCGGGAGGGATCTGGGCCACCGCTCCCAGCACGATCCCCAGCAGGAGCAGGGCGGCGACAAGGACGATCATGGTCGGCCTTTCGGTGTCGGGGTGGATCACGGATGCCGTGAACAGTTCGGAGTACGACTGTTCACTGACTCATCAGTCTAGACCCGTGCCCCGCTTCCCCGTCCCGGAGAACAGTTGTTTACTGAATGGCATGAGTCACACCACGGGGGTCCGCCAGACCCAGAAGCTGCGGACGCGCCAGGCACTGCTGGACGCCGCTCTGGTCCTGCTGGAGGAGCAGAGCCTGAGCAGTCTGGGACTGCGCGAGGTGACGCGGGCGGTGGGCGTCGCCCCGACCGCCTTCTACCGGCACTTCGACGGCATCGCCGCGCTCGGGGTGGCCCTGGTCGAGCAGACGCTGGGCAGTCTGCACGGGATGATCGGCGCGATCCTGGCCGAGACCGGCGACAGCGAGGTCCGGCTGGACCGGGGCGTGGAGCTGATCGCGGGCCATGTGCGCGCGCAGCCCGCCCACTTCCGCTTCATCGCGCGCGAACAGCACGGCGGCGTCGGGCCCGTCCGCGAGGCGATCGCCGCCGAACTGCGCCGCTTCGCCGAGGAGGTGGCCGCCGCGCTCGCCGGGGAGCCGGAGTCGCGGGGGTGGAGCGAGGAGGACCTGCTGATGCTCGGCGGTCTCTACGTGGACCACATGGTCCTGACCGCGTCGGCCCTGCTCGACGCGGGCGAGGGCGGCGAGGAGGCAGTCACGGGCGCGGCCCGGCGCCGGCTGCGGCTGATCACGCTCGGCCGGCTGCACTGGCTGGACGGGCCCGGCGCCCCGCCCTCCGCATGACGAGGGCCCCGGCCTCCCGGCGGTCGGGAGAGCGGGGCCTCGGCGGAACGGGGCCGACCGCGCGGGGCGCGGGGCCCCGGCGGCGCGGGGGTCAGGCGCGCGGGGCGCGGGCCAGCTGGCGGGACTGGGCGACCAGGCGGTCCCGGCTGTCCCAGACGTCCGCGTCCTCCTCCAGGAAGCCGCCCGCCAGATTGCGGGTGGTGATGGAGACGCGCAGCGGTCCCGGGGCCGGGCGGCAGCGGATGTGGGCGGTCAGCTCGACGGTGGGGGTCCAGCCCTTCAGCCCCAGCTCGAAGGAGGTCGGCGGCAGCGCGTCGACCGTGAGCAGCAGGGAGAGCGGGTCGGCGTCGCGGCCGTCGGCCAGTCCGAACCAGCCGCGCATCTCGCCCTTGCCCGAGGGCTGTCCGACGGCCCAGCCGACGGTGGCCGGGTCGAGCTTGATGTCGAGCCGCTCGGTGATGGCGGAGCTGCCCGGGATCGGGGCGTCGCCGTCGCTCGCGCCGAGGCAGTGCTCGCGGGGCGGGAAGGCGGGCGGCTCGGCGGAGGTGCGGACGTCGTCGCTGAGGGCGTCCAGGTCGCCGTAGGTGGCGACGACGCGGATGCGCTCGATCTCGGTGCCGTCCTCGGCGTACTGGAAGAGGGAGGCCTGGCCGGTGGAGAGGGTGCGGCCGGTGCGGACGGTCTCGGTGCGGATCACCGCCGGGCCGGGGACCGACGCGGTCAGATAGTGCGCGGAGACGGAGAAGGGGTCCGGGTGCGGCAGGGCCTCGCCGAGGGCGCGGCCGAGCAGGGCGAGCAGATAGCCGCCGTTGACGGCGTGGATGATCGTCCAGCCCGCGGAGAGGTCCGCGTCGTAGACGCCCTCCTCCCGGAGGGTGACGGCGGTGTCCCGGTCGAACTCGCTGTCGCCGATGGTCGCCCGCGCGGCCAATGCCGCCTGCTCTGCTGCCTGTGCCATGGCATGCACCGTACACCGATTCCATTACTGAGCGGTAGCTTTTTTCAGTTCTCCTCCGCCGTCGCGGAACGGCGGTTGAAGGCGCGCGGGGCCCGCCAGTGGAAGCGCAGCGCCAGCAGCCGCAGCACGAAGGCGGTGATCACGGCCGTGCCGCTGGTGAAGGCGTTGAGCGCCTCGAAGCGGATGCAGAGGACGATCATGGTGGCCCCGACGATCGCCGGCACCGCGTACAGATCGCGGTCCCAGCGCAGCAGCGAGGGCACCTCGTTGGCCAGGACGTCGCGCAGCACACCGCCGCCGACGGCGGTGGCCAGACCGAGCGCGGCCGACGCGGTGAGCCCGAGGCCGTAGTCGTAGGCCTTCACCGTCCCCGTGACGCAGAACAGTCCGAGGCCCGCCGCGTCGAAGACCATGACCCCGGTCTGGATCCGCTCCACGTGCGGATGCAGGAAGAAGACCAGCCCGGCGGCGAGCAGCGGGGTGGTGAAGTAGCCGAGATCCGTGAAGGCGGCGGGCGGGACCGCACCGATGATCACGTCACGGAACAGCCCTCCGCCCAGCGCGGTCACCTCGGCGAGGACCGCGATGCCGAAGACATCGAAGTTCTTGCGTACGGCGAGCAGGGCGCCCGAGATCGCGAAGACGAAGATCCCGACGATGTCGAGCGCATGCTGGACGGAGGGCGTGAACAGTTCGTTGAGCACCGGGCAATTGTGCCGGTACTACTCCTTCGTGCCCTCCTCGGAGGGTGCGGCGGGTGTCGCGGTCCCGGTGGTGCTCAGGCCCTCGGCGTTCTCCGGGTGGTGACAGGCGACCCGGTGGCCGGTCTTCAGCGCGATCAGCGGCGGCTCCTGCGTCTTGCAGACCTCCGTCGCCTTCCAGCACCGGGTGTGGAAGCGGCAGCCGCTGGGCGGCGAGATCGGCGAGGGCACATCGCCCTTGAGCAGGATGCGCTCGCTCTTCATCCCGCGCCGGCGCGGGTCGGGGACCGGCACCGCCGACATCAGGGCCTTGGTGTACGGGTGCATCGGCGCCGAGTAGAGCGACTTGCGGTCGGCCAGCTCGACGATCTTGCCGAGGTACATCACCGCGATGCGGTCCGAGACGTGGCGGATGACCGAGAGGTCGTGCGCGATGATCACGTAGGTGAGTCCCAGCTCCTGCTGGAGGTCGTCCAGCAGGTTGACCACCTGGGCCTGGATCGACACGTCCAGCGCCGAGACCGGCTCGTCGGCCACGACCAGCTTGGGGCGCAGGGCCAGCGCGCGGGCGATGCCGATGCGCTGGCGCTGGCCGCCGGAGAACTCGTGCGGGTAGCGGTTGTAGTGCTCGGGGCTGAGCCCGACCAGCGACAGCAGCTCCTGCACGTGGTTCTTCAGACCGCCCTCGGGCTCGACGCCCTGGAGCCGGAACGGGGCGCTGACGATCGTGCCGATCGTGTGGCGGGGGTTCAGCGAGGAGTACGGGTCCTGGAAGATCATCTGGACGTCGCGCCGCATCGGCCGCAGCTGCCCCATGGACAGGTGCGTGATGTCACGGCCCTCGAACTCGACCTTGCCGCCCGTCGGTTCGATCAGCCGGGTGATGAGCCGGCCCATCGTCGACTTGCCGCAGCCGGACTCGCCGACCACGCCCAGGGTCTCCCCGGGGTACACCTCGAAGTCGATGCCGTCGACGGCCTTCACCGCGCCGGTCTGACGCTGGAGGACGCCCTTGCGGATCGGGAAGTGCTTGACCAGGCCCTCGACCCTGAGCAGCGGCTCGCGCGGGGAGCTCGCCTGCTCCGGGATCTTCACGTCCTTCTCCAGCACCGGGGGATCCTTCTTCTCGCTCACGTCGCTCGCCTCACTCGCCTCGCTCACAGCTTCGGCGCAATCTCTTCGGTCCAGATCCGGGACCGCTCCTCCGGCGCCATGTGGCAGGCGGAGAAGTGGCCGTCACCGACCTGCGTCAGTTCGGGACGCGTGGTGCGGGTGAGGTTGTCCTTCGGAATGTCCGCGTACGGGCAGCGCGGGTTGAAGGCGCAGCCGCTCGGCACGTTGATCAGCGACGGCGGCTGGCCCTTGACGGGGACCAGCCGGTCGGTCTCCTCGCGGTCGATGCGCGGCATCGAGCTGAGCAGGCCCCAGGTGTACGGGTGCTGGGCCTCGTAGAAGACCTTCTCCGCGGGGCCGCGCTCCACGCACCGGCCGCCGTACATCACCAGGAGGTCGTCGGCCATCTCGGCGACGACCCCGAGGTCGTGCGTGATCATGATGACGGCGGAGCCGAACTCCTTCTGCAGGTCCCGGATCAGGTCCAGGATCTGCGCCTGGACGGTGACGTCCAGGGCGGTGGTCGGCTCGTCGGCGATGAGCAGTTCCGGGTTGTTGACCAGGGCCATCGCGATCATGGCGCGCTGGCGCATACCGCCGGAGAACTCGTGCGGGTGGGAGTCGACCCGCTTGTGCGGCTCGGGGATGCCGACCCGGTCGAGCATCTCGACGGCCCGCGTGCGGGCGGTCTTCCGGCTGACCTTGTGGTGGACCCGGTAGGCCTCCACGATCTGCGAGCCGACCGTGAAGTACGGGTGCATCGCGGAGAGCGGGTCCTGGAAGATCATGGCCATCTTGCGGCCGCGCAGTTCGCGCACCCGCGCGTCGGAGGCGCCGAGCAGTTCCTCGCCGTCCAGCCAGACCTCGCCGGAGATCTGCGCGTTGGGGGCCGTGCGGTGCAGTCCGAGGATGCCCAGCGAGGTGACGGACTTGCCGGAGCCGGACTCGCCGACGATGCCGAGGGTCCGGCCGGGCTTCACGTCGAAGCTGACGCCGTCGACCGACTTGACCAGACCGTCGTCGGTCTTGAAGTGGATGCGCAGGTCCCGTACCGAGAGGAAGGCCTCGTCGCTGCCGGCCGGCGCGGCGGCGGGCTCGCCCACTGCCGCGGTCTGTGCCTTGGAAACCTCACTCACGAGAGCCTCACCCTGGGGTCGATGGCGGCGTACACCAGGTCCACCAGCAGATTGCAGATGACGATGAAGAAGGCGGCGACGAGCGTCACGCCCATGACGATCGGGAGGTCGTTCTCCTGCACGCTCTTGATGGCGTACTGGCCCATCCCCTGGAAGGAGAAGACGGTCTCGGTGATGACCGCGCCGCCGACCAGCAGACCGAAGTCCATGCCGAAGATGGTGACGATCGGGGTGAGCGCGGCGCGCAGGCCGTGCTTGCCGATGACCTTGCTCTCCCGCAGACCCTTGGCGCGGGCCGTGCGGATGTAGTCCTCGCCCATGGTCTCCAGCATCCCGGCTCTGGTGATGCGGGCGTAGAGGGCGGAGTAGAGGAAGGCGAGCGAGCACCACGGGATGAGCAGGTTCCACGCCCAGTCCAGCGGGCTCTCCGTGAAGGGCACGTAGGTGATCGATTCCCAGATCGGCCACTGCACGGTCAGCACGCCCAGCGCGAGCATGCCGGTGAAGAAGATCGGCAGGGAGACACCGGCGAGCGCGACGCCCATGAAGAAGCGGTCGAGGATCGAACCGCGCTTGAGGGCGGAGACGACACCGATCGCCACACCGCTGATCAGCCAGATCACCGCGGCACCGATGGCCAGCGAGAACGTGACCGGGATACGCGCGGTCAGCTCGGGCCACACCTCGACGTGCCGCTTGAAGGAGTAGCCGAAGCAGGGCACTCCGCAGTGCGTGGCCTCGGGGCCGAACTGGAAGTCGGCGCCGACGAACAGCTGCTTGAGGAAGTGCCAGTACTGCACGTAGAGCGGCTGGTCGAGGCCGAGGTTCTGCTTGACCGCGAGGATGGACTGCGGGTTGGCGTCCTTGCCCACGTACTGGGCTGCCAGTTGGTCCATCGTCTGACCGGCCAGCCGGGGGACGAGGAAGAAGATCGCGAAGGTGACTGCGCTGACGATCAACAGCAGCAGCACCGCGCCGAAGACGCGTCGGATGATGTACGCAGCCACAGCTATCCGGCGCCGGTACCCGCCCGCCGGGGATGACCCATACGGTCGGACACCGTGCCTTCACCTGCCTTTCGGGACAATTCTGGGGGTCCGGAGGCCGCTCCCCGGGCCGCGCGCGCGGCCCGGCCCGGGGAGCGGGGCCGTTCCTACTTGGCGGAACCCATCAGCACGTAGTCGTACATGCCGAGGTAGGCCTGGGTGACCGTGACGTTCGTCGCGGAGACCGGGCGGAGCAGCAGGTTCTTGCGGTAGATCAGCGGCACGGCGGTGGCGCCCTCGGCGACCGCGCGGTCGACGTTGGCCCAGGCCTTGGCGCGGGCGGTGTCGTCCGTGTTGGCGATGCCCTCGTTGAGGAGCTTGTTGATCGCCGGGTCGTTCAGCTCCTGGACGTTGTTACCACCGGACGGCTTGATGGCCGAACCGTTGATGATCTGGTCGAGGAAGCCGAAGCCGGTCGGCCAGTCCGCACCCCAGGCGCTCATGATCATGCCGAGCTTGTTGGCGTGGACGTAGCTCGGGTTGCCCGCGAAGTTCTGGAAGTACTTGCCCGCCGGGAAGGTCTTGATCTCGGCGTTGACGCCGATCTTCTTCAGCGAGGCCTGCACCGCGGTGACCATGGCCATCTCGGCGGGACGGTCGGAACGGGCCGAGATCTTGGTGTCGAAGCCGTTCGGCTTGCCGCACTGCTTCAGCTCGTCCTTGGCCTTGGCCTCGTCGCCCTTGTGACCGGCCGACTCGTACAGGTCGAACTTCTCGTAGCCGTTGACGGTCGGCGGCAGCAGGGTCGTCGCGACGTCACCCTTGGGGTCGCCACCCTGGGCGGCCTGGATCGACGCCTTGTCGATGCCCCACTGGACGGCCTTGCGGCAGTGGATGTTGTCGAACGGGGCGACGTTGACGTTCAGACCGATGTACGAGGTGGCGCCCGCGTACGAGTTGTCGGTCTGCTTCTTCAGGTCGGCCTTGGTGAGGACCTTCGGCTGCGTCGCCGGGGCGACACCGGTGCCGGCGCCGTCGACCGTGATGTTGTCGGAGAGCAGGTTGTTGTCGACCGTCTCCTGCTTCACCTTGAAGCGGACGGTGATCTTGTCCGGCAGGGCCGGGCGGATCGGGTCGGTCTTCGGGTCCCAGTTCTCGTTGCGGACGAGGGTCGCGCCGCGGCCCTCCTCGTAGGACTCGAACTTGTACGGGCCCGAGGACGCCATGCTCTTGACGTAGTCGGCGCCCTTGTCCTTCGCGGCCGGCACGGGGGCCGTCTGCGAGAAGGTCGCCAGGTAGTCGAAGTCCGCGAAGGCGTCCTTCAGCTTGAAGACGATGGTGGAGTCGTCCGGCGTCTCGATGGAGGCGATGCCGTTCGGGTTCTTGTCCTTGTAGGGACCCTTGTACTTGTCGCCGCCGATGAGGTGGGCCTTGAAGTACGTCGGGCCGTTGGACAGGGCCTCCGGCGCGAAGTTCGACCGCTCGACGGCGTACTTGACGTCCTTCGAGGTGATCGGGGTGCCGTCGTCGTACTTGAGACCCTTCTTCAGGGTGTACGTCCACGTCTTGGCGTCCGGGCTGGCCTTGCCGAGGCCCTCGGCGAGGTCCGGGACGACCTCCAGGCCCTCCTTGCCGGCGGCCGGCTTGAAGGACGTGAGGCTGCGGCTGTACAGGCGGGCGAAGTTCTGCACCCAGCCGTAGTACGTGTTGCCGGGGTCGAGCGAGTCGGGCTCGTCGGACATCTCCAGCTTGAGCGTCCCGCCCTTCTTGTCCGACTTGTTGACGATGGACGTCAGCGCGGCGTCGGTGGCGCCGGAGCCGCCCTTGCCCTTCGAGCCGCCGTCGTCGTCCTTGGAGCCGTTGCACGCGGACGCGCCCAGCATCAGAACCACGGCCGTGGCAACCAACGCTGTCGTTTTTCTGGTCTTCACCTGAGGAAATCCCCCTCAATCGATGGTTGCCGTGGCATGTCGCACGTCGTCGTGACGAGCACCCGGGACCTACTTGCCGCGGGGATCGAGCGCATCACGCAGCCCGTCTCCCAGCAGGTTGAACGCCAGGACCGTGACGAAGATGGCCACGCCCGGCACGATCATGTACATCGGGTCGTTCTCGTAGAAGTCGATCGCGTTGGTGAGCATCCCGCCCCAGGAGGCCTGCGGCGGCGCGATACCGACTCCGAGATAGCTGAGCCCCGCCTCGAAGAGGATGTTCGAGGGGATGAGCAGCGTGGAGTAGACGAGCACGGGCGCCACCAGGTTGGGCAGCAGCTCCCGGAAGAGGATGAAGGGGCCGCGGGCGCCCAACGAGCGGGCGGCCTCGACGAATTCGCGGTTGCGCAGGCTCATGGTCTGGGCGCGGACGATACGGCCCATGTACGGCCAGCTGAAGAAGCCGATCACGAAGATGAGGACCGCGATGCGCAGCGGCAGCCCCTCCAGGCCGAAGGCCCCGTCCTGGAGCGCGGCCGAGATGGAGATCGCGAAGAGGAGCAGCGGGAAGGCGAGGAAGGTGTCCATCATGCGGCTGATGACGGTGTCGACCCAGCCGCCGTAGAAGCCCGAGACCACGCCCATGAAGACGCCGATGACCACGGAGAGCAGGGTGGCCCCGACGGCGACGACCATGGAGACCCAGGAGCCCTCGATGATGCGGGTCATGATGTCGCGGCCGTACTGCGGTTCGACGCCCAGCGGATGGCTCCAGCTGATGCCGCCCCAGTCGCCCTTGGGGGCGAGCAGCGCCGGGTCGATGAGGTCCTGGTGGAACTCGTTGGGGTCCAGTCCGAAGACGGCCTGGATCGGCTTGGAGAGCACGGCGAGCAGGATCAGCAGGATGACAACGATGCCGCCGGCCACGGCCACCTTGTCGCGCTTGAAGCGCGTCCAGGCGATCTGTCCGAGCGAACGGCCCTCGATCTGGCTCTGCTTGACTCCCGTGAGTACTGCCTCCGGCTGCGCGTCGGCAGCCGATCCGGTGGTCTCGATCGGTGCGGTCACAGTGCCCTTGACCCCTCCCGCCGGCGGTGGCCGGCCCCTACTCGCCGCGGTGACGGCCTGGCGCGTGTCAGCCGCGGCGCGTACTGCGGCTGATGTTTTCGGTGCGAATGCGTCCGTGGAGTGACCGCCGGTGCAACCTCGTACAAAGGGCCGACGATCGCCACTAGCCGGGAGTCTTCAGTGCCGTTGCGATCACCCGCCAGACCTGACGGGGAATGTTTGCTCAAACGTGATGCGGTCAGTGAGCTTCCGTTATCCGGACAGCTTGATCGAGTGAGCGGACCACTCGGCCGCTAATCCACCAGAACGGACATGACGCCCAACAGGTGTGATGGGGTGGCGATTTGGGCGGCGCGAGCGGGTGTCTTGCCCCGCCGCGGAGCACTTTGTCCGATACGCGGACGGGCTGACGGATCGTCAGTAGGCGTGCGGAGCCGGGCCGGGGGTCTGCGGGTAGCCGTAACTCGGAGCGACGGCGGGACCACCCGCGGCCGGGCCGTGCGGCTCGCGATCGTAGAACGGACGCGCGTTGGCGCGCAGCCACATCGCGACGGGGTCGTACGCGTCGGACATCGCCACGGTGGACACCGGGAGCCCCTCGGGCACCGCGCCCACCGACTGCCGCATCATCGCCCGCACGGCGTCGACCGAGGCCCGGCCGGTGTCGTACAGATCGAGACCGATGGCGAGGTACGGGGAGCCGAGGGCGGGCTGCACCCAGGCGCGGCGCAGCGAGCGGATCGCGGGGGTGTGGTGGGCGTTGCGGGTGAGCTGGGCGTAGAACTGCGGGAGGTCGATGGCGGGCTCGCTGATCCGCAGCGGTCCGGCGGGCATCCGGTCCAGTCCGGTGGCGATGCGGCGCAGGTCGAGCCAGGGGACGCCGACGCCGCCGCCCGGGGCGTGCGGGTTCAGCCAGATGCCCCAGCGGTCGGGGAACAGGGCGCGGGCGATGTCGCGGCCGCCGACGATCTCGTGGTCCCGGGTCCAGCCGCTGGCGGTGAGCTCCTGGGCGGAGGTGACACAGGGGGCGTAGCCGAGGCCGTCGACCTCCATGTTGCCGTACTGGGCGTCGGGCGAGCCGGCCCGGCCGTGCCACAGCAGCATCCAGACACGGCTCTCCGCCAGGGCCCGGAGCAGAGCCTCGTACGCGTCGTAGCGTCCGGGCGTCACCTGGCGCAGCATGTGCTCGACCTGTCCGGCCGCCGCGGTGCCTGACGCGCTCACCCTGGGTCCCGCCCCTCTTCGATCCTCTGTGTCGGCCCGCCGCTCCCCGGGGCTCTCGGGGACGGCACGGTGCCGAGGCACCAGCCCATCAAACCAGCTTATGCGGCGGCCCTGACACCGGCTTGACGCCACGGCCCGGGGCCATGCCCTACACCTCGGCGCGTTGGTAGAAGGGGCGCACCCGGGAGCGCATCCAGTCGGCGACCGGGTCCTGGGCGACGTCGAGCAGGACCAGATTGACCGGCCAGCGGACCTCGACCCGGCCCAGCGCCCGGCCCAGGGCGTCCATGGGGGCGTTGCGCCCGGCCCCGTCCCAGGTGGAGAACTCGACGCCGACGAAGAGGACCGGGTCGCCGCCCTCGATGCTGGCCAGCGCGCGGCGGGCGGTGCGCACGACGCCGCTCTCCTGGAACTCCCCGGCCGCGGCGGCGAGGAAGTCGACGGGTTCCTCCTGCCAGTCCGGTTCGAACAGCCGGACCCGGCCGCCGCTGGCGGGTCCGTCGAGCGCGGTGCGGCCGGCCCGGCAGAGTTCGGCCACGGCGGGCGGGGGCAGCGGCATGCCGACGGCTCCGCCCGGGTTGACGGCGATGCCCAGCTGCGGGGGCAGTCCGCGGGCGAAGTCGCGGGCGGGCGCGACGGTGAAGGACATGTGCGGGCCGACGCAGGTGAGGAACTGCTGTTCGGAGCTGAAGACCGGGACATAGGGAGCGCCCTCGATCTCCAGGGTCGGCAGATCGAGGACGCCGGAGTCCGGGCCGCCGCCGGCCGGCAGCGGCACCCAGACCTGGCTGCGTCCGAGCACCTCGACCAGCCGGCCGCCCGCCTCCGGGCTGCCGAGCGAGGCGCTCAGCACCTCTTCGAGCTCATTGGCCGGCCATCCGCCCTGCGCGTCGGACCGGGCCGGTGCCGGAATGTCCACTGTGTCCCTCTCTCACCCCGGGCAACCGGGTACGCGCTGTCTCGCGGCCTCTCGCGGCCTAGAGATTATCTCCGTACGGCCGGATCCGGACCCCGCCGCCGGACCGTCCAGCACTCGGACGGTCCGCGGTCACTCCGTGGTCTGTGCGTCTGCGAAGGAGATCCGGGCGAGCAGCCCCGCCGCCTCCCGGTCGAGCAGGACCGCCGAGGCGCAGCCGCGCGGCAGCAGGCCGGAGGCGGTCTCGCGCAGCAGCCGTCCCACGGCCCTGCGGTGGCGGGCGAAGGCGTAGCCGGAGACGCCCCGGCCGCGGTCGCGCTGGCCCCGCCGGGCCGTCTCCTCGGTGACGTCCAGCAGCACCAGGTGCAGGGTCCGGCCGCGCCGCCGGACATGGCGGGCGAGCAGGTTGCGCACCCAGGACTGGGTGCCGCAGTCGTGGACCACTACAGAGACGCCGGAGCGCAGCACGCGCCAGAGACCCCAGTAGTGCGCGACGCGGACCAGCGGACGGTAGAGGGCGTACGGGCATAAGGCCGGCATCCGGGCCGCCCAGCGGTCCCGGGTGTCCTGGGAGTCGACGGCGCGGACCTCGACCGTGCGCGCGATGAGCGTGGACTTCCCGCTGCCGGGCAGTCCGGAGACCACCACCACGTCGCCCGCCGCGAAGTGCAGCGCGCACGGGCCGCGTCCGGCGCGGTCCCGCAGGTCACGGACGACGGGCGCGCGCGGGCCCACCGCCTCCCTCGCCGGCGCTCCCGGCTGAGCGGGCAGTGCGCCGCTCGCGACCCCCGCGGTCGTCGCGTACCGCTGCGATGTCATCGCCCTCCCCCTGTCGGCCGACCCTCACCTGCCCATGAAGTGTAAAGAAAAGGTAATGCGGCACAACCGTCCGACCCGCCGGAACCCCGTCGCGACCGCTGCCCGTCCCCGCATCCCACTCTCCCGCACACCGTGCGATGATGACCGGGTCAACTGCATAAAGGCCGCTCGAATCCGCGCGGGAGAGTCCCGGCCCAGGCCGGGCGCCGAAGGAGCAAGTCCCTCCCTTGAATCTCTCAGGCCCCGTACCGCGTGGATGAGGCAGATCTGAAAAGCGGGCCGCCCGGCGGCCCCACCCAAGGTGCAAGCCGAACCCCCTCGGGGGCTCCCGGCGAACCTCTCAGGTTCCGATGACAGATGGGGAGGACCGTCCTCGTCGTCATGCCCTGGGAGCCTTATCCATGAGCACCGCCCCCCGTCTCACCGCCCTCGATGCCCTGCATCGTTCGCTGGGCGCCACCATGACCGACTTCGCCGGCTGGGACATGCCGCTGCGCTACGCCAGTGAGCGCGACGAGCACAACGCCGTCCGCACGAAGGCCGGGCTCTTCGACCTCTCCCACATGGGCGAGATCACGGTCACCGGACCCGGGGCCGTCGACCTGCTGAACTTCGCGCTCGTCGGCAACATCGGCACCGTCTCCCCGGGCCGCGCCCGCTACACGATGATCTGCGCCGAGGACGGCGGCATCCTGGACGACCTGATCGTCTACCGGCTCGGCGAGACCGAATACATGGTCGTCGCCAACGCCGGCAACGCCCAGCTGGTGCTGGACACGCTCACCGAGCGCGCCGCGGGCTTCGACGCCGAGGTGCGCGACGACCGCGACGCCTACGCGCTGCTCGCCGTCCAGGGTCCCGAGTCCCCCGCCATCCTGGCCTCGGTCACCGACGCCGACCTGGACGGTCTGAAGTACTACGCCGGTCTGCCCGGCACGGTCGCCGGGGTGCCGGCCCTGATCGCCCGCACCGGCTACACCGGCGAGGACGGCTTCGAGCTGTTCGTCGCGCCGGAGCACGCCGAGGAGCTGTGGAAGGCCCTCACCGAGGCCGGTGCCTCGCGCGGCCTGATCCCGTGCGGGCTCTCCTGCCGCGACACGCTGCGCCTGGAGGCCGGCATGCCGCTGTACGGGCACGAGCTGACCACCGCGCTGACCCCGTTCGACGCCGGTCTGGGCCGGGTCGTGAAGTTCGAGAAGGAGGGCGACTTCGTCGGCCGCAAGGCCCTGGAGGCCGCCGCCGAGCGCGCCGAGACCGCGCCGCCGCGCAAGCTGGTCGGCCTGGTCGCCGAGGGCCGCCGGGTCCCGCGCGCCGGCTTCCCGGTCGTCGTCGGCGGCGAGACCGTCGGCGAGGTCACCTCCGGCGCCCCCTCCCCGACGCTGGGCAGGCCGATCGCCATGGCGTACGTCGACGCGGCGTACGCCGAGCCGGGCACCGAGGGCGTCGCCGTCGACATCCGGGGCAGCCACGAGCCGTACGAGGTCGTGGCGCTGCCGTTCTACAAGCGGCGCAAGTAGCACCGTGGGAGGCGGGACCCCGCGCGACGTGACGCAGTCCTGTCTCACACCGTAAGACCACCGTCCATCAGCACTCCCCCGCGTACAGGAGAATTCAGGTCATGAGCAACCCCCAGCAGCTGCGGTACAGCAAGGAGCACGAGTGGCTGTCGGCCGTCGAGGACGGTGTGGCGACGATCGGCATCACCGAGTACGCCGCCAACGCGCTCGGCGACGTCGTCTACGCCCAGCTCCCCGCGGTCGGTGACACGGTGACCGCGGGCGAGACCTGCGGCGAGCTGGAGTCGACCAAGTCGGTCAGCGACCTGTACTCGCCGGTGACCGGTGAGGTCACCGACGCGAACCAGGACGTCGTGGACGACCCGTCGCTGGTGAACTCCGCTCCGTTCGAGGGCGGCTGGCTGTTCAAGGTGCGCGTCGCGGCGGAGCCGGAGGACCTGCTCTCCGCCGACGAGTACACCGCGTTCTCCGGCAACTAAAGACCCCAAGGGACCACCTGATGTCGCTTCTCAACTCCTCCCTCCACGAGCTGGACCCGGACGTCGCCGCCGCCGTCGACGCCGAGCTCCACCGCCAGCAGTCCACCCTCGAAATGATCGCCTCGGAGAACTTCGCTCCGGTCGCGGTCATGGAGGCCCAGGGCTCCGTCCTGACCAACAAGTACGCCGAGGGCTACCCCGGCCGCCGCTACTACGGCGGCTGCGAGCACGTCGACGTGGTCGAGCAGATCGCGATCGACCGCATCAAGGCGCTCTTCGGCGCCGAGGCCGCGAACGTCCAGCCGCACTCCGGTGCGCAGGCCAACGCCGCCGCGATGTTCGCGCTGCTGAAGCCGGGCGACACGATCATGGGCCTGAACCTGGCCCACGGCGGTCACCTGACCCACGGCATGAAGATCAACTTCTCCGGCAAGCTCTACAACGTGGTCCCGTACCACGTCGACGACACCGGCGTCGTGGACATGGCCGAGGTCGAGCGCCTGGCCAAGGAGTCCAAGCCGCAGCTGATCGTGGCCGGCTGGTCGGCCTACCCGCGCCAGCTGGACTTCGCCGCCTTCCGCCGCATCGCGGACGAGGTCGGTGCGTACCTGATGGTCGACATGGCGCACTTCGCCGGTCTGGTCGCCGCGGGCCTGCACCCCAACCCGGTGCCGCACGCCCACGTCGTCACCACCACCACGCACAAGACCCTCGGCGGCCCGCGCGGTGGCGTGATCCTCTCCACCCAGGAGCTCGCCAAGAAGATCAACTCGGCGGTCTTCCCGGGCCAGCAGGGCGGTCCGCTGGAGCACGTCATCGCGGCCAAGGCCGTCTCCTTCAAGGTCGCGGCGGGCGAGGAGTTCAAGGAGCGCCAGCAGCGCACCCTGGAGGGCGCCCGCATCCTCGCCGAGCGTCTGGTCCAGCCCGACGTCACCGAGGTGGGCGTCTCCGTGCTGTCCGGCGGCACGGACGTGCACCTGGTCCTGGTGGACCTGCGGAACTCCGAGCTGGACGGCCGGCAGGCCGAGGACCGGCTCCACGAGATCGGCATCACGGTCAACCGGAACGCCATCCCGAACGACCCGCGGCCCCCGATGGTCACCTCGGGCCTGCGGATCGGCACCCCGGCCCTCGCCACCCGCGGTTTCGGCGCCGAGGACTTCACCGAGGTCGCCGAGATCATCGCCTCGGCCCTCAAGCCGGCCTACGACGCGGAGGGCCTGAAGGCCCGGGTCACCGCGCTCGCCGAGAAGTTCCCGCTGTACCCCGGCCTGAAGAAGTAGCCGGACCGGCGCGTCCGCGCGTCCGGGAGGGGCACCGCGCACACTGAGAGGTGAGTGCGGTGCCCCGTCCCTTGTCCTCCGCTCTGTCCCCTGCTTTCCGGGCACCCCGCCCGTACCGCACCACCCGGCAGACAACGGCGTCTACCAACCCCTAGGAGTTCCCCGTGGCCATCTCGGTCTTCGACCTGTTCTCGATCGGCATCGGCCCGTCCAGCTCCCATACGGTCGGTCCGATGCGCGCCGCCCGGATGTTCGCGCGCCGTCTGAAGAACGAGGGCCTGCTCGCCCACACCGCCTCGATACGGGCCGAACTGTACGGTTCGCTCGGCGCCACCGGGCACGGCCACGGCACCCCCAAGGCCGTGCTGCTCGGTCTGGAGGGCGAGTCCCCGCGTACGGTCGACGTCGAGACGGCGGACGAACGGGTCGAGGCGATCCGCGCGACCGGCCGGATCAACCTGCTCGGCATGCACGAGATCCCCTTCGACGCCGACGAGCAGCTGGTCCTGCACCGCCGCAAGGCGCTGCCGTACCACGCCAACGGCATGACGGTCTTCGCGTACGACCACGAGGGCGCACCGCTCCTGGAGAAGACGTACTACTCGGTCGGCGGCGGCTTCGTCGTCGACGAGGACGCGGTCGGCGAGGACCGGATCGTGCTCGACGACACCGTCCTCAAGCACCCCTTCCGCACCGGCGACGAACTGCTGCGCCTGGCCCGCGACACGGGTCTGTCGATCTCCTCCCTGATGCTGGAGAACGAGCGCGCCTGGCGCACCGAGGACGAGATCCGCTCCGGGCTGCTGGACATCTGGCGCGCCATGCAGGCGTGCGTGTCGCGCGGCATGGCCCGCGAGGGCATCCTGCCCGGCGGTCTGAAGGTCCGCCGCCGCGCCGCGACCACCGCCCGCCAGCTGCGCGCCGAGGGCGACCCCCAGGCCCACGCCATGGAGTGGATCACCCTCTACGCGATGGCGGTCAACGAGGAGAACGCCGCGGGCGGCCGTGTGGTCACCGCCCCGACGAACGGCGCGGCCGGCATCATCCCGGCGGTGCTCCACTACTACATGAACTTCGCGGCGGGCGGCGCCACCGAGGCCGAGAAGGAGGACGGCATCGTCCGCTTCCTGCTGGCCGCGGGCGCCATCGGCATGCTCTTCAAGGAGAACGCCTCCATCTCCGGCGCCGAGGTCGGCTGCCAGGGCGAGGTCGGCTCCGCCTGCTCCATGGCCGCCGGCGCCCTCGCCGAGGTCCTGGGCGGCACCCCCGAGCAGGTGGAGAACGCCGCCGAGATCGGCATGGAGCACAACCTGGGCCTGACCTGCGACCCGGTCGGCGGCCTCGTCCAGATCCCCTGCATCGAGCGCAACGGCATGGCCGCCGTGAAGGCCGTCACCGCGGCGAAGATGGCCCTGCGCGGCGACGGCAGTCACAAGGTCTCCCTCGACAAGGTCATCAAGACCATGAAGGAGACCGGGGCGGACATGTCCGTGAAGTACAAGGAGACGGCCCGGGGCGGGCTCGCGGTGAACATCATCGAGTGCTGAGGCCCGTCCGGCGCCGCTGGGCGGAGGTCGGACGGTGGCCGGCAGCAGGTCCTCCCCGCTCGACGGTCGCAGGCCGTCGGTGCGATCGGCGAAGTAGCGGTCGGCGAGCGACGTCCCCGGCACGTGGCGGGCGTCCGCGAACCCGGCTTCGCGGGCCAGGGCCGGCATCTCCTGGGGGGTGCAGAAGCTGATGAAGGGCGTTCCGGATGTCCGGGCGCCCTTCTCGCTCGCCCGGAGACCGGAGCGCCCGGCCTCGTCGACGAGGCCGGGCGCCGGCAGGAAGGTCATGGCGAGCGTGGAGCCCGGGGACCTCGGCGATGAAGACGTACGGCCCGTCGCCGTTGCGGAACTGCCCGGACCGGTGGATTCCTTCGGTCGTCACGGCGGACCCTACCCCGGCCCCGGGCCGATTCCCCCGGACTCTCACGCGGGCGCGGCATACCCCCGCTCGCGGACCAGGGCGTGGACGAGCCCGGTGAAGGCGCGGGACGCGGCGCTCTCGTAGGCGTCGGTGCGGCGCAGCAGGGCGACGGTGCGGGTCGGGAGGGGCGGGTCGAGGGGGACGGGGGTGAGGTGGGGGTGGTCGTCGGTGACGGCGGCGGGCAGGACGGTGGCGAGGCCGGTGCGCTGGACGATCTCGGTGAGTGCCTGGACGGAGTTGGCCTCGACCGTGATGCGGGGCGCGGTGCGGTGCCGGGCGAGGTAGGCGTCGATGTGCGTGCGGGTGGCGAAGTCCCCGCTGAGCAGGGCGAGTTCCACGTCTCCGAGGGTGTCGGCCGGTAGCGGTCCGGTGGGCGCGCCGGGGTGGCGGTCGCCGGTCACCAGGGTGAGGGTCTCCTCGAAGAGGGCGGTGGCGCCGACGCCGGGGTGGTGGGCGCCGGTGAAGGCGATGCCGAGGTCGAGGGCGTCGGCGACGAGGGCCGATTCGACGCGGTCCTGGGTCGTCTCGGTCAGGGAGAGCGTGACGCCGGGGTGGCGGGCGCGCAGTTCGGCGGCGAGCGGGCCGACGAGGTACGCGGTGAAGGTGGGCGTGACACCGAGGCGCAGATGGCCGCGCGAGAGGTCGGTGACGTCGTGGACGGCGCGCTCGGCGGCGGCGAGGTCCCGCAGGGCGTTCCGGGCGTGGGCGAGGTAGACGGCTCCGGAGTCGGTGAGCCGGACCGTGCGGCCGGTCCGGTCCAGCAGCTGCACGCCCAGGGTCCGTTCCAGTTGCCTGATCTGCTGGGACAGCGTGGGCTGGGAGATGTGCAGCTCCTCGGCGGCACGGGTGAAGCTGCCGTGTTCCGCGACGGCGAGCAGATAGCGGAGATGACGTAGTTCGAGAGCGGCCATGCTCCGACTATAGACACGGTCGATAGAAGTCAGGCGTAACAGCTCTTGGACACTATAGGAGCAGGTCATGCATGGTGGATTCATCAAGCCCCCAGGGCCGATCCACCACCGAGAGGAGTGACCGTGCGGAACCTCGCCGACGGCGTCGCCCGATTCCAGGAGAACGTGTTCCCGGCCAAGGCGGAGCTGTTCGCCCGGCTGGCCGCGCACCACGCCCCGCACACACTGTTCATCGGCTGCTCCGACGCCCGCGTCGTGCCCGAGCTGATCACCGGCGCGGAGCCCGGCGAGCTGTTCGTCGTCCGGACCGCCGGCAATCTGGTGCCCGCGTACACGCCGGGCGCCGACGGGGTCGCCGCCAGCATCGAGTACGCCGTCACCACGCTGGGCGTCCGGGACGTCGTCGTCTGCGGCCACTCGGCGTGCGGGGCGATGACCGCGCTGGCCGAGGGCCACGATCTGAGCGGCGCCCCCGCGGTCGCCGACTGGCTGCGGCTCGCGGACACCTCGGTGGCCCGTACCGGCGGGCGCGGTGACGTCGCGGCCCTGGTGCGGCAGAACGTGCTCGCCCAGCTCGCCGGCCTGGCCACCCACCCCTCGGTGGCCGGGGCCCTGGCGGAGCGGCGGCTCACCCTGCGCGGCTGGGTCTACGACATCGCCACCGGCCGGGTCGAGGACCTCACCCCGGCCACCGCCACCGCGGCCTGAGCGGCCGCCCCCGTTCTCCGCTCCGCGCACCCCCTCCGCGCGGAGCGGCCCCACCCCCCACCGGAAGGAACCACCGATCATGGTGCACGCACAGTTCACGCCGACCGCCCGTGAGGCCCTGGCCGACCGCGCCGTCGAGGCCAAGATCCGCAAGAACCTGTCCTGGAAGGAGATCGCCGAGGCGTCGGGCCTGTCGACCGCCTTCACCACCGCCGCGGTCCTCGGCCAGCACGCCCTCCCGGCCGAGTCCGCGAAGGCCGTGGCCGAACTGCTGGGCCTGGACGACGACGCGGCCCTGCTGCTCGGGACGATCCCGACCCGCGGTTCGATCCCGGACCGGGTGCCGACCGACCCGACGATCTACCGCTTCTACGAGATGCTCCAGGTCTACGGCACCACCCTCAAGGCCCTGGTCCACGAGGAGTTCGGCGACGGCATCATCTCCGCGATCAACTTCCGCCTCGACGTGAAGAAGGTCGCGGACCCCGAGGGCGGCGAGCGCGCGGTCATCACCCTGGACGGCAAGTACCTGCCGACGAAGCCCTTCTGACGGATACCGGCATACGGCCGCCGCCCCTCCCGCCCGGGGAGGGGCGGCGGCCGTACCGCTACGCGGAGGGACTGTCGGTGCGGGGCGACGGGGCCGTCCGGTCCGCCGGTGCCGGGACGGTCCCGGAAGCCGGCCGGTCCCCGCGCCACGGAAGGAGCGGCGCGCTCGCCAGACAGAGCAGACCCGCGAGGAACAGGGTGCCGCGCACGCCCGCCGCGGTGGCGATCAGACCACCGGCGATCATGAAGACGGCCTGGCAGGCCTTGGAACCGACCGACCAGGACGTGCCGACGCGGGACATGTACGCGTCGGGGGTGGCGGCCATGCGGTACGTGGTGAACGAGGGGCCGAACACCCCCGCGCAGAGCAGCAGTCCGAAGTCGGCCACCACGATGAAGGCCACGCCGAGGGCGCCGGAGGGCGTCAGGGGCAGCAGGACCGTCCAGAGCGTGCGCGCGGCGCCGGACAGCAGCAGGACCCGGCGCGCCCCGAAGCGCCGGGTGAGCGGCGGGGCCAGCCGGGAGCCCAGCACCCCGCCCAGGCACGGCAGCCCCAGGGCGAGTCCGTAGCCCCACGGCGCCAGACCGAGGTCGTCCAGCATGAGGACGGCCATCAGCGGCGACGACATCATGACGGCGCCCCCGAAGACGAGGGCGTTGAGGAACAGCGGCCGCAGCCCGGGGTGGCCCAGGAGGAACCGCCAGCCCGCGGCGATGTCGCGGCCCACGTGGGAGGCGGCGGGGCGCCGCGGCGGGGCGGGTTCGGGTTCCCGGATGCGGCCGATGCCGAGAGCCGATCCGAGGAAGGACAGCGCGTCGGCCACCAGCGTCGCGGCCGCGCCCAGGACCCCGATCAGCAGTCCGCCGAGGGGCGGTCCGGCGCTGACGGTGATCCAGTTGGTCGTCTCGAACAGGCTGTTGGCGCGCAGCCGGTGCTCGGGCCGGACGAGCGCCTTCAGATGGGCCCCGCCCGCCGCGTCGAAGGCCACGGCCGCCGCCGTCTGGAGAATGCCGACCGCGCAGAGCTGGGCGAAGGTGAGCGCGTCGAAGGCCATGGCCAGCGGTACGGTCGCCAGCACCGCGCAGCGGACCAGATCGGCGGTGATCATGACCGGCCGCTTGCGCCGGTACTCGATGCGCACCCCGAGCGGGAGGGCGATCACCCCGCTGGCCAGCGCGGACAGGGCGGCGAGCGCGGAGACCTCGACGGGCGAGGAGTCCAGCACGAGCAGGGCGATCAGCGGCAGCGCGCCCATGCCGATCGCGCTGCCCGCCGCGCTGACGGCGTACGCCGTCCACAGCCGCCGGAAGTCCCGCCCGAGTGCGCCGTGCCGGACCAATCGAACCTCCTGGGCGGGGTGAAAGCGGTCAGCGTACTCGTCGTTCCGCGGACGCCCGGCCGCCGTCGCCGTCCGGGCGGCGACCCCCATTCTTCGAAATATTTCGAATGATTGACCGCAACAATCGGAGGGGCTAGCCTGCCGCGTGGTCCGGCGGGCGCACGGACGAGATACGCGTCCGCGTCGGCGGACGCTGTGCGATTCCTTCCGTTCTCCCACTCCGCAAGGGAACACTCCATGAGCCGAAGATCGTCGCTCGTCAGCCTGATCACCGCCGTGGCGCTGGGCGCCTGTCTCGTCGCCGTTCCGCCGGCCCTCGGGGCCGGGGGCGGGGCGGACGGGACGGAGGGGGATCCCGGTCCGGGGGCGCGGAACGCGCACTGGGTCGGGGCCTGGACCTCGATGCCGCAGCTGACCGAGCCGTCCAACATGCCGCCGGCGCCGTTCACGGGGGACGATGCGGTGCTGACGGACGCCACGCTGCGGCAGACCGTGCACGTCTCGGCGGGCGGCGACCACATCCGGCTGCGGTTCTCGAACGCGTTCGGGGGCGCGGTGCTGCCGATCACCGAGGTGTCGGTGGCGCTGCCGCGGGACGGGCGGGCCGGCACCGACGCGATCCGGCCGGGGTCCTCGCGGCGGGTGACCTTCCGGGGCGCCTCCTCGGTGGAGGTGCCGGCGGGGGCGCAGATCGTGTCCGATCCGCTGGACTTCGCGCTCGAACCGGGCTCCGAGCTGACCGCGACGGTCTATCTGGCCACCGGGCAGGCGTCCACCGCGATCACCTCGCACCCCGGTTCGCGGACGACCTCCTACCTCCGCGCCGGGAACCATGTGACGGACGCGGCGCTCCCCGGGGCGGTCCCGACCGACCACTGGTACTTCCTCAGCGGGGTGGAGGTCTGGGCCCGGGACACCGTCTCGGCGACGGCGGTGCTGGGCGACTCCCTCACGGACGGGCGGGGTTCCACCACCAATGGCAACGACCGCTGGCCCGACGTCCTCCAGCGGCGGCTGGCCGGCGGCCCGGCGCGCATCTCGGTGCTGAACCAGGCGGCGGGCGGCAACCGGCTGCTCCAGGACGGCCTCGGCCCGAACGGGCTGGCCCGGCTGGACCGCGACGTCCTGGCGCAGAGCGGTGTCGACCGGCTGATCGTCTTCGAGGGCGTCAACGACCTCGGCACGGCGGACGCCACCGCCCCGGCGCAGGAGCGGACGGCGAAGGACGTGATCGGCGCGTACGACCAGATCGTGACCCGTGCCCATGCCCTGGGCATCCGGGTCTACGGGGCCACGCTGACGCCGTTCGGCGGGAACACCGGCTACGACGATCCCGACGGCCACCGCGAGCGGGCCCGGCAGACCGTGAACCGCTGGATCCGGACCTCGGGGCGGTTCGACGCCGTGCTCGACTTCGACCGGGCCGTCCGGGACCCGGACGCGCCCCGGGCGCTGCGGGCGGAACTGGACACCGGGGACCATCTGCATCTGAACCCGGCGGGCTACCGCGCGCTGGCCGGTGCCGTACCGCAGCGCCTGTTCCTCCCGTCCGCCCTCCCGGCGGGCTTCGGCTACCGCTAGGGAGTGGCCGGAAGATCCCGCCTGCCCGGCGACGCCCGGCACGCCCAGGCACATCCGGGCGGCCGTTCCCGTGCAGGTCCCGGGCCTCTTTGCCGGAACGGCAACAGAACTGGCGGCGGTCGTGGGGCGTGGACAGGATCGGTGCCGAGCGGACCCCCGGGCCGACCGGGGGTCCGGCCGGATGCCCTGGAGGAGCCATGCCGCAGCAGCCCGTCCCCGCCCCCGTCCACCGCACCGTGCCGGGTCCGGCCGGGCGGATCCATCTGGTGGAGCAGGGCAGCGGCCCCCTGGTGCTGCTGGTGCACGGCTTCCCCGAGTCCTGGTACTCCTGGCGCCGCCAGCTTCCCGCGCTGGCGGCCGCCGGATACCGCGCGGTGGCCATGGACGTCCGCGGCTACGGGCGCTCCTCGCGGCCGGCGGACGTGTCGGCGTACCGGATGACCGAGCTGGCCGAGGACAACGTCGCGGTGGTGGAGGCCCTCGGCGAGCGGAGCGCGGTCCTCGTCGGCCACGACTGGGGGGCGACGATCGCGGCGAACTCGGCGCTGCTGCGGCCGGACGTGTTCCGCGCGGTCGCGCTGCTGAGCGTTCCGTACGCGCCGCGCGGCGGCCCCCGGCCCGGCGAGGTCTTCGCCGGGATGGGCGGGGAGGAGGAGTTCTACGTCGCGCGCTTCCAGGAGCCGGGCCGGGCCGAGGCGGAGATCGAACCCGATGTGCGCGGCTGGCTCGCCGGCTTCTACGCCGCGTTCTCCGCCGACACGATGCCCGGCCCCGACGCGCCCGATCCGCACTTCGCCGCCCGCACCGGCACCCTGCGCGAACGCTTCCCCGCCGGACGCCCCGGCTGGCTCGGCGAGGACGATCTCGACGTCTACGCGGGCGAGTTCGAGCGGACGGGGCTGACCGGCGCGCTCAACCGCTACCGGAACATGGACCGCGACTGGGAGGACCTGGCCGCCTTCGACGGGGCGCCCGTCACCCAGCCGTCGCTGTTCGTCGGCGGCACCCGCGACGCCTCCACGACCTGGCTGTCCGACGCCATCGCCGCGTATCCGGCGACACTCCCGGGCCTGGTCGCCTCTCATCTCCTGGAGGGCTGCGGCCACTGGATCCAGCAGGAGCGGCCCGAGGAGGTCAACGGGATCCTGCTCAACTGGCTTGCGTCGGCCCCGGTCCGAACCAGCCAGTCCGTCCGTACGGGCGGTTGATCCCATCCGCCCCACGCGCATCTCAACTGTTCATAACTGAGCAGGTATTCGTGGCGATCATACATTTTCGGTCACGCATGGCTTCCCTCCCCCGCATACTGGGAGTTCACTGGTCGTGACGAGTGGTGACGCGGCCGCCGTGCACGTCAGGCGGCCCGCTGCCCCGGGCCCCCGCGGGGCCCGGCTCGACGACCCGGCCCTGCGGAGGAAAGAGGACAGCGATGACAGGCGCCCCTCCCACGACGCGTCCCCGACGGGATCCGGCCGTCCGGCCCTGCCCTCGTGCCCGAAGAACGCCCGGGGCCCCCCACAACGACGGCCCGCCCCCCGGGCGCTGATCCGCGCCCCGGCACCGGCCGTCGCCCCCGGCGTCCCACCACTCCGCACCGATCCCTCGGGTGCGCGGTTCCTCCGCGCGCCCGTTCCCTGTTCCCATCGTCCGACGAGGTGCACCATGAGTAAGCTCATGCTTCCCGCATTCCATATGCCGTTCGACAGCGCGGGATGTCATCCGGGAATCCAACAGACCAAGCGGGCCGCCTGGGAATGGGCGGCCGCCGGCGATCTCGTACTGTCCCCGGTGGCCCGGAAGAAGATGATCCGGACCCGGCCGGAACTCTGGATCTCGCTGATCTTCCCCGAGGCCTCGCAGAAGCATCTCGACCTCTTCTGCCAGTGGTTGTTCTGGGCCTTCCTCGTCGACGACGAGTTCGACGACGGACCGGCGGGCCGCGATCCCCGCCTCTGCGAGGGCGCCATCACCCGCCTGGTGGACGTGCTGGACGGCCTGCGGAAACCCGAAGGCCCCATGGAGAACGCCCTGGCCCAGCTCCTGGCCCGCACCTGCACGGGACGACCCCCGCACTGGCTGCGGCAGTTCCGCCGCGACACGGCCGCCTGGCTGTGGACGTACTACGCGGAGGCCGTCGACCGGGCCGCCGGCCATGTGCCCGGCACCGCCGACTTCGTACGCCACCGACGGGACTCGGTGGCCATGCAGCCGTTCCTCGACCTGCACGAGATCACCGCCGGAATCGATCTGCCGGAATCCGTCCGGAGCCTTCCCGCCTACATCGCCTTACGCAATGCGGTGGCCGACCACTCGGGCCTCTGCAACGACATCTGCTCGTTCGAGAAGGAGGCCCTGCTCGGCTACGAGCACAACACCGTCCGGCTCATCCAGCGCGACCGCGGCTGCACGCTCCAGGAGGCCGTCGACGAGGCCGGTCTGCTGCTCGGGCGGATCGCCGACCGGGTGCAGCGGGCCGAGAAGGAGCTCGTCGAGGAGATCGAGGCGGCCGGCATCCAGGGACAGCCGCGCATCGCCCTGGAACGCTGTGTCCGCGACTACCGGGGCCTCGTCCGCGGCGACTTCGACTACCACGCGCGCGCCGAGCGCTACACCCGCCCGGAACTGACCGAGACCGACGCGCAGGACTCCCTGTCGCGCAACTTCGCCGCCTGAGCGGCGCCCCGCGCGGAATATCCCCGTCCGGCGGCACGATTTCCGGACATTTCAGCGCCGTACGCTCCCGGCTCTCCGGCCGCTCCCCAGGCGGCCGGAAAGCCGCGTTACCTGAATCAGGCCCTCCCCCGGCTCACGACCGACCGGCCGCCGCCCCGCGCGACGCCTCCCCGCATGGCCCCCCGCGCCGGGCCGTGCTCTGCTGGAAGACACGCCCGACGTCCGCACGAGGGCGGGAGCCGTCCCATGGCCACCACACCGTTCCCGATGTCCGGCCCCGCTCCGGACGACGACACCCGGCCGGCACCCCCGGTCCGCACCGCGTACGGCACCGTCCGCGGCACCCGCGAGCGCGGTGTGCACGTCTTCCGCGGCATCCCGTACGCGGCCGCCCCCGTCGGCCCGCACCGCTTCCGGGCCCCGGCCCCGCCCGAACGCTGGGACGGGGTGCGCGAGGCCGCGGCCTTCGGGCCGACCGCGCCCAAGCGGCCGTACGCCCCGCCGCTGGACCGGCTGCTGCCCGATCCCGAGGTGCCCGGCGACGGCTGTCTCAACCTCAATGTGTGGACGCCCGCGCCCGGTTCCGCCCGGCTGCCCGTCCTCGTCTGGATCCACGGCGGAGCGCTGCTGCACGGCTCCTCCGCCGTACCGCTCTACGACGGTGCCGCCTTCGCGCGTGACGGCGTGGTCTGTGTGAGCCTCAACTACCGCCTCGGCACGGAGGGGTTCGGACTGTTCCCGGACGCGCCCGCCAACCGGGGGCTGCTGGACCAGATCGCCGCGCTCGGCTGGGTCCGGGAGAACATCGCCGCGTTCGGCGGCGACCCGGACCGGGTCACCGTCTGCGGGGAGTCGGCCGGGGCGATCTGCATCGGCGCGCTGCTCGCCGCACCCCGCGCCGCGGGGCTCTTCCGGCGGGCCGTGCTGCAGAGCGGCGCGCCCACCGCGCTGCCGCCGGACGCCGCCCGCCGCACGACCTCGCGCGTCGCCGCCCGCCTCGGGGTGCCCGCCACGGCGCGGGCGCTGGCCGCCGTGGACCCGGCCGCGCTGCTCGCCGCGCAGACCGCGGTGACCACCGGGGGCACCCCGCTGACCGGCGGCAACACCTTCCAGCTCGTGGTCGACGGCGAGCTGCTGCCCCGCGACCCGCTCGCGGCGCTGCGCGACGGGGCGTCGTCCGGCGTCGATCTGCTGCTGGGGTCCACCACCGAGGAGTACCGCCTCTGGTTCGTGCCCACCGGGCTGACCGAACGGCTCTCCCGGACCCGGCTGCGGCTCGCGCTGTGGCGGTTCCGGGTGCCGGCCGCCACCGCCCGTACGTACCGGGCGAACCGCCCCGGGGCCACCCCCGGCGAACTGCTCGGCGCCCTCGCCACGGACCTGCTGCTGCGCGTCCCGCTCAATCTGCTGGCCGACGCGCGGACCGGGGCGGCCGGCTCCACGCGGCTCTACGAATTCGGCTGGCCCTCCCCCGTCCTGGGGCTCGGCGCCTGCCACGGACTGGAGATCGGCTTCGTCTTCGACAATCTGGCCGGGCCCGACGCGGTGGCCCTGGCCGGGCCGGACGCCCCCCGGGAGCTGGCCGCCGCGATGCACACGGCCTGGGTGCGGTTCACGGAGAGCGGGGACCCGGGGTGGCCGTCCTGGGACGGGAGCCGGCCGGTGATGCGCTTCGGGCCCGGCGCCCCGGCCCTGGTGCACGCCCCGCGCGACGACGAACTGCGCGGCTGGGCCCCGTACCGCTGAAGGCCGCCCGGCGCTCAGCGGGTGGCGATCCAGTGCGGGTCGGGCACGACCGTCAGCACCGCCGACACCAGCACGACCGCCCCGAGGGCGGCCCCCTC
Source organism: Streptomyces sp. NPDC024555 (assembly GCF_055559335.1). Lineage (NCBI taxonomy): Bacteria > Bacillati > Actinomycetota > Actinomycetes > Kitasatosporales > Streptomycetaceae > Streptomyces > Streptomyces sp. NPDC024555. The sequence goes on from NZ_JBVHKV010000002.1 coordinate 321,410, forward strand.
GCGCAGGGCCGCGCGCCGGGCCCCCTCCGGACCGCCGTCCCGGGCCAGTCGCCGGCGCGCCGCCAGGGCCAGCACGCTCACCACGGCCATCAGCGCGAGCTTGGCCAGCAGGGTCCGCCCGTACGCGGAGGTGAACACCACCTCCGCGGGCAGCCGGCGCAGCGCGCTGCACGTGCCGGTCGCGGCGAGGGCGGCGTACGGCCAGACGGCCAGCCGGGCGTAGCGGCCGAGGAGGGCGCGGGCCGCGGCGGGGGCGGTGCGCCAGTGGCGCATGGTGCGGAGCACCTGGAGGAGTGCGCCCGCCCAGAGGGAGGCGGCGGTCAGATGGACGACGGTGAGGGCGGCGCCGACGAGCGGGGTGTACGCCTCGGGGTGGGCGCGCAGCGCCTCGGCGCCGACGGCCAGGGCGAGCGGTGCGGCGGCGAGCGCGGGCCGGCGGCTCGCCGCGCAGCAGGCCGCGAGGGCGAAGCCGTTGGCGACGAGGAGCAGGAGCCCGCCCTCGCGGGTGCCGTAGGTCTCGACGAGTCCGAGGCCGCTGATCCGGGCCAGGCGCACGATCTGCCCGGCCGCCGCGAGCGCGCCGACGGCCGAGGCGGCGACGGCCCAGGAGGGCGGGAGGGTGCGGGGCCGGCCGGGTACGGAGCGGACGAGCGGGCCGAGCGCGAGGGCGCCGATGTGCACGGCGAGCGCCGCGAACAGGGCGGTCCGGAGCAGGACGGCGGTTCCGGCGGCGGGTATCCGCAGTTCACCGGTGCCGCGGCCGACGACGTGGGTGGCGAGCAGTGCCGCCGCCACGGCGCAGAGCGCGGCCCCCGCGACGACGAGCGCGGCCGTTCTCGGCCGCCGGCGCCCGGTCGCGGGCGCACGGGTCGGGATCATCGCCCGCTCCCCTTCCGACTGACAAGCCTGTGAAGACTCCGACTGGCAACCATGTGAAGGCCGGTCCCTGTCCATGGGATCCTCGGACGTTCACCCGGAAGAAGGCATTGCGGGACGCGCGAACGTTTCTGCGTCGCGGTGCCGCCGACCCCCGGGTTAGGTTCACCGACTGTCACCTCACCGACCGTCACCCCACCGACAGTCCTTCGGGTCCGCATCACCCCCGGCGGGCCCGTCGCTGCGAGGAGAGGCCCCCATGACCCACACGCCGGCCCCCACTGCCGCCCCCGTGCCCGCCCCGCTCCCCGAGCCGTGCGGCAGGGTGTACCGCCGCGACGGACGCACGGTGGTGGCCCTGCGCGACGAGATCGACCTCGCGACCGCCGCGCTCATCGGACCGGCCCTGGACGGGGCCACGGCACAGGACGCACCGGACCTGGTGGTCGATCTGTCGGAGGTGAGCTTCCTCGACTGCTCGGGGCTCAGCCTGCTGTGCCGGGCCCGCAGACGGGCGCTGGACCGCGACGGGCGGTTCTCGCTGGTGTGCGACTGCCCGAGGATCCTCCGGCTGCTCCGGGCCGGGCGGCTGCACGATCTGTTCCGTCCGGTGGCCACCCCGGACGAGGTGTTCCGGGGGCCCGGGACCGCGGCGGCGGCCGGGACCTGAGCGGCGGCCCCCGGTGCGACCGGGGGCCCCGGGCCTCCCGGACGCCGGGTCGGTCCCGCCCGGAGGTCAGGCCTTGTTCTGCGCGGCCCAGAACTCCTCGAAGGTGAGGAGGCCGTCCCCGTTGGCGTCGTGCGAGTTGATCACGGCCTGGGCGACCGGCTCGGTGACATAGGGGTCACCCAGCTGAGCCATGACGCTCTTGTACTCGGCGGCCGAGATCAGCCCGTCGCCGTTCAGGTCGTACCGCTCGAATGCCTTGCGCGCCGACTCGATGTCCGCCACGTTCCACCCCTTCGTATGACTGTCTGACGACGGTCAGATTATCGGGCGCTCCGGGTGGCCCGTGCGGGGGCCGGTCCTCGATCATGGGAGGTCCGTCCGCCGTCCGGCGGCGGTCACCGAGCGGGGGAGCACGGAACGATGGACACGGCGGCGCTGGGGCGGGTCCTGGAGGCGGCGGCGCGGGGGCGCTTCCCCGCGGCGGACGGCGGCACGACGGTCGTGCCGCAGCCGAACGGCCGGGACGCCGGGGTGCTGGCCCTGACCGCGCATTCGGTGGTCTTCCTCGACGAGGACCCGGCGTGGGTGCGCGCCACGCTGGCCGCGACCCCCGGGGACGCACTGGCCGCGACGATGAACCCGGCCTTCCTGACCGCCCTGGCGGCCCGGACCGGCCGGCACATGAACACCATCGACCTGCTCACGGCCGCCGGGGCGCTGCCCGGGGAGCCGGAGGTGGAGCTGCGCGAGATCCGCGACCCCGAACACCCGCGGGTGGCGCGGGCGATGAAGTACCGCGACGAGGTCCGGGTGTGGGGCACCGAGGGCGGGGTGCTGATCCTCGGCCGCGGCGTCGCCGGGCGCTGGGAGACCGCCGTCGAGGTGGCCGAGGAGGCGCGCGGCCGGGGGCTGGGCGTCCGGCTGGCGCGCGCGGCCCGGCAGTTGGTGCCGGACGCGGTGGTGTGGGCGCAGCAGTCGCCGGGGAACGCCCGCAGTGTGCGGACGTTCCAGGCGGCGGGGTTCCGGCCGGTGGGTTCGGAGGCGCTGCTGATCGCGGGCTGACCGGTGACCCGGCCCCGTGCGGGCCGGGTCGGGTCGGGTCAGGTCAGGTCAGCGGAAGACGCCGGTGTGGCCGAGCGAGTAGCGGCCGGGCTGCGGGTAGACGGCGAGGCCGTGCGGTCCGCTGCCGACCGGGATCCGGGCCAGCTGCTTGCCGCTGGTGGTGTCGATCGCGTACACCTCGGCGTTGTAGCGTCCCGACAGCCACAGGACCTTGCCGTCGGCGGAGACCCCGCCCATGTCGGGGCTGCCGCCGTTCGGCAGGTGCCACTTCTTCGTCAGCTTCTTCCGGGCGAAGTCGAAGACGGAGACCGAGCCCTCGCCTCGGTTGGAGATGTACATCTCCTTGGCGTCGCGGCTGACGTAGAGGCCGTGGCAGCCCTTGCCGGTGTGCAGCAGTTCCGGGGTGGTGAACTTCTTCCCGTCCAGCACCCAGACGCCGTCGGCCATCATGTCCGCGATGTAGAAGGTGCCGCCGTCGGGCGAGAGCTTCACGTCCTGGGGCATGGCCCCCTGGAAGGGCAGTTTCTGCTGCCCGACGACCTCCATCTTCTCGGTGTCGACCTTCAGCAGTTCGCCGGAGAACTCGCAGGAGACGATGAAGTACCGGCCGTCGGCGGAGAAGTCGGCGTGGTTGACGCCCGCGCAGCTCACCGGCACCGCCTTGGCGGTCTTCATGGTGTGCGCGTCGCGGAAGACGAGCTGGCGGTCCATGGAGGCCATGACGACGGCGTACTTCCCGTTCGGGGTGAAGTACAGGTTGTACGGGTCGGACACGTCGACCGTCTTTCCGGCCTTGCCGGTGGCGGGGTCGATCGGGGTGAGGCTGTCGCCGAGGTCGTTGTTGACCCAGAGCGTCTTCAGGTCCCAGGAGGGCACGACGTGCTGGGGCTGGCGGCCGACCGGGATGGTCTCGACGACCTTGTAGGTGGCGGGGTCGATGACCGTCACGGTGTTGGAGTTGGTGTTGGGCACGTAGACGCGGGACGGGAAGTCCCGGACGACGGGCGACAGCTTGCCCGGGGCGTCGGCCGCGTAGATGTTGTGGGGGTCGAGCACCGGCGGCATGCCGGGCAGTCCGGGCGGCGCGGCCGGGGTGACGGGCTCACGGCGGGCGGGCGCGGCGGCCTCCGTGGACGTGGTGTGCGCGGCCTTGTCGGGGGAGGTTCCGCAGGCGGTGAGCGCGGCGAGGAGGACCCCGCCGAGCAGGGCGGCGGTACGGGTCGTGGTGGGAGGCATCAGGTCAGCAGCTCCGTGGTCGTCACCGCGCGCAGTCCGCGGCGGTCGAGTTCGGCGAGGAGAGGGGGCAGCGCGGCGACCGTGTCCGCGTAGCCGAAGTGCAGGCTCACCACCGACCCGTTGCGGATCTGCCCGGTCACCGTGCGGGTGACGGCCGCGGCGCCGGGCGAGGTGAAGTCGAGGGAGTCCACGTCGTACGAGAGGACGTGCGGGTATCCGGCGCGGGCGGCGAGCCGCCGGACGAGCGGGGTGGCGTCCTGGGTCCGGGAGGGCCGGAACCAGGTGCCGATGGAGCCGGTGAGCCGGCGCAGCCGCCGGGCGCAGTCGGTGATCTCGGCGTACGCCCGGGTCTCGTCGAGCGTGGAGATGTCGATGTGGTGCTGGGTGTGGTTGCCGAGGTCGTGGCCGCCGTCGAGGACGCGGCGGGCCAGCGCGGGGTGAGCGTCGAGCCAGCTGCCGACGGCGAGAACGGTGACCCGGGCGCCGGCGCGTTCGGCCTCGGCCAGTACGGCCTCGGCGACGGCGGGGTCGCCCTGGCCGTGGAAGGTGAGGGCGACCCGGGCACGGTCGCGGGGGCCGTGGTCGATCTGCGCGGGCTGTCCGGGGAAGCGCCGGGGCGCGGGGGCGGCGGCGTGCGCACCGGTGCCGGGGGACGGCCGGGCCGCTTCCGGGGTGGCGGGGGACGCGACCGCGCGGCCGGCCGGGGCGGGGTCGGCGCAACCGGAGGCGAGTGCCGTGACCAGGGCCGCTCCGGCACCCGCGCGCAGGGCCTCGCGGCGGCGCAGCGGTCCGTCGGGGACGTTCATACGCGGAACAGTAGAACCGCTTTGCCGGAAATCTCACCATTGGTCCGGTGGCGCCGCGGAGCCCACACGGATGCGCGCGTCCACTCTGCGGACGATCAATGAATCGCTCGGGAGAATCCCGGTATGTTCAATGGTTTGCAGGCGAGTGACCCAACACACCTGCGATTCATTGCAGAAATGTCCGGTTCTTTACCTAAATGGGAGTGTTGCGGCTTTGGCGAAGGAGTCATCCGTCTGCCATAGTCGGTGACACGACCCCCTTGACCCGGGCCAGGTCGTCACCAAGCGGCCGTGAACACACCCCCACTTCACGGTCCCCCACACAGAAGCCCCCGCAGGCGCCGCACCACGGCCGTCCGGGGGCTTCTGTGCACCCGGGCGCGCCCGGCTCAGCGGTCGGAGATCCGCATCTCGAACCAGGTGGTCTTGCCGCGCGGCAGCAGATCCACCCCCCACCGGTCGGAGAGCTTGTCGACCAGAAACAGACCGCGTCCGCTGATATCCATCGCCTGGACCGGCATCAGACACGGAAGACCGCGCGACGGGTCGCGCACCTCGATCCGGATCCAGCCCCGGCGGCGCATCATGCGTAAGCCGAAGACCCTGGCGCCCGTGTGCCGCACGGCGTTCCCGACGAGTTCGGAGACCAGCAGGACGGCGTGCTCGGCGGTCTGCGGGGAGAGTCCCCACTGCCGCAGCACCACGCACGAGGTGATCCGCCGGGCCGTGGCCGCGGACTCCGGACGGGACGGCAGCCGGACCTCCGCCTCCGTCGGATTTCCGAACAACTCCAGCGCTTTGAACGCCTGTTCGTCCTCGACGGCCGGCTTCAACCGTGCCGCTGTCGCGCTGCTGCGCGGTCGCGGCTGCTCCACACCCTCCAGGCCCGCCATGCACACCATCATGGCGGCACGCGGGGGCCCCGGGGGCCGTTCCGGAGGAATCCCTGACCCGGAATCAGGGATTCCGGTGTGGGCTTCAGGCATATGCCAGCGGCAGAATGCACCCCTCCGGAGCGCCCCTGAACTGCGAAAACGCCAGGCCCGACGGGCCTGGCGCCAGTGGACGGAAGGCTGAGCCTTAAGGTTGCCTTAAGGCTCAGCTAATCCGCCCACACGGATGAACGCCGCCGGATCCGTTCCCCACGCGCGTTCGGCCGGGGGCGTCCGACAGGGTCCTGAGGGGTCAGAGGAACTCGGCCTTGCCCGGTCCGTCCTCCACGAAGCTGCGCATGCCGCGCTCGCGGTCCTCGGTGGCGAACAGCCCGGCGAACCAGGTGCGCTCGATCGTCAGCCCCGTGTCGATGTCCGTCTCCAGGCCCGCGTCCACGGACTCCTTGGCGGCGCGGAGCGCGAGGGCGGGCCCCTTCGCCAGCCGGGCGGCCCAGGCGTGCGCCTGCTCGTACACCTCGGCGGCGGGCACCACCCGGTCCACCAGCCCCATGGACAGCGCCTCGTCGGCCTTCACATGACGGCCCGTGAAGATCAGGTCCTTGGCCTTGGCCGGGCCCACCAGCCGGGCGAGCCGCTGGGTGCCGCCCGCGCCGGGGATCAGCCCGAGGAGGATCTCCGGCTGGCCGAGCCGGGCGTTGTCCCCGGCGATCCGGAAGTCGGCGCACAGGGCGAGTTCGCAGCCGCCGCCCAGCGCGTACCCGGTGACGGCCGCGACCACGGGCTTGGGGATGCGGGCCACCGCGGTGAAGGAGTCCTGGAGCGCCTTGGACCGGGCGACCATCGCCGGATGGTCCATCCGCTGCATCTCCTTGATGTCCGCGCCGGCCGCGAACACCTTCTCGCCGCCGTAGAGCACCACGGCCCGCACGTCGTCGCGCCGGGTGGCCTCCTCGGCCAGTTCGCGCAGCCGGTCCTGGGTGGCGACGTCCAGGGCGTTCATGGGCGGCCGGTCCAGCCGGATGGTGCCGACGCCGCCGCTTGCTTCGAGGGTTACGGTCATGCCCCGCAGGTTAACCGGCGCTCACATGAACGGGCCCGGTGCCGTTGGTCACAGCACCGGGCCCGTTCCCCGTTCGGTACGGAACGGCTACGCGGTCCACTCCGACCAGTCCATGTTCCAGCCGTTGAGGCCGTTGTCCGGCTGGATCGTCTTGTCGTGGGAGTTCTTGACGACCACGACGTCACCGATGAGGGAGTGGTCGAAGAACCACGCCGCCGGGGTGCCCGGGTCGCCGGCGCCGCGGCTGTCCTGGAGGCCCACACAGCCGTGGCTGGTGTTGGTGGAGCCGAAGATGCCGGATCCGCCCCAGTAGTTGCCGTGGATGAAGGTGCCCGAGGTGGACAGGCGCATCGCGTGCGGCACGTCCTTGATGTCGTACTCACCGCCGAAGCCGACGGTGTCCCCGTTCATCCGGGTCACCTTCAGCTTCTCGCTGATGACCATCTGGCCGTTGTACGTGGTGGTCGCCGGGGCGCCCGCCGAGATCGGGATGTCCTTGATCTGCTGCCCGTCGCGGACGACCTTCATCCGGTGCGTCTCGGCGTCGACGGTGCTGACCTGGCTGCGCCCGATCGTGAAGGAGACCGTCTTGGCCTGCTTGCCGTAGACCCCCGGCCGCCCCTCGACGCCGTCGAGGTTCAGCTTGACGGTCACCTTGGTGCCCGCGGCCCAGTACCGCTCGGGGCGGAAGTCCAGCCGGTCGTTGCCGAACCAGTGCCCCTGGATGTCGACGGCGGGCTCGGCCGTCACCTTGATGGCGTTCTCGACGGCCTCGGGGTCGGTGATGCCCCGGGTGAAGTGGATCGAGACCGGCATGCCGACGCCGACCGTCGAACCGTCCTCGGGGGTGTACTGCCCGATGAAGGTGTTCTGCGGGACCAGCGTGGTGAAGGTGGTGTCCTTCGCAGACTCACGGCCCTTGGCGTCCTTGGCGACCGCGTGCACCTTGTACTTGGTGGCGGCGGCCAGATGGTGGTCCGGCACCCAGCTCGCGCCGTCCGCCGCGATCTTCCCCTCGACCTCGGCCCCCTTCGGGTCCGAGACCTTGACCGTGGCGAGCTTCCCCTGCTGGGCGGAGATCTTCAGCGCCCCGTTCGTGGCGACGGACTCGGCCCCGTCCTTCGGCACGATGTTCACGACGGCCTGGGAGGCGGCCGTGTCGTCGGACCGCGCACCGGCCTTGCCGCCCTTGCCCGCGTCGCCGTCTCCCCCGCCGCACGCCGTCACCAGCATCAGCAACGCACCCAGCGCCAGAGCCGACAGTCCGGTGGCCCCACGCCCCCGTCGCCTGTTGCCCGCCCCGGCCGATGCCCCCGATATCGGCTGCCCGTTCAATGTGGTCGTCTCCCCTCACACGGCCCGGCCGTGCCAAGGTCATGGGAGCCCTCGGGCTCCTGCCCCCGCGCGCTGCATATGCGCGCTCAGCGAAAAGATAATCACACTGACAGTGGGCATTTCGCCTCGCGAATGTCACCGTTCCGTCCCAACTCACCCCGGGAGTTCACCTGGTCGCAGCGGTGCGGACGTCCCGGGCGGCGGAAACGGCGACGGCGCGGCCGTTCCGGCCGCGCCGTCGTTGCGCTCCCGCGTACGCCCCCGGGCGGGATCAGAGCGCGGAACCCGCCTTCCACCGCGCCCAGTCCATGTTCCAGCCGCCCAGTCCGTTGTCCGGAGCGACCTTCTTGTCGCGCGAGTTGACGACCTCGACGACGTCCCCGACGAGGGTCCGGTCGAAGAACCAGCCGGCCGGGGTGTCACCGCCGCCGCCCCGGACGTCGCGCAGTCCGATGCAGCCGTGGCTGACGTTCTCCGAGCCGAAGATGTCGTCGTCGGACCAGTAGTTGCCGTGCAGGAAGGTCCCGGAGTCGGTGAGCCGGATGGCGTGCGGGACGTCCTTGATGTCGTACTCGCCGCCGAAGCCGACGGTCCGCCCGTCCATCCGCGTCTCCTCGTGCATCTCGGAGACGACCATCCGCCCGTTGTACGTGGTGGTGGTCGGGGAGCCCGCGGTGATGGGGACCGTCGCGACGAGCCGCCCGTCGCGGCGCACCTCCATGGTGTGCGCGGCCGAGTCCACCCGGGAGATCTGCTCCCGGCCCACGGTGAACCGGACCGTCTTGCGCTGGCTGCCGAACACCCCCGGCGCCCCCTCCACATCGCGCAGCCCCACGTCCACGGTCACCTCCGTACCGGGCCGCCAGTACGCCTTCGGGCGGAAGTCCAGCCGGGTCTTCCCGAACCAGTGGCCCACCACCTCGACGGGCGGGTCGGAGCGCACCCGGATCGCCCGCTGCACGGCCGCCCGGCGGGTGACGGGGCTGCTGAACGCGAACGAGACGATCATCCCGGTGCCGACGGTCGAGCGGTTCTCCGGCTTGAAGTAGCCGATGAAGCGGTGGTCGGGGATCACCGTGGTGAACGTCGTGTGGCGCGCCGAGCGGCGGCCCGCGCCGTCCACCGCCACCGCGTCGACGCTGTACTTGGCGGCCAGCCCCAGCCGGCCGCCCGTCCCCTGCGGAGCCCAGGACCGCCCGTCCTCGGCGATGAGCCCGCGCACCTCCTGCCGCTGCGCGTCCTCGATCCGGGTCACCCGCACGCTCTCCAGCCGCCCGTCGGGGACCGACACGGTCACGCGCCGGTCGGCCGCGACGTTCCGCGCCCCGTCCTCGGGCGTGACCCGGATGGTGCCGGCCGCCTGCCCGGACTTCCCGCCGATGAGCGTGCCCGAGCCCGAACAGCCGGTCAGCACGGCCAGCGCGGCCAGTACGGCGAGCAGCGCGGCGCGTGCCGGCCCGGTCGCCGGGCCCGTCCCTGCCTTCTTCGCTACGTGGTTCACGTCCCCCCAACGACGGGGGCGGCCGGAGGGAAACGTGAGTGCGGGGCCGCTCGTGGGCAGAACAGAGGGGACGACGACACACGGGGAGCCGCGGCCGGGACGCCGCGCGCCCCGTTTCCGGGGCCGGTCCCCACGAGCCGCGGGAGGCGTGCAGGTGTCGAGCGCAGCCGAGCAGGAGACGGCCCCGAGAACGGGGCCGGTGCCGGGCGCGGGCTCCCCCGTCCCCGTGTGGCCGGGGGCCCCGATGCCGCTGGGGGCCCGGTTCCGGGTGGGCCCCGACGGGGTCGCGGGCACCAACTTCGCCCTGTGGGCGGGGGGTGCGGAGGCGGTGGAGCTCTGTCTCTTCGACGAGGACGGCACGGAGATCCGCTGTCCGCTGACGGAGCTGACCCATGAGGTCTGGCACGGCTTCGTGCCCGGCGTCCGGCCCGGCCGGCGCTACGGCTACCGGGTGCACGGCCGCTGGGATCCGTGGACCGGCGCCCGGTGGAACGCGGCGAAACTGCTCCTCGATCCGTACGCCCGGGCCGTGGACGGGGATTTCACCCTTCCGGCCGAGGTGTACGGCCATGTGAGGGACTGGCCCGAGCAGCAGGTCGCGGACACCGTGCGCGACGAGCGGGACTCCGCCCCGTACGTCCCCAAGGGGGTGGTCGTCCATGACGACGACGACTGGGCCGAGGACCGCCGGCCCAAGACGCCGTGGGCCGACTCCGTCATCTACGAACTGCATGTGCGCGGCTTCACCGCCCGCCACCCGGAGATCCCCCCGGAGCTGCGCGGCACCTACGCCGGGCTCGCGCACCCGGCCGCGGTCGGCCATCTGCGGCGCCTCGGGGTGACGGCGGTGGAGCTGCTGCCGGTGCACCAGTTCGCCCACGAGGACCATCTGCTGCGGCGGGGGCTGCGCAACTACTGGGGCTACAACTCGATCGGCTACTTCGCCCCGCACGCGGGCTACTCGGCCAGCGGCACGGCGGGCCAGCAGGTCGGGGAGTTCAAGCGGATGGTGCGGGCCCTGCACGACGCGGGGATCGAGGTGATCCTCGACGTCGTCTACAACCACACGGCCGAGGCGGGCGAGCTGGGCCCGATGCTGTCGCTGCGCGGCATCGACAACCGCGGCTACTACCGGCTCCAGGCGGACGCCCGCCGGTACGCGGACTACACGGGGTGCGGGAACACCCTGCACGTGGTGCAGCCGAACGTGCTGCGGCTGATCACCGACTCGCTGCGGTACTGGGTGACCGAGATGGGCGTGGACGGCTTCCGCTTCGATCTGGCGGCGGCGCTGGCCCGCTCGATGCACGACGTGGACATGCTCTCCCCGTTCCTCGCGGTGATCGCCCAGGACCCGGTGCTGCGCCGGGTGAAGCTGATCGCCGAACCGTGGGACGTGGGCAACGGCGGCTACCAGGTCGGGGCGTTCCCTCCGCTGTGGACGGAGTGGAACGACCGCTACCGCGACGCCGTACGGGACTTCTGGCGCGGCGCGCTGCCGGACGTACGGGACCTCGGCTACCGGCTGACCGGGTCGAGCGATCTGTACGCGTGGGGCGGGCGCCGCCCGTACGCCTCGGTGAACTTCGTGACCGCGCACGACGGGTTCACCCTGCGCGATCTGGTGAGCTACGAGCAGAAGCACAACGAGGGAAACGGCGAGGGCAACCGGGACGGGACCTCGGACAACCGGTCGTGGAACTGCGGCGCGGAGGGCGAGAGCGACGACGCCGGGATCAACGCGCTGCGCCGGCGGCAGCTGCGCAATCTGCTCACCACGCTGCTGCTGTCGACCGGGGTGCCGATGCTGGTCGCCGGGGACGAGATGGGGCGGACCCAGGGCGGCAACAACAACGCGTACTGCCAGGACAACGAGACCGGCTGGGTGGACTGGTCGCTCCTGGAGGACCCCCGGTGGCGGGAGCTGACGGAGCTGACGGCCCGGGTACTGGAGCTGCGCCACCGCCATCCGGTGCTGCGCAGACGGGCCTTCTTCTCCGGCCGGGCACAGGCCCCGGACGGGCTGCGGGACCTGGCGTGGTTCACCGCGCGCGGGACGGAGATGACGGAGGCCGACTGGTACGCGCCGGCCGCGACGGTCGGGCTGTATCTGTCGGGGCGGGACATTCCGGGGCGGGACGCCCGGGGCGAGCAGGTGAGCGACGACAGCTTCCTGGCGGTGCTGCACGCCGGGGCGGAACCGGTGGAGTTCCTGCTGCCGGGGCCGCCGTGGGCGCGGGCGTACGAACTGCTGCTGGACACCGCGCGCGAGGAGCAGTCCGCAGCGCCGGGCACGGTCCACCGGGGCGGTGCGGAGCTGACGGTGCCGGCCCGGTCGGTGCTGCTGCTGCGGGTGCGGGAGTGACGGGGGGCGCCCGTGGGATCAGCCGAGGATGCCGCGTTCGTAGGCGACGGCGACGGCGGCCGCCCGGTCCTTGGCGCCCAGTTTGGCGAAGAGATGGGTGAGGTGGGTCTTCACGGTGGCCTCGCTGATGAACAGTTCGGCGGCGATCTCCCGGTTGGAGGTGCCCCGGGCGACCAGCGCGAGCACTTCGCGTTCGCGGGCGGACAGCTTCTCGTGGCCGGGCGCGGCGGGGGCGCGGACGGCGGAGACCAGCCGGGAGGCGACGGCCGGTGAGAGCACGGTCCGGCCGTCGGCGGCGGCGCGTACGGCGGTGAACAGCTCCTCGCGCGGGGCGTCCTTGAGCAGATAGCCGGTGGCGCCGGCCTCGATGGCCGCGAGGGTGTCGGAGTCGGTGTCGTACGTGGTGAGGACGAGGACCTTGGAGCGGGCCCGGCGCCGGGTCAGCTCGGTGATGGCCGCGACGCCGTCGCCGCCGGGCATCCGCAGGTCCATCAGGACGACGTCGGGGTCGAGCCGGGCGGTCATCTCGACGCCCTCGACCCCGTCGGCGGCCTCGCCGAGCACCCGGAACTCTGCGGCCGCGGCGAACATCCCGCGCAGTCCGTCCCGTACGACGGGGTGGTCGTCGACGACGATCAGGGTGATGACGCGCGCGGGTTCCCGGTCCATGGGACGTCACGGTACGGGACGGGTCAGTGGTGCGGCACCAGCGGTACGCGGGCGCAGACGGCGGTGCCGAGCCCCGGTCCGGTCTCGACCTCGACCGTGCCCGCGATGCGTTCGGCGCGGGCCCGCATGCCGCCGAGGCCGAAGCCGCCGGTGCTCCGGCGGGCGGGCAGGGCGTGCGGGTCGAAGCCCCGGCCGTCGTCGCGCACGTCGAGGGAGACCTCGTCGTCCATGTAGGAGAGGGTGACGCCGGCGCGGGTGGCGCGGGCGTGCCGGGCCGCGTTGGCGAGGGCTTCCTCGGCGATGCGCAGCAGGGTGGCGCCGACCTCGTCGTGGAGGGGTTCGGCGGTGCCGGTGACGGTGAAGTCGGCGCGCACGCCGGTCCGTTCCGACCAGCCGAGGACGGTCTTCTCCAGTGCGCCGGGCAGGTCGTCGTGTTCCAGCGCGGACGGGAGGAGGTTCTGTACGGAGCGACGGGCCTCGCCGAGGCTGTGGCGGGCCAGGCCGGCGGCGCGGCGCAGGTGTTCGCGGGCGAGTGCGGGATCGGTGTCCTGGGTGGAGGTGGCGGCCTGGAGCTGGGCGATGATGCCGGTGAGCCCCTGGGCGATGGTGTCGTGGATCTCGGCGGCGAGCCTGCCGCGTTCGTCGGCGACACCGGCCTCGCGGGCCTGGACGAGGAGCTGGGCGTGGAGTCCGGCGTTCTCGGCCAGGGCCTGTTCGAGGCGGGCGTTGGCGGACTCCAGGGCGGTGATGGTGTCGGTCTGGGTCCTGGCCTGCTCGGCCTCGCGGTTGCCGATCTGGGCGAAGACCATGGTGAGGGTGGCGTGGACGCCGAACACGATGCCGAAGACGACCCAGTTCATCAGGGTGGCGGGCGGCAGACTGCCGCCGGACTGCGCGCCCGCCATGATGACGGCGGTGGCCAGCAGTCCGGCCCGCATGGTCCGGGGCCCCAGCACCCGGCCGGCGTCGAAGTAGCCGAGCACGGCGTAGATGGAGAAGAACGGGTTGCACCAGCTGAGGGCGAAGGCCAGCAGGGTGCGGACGGTGAAGTAGGCGGGGGCCGCCCAGCCCGGCGCCCGGTCCTGGTACCGGCTCCACGCGAGGTGGAGGAGGAGGACGGCCGGGACGAGCACCAGGGCGGCCCGGACGCCCGCGCCGGTCATGACGAGTCCCCGGGTGACGGCCGCGACGGCCGTGGAGAGGGCGAGCAGGCCGTAGGGCCCGTAGCGGAAGAAGCGGTCCCACCACTGCTCGGCCGTCGTCGTACTGCTCATCGGATCCCCCTCGTCCCCCGGACAGTGTGCCCCGTGCCGGCTACTCCCAGCGGAAGGTGCGGACGGCGGCGACGGCCGCGACGGCGGTCCAGGCCGCGACCAGGCCGAGCCAGAGCCAGCCGGGCCAGGCGCCGGTGGCGGCCCGGTCCAGGGCCTGGGAGGCCGCGCCGAACGGGGTGACCTGCACGATCCGCCGCAGGGTGTCGGGCATGGCCTGGACGGGCACCCAGACCCCGGCGGTGAACATCATCACGAAGAAGACGACCGAGCCGATCGCGGCGGAGATCCGGGTGGTGCGGGCGATCGAGCAGACGAGCGCGCCGAGGGACAGGACGCAGGCGACGGCGAGCAGCAGGGCCAGCGCGTAGCCGAAGGGCTGTCCGGGCAGGTCCACGCCGAAGGCGACGCGGCCGACCGCCATCACCAGGAGGGTCGAGCCGAGCGCGGCGACGCCGTGCAGCGCGATCTGCGCGCCGAGCAGCGCGGAGGGGCGTACGGGGGTGGTGGACAGCCGGCGCAGGATGCCGCGTTCGCGGTAGCCGGTGAGGACGGGCGGCATCGCCTGGAGTCCGGCCATGATCATGGCGAGGAGGACGGCGACGGGGACGTAGAGGTCGATGACGCGGCGTCCGCCGAGGTTCTCGTCGGGGTCCCGGAAGGAGGGGACCAGTCCGAGGATCGTCATGAGCACGGTCGGGAACACCAGGATCCAGAACAGGCTGCCCGGTTCGCGCAGGAAGAGGCGGGTCTCGGCGCGCAGGACCGCGCGCATCGGCCCGGTGGCGGCGCGGGGCGCGGCGGCCGGTGCGGGGGCGGGGTGCGGGTCGGTCATGTCAGGCCGCCTGTCCGGTCGTGCCGCGCCCCTCGGCGGGGACGGGGTGTTCGGTGAGGTCGAGGAAGGCGTCGTCGAGGGTGGCCTCGGTGACGCGGAGCCGGTGTGCGGTGACCCGGAGCCGGGCGAGCAGCGAGATGACGGCGTTGACGGTCTCGTCGGTGCCGTGGATGACGAGGCGTCCGTCGGTGTCCTCGCGGGAGACCGCGCCGGGCAGGGCGGCCAGTTCGGCCTCGGGCAGCGGTGCGGAGGGGGTGAGGGCGATCGCGGTGGAGCGGCCGGCGCCGGCGATCAGCCCGGCCGGGGTGTCGAGGGCGGCGACCCGGCCCCGGTCGATGACGGCGACCCGGTCGCAGAGGCGCTGGGCCTCCTCCATGAAGTGGGTGACCAGCAGGACGGTGACCCCGCCGTCGCGGACGGACTCGATGAGCTGCCAGGTGTCGCGGCGGGCCCGGGGGTCGAGGCCGGTGGTCAGCTCGTCCAGCACGACGACGCGGGGCGCGCCGACCAGCGCGAGGGCGATGGAGAGCCGCTGCTTCTGGCCGCCGGAGAGCCGGCCGTAGCGGGTGGTCAGCCGGGTGTGCAGCCCGAGGCGTTCGGCGAGGGGGCGCCAGTCGGCGGGGCGCGGGTAGAAGGAGGCGTACAGCTCCAGGGCCTCGCCGACGGTGATCTTCGGCTGGAGTTCGCTCTGCTGGAGCTGGGCGCCGAGCAGCAGGGCGACCCGGTCGTGGTCGGCGACGGGGTCGAGTCCGGCGACCCGGACCGTACCGCTGTCGGGGGTCCGCAGCCCTCCGACGCATTCGACGGTGGTGGTCTTGCCGGCGCCGTTGGGTCCGAGGATCCCGAAGATCTCCCCCTCCTCGACGGTGAAGCCCACCCCGTCGACGACGGCGCGGCCCCCGTAGGACTTGCGCAGCCCGTCCACTTCGATGATTGCCATACGGGGAGCTTCGCGGGCCGGACCCCGTCCCGGTATCCGCCGTCGCGCTCGGACCGGCATCGTCCGATCGGTTGACCCGCGACTACGACCGGGCGGGCCGGGGCCCGGCGCGCGGCGGTTCCGGGGGCGTTGCCGCGAGGGCTGCGGGAGCGTCACCGGCGGGGCTGCGGGGGTGTCGTCACGGGGGCTCCGCGGCCGGAAAAGCACGTGAACGATGTCAGTGCCGAAACGTAGGCTCGCTCCTGATGCCCGAAAAAGATGCAGTGCCCAAGGACCGGTCCGCCGCGCGTTCGCTGCTGCGGCTGTGGCCGTATGTGAGGCCCGTGCGGATCCGTCTGTCCGGTGCCGCCCTGATCGCGATCGCCGCCTCCTGCGTCGGTCTGGTGATCCCGCTCGTGCTGAAGTGGATCGTCGACGGACCGGTCGCGGACCGAGACCCGGGCGGGGTGTGGCTGGGCGCGTTGTACCTGCTGCTGCTCGGCATCGCCGAGGCGGTCCTGTTCGGGGTGCGGCGGTGGATGGTGGCGCGTCCGCTGGCCGGGGTCGAGGCGGCGATGCGGGCGGATCTCTACCGCCATCTGCAACGGCTGCCGGTGGCCTTCCACGACCGCTGGTCCTCGGGGCAGCTGCTGTCGCGCGGCACCACGGACCTGATGCTGCTGCGGATGTTCCTGGCCTTCCCGCTCACCTTCCTGCTGGTCAACGCCACCACCATCCTGGTCGGCTTCGTGATCCTGCTGCTCCAGGAGTGGACCCTCGGGCTGGTGCTGATGGTGCCGGTGATCCCGCTGGTGGTCATCTGCTCGTTCTTCGAGGCGAAGTACGCGGTGGTGGCGCGGCGGGCCCAGGACCAGGTGGGCGATCTGACGACGGTGGTCGAGGAGAGTGTGCTCGGCATCCGCATCATCAAGGGCTTCGGCCGCCACCGCAGCCAGGCGCAGGCCTTCCGCGCGCTCTCCGGACGGCTGCGCACCACGGAGCTGCACAAGGCCCGGCTCCTCGCGGGCATCTGGGCCCTCATCACGACCATCCCGGAGCTGGCGATCGGCGCGGCGCTGGTGCTCGGCACGGTCGAGGTCGCGGACGGCGGTCTGTCGGCCGGCACTCTGGTCGCCTTCCTCTCCACGGCGCTGGCGCTGCGCTGGCCGGTGGAGTCGATCGGCTTCCTGCTGGCGATGAGCCAGGAGTCGGCGACGGCGACGGAGCGGTTCTTCGAGGTGATGGACGTGGCGGAGGAACGGGAGACCGCCGGGGGCGGGGAGCCGGCGCCGGGCACCATCGCGCCGCGCGCCGCCGGGACCGTGACCTCGGAACCGCGGGCCGCCGCCGGGGAGTCCGACGCCGGGGGCATGGTCTTCGAGGGCGTCGAATTCCGTTACCCGGACGCGGCGGAGGACTCCCCGCCCGTCCTCGCCCGCATCGATCTGCGGATCCGCCCCGGCGAGACGATGGCGCTGGTCGGGGCCACCGGTTCCGGCAAGACGACGCTGACCGCGCTCGTGCCCCGGCTGCACGAGGCGACGGCCGGCCGGATCACGCTGGACGGCGAGGACATCACCGCCATGCCGCGCGAGCGGCTGCGGTCGCTGGTCTCGGTGGCCTTCGAGGAGCCGACGCTCTTCTCGGCGAGCGTCGGGGAGAACGTGCTGATGGGCACGGCCGGCGGGGGCGAGGAGGAATTGCGGGGCGCCCTGTCCGTCGCCCAGGCCGACTTCGTCCACGCGCTGCCGCAGGGCACCGCGACCCAGGTCGGCGAGCAGGGGCTGAGCCTGTCCGGCGGTCAGCGCCAGAGGCTCGCCCTGGCCCGCGCGGTCGTCGGCGCCCCGCGCTTCCTGGTGCTCGACGACCCGCTCTCCGCGCTCGATGTGCACACGGAGGCGCTGGTCGAGGCCGCGCTGCGGCGGGTGCTGGCGCGGACGACGGCGATCGTGGTCGCGCACCGCCCGTCCACGGTGATGCTGGCGGACCGGGTGGCCCTGCTGTCGGAGGGCCGGATCAGCGCGGTGGGCACCCATCAGGAACTGCTGCGCGACAACGCCGAGTACGCCTGGCTGATGTCGGGCGCCGACGGCGAGGAACGTACCGGGCCGTCCCCCGAGGACATCCCGGCCGAGGACGCACGGGGCACCGACGCCCCGGCCGGGAAGGGCACCACCCGATGACCAGCACCACGACGGGACGGCCGGCCTCACCGGACGGCGACGGGGACACCGGCGACGAGGGGGCCGGCGCACCGGCATCCCCGGCACGCGGGGGCAGCGAGGCGCCCGCGACGGCCACCGGCACCGGCAAGGCGGCGTCCGCCGGCACGGAGTCCGGCGGATCCGCCGGTGACCCCTTCGACCGGGACGACCTGCCCGCCCCGCCCGGTGCCACGGGCGCCCTGCTGCGCTCGCTGCTGCGGCCGATGCGCGGCCGGGTCGCCCTGGCGGCGCTGTTCCTGCTGGTGCAGCAGGCGGCGGTGCAGGCCGGTCCGCTGATCGTGGCGTACGCGATCGACAGCGGGGTGCCCGCGTTCCGGGAGAAGGACTACGGGCCGCTGATCGCGGTGGCGCTCGGCTACGCGCTCTGCTCGGCCGGTGCCGGGGCCCTGCAGTACGCCTTCATCCGGGCCTCGGCCCGGGTCAACCAGGACGTGCTGCTGGATCTGCGCGGCCGGATCTTCCGCCACGCGCAGGCGCTCAGCGTGGACTTCCACGAGCGCTACACCTCGGGACGGCTGATCTCCCGGTCGACCACCGATGTGGAATCGCTGCGGGAGCTGCTGAGCGAGGGCCTCCAGGAACTGATCGGCGTCGTCCTCTCCTTCGTCTCCATCTCGCTGATGCTGCTCTGGCTGGACCTCGCCACGGGCGCCGTCGCGGTGCTCTCCTTCGTCCCGCTGTATCTGCTGGTGCGGCTCTACCAGCGCCGGGCGGCCGTCATCTTCGCGGGCCGGTCGACGGCGATCGCCGCGGTCATCGTGAAGTTCGCGGAGACGATGAACGGGATCCGGCCGGTCCAGGCCTTCCGCCGCGAGCGCGTCAACGACGAGGTCTTCCGGACACTGAACGAGACGCACGAGCGCACCAACGGCGACGCGATGCTGGAGAACGCCCGCTATGTCGTCGGCTCCCGTCTCGTCGCCAACACGGCGGTGGCCGGAATCGTGCTGTGGGGCGCGTACCGCGTGGCGTCCGGGGATCTGGCGCTCGGGGTGCTGGCCGCCGTCGTGCTGTACCTGCGCCGGCTGTACGACCCGATCGACCGGCTCAGCATGTTCCTGAACTCCTACCAGTCGGCGGCGGCCTCGCTGGAGAAGATCGCGGGCCTGCTGGCCCAGACGCCCTCGGTCCCCGAGGCGGCCGAACCCCGGGAGCTGCCGGAGCGTTCCGGTGAACTGCCGGGCCGCGAGGTGGTCTTCGACGCGGTGGGCTTCTCGTACCGTACGGGCGGCGAGGTGCTGCCCCGCTTCGGTCTGACGGTGCCGGCCGGGCAGACGGTGGCCGTCGTCGGTTCGACGGGCGCGGGCAAGTCCACGCTGGCCAAACTGCTGGCCCGGTTCTACGACCCGACCGAGGGCCGGGTCCTGCTGGACGGCACCGATCTGCGCGATCTGGCCACGCCGGAGCTGCGGCGCGGGGTGGTCATGGTGACGCAGGAGGCGTTCCTGTTCTCCGGGACGGTCGCGGAGAACATCGCGATCGGCCGCCCCGACGCGAGCCGGGCGGAGATCGAGCGGGCCGCGAAGGCGATCGGCGCGCACGACTTCATCGCGGGCCTGCCGGACGGGTACGACACGGACGTCCGCAAGCGGGGCGGCAGGATCTCGGCGGGCCAGCGCCAGCTGGTGGCCTTCGCGCGGGCGCTGCTCGCCGATCCGGCGGTCCTGATCCTGGACGAGGCGACCAGTTCGCTGGACATCCCCGGCGAGCGGGCGGTGCAGCGGGCCATGGACACCGTGCTGCACGGCCGCACCGCCGTCGTCATCGCCCACCGCCTCTCGACCGTCGAGATCGCCGACCGCGTCCTCGTCATGGAGCACGGCCGCATCGTGGAGGACGGCACACCCGCCGAACTGATCGGCGGCACGGGCCGCTTCGCGGGTCTGCACCGCGCCTGGCGGGAGAGCCTGGCGTAGGACCTTTCGCACCCGCCGTACGAACGCCCCGGCCACGGCCGGGGCGTTCGCCGTGTGCGCGCCGGGGCGTTCGCCGTGTGCGCGGAACGCGCCATGCCACCGGACCGTCTCGACTGGTGGGAACTTCCCACTTCTTCACACGCTCTTCGCACACGACACAAACGGCCCCACCCCCGCTCCTCGCTCCGCTTTCGGGATTCCGGGCCCCCGGAAGGCCGTGCGGTGATGATCGGCGAAACGTCCGCTTAACGAACATGAGCCAACCGACAACGGACGAATTCCGGCCAAGTTGTTGACGCGGTCCTGACAGGACACGCGTGCGGCTGACACTCTTCACCCCGTTCTGCGCTTGCCTGCTCTGCCCGGACGGTCACCCAGCCGCCGGTACCCCCCTCGCAGAAGGAGTTCCGCGTGAGATCCACGCACAGCCGTCGTACCGCGACCGGCGCTCTGATAGCCGCAGCCGCCCTCCTCGCCGTCGGCGTCCAGGGCACCACGGCCACGGCGACGCCGTCGGACCGGGCCGAGGCCGCGGCCCCCACGTCGCAGGCCCGCCCCGGCGCCCTGCCCAAGCAGCTCTCCCCGTCCCAGCGCGCCGAGCTGATCCGGGAGGCGACCGCCAACCGCGCGGCCACCGCCAAGGAGCTGGGCCTCGGCTCGCAGGAGAAGCTCGTCGTCCGGGACGTCGTCCAGGACAACGACGGCACCACGCACACCCGCTACGAGCGCACCTTCGCCGGTCTGCCCGTCCTCGGCGGCGACCTGGTCGTCAAGGAGTCCGCGGCCGGCGCCACCCAGGGCGTCTCCAAGGCCTCCCGGGTGACCTCCTCGCAGCTCAAGGCCGTCGACACCACGGCCGACGTCGCCCCGGCCGCCGCCGAGAAGCAGGCCGTGGGCCTCGCCAAGGCGGACGGCTCCTCGCGGACCGCGGCCGACAAGGCGCCCCGCAAGGTCGTCTGGATGGCCTCGGGCACCCCGCAGCTCGCCTACGAGACCGTCGTCGGCGGCCTCCAGGAGGACGGCACCCCCAACGAGCTGCACGTCATCACCGACGCGAGCAGCGGCGCCAAGCTCTTCGAGTGGCAGGCCATCGAGAACGGCGTCGGCAACACGCAGTTCAGCGGCCAGGTCACGCTGAACACCTCGGGGTCGTACAACCTCACCGACACCACGCGCGGCAACCACAAGACGTACAACCTGAACCACGGCACGTCCGGGACCGGCACGCTCTTCTCCGGCTCCGACGACGTCTGGGGCGACGGCACCCCGAGCAACCCGGAGACCGCGGCGGCGGACGCCCACTACGGTGCGGCCGAGACCTGGGACTACTACAAGAACGTCCACGGCCGGACCGGCATCAAGGGCGACGGCGTCGGCGCGTACTCCCGCGTCCACTACGGCAACAACTACGTCAACGCGTTCTGGTCGGACAGCTGCTTCTGCATGACGTACGGCGACGGCAGCGGCAACGCGGCCCCGCTGACCTCGCTGGACGTCGCGGCCCACGAGATGAGCCACGGTGTCACGTCCAACACCGCCGGTCTGGTCTACAGCGGCGAGTCGGGTGGCCTCAACGAGGCGACCAGCGACATCTTCGCCACCGCCGTCGAGTTCTACTCGAACAACTCGTCCGACCCGGGTGACTACCTGATCGGCGAGGAGATCGACATCAACGGCGACGGCACCCCGCTGCGCTACCAGGACAAGCCGAGCCGGGACGGGGCGTCCAAGGACTCGTGGTACTCGGGCATCGGCAACATCGACGTGCACTACTCGTCGGGCCCGGCCAACCACTTCTTCTACCTCCTGTCGGAGGGCAGCGGCGCCAAGACCATCAACGGCGTCAACTACGACTCCCCGACCTCCGACGGCCTGCCGGTGACCGGCATCGGCCGCGCCAAGGCCGAGCAGATCTGGTTCAAGGCCCTCAGCACCAAGTTCACCTCGACGACCAACTACGCCTCGGCCCGCACCGGGACGCTCGCGGTGGCCGGTGAGCTGTACGGCACCACCAGCGCCGAGTACAAGTCCGTGGCGGACGCGTGGGCCGCGATCAACGTCGGCTCGCGCCCCGGCGGCACCGACCCCGACCCGGGCACCGGCTCGGTCTTCGAGAGCAAGTCCACCGTCTCCATCCCCGACGCCGGTTCGGCCGTCACCAGCTCGGTCGCCGTCACCGGTGTCACCGGCAACGCCCCGAGCGCCCTCAAGGTCGGCGTGGACATCACCCACACCTACCGCGGTGACCTGGTCATCGACCTGGTCGCCCCGGACGGGTCCACGTACCGGCTGAAGAACTCCTCGATCAGCGACTCCGCGGACAACGTCCAGGCGACGTACACCGTCAACGCCTCCTCCGAGGTCGCGAACGGCACGTGGAAGCTCAAGGTCCAGGACGTCTACTCGGGCGACACCGGGAAGATCAACAGCTTCAAGCTGACCTTCTGATCCGGACGCCGGAAACGCACCACCGCTGACACGACGCGGCCGCCCGGGAGGAGCACCCTCCTCCCGGGCGGCCGCGCGCGTGCGGGTCAGTTCGGGTTGTTCGCGTGGGTCAGGGTCTCCCAGGCGACGAACAGGTTGTTGGAACCGGCCGGCCGCTGCCGCTCGGTGAGGGTCTGGGTGTTGGTCATCGCGATGCCCATCCGGTGGTGCAGCGCGTTGAAGCCGACCTCGGTGACCGGACCGAGGTTGTCCTTGAGGCTTCCGCCGCACAGATTGCCCGGAACGGGGTTGCCCACCTGGTACTTGGCGTGCAGCCCCAGCGCGTGACGCAGCCGCTCAGCGATCTCCGGATAGAGGTCCTGCCCCTGGATGCGGCTGGTCTCGGCGATGTGCGAGATGGCCGAGAGGCCGTACCCGGTGTGGGTGAGGTCGCGGCAGGTCTCCTGGGAGAGGCCGTCCATGAACGTGGACTGCCCCTGCCAGTAGTTGATGATCTTGTCGCGGGTGTCCAGCCCGCTGCCGGGCGCGGTCTTCGGCAGCGCGCCGTCCGCGCTCACGTAGATGTACGCGGGGACCCTGCCCCGGAACTTGGCGACCGCCTTGTCGTAGGCGGTCCGGTCCTCCAGGAAGACCGCGATGCCGATCGCGGCCTCGGTCATGGACAGCTCCCAGTTGCCGTTGCTGTTCGAGCCGTTGATGACCTTCGGCAGATAGACGTCGCGCAGCATGGTGGCGAAGCGGCCGGAGTTCGGCCAGGAGCTGTACGTGTACGCGATGATCTCGGCCGCCCGCGGCCAGGAGGAGCCCGCCCAGCCGGTCTGGAGCGGGGCGTTGCTGTTGGTGTGGTCCCTGATCACGGCCGACCAGGCGTCCATGATCTCGATGGCCTTCCGCGCGTAGCGGCTGTCCTGGGTGATGTACCAGGCCAGCGAGAGCGTGTACGCGGCGATCGCGTCCTCGCGCTCGTCCGTGCAGCCGTAGTTGGGGTTGGAGTACGAGCCGCACTCGACGACCGCGCGGGGTTTGGCGGTCCGGGTCAGGGAGGCGTACTTGCCGGCCATCATCTGGTCGTAGGCGCTCTTCCAGGGCTGGGCGCCCGCCTGGACCTTGGAGCGTACGAAGTCGAGCTGGGGGCGGCTGACCAGGACGCCGGGGTGGGTGAAGGCCGCGGGGGCGGCGGCCGCGGCCGGGGCCGCGTCGGGGACGGCGGCGGGCCGTCCGGAGGCGGGGCCCGGGGTGAGGCCCGTGACGAGCGCCGCGAGGGCGGCGGCGAGGCCGAGGCCGATGGTTCCGGTGCGCATGTGGGGGTGCCTTCCGGTTGCGGGGAGGTCCGGAACCCGGCCCGCACACAGGTTGTTCATGTCTGTGAACGATGAGCCGGGTTGTGAACGCTGCAATGAGTGAGGAACTTAAAGGCATCCCATGAACACGTCAAGCTTCTGTGTTCGGAAAGCGAAGGGCCCGGTACCGGACGGCTGTTCCGGAACCGGGCCCCGCGGGGCGTGCGCGCCTCAGCGCATCAGCACCCCCGCGCCCTCCGCCGCGGCCGCCGTCGGCTGGGCCACCAGCCCCAGCTCCGCCCCGTCGGCCAGCAGCCGGTGGGCGGGCAGCACCCGCACGGTGTAGCCGTACGGACCGGTGCGGTCCAGGGTGAGCGGCCCCTCGTACAGCCAGCGGCCCTCCAGGTCCTGACCGCCCGCCGGCTTCAGCGGGAAGACCTGGCTGTCGACGATCGCGTCGGCGGAGTCGACCCGGCCGGCCACCGCCTGCACCTCGACCTCGTCCGGCTCCAGCAGGCCCAGGCTGATCCGCACCCGCAGGGCCAGGGTGGAGCCCAGCTCGGCGGTGCCGCCGGAGGAGGCGTGCGGGGTCACCGCCTCGACGTGGTCGACGGCCACTCCCGGCCAGGCCGCCCTGACCCGGGCCTTCCAGCCGGCCAGTTCGCGCGCGGCCTTCTCGTCCAGCGAGCGCCGGGCCAGCGCGGCCGGGGTGTACAGCCGCTCCACGTACTCCCGGACCATGCGGTCGGCCAGCACCTTGGGGCCCAGGGTGCCCAGGGTGCGGCGGACCATCTCGATCCAGCGTCCGGGCAGCCCGTCGCCGTCCCGGTCGTAGAAGCGCGGGGCGACCCGGTCCTCGATCAGCTCGTAGAGCGCGCCGGCCTCCAGGTCGTCGCGCCGGTCCTCGTCCAGCGCGGCGCCGTCGGCCGTGGGGATGGCCCAGCCGAAGTCCGGCTCGAACCACTCGTCCCACCAGCCGTCCAGGACCGAGAGGTTGAGGCAGCCGTTGAGGGCCGCCTTCATCCCGCTCGTCCCGCAGGCCTCCAGCGGGCGCAGCGGGTTGTTCAGCCAGACGTCGCAGCCCGGGTAGAGCTTCTGGGCCATCGCCATCCCGTAGTCGGGCAGGAAGACGATCCGGTGCCGCACCCGGGGGTCGTCGGCGAACCGGACCAGCTCCTGGACCAGACGCTTGCCGCCGTCGTCGGCGGGGTGCGCCTTTCCGGCCACGACGATCTGGATCGGCCGCTGCGGGTGCAGGAGCAGCCCGCGCAGCCGGTCCCGGTCGCGCAGCATCAGCGTCAGCCGCTTGTACGAGGGCACCCGACGGGCGAAGCCGATGGTGAGGACGCCGGGGTCCAGGACCCCGTCGATCCAGCCGAGTTCGGCGGGCTGGGCGCCGCGGCTGCGCCAGGAGGCGTGCAGCCGCTGCCGGACCTCGGCGACCAGCTGCTCGCGCAGGGTGCGGCGCAGCTCCCACAGCCGCCGGTCCGGGACCTCCTCGACGGCGTCCCAGCGGCCGGGGGCGGCCCCGGACTCGGCGCGCAGCCGGTAGACCTCGGGGGCGACCCAGGTGGGTGCGTGGACCCCGTTGGTCACGGAGGTGATCGGCACCTCCGGGGGGTCGAATCCCGGCCACAGCCCGGCGAACATCTCACGGCTCACCTCGCCGTGCAGGGTGGAGACGCCGTTGGCGCGCTGGGCGAGCCGCAGTCCCATCACCGCCATGTTGAAGACGCCGGGGTCGCCGCCCTCGTAGGTCTCGGTGCCCAGCCGGAGCACCCGGTCGGCGGGGACGCCGGGGAGTTCGCCGTCGTCGCCGAAGTGCCGGGCGACCAGCTCGCGGTCGAAGCGGTCGATGCCGGCCGGGACCGGGGTGTGGGTGGTGAAGACGGTGCCCGCCCGGACGGACTCCACGGCGGAGTCGAAGTCCAGGCCCTCGCCGGACAGCTCGCGGATCCGTTCGAGGCCGAGGAAGCCGGCGTGGCCCTCGTTGGTGTGGAAGACCTCGGGTCCGGGGTGGCCGGTGAGCCGGCAGTAGGTCCGCACCGCGCGCACCCCGCCGATGCCCAGCAGTATCTCCTGGAGCAGCCGGTGCTCGCTGCCGCCGCCGTAGAGCCGGTCGGTGACCTCGCGTTCGCCGGGGGCGTTGTCCTCGACGTCGGAGTCGAGCATCAGCAGCGGCACCCGGCCGACCTGGGCCTGCCAGATCTGGGCGTGCAGGGTCCGGCCGCCGGGCAGCGAGAGCACCACCTGGCTCGGGGTCCCGTCGGCCTCGCGCACCAGCGTGACGGGGAGTTCGTTGGGGTCGAGCACGGGATAGTGCTCCTGCTGCCAGCCGTCCCGGGTCAGGCTCTGGCGGAAGTAGCCGTGCCGGTAGAGCAGACCGACGCCGATCAGCGGGACGCCGAGGTCGCTGGCGGCCTTGAGGTGGTCGCCGGCGAGGATGCCGAGGCCGCCGGAGTACTGCGGCAGGGCCGCGGTCACACCGAACTCGGGCGAGAAGTAGGCGACGGCGGCGGGCAGCCGCTCGCCGGCCTCCTGCCGCTCCTGGTACCAGCGGGGGCCTTCCAGATAGGCCGCGAGGTCCGCGGAGGCCTCGGCCAGCCGGTGCAGGAACGGCTCGTCCCCGGCCAGTTCGGCCAGGCGCGCGGCGGAGACGGCACCGAGCAGCCGCACGGGGTCGCACTCCGCGCTCCGGCCGGCCACCGGGTCGACGGACTGGAACAGCTCACGGGTCTCGGTGTGCCAGGACCAGCGCAGATTGCGTGCCAGGTCGCTGAGCGGTCGAAGGGGATCGGGGAGGACGGGACGCACGGTGAAACGACGAATGGCCTTCACGTATCCCACCTTTACAGGGCACGTACGGATCCGAGCGGACGCACCACGGTGTGCACCGCTCCGTCACCCTCGACGGTAGTGGCGCGCGGGGCGCACCGGCCACGGCGCGCGGCCGCTGCGGGCGTGCGACCCGGCGGGCGGGGAACCCGGAACCCTCCGGCCCCGTCCGTCCCCCTCGCGGATCCAGACACATCCGGCACAGGCGTTATGGCCGATTCCTTCCCCTCGTGCGGCCTTGTGGGCCTTCGCGCCACAAGGAAAGCTGCCGTGTGGCGCCCGGCCCACCCGCGTGTGCCGGTTCCACGCAGTCCCGCGCATGCGCGGCGGAGCCCGGCGCATTCAGACCGAAACACCTACGCCCGAGTAGTTAACACCTCACCGGATTGGCCCACCGAGTTCCGTGGGAAGGCTTCTCCGGTACCCGGAACGAATGCCTCCCGACCCCTGCCGAGAACGTTCCGCCCCCGTCTCGTACGCGATTCGGCCGCGGCCGTCCGGTGGTCCGCCCGGCGGTTTCGTATGCAATCCGCGCGGACCCCGTGCGCATTCGTCCCTGCCCGTGCACCACACCCCACCGCGGCCATTCGAGTGCTATTCGAGTGAACGCGGACAGGAGCGGCCATGCCCACACCCCATCAGTCATCGGCGGAGCGGCTAGAAAGGACCGAAACCCCTCGTCGCGGCGCGCGCAATCCGCATTCCGCGCCGGTCGTGCGCCCTGCCGAGCCCGTGCCCCCGTCCCCAGGTGATTCCATGATCGGTCGCATTCCCGTCCTCGATGTCCGTCCGCTCGTCGACTGCGGCAGAAGGCCCGCCAAGGCCGTCTGCGGCGAGACCTTCGAGGTCACGGCGACCGTCTTCCGCGAGGGCCATGACGCGGTCGCGGCCAATGTGGTGCTGCGCGGCCCGAACGGGCGTCCCGGGCCCTGGACCCCGATGCGCGAACTGGCCCCGGGCACCGACCGCTGGGGTGCCGAGGTGACACCGGACGCGGAGGGCCGCTGGACGTACACCGTGGAGGCCTGGAGCGATCCGGTCGCCACCTGGCTCCACACGGCACGGATCAAGGTGCCGGCCGGGATCGACACCGCGCTCGTCCTGGAGGAGGGCGCCGCGCTGTACGAGCGGGCCGCCGCGTCCGTCCCCAAGCGCGACGGCCGGGAGGCCGTGCTGGCCGCCGCGGACGCGCTGCGCGACACCTCCCGCCCGGCCGCCGCCCGACTGGCCGCCGCACTGACCCCCGAGGCGGACGCGGCGCTCTCCCGCCATCCGCTGCGCGATCTGGTCACCCGCTCCCGCCCGCATCCGCTGACCGTGGAGCGCCGGCGCGCGCTGTACGGCTCCTGGTACGAGCTGTTCCCGCGCTCGGAGGGGGCCAGGACCGAGCCGGCCGCGCCCGCCCGCAAGGGCCGCAGGGGCACGAGCGCCGCCCCGCGGCCCCGGATCATCAGCGGCACCTTCCGCACGGCGGCCGAACGGCTGCCCGCGGTCGCCGCCATGGGCTTCGACGTGGTCTATCTGCCGCCCATCCACCCCATCGGCACCACGCACCGCAAGGGCCCCAACAACGCGCTCTCCGCCGGGCCGCACGACGTGGGCGTGCCGTGGGCGATCGGCTCGCCCGAGGGCGGGCACGACGCGGTCCACCCGGATCTCGGCACGCTGGAGGACTTCGACCACTTCGTCGCGACGGCCCGCACCCTGCGGATGGAGATCGCGCTGGACTTCGCGCTCCAGTGCTCCCCCGACCATCCCTGGGTGGAGAAGCATCCGGAGTGGTTCCACCACCGGCCGGACGGCACGATCGCCTATGCGGAGAATCCCCCGAAGAAGTACCAGGACATCTATCCGATCGCCTTCGACACGGATATGCCGGGCATTGTCGCGGAGACCGTGCGCATCCTGCGTTTCTGGATGGACCGCGGGGTGCGGATCTTCCGCGTCGACAATCCGCACACCAAGCCGGTGGTCTTCTGGGAGAAGGTCATCGCCGACATCAACGGCACCGACCCGGATGTCGTCTTCCTGGCCGAGGCGTTCACCCGCCCCGCGATGATGCGGACGCTCGGCGCCATCGGATTCCAGCAGTCGTACACGTATTTCACCTGGCGCAACACCCGGCACGAACTCACCGAGTACGTCACGGAACTGGCCGGTGAATCCGCCTCGTACATGAGGCCCAATTTCTTCGTGAACACCCCCGACATCCTTCCCGGACATCTCCAGGAGGGCGGCAGGCCGGCCTTCGAGGCACGGGCGGTGCTCGCGGCGACACTCTCCCCGTCCTGGGGGGTGTACGCGGGGTTCGAGCTGTGCGAGAACACCCCGCTCCGCAGCGGCAGTGAGGAGTACCTCGATTCGGAGAAGTACGAGATCCGGCCCAGGGACTGGGAAGCCGCCGAGCGGGAGGGCCGTTCGCTGGCCCCGCTCCTCACCTCACTGAACCGGATCAGGCGCCGCAATCCGGCGCTCCAGCAACTGCGCGACGTGCACTTCCACGCCTCGGACAACGACGCGCTGATCGTGTACAGCAAGCGCTCCGGTTCGAACACCGTTCTGACGGTCGTCAACCTCGACCCGCACCACACCCAGGAGGCGACCGTCTCGTTGGACATGCCGCGACTCGGCCTCGAACGGCACGAGAGCGTGCCGGTGCGCGACGAGCTGACCGGCATTTCCTACCACTGGGGCAGGACCTTCTATGTGCGCCTCGAGCCGGGCGTGACGCCCGCGCACATCGCCGTCCTGCGACCGTCCCCGCCGACCGGAGGGTCACCCACACCATGATCGTCAACGAGCCCGTCCACGACACGTTCGAGGACACCCCGGCCAAGGACCGCGATCCCGACTGGTTCAAGCGCGCCGTGTTCTACGAAGTCCTCGTCCGGTCCTTCCAGGACTCCAACGGCGACGGCATCGGAGACCTGAAGGGACTCACCGCCAAGCTGGACTATCTCCAGTGGCTGGGCGTCGACTGCCTCTGGCTGCCGCCGTTCTTCAAGTCGCCGCTGCGCGACGGCGGTTACGACGTCTCCGACTACACCGCGGTCCTGCCGGAGTTCGGCGACCTCGCCGACTTCGTCGAGTTCGTCGACGCCGCGCACCAGCGCGGGATGCGCGTGATCATCGACTTCGTCATGAATCACACCAGCGACCAGCACGACTGGTTCCAGCAGTCCCGGACCGACCCCGACGGTCCGTACGGCGACTACTACGTCTGGGCCGACGACGACAAGCAGTTCCAGGACGCCCGGATCATCTTCGTGGACACGGAGACGTCCAACTGGACCTTCGACCCGGTGCGCAAGCAGTACTACTGGCACCGGTTCTTCTCCCACCAGCCCGATCTCAACTACGAGAACCCGGCGGTGCAGGAGGAGATCATCTCCGCGCTGCGCTTCTGGCTGGACCTCGGCATCGACGGCTTCCGGGTCGACGCCGTGCCGTACCTGTACCAGCGCGAGGGCACCAACTGCGAGAACCTGCCCGAGACCCACGGCTTCCTCAAGCGGGTCCGCAAGGAGATCGACGCCAACTACCCGGACACCGTGCTGCTCGCCGAGGCCAACCAGTGGCCCGAGGACGTCGTCGACTACTTCGGCGACTACCGCACCGGCGGCGACGAGTGCCACATGGCCTTCCACTTCCCGGTGATGCCGCGCATCTTCATGGCGGTGCGCCGGGAGAGCCGCTACCCGGTCTCGGAAATCCTGGCCAAGACCCCGGCCATCCCCAAGAACTGCCAGTGGGGCATCTTCCTGCGCAACCACGACGAGCTGACCCTCGAAATGGTCACGGACGAAGAACGCGACTACATGTACGCGGAGTACGCCAAGGATCCGCGGATGCGGGCCAACATCGGCATCCGCCGCCGGCTGGCGCCGCTGCTGGACAACGACCGCAACCAGATCGAGCTGTTCACCGCGCTGCTCCTGTCGCTGCCCGGCTCCCCGATCCTCTACTACGGGGACGAGATCGGGATGGGCGACAACATCTGGCTGGGCGACCGGGACGCCGTACGCACCCCGATGCAGTGGACGCCCGACCGCAACGCCGGCTTCTCCTCCAGCGATCCGGGGCGGCTCTACCTCCCCACGATCATGGATCCGGTCTACGGCTACCAGGTCGCCAACGTCGAGGCGTCGATGGCCTCGCCGTCCTCCCTGCTGCACTGGACCCGGCGGATGATCGAGATCCGCAAGCAGAACCCGGCGTTCGGTCTCGGCACGTACAACGAACTGCCCTCCAGCAACCCGGCCGTGCTCGCCTTCACCCGGGAGCACGGGGACGACCTGGTGCTGTGCGTGCACAACTTCTCGCGGTTCGCGCAGCCGACGGAGCTGGACCTCAGGTCCTTCAACGGGCGTCATCCGGTGGAGCTGATCGGCGGGGTGCGCTTCCCCGCCATCGGTCAGTGGCCCTATCTGCTGACGCTCGCGGGACACGGCTTCTACTGGTTCCGGCTGCGCAAGGACGCGCCGCCGAGCTGATCCGCACGACACCTCCCAGGCCACGGGCGGGGCGGTTTCCGCCGTCCCGCACGGGGCACCCTTCCCCTCATATCGAGCGCTTCCGCACCCTTCCTGGATCTTCCCGGCGTTTCGATCACTCCGCGTCGAGTCCGTACGGACCATCCTGACCCGACACGTCCCGCACAGCCGGACAGCCCATGCCGCAATCCGGGACACTCTTCGCATCCTGTGGTGTGCCCGGGGAAAGGACGCGATGCCATGTCGGAGGCTGCATCCGCTCAGGTCACCCTGGCGAACAGCACAGCCCTGCTCCCCTCCCTGGGGCCTCTGCTGCACTCATGGCTGCCCAGGCAGCGGTGGTTCGCGGGCAAGGGGCACCCGATCACCGCCTTCTCGCTGGTCTCGGCGACCGAACTGCTGCCCGTGGCGGCGGACGGCGGTCCGGGGCTCCTGCACCTGCTGGTGCGGGCCCACCAGCCCACGATGCCGGCCCAGCCCCCGGCCGACTGCTACCAGCTGCTGCTCGGGGTGCGCCCCGCACTGCCCCCGCTGCTGGCGCCCGCCCTGATCGGCCGCCCCGACCACGGCCCGCTGGCCGGACTCACCGTCTACGAGGGGCTGCACGATCCCCGGCTGGCCGCGCTGCTGCTGGAGCGGCTGCGCACCCCGGGCGGCCTCGGCTCCCTCAGCTTCGCGCGGGCGGCCGCCGTCCCCGCGGGCCTGGCCCCCCGGGTGCTGGACACCGAGCAGTCCAACTCCTCGCTGGTGTACGGCGACGCCTACATCCTCAAGGTGTTCCGCCGGGTCTTCCCCGGCACCAACCCGGATCTCGAACTGCCCCTCGCGCTCGCCCGCGAGGGGTGCGGACGCGTCCCCGCCCCGGTCGCCTGGTTCGAGGCGGCCGGGCCGGAGCGGCTGACGCTGGGGGTGCTCCAGCCCTTCCTGCGGGACGCCGAGGACGGCTGGCAGCTCGCCCTGCGCGCACTGGCCGCCGGGGACGACTTCACCGCCGAGGCGTACGCCCTGGGCCGGGCCACCGCCGAGGTGCACACCGCGCTGGCGGCGGCGCTGCCCGCCCCGGCGCTGCGGCGCGCGCAGACCGGCCGGCTGGCGGCGGCGATGGTCCACCGGCTGGAAAGCGCCGCGCACGCGGTGCCCGAACTGGCGCCGTACGTCCCCGGGCTGCGCGCCGCCTTCGACGCCCTGGCGGCGCCGGGCGGTGCGGGGACCGGCCGGCCCGCCCAGCGGGTGCACGGCGATCTCCATCTGGGCCAGACCCTGCGCGGGACCGACGGTTTCTGGTCACTGATCGACTTCGAGGGCGAGCCCTCCCGGCCGCTCACCGAACGCCGCACCCCGCAGCCGCCGGTGCGCGACATCGCCGGAATGCTCCGCTCCTTCGACTACGCGGCCCGCTCGCACCGGCCCTGGAACCCCGCGTGGGCGGCCCGCTGCCGGACCGCGTACTGCGACGGCTACGCCGCGTCCGCGGGCGTCGACCCCCGCGGCGAACCCGAGCTGCTGCGCGCCCACGAGACCGACAAGGCGGTCTACGAGGTGGTGTACGAGGCACGGCACCGGCCCGACTGGCTGCCGGTGCCGATGGCCGCGATCCGGCGCCTGGCCGGAGCGGACGCCGAACCCGCGGAAGCCGCCAAACTCGTCGAACCCTCCAAAGCGGATACGGAAACCGACTGAGCCACCCGGCGCCCGCTCCCCCGCACCGCCCGGCGTCCGCCTTCCCACCCAGCCCGGCGTCCGCCTTCCCACCCAGCCCCACCCACGTGTTTCTTCGCCCTCACCCCCGAGGAGGCCGTCCCCGTGACCGCCCGCAAGCCGTCCCGCAACGTGCCCGAGCCCGTTCCGCCCACCCCCGAGGCCCCGCTTCCGGCGGAGCCCGCCGCGCCCGTCCCGGCGGCGGAGGCCGTCGCGACGAAGACTCCCGCCGCACCGGCCCGGCGGGGGAAGCGGGCCGCACCGCCCCGGCCGCGCCGGGCCGGCGGGCAGGGGGTCCGCCGCGCCCCGGCGCTCGACGCCGGGGACCGGGCCCGGCTGCTGGCCGGCGAGCACCACGCACCGCACGATCTGCTCGGCGCCCACCAGATCCGCGGCGGGGCCGTCCTCCGGGTGCTGCGCCCCTTCGCCCGGACGGTGACCGTGCTCGCCAAGGGGCTGCGGACCGAGCTGCACGACGACGGGGACGGGCTGTTCTCCGGGCTGCTGCCGATGCCCGTGCTCCCCGAGTACCAGCTGCTGGTGGCGTACGACGACAACGAGATCGAGATCCACGACCCGTACCGCTTCCTGCCCGCGCTGGGAGAACTCGATCTGCATCTGATCGGCGAGGGCCGCCACGAGGAGCTGTGGACGGCGCTGGGCGCCCGGACCATGGAGCACCAGGGCGTCGCCGGGACCCGGTTCACCCTCTGGGCGCCGAACGCGCGGGGCGTGCGGGTCAGCGGTGACTTCAACTACTGGGACGGCACCGGCTTCCCGATGCGTTCGCTGGGCTCCAGCGGGGTGTGGGAGCTGTTCCTGCCCGGGATCGGGGAGGGCGCGCTGTACAAGTTCGACGTCTGCCGCCCGGACGGTTCGCACACGCTGCGCGCCGACCCGATGGCCCGGCACACCGAGGTCCCGCCGCGCAACGCCTCCGTCGTGACGGCCTCGCACCACGTCTGGCAGGACCAGGAATGGATGGCCCACCGGGGCGACGTACCGGTGCACGAGGCACCGCTCTCGGTCTACGAGGTGCATCTGCCGTCCTGGAGGCCCGGCCTGACCTACCGCCAGCTTGCCGAGCAACTGCCCGCGTACGTACGGGACCTGGGGTTCACACATGTGGAGCTGATGCCGGTCGCGGAGCATCCCTTCGGCGGTTCCTGGGGCTATCAGGTGACCGGTTTCTACGCCCCGACCTCCCGGATGGGCTCCCCCGACGACTTCCGCTTCCTGGTGGACGCGCTGCACCGGGCCGGGATCGGGGTGATCGCTGACTGGGTGCCCGCGCACTTCCCGCGCGACGACTGGGCCCTCGCCGAGTTCGACGGACGGCCGCTGTACGAGCACGCGGATCCGCGCCGGGCCGCGCATCCGGACTGGGGCACGCTGGAGTTCGACTACGGGCGCACCGAGGTGCGCAACTTCCTGGTCGCCAACGCCACGTACTGGTGCGAGGAGTTCCACATCGACGGGCTGCGGGTGGACGCCGTGGCCTCGATGCTCTACCTGGACTACTCCCGCGAGGAGGGCCAGTGGGCGCCGAACGAGTACGGCGGCCGGGAGAACCTGGACGCGGTCGCCTTCCTCCAGGAGATGAACGCGACCGTCTACCGGCGCAACCCCGGGGTCGTCACGATCGCGGAGGAGTCCACCGCCTGGGACGGGGTCACCCGCGCCACCCACCACACCGGTCCGGGCGGCTTCGGCGGCCTCGGTTTCGGGCTGAAGTGGAACATGGGCTGGATGCACGACTCGCTGGAGTACGTGTCCAAGGAGCCGGTGCACCGCAAGTACCACCACCACGAGATGACCTTCTCCATGGTGTACGCGTACAGCGAGAACTACGTGCTGCCGATCTCGCACGACGAGGTGGTGCACGGGAAGCGCTCGCTCGTCGGCAAGATGCCCGGCGACTGGTGGCAGCAGCGCGCCAACCACCGCGCCTACCTCGGCTTCATGTGGGCCCACCCCGGCAAGCAACTGCTCTTCATGGGCCAGGAGTTCGCCCAGGGCGCCGAGTGGTCGGAGGGCCACGGCCCCGACTGGTGGCTGCTGGACCCGTCGTACGCGGCGGAGAGCGACCACCGGGGCGTGCGGACCCTGGTCGGCGAGCTGAACGCGGTGTACGCGCGGACGCCCGCGCTCTGGCAGCGGGACACCGAGCCGGAGGGCTTCGCCTGGGTGGACGGGGACGCCGCCGAGGACAACGTCTTCGCCTTCCTGCGCTTCGACGCGCACGGGGCCCCGCTGCTGGCGGTCTGCAACTTCTCGCCGGTGGTGCGGCACGACTACCGGATCGGGGTGCCGGACGGCCCCGAGTCCTGGGCTGAGGTCCTGAACACGGACGAGGCCCGGTACGGGGGCGGCGGCGTCGGCAACGAGGAGCCGCTGAAGCCCGAAGCGGTGGGCGCGCACGGCAGGGACACCAGCGTCACCCTGACGCTGCCGCCGCTGGCGACGGTGTGGCTGCGGCCGGTCTGACCGGACGGGGGCGGAGCGGCCGGACCTTCCCGGCCGCACTGCCCCCGTGCCCTTTCTGGCAGCGGTTGTCGTCCAGTTGAATACCTCCTACGGGCGCCACCCGGCGGCCGGCCACGGAGGGGGATCAGCAGGTGAGCAGTCCGGGACAGGGAGCACCACCGCCCCGCCGGATCGGTGAGCTGGCCGCGCTGGTCTCGGCCGTCGCCGCCGTCGCCGGCATCCTTCTGGCGGTCTTCGGTTTTCCGCAGGTGGGCGGCTCCGCGGTGAACCGGAACATCGCCGACCGCGCTCGGGACACGCCGGCCCCCGCCCTGCCCGGTTCCCCGTCCGCGACGGCGTCCGGGAGCGCCGGGTCCGGTGCCGCGGACTCCGCGCCGTCCGATCCCCCGCCGCCCGCGCTCCCCCGCGGCTGGCAGCGGGTGAACGACCCCGGGCTCACCGTCGCCTTCGCCGTCCCGGACGGGTGGGTCCAGAAGGTGGACAGCGACATCCAGAACACCTGGCACTCCCCGGACAGGGCCCGCGATCTGAGCGTCAAGCGGGACACGTCCTACGGTTCGACGCCGCGCGAGGCCGCCGAGGGACAGCTCGCCTGGTACCGGAAGTCCGAGGAGTCGTCGATGGCCGGTATCGAGGTGAGCAGGCACACCACCCGGCAGAACGGCCGGGACGCCCTCTGGCTGGAGATCGACTACCACTACGTGAAGCAGAGCGAGCCCCGCAGACGCGTCGAGGTCTTCGTCGCGGGCCGGGCGGGCCAGGTCTACCAGCTGCTCCTGGACTCCGCCGCCGGACCCGGCGGCCGGGCCGAGCAGCAGCGGATGTTCGCGACCGCCCGAGCACAGCTCCGGATCGACGTGGACCCGCCCGCATGACGGCAGGGGCCGGGGTACGGACGTCCCGTACCCCGGCCCCTGCCCCTGCCCCGGTGCCGCTACGCCTTGGCGAGCGAGGGCTGCTCCCCGCCGCCGTCGCGGGCCTCGGGGACGTACGGCTCCGAGGGACCCTCGTCCGTGATCATCTTCTCGTCGAAGGGCAGCGCCCCGGAGAGGACCTGGTCCACCCTGGCCCGGTCGATCTCCTTGGTCCAGGTGCCGACGAGCACCGTGGCGACCGCGTTGCCCGCGAAGTTGGTGAGGGCGCGGGCCTCGCTCATGAAACGGTCGATGCCGACGATCAGACCGACGCCGTCGACCAGTTCGGGGCGGTGCGACTGGAGGCCGCCGGCGAGGGTGGCGAGACCGGCGCCGGTGACGCCCGCCGCGCCCTTGGAGGCGATCACCATGAAGGCCAGCAGCGAGATCTGCTCGCCGATGCTCAGCGGGTCGCCGGTCGCGTTGGCGATGAAGAGCGAGGCCATCGTGAGGTAGATGGCGGTGCCGTCGAGGTTGAAGGAGTAGCCGGTCGGCACGGTGATGCCGACGACGGGCTTGCTGACGCCCATGTGCTCCATCTTCGCGATCAGCCGGGGAAGGGCCGATTCGGACGAGGAGGTGGAGAGGATCAGCAGGAACTCGCGGCCCAGGTACTTCAGCAGGGCGAAGATGTTCACCCCGGCCACCAGGCGCAGGATCGTGCCCAGCACCAGGAAGACGAAGAGCGCGCAGGTGACGTAGAAGCCGATCATGATCACCGCGAGGGACTTCAGCGCGTCCGCGCCGGTCTCGCCCACCACGGCCGCCATCGCGCCGAAGGCGCCGACCGGGGCCGCCCACATGATCATGGCGAGGATGCGGAAGACGAGGCGCTGGATGTGGCCGATGCCGCGCAGCACCGGTTCGCCGGCCGTGCCGAGGGCCTGGAGGGCGAAGCCCGCGAGCAGGGCGATCAGCAGGGTCTGGAGCACCTCGCCCTCGGTGAAGGCGGAGACGATCGTGGTCGGGATGATGCCGAGCAGGAAGTCCACCGTGGACTCGCCGGCGCCGGAGGCCTGCTTCTCGCCGGCGGCGCGGGCCGCCTCGGTGAGGTGGAGGCTGGAGCCGGGCTCCAGGATGTTGCCGACGACCAGGCCGATGGCCAGGGCGACGGTCGACATCACCAGGAAGTAGCCGAGGGCCAGTCCGCCGACGGCGCCGACCTTGGCGGCCTTGCGGACCGAGCCGACGCCGAGCACGATCGTGCAGAAGATGATCGGCGAGATCATCATCTTGATCAGGTTCACGAAGCCGGTGCCGATGGGCTTGAGCTCCACGGCGGCGTCCGGCGCGGCGAAGCCGACGAGGATGCCGAGGCCCACCGCCACGATCACGGCAAGATACAGATACTTGGTGCGGTCCGGCCTGGTGCGGTCCGGCTCGGTGGCGGCCTGTGCCACGGGATCTCCTCGGGTCGTCCTTGTCCCTCCCCCGTCCCCCGGGGGTCCCGGCGACTATCCCGCCGCCTGTGACGCCGGTCACCCTTACGTGCATTTCGTTCACACACTTTCGGCCAGGCAGACTGAAGGGATGCGCTTCCCCCGTACCCGCCCGCGCAGTCTCGCCGGGCAGCTCTTCGCCATGCAGGTGGTGCTGGTGGCGGCCGTGGTGGCGGGGTGCGCCTTCTTCGCGTACGTCTCCGGGCGGGACCAGGCCGAGGAGACGGCGGCCCGGCAGGTGCGGGCCGTCGCGGTGGCGATCGCGGACGCGCCGTCGGTCCGGGAGGCGATCCGCACCCCGGATCCGTCGGCCGTGCTCCAGCCGTACGCGGAACGGGTCCGCGAGGACACCCGGATCGCGTTCGTCACCATCATGGATCCGCACCGGATCCGGTGGACGCATCCGGTGGCCGACCGGATCGGGGAGCCGTTCCTCGGGCACACCGCGCGGGCGCTGCGCGGCGAGACCTTCTCGGAGACGTACACGGGCACGCTCGGTCCGTCGATCCGGGTGGTCACCCCGGTCCGCGACGGCGGCCGGATCGTCGGGCTGGTCAGCGCCGGCATCACCGTGGACCGGGTCTCCTCGCAGGTGCGGGCGCAGTTGCGGGCGCTGGGGCTGGCGGCCGGGGCGGCGCTGGTGCTCGGCGGTCTCGGCACGTACGTGGTCAACGCCCGGCTGCGGCGGCACACCCACGGGATGAACGCCGCCGAGCTGAGCCGGATGCACGACTACCACGAGGCGACCCTGCACGCGGTGCGCGAGGGGCTGCTGATGCTGGACGGGCAGCGCAGGATCGCGCTGGTCAACGACGCGGGGCGGGAGCTGCTGGGGCTGGCCCCGGGGAGCGTGGGCCGCCGGGTGGCCGATCTCGATCTGCCGGCCCCGCTGACCGGGGCGCTGCTGGCCTCCGAGGAGCGGGTGGACGAGGTGCATCTGACGGCGGACCGGGTGATCGTGGTCAACACCCGTCCGGTGGTGGGCGGGGAACGGCGCGGCACGGTGGTGACGCTGCGGGACCACACGGAACTCCAGGCGCTCTCCGGCGAGCTGGACTCCGAGCGCGGTTTCACCCAGGCGCTGCGCTCGCAGGCGCACGAGGCGGCGAACCGGCTGCACACCGTCGTCTCGCTGATCGAACTGGGCCGGGCGGAGGAGGCCGTCGGCTTCGCCACGGCGGAGCTGGAGCTGGCCCAGGCGCTGACCGACCGGGTCGTCGGCGCGGTCGCCGAACCGGTGCTCGCCGCGCTGCTGCTGGGCAAGGCCGCCCAGGCCAACGAGCGGGGTGTGGAGCTGGTGCTGGCGGACGACAGCCTGATCGACGACGGGGCGCTGCCCGGGACGCTGCCGGGGCGGGATCTGGTGACGGTGCTGGGCAATCTGATCGACAACGCGGTGGACGCGGCGTCCGAGGCGGTGGCCGCTCCGGCGGCCCCCGGCTCCGTCCCGGAGCAGCGCACCGCCCGGCGTCCGGCCCGCGCCCGGGTCACGGTGACCGCGCTGGCCGACGACGGGGAACTGCTGCTGCGCGTCGCGGACAACGGCGCGGGTGTGGAGCCGGGCGACGCGGACGAGGTGTTCCGCCGGGGCTGGTCGACGCACGGAGCGGGCCGCGGTCTGGGGCTGGCGCTCGTGCGGCAGGCCGTGCACCGCAACGGCGGCTCCGTCACCCTGGAACGGGGTCCCGACGGCGGCGCGGAGTTCACCGTGCGGCTGCCGCTGGACCGTGACGGGGACGTGCGGAAGGAGCGGGTCCGGTGATCCGGGTGCTGGTCGTGGAGGACGACCCGGTGGCGGCGGACGCCCATGAGCTGTACGTGAACCGGGTGCCGGGCTTCACCGTGGCGGCCGTGGCGCGGTCGCGGGCGGAGGCGGTGCGGGCGCTGGACCGGATGCCGGTCGATCTGCTGCTGCTGGACCTGTATCTGCCGGACGGCCACGGGCTGCACCTGCTGCGCACGCTGCGGGCGGCCGGGCACGGGGCCGATGTCATCGCGGTGACCTCGGCCCGGGATCTGGCGGTGGTCCGCGAGGGGGTCTCGCTGGGGGTGGTGCAGTACGTGCTGAAGCCGTTCACCTTCGCCACCCTGCGGGACCGGCTGGTGCGCTACGCCGAGTTCCGGGCGGCGGCCGGTGAGGCGAGCGGGCAGGACGAGGTGGACCGGGCGCTGGCCTCGCTGCGCGCCCCGCACCCCGCCCATCTGCCCAAGGGGCTCAGCGCCCCGACGCTCCAGGCGGTGACCCGGGCGCTGCGCGCGGCCCCGGACGGGGTGACGGCGGCGGCCGCGGGCGCGGAGCTGGGCATCTCGCGGATCACCGCGCGCCGTTATCTGGAGCATCTGGTGACGGCGGGCCGGGCGGTGCGCAGTCCGCAGTACGGTCAGGTGGGGCGTCCGGAGCTGCACTACCGCTGGCTGGCCGAGGAGCGCTGAGCCGGCCGCGGAGGCCCGGCGGCCGTACGGCCGGTCGTCTGGACGTTCCTACGAGCCGTAAACCGGTGCGAACACACCGTAGTCATACCGCCCGTGACCTCCTACATTGGGGCCGTGCACCCCACCCCGCCTTTCAACGCCCCCGCCGCGCGCCGTCTGCGCGAGGCCCTGGGGATGGCTCCGGGCCATGTCGCCTACGGACTCGCCGCCCAGTACGGTCTGCGGATCAGCGCCGAGACGGTCGCCGCCTGGGAGCGGGGCCTCGCCCTGCCGACCGACTACGAACTCACCGCGCTGGCCGGGGTGTTGTGGTGCGCCCCGGGCGAACTCCTCACCGCCGCCCGGACCCTGCGCGAGCACCGGCTGGCCCGTGAGCTGACGGCGGACGAACTGGCCGCCCGGGTGGGGATGTCCACCGCCGCGTACCGGAAGATGGAGGAGGCGGGGCGCTGGCGGGGCAACGAGCGCCAGTCCGCCGCGCTGACCGAGGCACTGGGGCTGACGGCGGCGGAGTTCGTGACGGCGTGCGGCCGGGACGAGGAGCTGGCCGAGCTGCTGCGGAGCGCGGTGACGACCCGCTGGCAGGCGTACGTCCGTCCGGCGGCCAAGGCGGTCCCGCTGGACCGGGCCAGGATCCAGACCGCGCTGGAGCGGCTGCACACCGACTACCAGGCGCTGATGGTGTCCACGCTGAGCTGGGGCGGTTCCTCCGCCGAGGGAACGGCCGCGACGGGCGACGCCGGCCGGGCGTTCCTGGCGGGCATAGTGCGGCGGTTCTGGGAGGCGGCGGAGAGCCGGGGCTGAGGGCCGGCCGCGCGGCGGCCGGCCCCTCCCGGCACGCCCTAGAAGACCGACTCGGCCTCGTGCATCCGGTCCACGGGGACGGTCTTGAGCTGGGTGACCGCGTGGGCCAGCGGGACCATCTCGATGTCGTTGCCGCGCAGCGCGGTCATGTTGCCGAAGTCGCCCCGGTGGGCGGCCTCCACCGCGTGCCAGCCGAAGCGGGTGGCGAGGACGCGGTCGTACGCGGTGGGGGTGCCGCCGCGCTGGACGTGGCCGAGGATGACCGGGCGGGCCTCCTTGCCGAGCCGGGCCTCCAGCTCGACGGCCAGCCGGTTGCCGATGCCCTGGAAGCGCTCGTGGCCGTACTGGTCGATCTCGCCCTTGGCGTACGGCATGGAGCCCTCGGCCGGGTGCGCGCCCTCGGCGACGCAGATGACGGCGAACTTCTTGCCCCGGGCGAAGCGCTCCTCGACCATCTTGACCAGGTCCTCGACCTGGAAGCGCCGCTCGGGCAGGCAGATGCCGTGGGCGCCGCCGGCCATGCCGGACTCCAGCGCGATCCAGCCCGCGTGGCGGCCCATCACCTCGACGACCATGACGCGCTGGTGCGATTCGGCGGTCGTCTTCAGGCGGTCTATGGCCTCGGTGGCGACGCCCACCGCGGTGTCGAAGCCGAAGGTGCGGTCGGTGGCGGAGATGTCGTTGTCGATGGTCTTCGGGACGCCGACGACGGGCATGCCCGCGTCCGAGAGCATCCGGGCGGCCGTCAGGGTGCCCTCGCCGCCGATCGGGATCAGCGCGTCCATGCCGTAGCGGCGGCTCAGCTCGGCGCAGTTCTCCGCGGCCTCGCGCAACCGGTCGCGCTCCAGCCGGGCGGAGCCGAGGATGGTGCCGCCGCGGGCGAGGATGCCGCTGACCGCGTTGAGGTCGAGGGGGCGGAAGTGACCGTCGAGGAGGCCCTTGAAACCGTCCTCGAAACCGATGACCTCGTCCCCGTGCCCGACGACGGCACGGTGCACGACCGAGCGGATCACGGCGTTCAGCCCTGGGCAGTCGCCGCCTGCGGTGAGAACTCCGATGCGCATCGTGCTGTATCTCCTGTTCGCTACCTCCGGGCAGGCCCCGGGGCCTGCCCGGATGCCGTACGGGCCGGGGTCAACGGCATGCTCCCCCGTACCGTAAGTCGGGACGATTGTTCCACGCCGGGCCCGCACCCCGCGCTTCCGGCTGCTCCGGGGGCCCGCGGAGGGGCCGCGGGAACGGGCTCCGGGGCCGGTTCCCGGGGCTTTCGTCGGGGGGCGGCCCCTCCGCCCCCGCGGGTATCGTCAAACGGGCGATATCCGATGAACCGGACATCGTTCCGGACGAGAGACGACGGGAGAGCACGCGTGACGCGCAGCGTGTACGTGACCGGGATCGACCGGGGAGACGGCCGCCAGGTCGTCGATCTGGGCGTCATGGAGCTCCTGACGCGTCAGGTGGACCGGGTCGGGGTGTTCCGGCCGCTGGTCCACGACGACCCCGACCGGCTGTTCGAGCTGCTGCGGGCCCGCTACCGGCTCTCCCAGGACCCGGCGAGCGTCTACGGACTCGACTACCACGACGCCTCCGCGATCCAGGCGGAACAGGGCACCGACGAACTCGTCTCGCGGCTCGTCGACCGCTTCCACCGGGTGGCCGCCGACTACGAGGTGGTGCTCGTCCTCGGCACCGACTTCGCCGCCACCCAGCTCCCCGACGAGCTGGCGCTGAACGCCCGGCTGGCCAACGAGTTCGGCGCCTCGGTGATCGCCGTCGTCGGCGGCCAGGACCAGAACGCCTCCTCGGTGCGGGCCGAGACCCGCAACGCCTACCGGGCCTACACCGGGCTCGGCTGCGAGGTCGTCGCGATGGTCGTGAACCGGGTGGCCGCCGCGGACCGCGAGGAGATCGCCGAGCGGCTGACGGCCACGCTGCCGGTGCCGTGCTCGGTGCTGCCCGACGATCCCGCGCTCTCCGCCCCGACGGTCGCCCAGATCACCGCGGCGCTGGACGGCACGGTGCTGCTGGGCGACGACTCCGGGCTCGCCCGCGACGCGCTGGACTTCGTCTTCGGCGGCGCGATGCTGCCGAACCTGCTGAAGGCGCTGACACCGGGGTGCCTGGTGGTGACGCCCGGGGACCGCTCGGACCTGGTGATCGGCTCGCTGGCCGCGCACAGCGCGGGCACCCCGCCCATCGCGGGGGTGCTGCTGACCCTGGACGAGCGGCCCGGCGAGGAGATACTCACGCTGGCCGCACGACTGGCACCGGGCACCCCGGTCGTCTCGGTGGCCGGCGGTTCCTTCCCCACGGCCGGGGAGCTGTTCGCCCTGGAGGGCAAGCTGAACGCGGCCACCCCGCGCAAGGCCGAGACCGCGCTCGGGCTCTTCGAGCGCCATGTCGACACGGCCGCGCTCCTGGACGGGATCTCGGTGGCCCGCAGCGGCCGGGTCACCCCGATGATGTTCGAGCACGAGCTGCTGGAGCAGGCCCGCGCGGACCGCCGCCGGGTGGTGCTGCCGGAGGGCACCGAGGAACGGGTGCTGCGCGCCGCCGACGTGCTGACCCGGCGGGACGTCTGCGACCTCACTCTGCTGGGCGACCCCGACGCGATCCGCAAGAAGGCCGCGGACCTCGGCATCGACCTGGCCGCCACCCGGATCGTCGACCCGCAGACCTCGGAGCTGCGCCAGACCTTCGCCGAACGGTACGCGGAACTGCGCGCGCACCGCGGGGTCACGGTCGAGCTGGCGTACGACGTCGTCGCGGACGTCAACTACTTCGGCACCCTGATGGTCCAGGAGGGCCTGGCCGACGGCATGGTCTCCGGGGCCGTGCACTCCACGGCGGCGACGATCCGGCCGGCCTTCGAGATCATCAAGACCAAGCCGGATGCGTCGATCGTCTCCTCGGTCTTCTTCATGTGCCTGGCCGACAGGGTGCTGGTGTACGGCGACTGCGCGGTCAATCCGGACCCGGACGCCGCGCAGCTCGCGGACATCGCGGTGCAGTCGGCGGCCACCGCGGCCCGCTTCGGTGTGGAGCCGCGGATCGCGATGCTCTCGTACTCCACCGGGACCTCGGGCTCGGGCGCGGACGTGGACAAGGTCCGCGAGGCGACGGAGAAGGTGCGCGGGAGCCGGCCGGACCTCAGGATCGAGGGGCCGATCCAGTACGACGCGGCGGTCGAGCCGAGC
This sequence comes from Streptomyces sp. NPDC024555, assembly GCF_055559335.1. NCBI lineage: Bacteria > Bacillati > Actinomycetota > Actinomycetes > Kitasatosporales > Streptomycetaceae > Streptomyces > Streptomyces sp. NPDC024555. The sequence goes on from NZ_JBVHKV010000002.1 coordinate 365,077, forward strand.
GTCGCGGCGACGAAGCTGCCCGGTTCGGAGGTGGCGGGCCAGGCGACGGTGCTGATCTTCCCCGACCTGAACACCGGCAACAACACCTACAAGGCCGTGCAGCGCTCGGCCGGCGCCGTGGCCGTCGGCCCGGTGCTCCAGGGGCTGCGCAAGCCCGTCAACGACCTGTCCCGGGGCGCGCTCGTCCAGGACATCGTCAATACCGTGGCCATTACGGCGATCCAGGCGCAGGGCGAGGAGTGACCCGCATGACCACCACCGAAGGTGCCCCGGCCGGCACCGGGGCGAGCCGGGTGCTCGTCCTGAACTCCGGCTCCTCCTCCGTGAAGTACCAGCTGCTCGACATGCGGGACCGCTCCCGGCTCGCGACGGGCCTGGTCGAGCGGATCGGCGAGACGACCTCGCGGCTCGTCCACACCCCGCTGGCCGGCGGCGGGGGCGAGACCCGGGAGCGGCTGGGCCGGATCGCCGACCACGACGCGGCGCTCAAGGCCGCCGCCGAGGAGCTGGCCGCGGACGGGCTGGGCCTGGACTCCCCCGAACTGGCCGCGATCGGCCACCGGGTGGTGCACGGCGGGCTGCGGTTCACCGAGCCGACCGTCGTCACCGACGAGGTGCTGGCCGAGATCGAACGGCTGGTCCCGGTGGCGCCGCTGCACAACCCGGCCAACATCACGGGCATCCGCACGGCGCAGGCGCTGCGCCCGGACCTGGCGCAGGTCGCGGTCTTCGACACGGCGTTCCACACGACGATGCCGGAGTACGCGGCGCGGTACGCGATCAACGTGGAGACGGCCGACGCGCACCGGATCCGCCGCTACGGCTTCCACGGCACCTCGCACGCGTACGTCTCGCGGCGGGCCGCCGCACTGCTGGGCCGGACCCCGCAGGAGGTCAACGTCATCGTGCTGCACCTGGGCAACGGGGCCTCCGCCTCGGCGGTGGCGGGCGGCCGGTGCGTGGAGACCTCGATGGGCCTCACTCCCCTGGAGGGGCTCGTCATGGGGACGCGCTCCGGGGACATCGACCCGGCGGTCACCTTCCACCTCAAGCGGGTGGCGGGCATGTCGGCCGACGCGATCGATGAACTTCTGAACAAGAAGAGCGGTCTGGTGGGCCTCTGCGGCGACAACGACATGCGGGAGATCCGGCGCCGGATCGACGAGGGCGACGAACGGGCCGCGCTCGCCTTCGACATCTACGTCCACCGGCTGAAGAAGTACATCGGCGCCTACTCGGCCGTGCTGGGCAGGGTGGACGCGGTGGTGTTCACGGCGGGGGTGGGCGAGAACTCGGCCCCGGTACGCGAGGCCGCCATCGCCGGCCTGGAGGAACTCGGTCTCGCGGTGGACGCGGATCTCAACGCCGTACGGTCCGGCGAGCCCCGGCTGATCTCGCCGGACTACGCCCGGGTGGCGGTCGCCGTGGTGCCGACGGACGAGGAGCTGGAGATCGCCGTCCAGACCTTCGCACTGGTCGACAACTGAGCGGCCCCGCGCCCCTTTGTACCTTCCGCCAGACGGAATATTCCGCAGCGAAACAAACCGATAGGATCCGCCTCATGCGCCGTTCCAAAATCGTCTGCACCCTCGGCCCCGCCGTCGACTCCCATGAGCAGCTCGTCGCTCTGATCGAGGCCGGCATGAGCGTGGCCCGCTTCAACTTCAGTCACGGTTCCCACGCGGAGCACCAGGGTCGTTACGACCGGGTCCGCAAGGCCGCCGCCGAGACCGGCCGGGCGGTGGGCGTGCTCGCCGACCTCCAGGGGCCGAAGATCCGCCTGGCGAAGTTCGCCGAGGGCCCGGTCGAGCTGGTCCGCGGGGACGAGTTCGTCATCACCGTCGAGGACGTCCCCGGGGACAAGTCGATCTGCGGGACGACCTACAAGGGTCTGCCGGGCGACGTCGCCAAGGGCGACCCGATCCTGATCAACGACGGCAACGTCGAGCTGAAGGTCGTCTCCGTGGAGGGCCCGCGGGTCCACACCATCGTCATCGAGGGCGGGGTGATCTCCGACCACAAGGGGATCAACCTGCCGGGTGCGGCGGTCAACGTCCCGGCCCTGTCCGAGAAGGACGTCGAGGACCTGCGCTTCGCCCTGCGGATGGGCGCGGACATGGTCGCCCTCTCCTTCGTGCGCGACGCCAACGACGTCAAGGACGTCCACAAGGTGATGGACGAGGAGGGCCGCCGGGTCCCCGTCATCGCCAAGGTGGAGAAGCCGCAGGCCGTCGAGCACATGGAGGGCGTCGTCATGGCGTTCGACGGTGTGATGGTCGCCCGTGGCGACCTGGCCGTCGAGTACCCGCTGGAGAAGGTCCCGATGGTGCAGAAGCGCCTGGTGGAGCTCTGCCGGCGCAACGCCAAGCCGGTGATCGTGGCGACCCAGATGATGGAGTCGATGATCACCAACTCCCGTCCGACCCGCGCCGAGGCGTCCGACGTCGCCAACGCGATCCTGGACGGCGCGGACGCGGTCATGCTCTCCGCGGAGTCCTCGGTCGGCGCGTATCCGATCGAGACGGTCAAGACGATGTCGAAGATCGTCGTCGCCGCCGAGGAGGAGCTGCTCTCCAAGGGCCTCCAGCCCCTGGTCCCGGGCAAGAAGCCCCGCACCCAGGGCGGTTCCGTCGCCCGCGCGGCCTGCGAGATCGCCGACTTCCTCAACGGTGAGGCCCTCGTCGCCTTCACCAAGTCCGGCGACACGGCCCGCCGTCTCTCCCGCTACCGCGCGGCCCAGCCCATCCTGGCCTTCACCACCGACGAGTCCACCCGCAACCAGCTGGCCCTCAGCTGGGGCGTCGAGGCCCACGTCGTCCCGCACGTCGACAACACCGACGCCATGGTCGACCTCGTCGACGCCGAGCTCCTCAAGCTCAACCGCTACAACGCCGGCGACACCATGGTCATCACCGCCGGCTCGCCCCCCGGCATCCCCGGCACCACCAACATGGTCCGCGTCCACCACCTGGGCGGCGGCGAGCGCGACTGACCCCCTCCGCACCGGACACGACCGTGGGCCGCACCCCCTGCGAAGGGGATGCGGCCCACGGCCGTTGTGCGGCTCCCGGACGGGTCCGGAGGGGGCGGCAGCTCAGCCGCCGTCCCGGGTGAAGTAGTTCTGGAGGCCGGGGACCGTCAGCGTGCCGCCGAACTGGCCGGCCTGCTTCAGCTTCACCTTGGTGAAGAAGGCGAAGGGGACGTTCAGCGGGGGCGGGGTCTCGGGGCTGAACGTGATGGGGATGAGGCCGAAGAGGTTGCCCTTCAGCTCGTCCGTGTACATGGTGACCACGCCGTCCCGGATGGTGGACGTCGAGCCGGAACGGGCCTTCACATGGCCCGTCACACCCGGCTGCGGGCCCACGGTCATCTGGTGCAGGTCCTTGATGTCGATGGAGGTGGCGGTGAACTTGAGGACCTTCTTGGTGGTCCCGTCGCCCTTCTCCACCTCGACGATGCCCTTGTAGTCGAGCCCCACCAGGGTGAGGAGCGAACTCTCCAGGACCCACGGTTCGTTGGCCAGGCGCGGGATGCCCGGCTCCAGCTTCGCGTCGGCCAGGGCCTCCGGGTCGGCGGTGGGGCACGGGAAGGCGGGCTTGGCGCCGTCGGGGATGTCCTCGTCCGCCTTGGGGTCGAGCCCCTTGACGTCCTCGTCCAGCTCCTCGACCTGCTTGCCGGCCTTGTCGGCCGCGCCCCGGATGGCGTCGGCGGTCTTGTCGGCCGTCTCCTTCGCCGCGTCCGTGACCTTCTCGGTGGTCTTCTCGACGGGCTTCTCGGCCGGCTCGTCCGTCTCCGGCGCCGCGGTGGGCGCCTTCGAGGGCTCCGGGGCCGCCGTGGTGGCGCTCGGGGACGGGCTCGCCGTCTCCTCCTCGTCCGGTCCGTCGAAGAAGTCCTTGATCTTCTCGCCCCAGCCCAGCGGGTCGAGCGGATTGGTGGTCTTCGTGGGCGTCGGGGACGGGCTCGCGGACGCGGCCGGTGCCTCGGCGCTCTTGTCCTCCGTGGCGGCCTTCGCCGTGTCCGCGGTCTCCGTGGTCTCCGCCGACGGAGTGGCGGTGGGCTTCGGGCTCGCCGTGCCGGTCTCGGCGGGCTCCGGCTTCTCGCTCTCGCCGGCCGACGGGGACGGCGACGGCGTCTTCGACGCCGACGGCGTGGGCTCGGCGGACTCGCTCGGCTCGTCGGAGCGGGTCACACAGGGACCGGGGGCGAAGGGGATGTCCGTGTTGTCGTCGGCCATCGCGAGCCGGGGCGTGAGCCCCATGCCGACGAACACGGCCGTGGGCATCGCGGCGAGCGCGAACGCCTTCTTGCCGCTGGGCATGTGGAGCTTCGTCATGAGCGACTTCTTGGGGGCGGCGTGCCGCGGTCCCCTGCGCTCGGGCAGCCCGCCCTCGTCGAGGGCGTTCGTCCGGTTCTCGTCACCCCGCACGGTGCCCCCCGCCGTCGACCTCGACCGTCGTGTCGTACTGCGCGGACGCCTGTCCGGGAACACCCGTCCCCTGGTACGCGCCCGCGGGCTCGCCCTTGGTGAACGAGACGTCCTGTGCCGTCGCCGCGTCGAGCGCTTCCGGCCCGCTCTCGCCGAGGAGCCCCTCCTCGGGAGCGGACTCCTCCTCCGGCTCCTCCTCGCCGGGCGCCCACGACACGGAGAGCGCGCCGCCGAGCAGGGCGAACAGGAAGCCGATCAGGAAGCCGCCGATGTTCGCGACGGGTATCGAGATGAGCGCCAGCAGAATCGCCGCGACGCCGGCGAACACCCGCACGATGTGGTGGAACCACATCGTCAGGCCCAGCGTGATCAGCAGGACTCCGATGATGAGCGACCCGGCGCCCGCGGTGGTGGACATGGCCAGCGTCATGTTGCCGAGGTGCATGTTCGCGTACGGGAAGTACGCGATGGGTACACCGCCCAGCATGGTGAACAGGCCCGCCCAGAACGGCCGGTTACCCCGCCAGGTGCGGAAGGTCCGCCGGAAGACCGTGAGGTAGTGCTCGTTCTGCCCTTGGGATTCGGGGCTCATGGAAAACAGCTCCCTGGAACCGGTACTGCTGTGAGAAAGAGGGGGTGGGCGGCCGGGACCCGGACGAGGGCCCCGGCCACCCGGGCGGGTGCTTAGTAGCACTCCTTGACGCCCTTGTGCAGCCTCAGGGACAGACCCGGAAGCTTGAACGTTCCTGCCGTGGTGGCCCACGCCTGCTGACGGACGTTCGTCAGCGTGGCCTCCTTGGACCGCTGCGCGAACCCGTACGGGTTGGCCTGGGTGTTGGGCTGGATGCCCGTGGTCCCCTTCACGCCACCGGGGTAGTCGGTGAGCCCGCCCGCCGCCAGGCCGATGTCCATCTCCTTGAACGTGGCATCGGCGTTGAGCTGCGAGACGTCGAGGTACAGGCCCTCGGCGTAGACCTTCTCCTTGCCGGTGCCGGCACGGAGCTGGAGCGTGACATTGCCCAGACCGAACGGCAGGTCCGGAGTCACGACCGACTGGCACATGTTGGTGATGGTCGCGTCGTGGAACCCGGACACGGCGACCGGGGCCGCCTGGTCCTTGCCCTTGAGGTCCTTGCCCACCGCGACGCTGCCGTACTGGACGAAGTCGTGGCCGACCAGCTCATCCGCGCTGACCTTGAACTCCTGGCCGGACACGCTGAACGACGCGGCCAGCGCACCCTGGGCCAGGCCCACACCCACCGCGGCGGTGGCTATGACGCTCGGCACCATGACGACGGCGAAACGCTTCCATCTCGTGCCACCGCGAACCTGGGAACTCATACTTTTCCTCCTTCTCGGACGTACATCTCCGGCCTGGCATCCTGCCCGACCCGGGATGGGAGAAGTGCTACGTCCTCGGAAAGGAGAGCGCCCGCGAACGGGGCGACGAACGCGCCCGTTCCACCGGCGATCACCCCCGAGCGACAACCACTGGCCACGCGTGGGCGTGGCCTGATCGGACAGGCCCTGCCGGTCAGCAGGAACCCCCCTGTCCGCGACCGGTGCCACTGCCACCGGCCCACTCGGCGGGGACCCAACGGAGCCGCCGCGCCGACTGGCGGCCGGGGCGGGCGTCATTGGACCGAGCGTGGCCGATCGTGGTCCATTCACGGCCGTGGCACAAGGGGTTCGTTACTCACTGGTAATGGCCCGCTCATCGGCCCGCGACCGGGGGATACCGGGCGGCCACAGAGGGTTGCCCCGCCCTCGCCGACGAAAGCTGCCATTCGTGATCGAAAACGGACAGATCGCAATGATCGATTTACTGCCAGTAACAGGGCGTTGTTTTATCAAGATTTGGTAAAGCGAACGGCTCTCTTAGCGCCGGAACGCGAAAACGGCCGCACCCCCGGTCCGGGGGTGCGGCCGCCTTGTCAGATCAGAACAAGACGCGGGCGAGCGCGGTGCGCGCGGCGCCGACGCGCGGATCGTCGGGGCCGATCACCTCGAACAGCTCCAGCAGCCGGACCCGTACGCGGTCCCGGTCGTCACCGAACGTGCGCCGCACGGTCTCGACGAGCCGGCCGAAGGCGTCCTCGACATGGCCGCCGACCAGATCGAGATCGGCCGCGGCGATCTGCGCGTCGACGTCGGCCGGCTTCTCGGCGGCGTCCTTGCGGACCTGCTGCGGGTCCATGTCCTGGACCCGGCCGAGCAGTTCCGCCTGGGCGAGGCCGAGCTTGGCCTCGGCGTTGGCGGGGTCGTCGGAGAGCACGTTCTTGTACGCCTGGACCGCACCGGCGAAGTCGTTGCCGTCCAGGGCGCGGGCCGCCGCCTCCAGCAGCGCGTCGTACGGACCGGCGGGCACCGGGGCCTCGGCGGCGGTCTCGGGGCCGGCCGCGTCGCCGTCGACGGCGATGCCGGTGAGCCCGAAGCGCTCCTCGCCGACCTGGATCAGCTGGTCCAGCAGCTGACGGATCTGCGGTTCGGCCATCGCGCCCTCGAAGAGGCGCAGCGCCTGTCCGGCGACGATGCCGAAGACGGCCGGGATGCCCTGGATCCCGAACTGCTGCATCAGCATCTGGTTGGCGTCGACGTCGACCTTGGCCAGCAGGAAGCGGCCGTTGTACTCGACGGCCAGCCGCTCCAGGAGCGGGCCCAGCTGCTTGCACGGCTGGCACCACTCGGCCCAGAAGTCGATGACGACGGGGACTTCGGCGGAGCGCTGCAGGACGTCGTTCTCGAAGCCTGCCTCGTCGACGTCGATCACGAGGGAGGACGGGGGCACGGCCCCGGCGCCGCCCTGCCGGGCGGCATCGGCGCGGGCCTGCTCGGCCTTCGCCTTGGCCTCACCGGCCGCCTTCACCGCGGCGAGGTCGACGACGCCGCTCATGGACATGTTCCTAGGCTGCATACGTACATCCTCCCCCCTCGGCGCACTGATCCGGAAAGCGATACGGGAACCGCGTCCGTCCGCAGCCCTCGCCGGCATGCGAGACGCACGGACAGACACGGCCCTTGGGCCCCTGAAAGACCCGGTGCGGCACCCGGTCCCCACCCGGCGCCTATGGCTGTCACTCATTCGTGGCGTATGAACGGTCGAACATCCGTCCTTACGCTACGGGTCGTAGCGTAACTGTCCCCCACCCCGGGCGCACAAGAGAGCCCGGTGATCTGTCTCACGCCCCGTGCGCCCGCTCGGTTCTGGCTACTGGCGGGTATGGTCGCGGGATGCTGAGCCGCAGCCACCCCAAACCCTCACGAACGGGACGCCCGCGCAGCGCCGCGGCCGACGAGGCGATCCTGGAGGCCACCCGTGCCTCGCTGGTCGACCTCGGCTGGTCGAAGCTGACGATGGGCGACGTGGCGACGCGGGCCGGGGTCGCCAAGACCACGCTGTACCGGCGCTGGGCGGGAAAGAACGAGCTGGTCGTGGACGCCGTGGCGGTCCTCTTCGACGAGCTGGAGCTGCCGGATCTGGGCAGCCTCTCCGCCGATGTGCAGTCGGTCGTGCTGCAGTTCGCCGGACTGCTGGACCGGCCGGAGACCCGTACGGCGCTGATGGCCGTGGTCGCGGAGTCGACACGCGACGAGGCCCTGCGGACCCGGATCCGGGACTCGATCGTGGACCGGCAGAAGCGTCTGGTCCTCCAGGGGCGCCGGCGGGCGCAGGAGCGCGGCGAACTGCCCCGGGAGCAGGACGAGGCGTCGGCGGCGCTGACCGCCGACCTGATCTTCGATGTGATCGCCGGCGCGGTGGTGCACCGGGTGCTGGTGAGCGCCGAGCCCGTCGACGAGGACTGGGCCCGGCGCTTCACGCTGCTGCTGCTGGCGGGGCTGGGCGCGGCCGCCGCGGGATAGGACCCGCCGCGGCCCTCAGAACCCCGGCGGCTCCGTGTACGTGCCCCACTCCTCGCGCAGGACCCCGCAGATCTCGCCCAGCGTGGCCTCGGCGCGCACCGCGTCGAGCATCGGGCCGATCATGTTGGAGCCGTCGCGGGCGGCGGCGAGCATCGCGTCGAGCGCGGACGTCACCCGGGCGTCGTCGCGGCCCTCCTTGCGGCCGGCCAGCACGCGGACCTGCTCGCGCTCGACCTCGTGGCTGACCCGGAGGATCTCCAGGTCACCGGTGACGGAGCCGTGCGCGACGTTGACGCCGACGACCCGCTTCTCGCCCTTCTCCAGGGACTGCTGGTAGCGGAAGGCGGATTCGGCGATCTCGCCGGTGAACCAGCCGTCCTCGATGCCGCGCAGGATGCCGGAGGTGATCGGTCCGACGGGGTGCTGCCCGTCGGGGTGGGCGCGGGTGCCGCGCTCCTTGATCTGCTCGAAGATCTTCTCGGCGTCGGCCTCGATGCGGTCGGTGAGCTGCTCGACGTACCAGGAGCCGCCCAGCGGGTCTGCGACGTTGGCGACGCCGGTCTCCTCCATCAGCACCTGCTGGGTGCGCAGGGCGATCTCGGCGGCCTGCGCGGAGGGGAGCGCCAGGGTCTCGTCGAGGGCGTTGGTGTGCAGCGAGTTGGTGCCGCCGAGGACGGCGGAGAGGGCCTCGACCGCGGTGCGCACGACGTTGTTGTACGGCTGCTGGGCGGTGAGGGAGACCCCGGCGGTCTGGGTGTGGAAGCGGAGCCACTGCGCCTTGTCGGTCTTCGCGCCGTACGTCTCCTTCATCCAGCGGGCCCAGATCCGGCGGGCGGCGCGGAACTTGGCGATCTCCTCGAAGAAGTCGAGGTGCGCGTCGAAGAAGAACGAGAGACCGGGGGCGAAGGTGTCGACGTCGAGCCCGCGCGAGAGGCCCAGTTCCACGTAGCCGAAGCCGTCGGCCAGGGTGTACGCCAGCTCCTGCGCGGCCGTCGCCCCGGCCTCGCGGATGTGGTAGCCGGAGACGGAGAGCGGCTTGTAGGCGGGGATGGAGCTCGCGCAGTGCTCCATCAGGTCGCCGATGAGGCGCAGATGGGGCTCGGGCTGGAAGAGCCACTCCTTCTGCGCGATGTACTCCTTGAAGATGTCCGTCTGGAGCGTGCCGTTGAGGACGGCGGGGTCGACGCCCTGGCGCTCGGCGGCGACCAGGTACATGCAGAAGACGGGGACGGCGGGGCCGCTGATCGTCATCGACGTCGTGACGTCGCCGAGGGGGATGTCCTTGAAGAGGACCTCCATGTCGGCGGCGGAGTCGATGGCGACACCGCAGTGGCCGACCTCGCCGAGGGCGCGCGGGTCGTCGGAGTCGCGGCCCATCAGGGTCGGCATGTCGAAGGCCACGCTGAGCCCGCCGCCGCCGGCGGCCAGGATCATCTTGTAGCGCTCGTTGGTCTGCTCGGCGTTGCCGAAGCCGGCGAACTGGCGGATGGTCCAGGTCCGGCCGCGGTAGCCGGTCGGGTGCAGGCCCCGGGTGAAGGGGTACTCACCGGGCCAGCCGATCCGTTCGAACCCCTCGTACGCGTCCCCGGGGCGGGGGCCGTACACGGGCTCGACCGGGTCCCCGGAGAGCGTGGTGAAGTCCGCGTCACGCTTGCGGGCCTTGTCGTAACGGGCCTGCCAGCGGCGGCGGCCTTCCTCGATCGCGTCTGCGTCCATACCCCCAATTTACTAGGACGTCCTAGTAAATGTCGATGACCCACCGCCCGGTGCTCGGCACGGGGCGGCGGGGGGAAGGTCAGGCGTTCGCGGGGGCCGCGGGCGTCGCGTCCGCGAGCAGCGGCTCGACCTCGCGGACGACCTTGCGCTCGACGAAGAACGCGGCCGTCGGGATCGTGCCGGAGAGCAGCACCCAGGCGAGCTTGCCCATCGGCCACTTCGCCTTGGAGCCCAGGTCGAAGGCGAAGATCAGATAGATGATGTACAGCACGCCGTGGATCTGGGAGACGACGAGCGTCAGGCCCTCGCCCTTGTCGAAGCCGTATTTGAAGATCATGCACACGCAGAGGATCAGCAACATGACGGCGGTGACGTAGGCCATCACCCGATAGCGGGTCAGCACACTGCGTTTCATGCCATCGAGCGTAACCGCCCTCCGGGGGCGATCTTGCAGCGCCCCCGGACGCGGAACGGCCTCTCTCAGTTCTCCTCGAAATCCTGGGCCGCGATGCGCAGCGGGCGCAGCAGCGCGAAGATCTCGGCGCACTCCTCGGCGTCGTACACCCCGAGGCCGAACTCCATCGCGACCAGATCGCGGGTGGCGGACTCGACGACCTCGCGGCCCTTGTCGGTGATGGAGGCGAGCGTGCCGCGGCCGTCGTTCGGGTTGGGGCGCTTGTCGACCAGGCCGGAGCGGACCAGCCGGTCGACGGTGTTGGTGACGGAGGTCGGGTGGACCATCAGCCGCTCACCGATCTTGGACATCGGCAGTTCGCCGGCCTTGGAGAAGGTCAGCAGCACCAGTGCCTCGTACCGCGCGAACGTCAGTCCGTACGGCTTGACGACCGCGTCCACCTCGGCGAGCAGGATCTGCTGCGCCCGCATGATCGAGGTGATCGCCCCCATGGACGGGACCGGGCCCCAGCGCTGCTGCCAGAGTTCGTCGGCGCGCGCGATGGGATCGAAGGGAAGACTGAGCGGCTTGGGCACGGCCCCGACCTTACCCATGGGGAACTTGCCGGTCCTCACCGTCTCGAACTTCGGTCCGCTCCTCGCTCCCGGGTACGGTCCCGGCACCGTCGCCCGTGCCCTTCCCGGTGTCGTTCCGCGGCGTCGTACGGCGTATCCCGATCACCAGCGGCAGCACGCACAGGGTGCCCAGCGCCCCGGATCCCGCGACGACCACGTGCACCGGGAAGAACTCGGCGGCGAGGCCCGCCAGGGCCATGCCGACGCCCTGGAGCGTCATCAGTCCGGCGGTGAGCAGGGTCATCGCCCGGCCGCGCAGGGACTCGGGGACGGCGTCGACGAACCACTGGTCGAGGCCGATGTTGTAGGCGGCGCCCACCCCGGCGAGCGCGAGGGCCGCCAGGGTCAGCGCCATGCCGGGGCGCAGCGCGTACAGCAGGAGCGGCAGCAGGCCGAGGGCGGCGACCGGGAGCACGATCCGGGAGCGCAGCCGGGGGCTCAGCACCGAGCCCACGTACAGTTCGGCGGCGATGTGGCCGACCGGCATGGCGCACATCAGCAGGCCGAGGGCGGCGGGCCCGAGGCCGGCCTCGTCCGCGTACGGGGCGGCCAGCGCCTCCGGCGCGACGACGAACAGCGCGGGCACCCAGAAGAGCAGCATCAGCGTGCGGACCCGGCGGTCGGCGAAGACCGCGCGCGCCCCGGCCAGTGATTCCCCGAGCAGGGCGCCGCCGCCCTCGCGTCCGGACCGGGCGGGCCGGTCGCGGGTCCCGAAGCGCAGCAGGGCGGCCGAGCAGAGGAAGGTCACGACGGTGATCGTGATCGCCCCGCGCGCGGAGAGCGCGGCCAGCAGCAGGCCGCCGACGCCGAAGCCGGTGAGCAGGGCGCTCTGCGAGACGATGCGCAGCAGCGAGCGGCCGAGGACGTAGAGGTCGCCCTCGCCGAGGATGTCGGTGAGCGCGGCCATCCGCGTCCCGGTGAAGACCGGGGAGACGGCGGCGACCAGGCAGCGCAGGGCGAGGAGCGCGCCGACCGGGGTGCCCGGCAGCACCATGAGGGCGACGCAGGACGCGCAGACCAGATCGCAGGTGACGAGCACCCGGCGGGCCGGGTAGCGGTCGGCGACCCCGGCGAAGAGCGTGCCGCCGACGAGGTAGGGCAGGAAGCCGAGCGCGAAGGTCAGGGCGCTCAGCAGCGGCGATCCGGTGAGGTCGTAGACGAGGACGGTCAGCGCGAGTTCGCTGACGACGACCCCGAGCAGGGAGAGCAGATGGGCGGCGAAGACCGCGCGGAACTCGCGTACGGCGAAGACCGCGCGGTAGCCGCGGGGGGCGGACGGGGTGTCCGCGGGAGAGGAGTGGTCGCTCGGCATGGCGGCAGCTTGGAGGAGCGGGCACCCCGCTCCGTAGACTTTCGGCTGACGCCGAATCTTCGTGAGGCCACCCATGCCGTTCCATCTCCATCTCGACGAGAACGACCTGCTGCGCTGCCGGTTCGCGCTCTCCCCGCTCTGGGAGACCCAGGCCGCCGTGCGGACGCTGCTGCGCCCGCAGCGGCACGGGTACCACCAGCCCTGGCTGCGGCGGATCAAGGACGCGGCCTCGGGGCTCGATCTGCGGCCGCTCTGGTCGCTGATGACGGACGGGGGGCACAATCCGGACTTCCTCTGCCCGCCCCCGACGGGGCCGTACGCCACGTTCGAGGCCGAGATCGCGGCCGTCCGCGCCACGGGTCCGGAGCTGGTGGCCAAGGATCTGGAGCTGACGCTGGCCGATCAGCCGGGCGCCCTGGACTCCCCCGCCGGACGGGCGCTGCTCGCCGATCCGGCGCGGACGCTGCGGGAGCTGGCCGATCTGCTCGACCTGGCGTGGCGGACGCTGGTCGAACCGGACTGGCCGAGGCTGCGCGCCCTGCTGGAGGCCGATGTCGCGTACCACTCGCGCCGGCTGGCCGAGGTGGGATTCGCACGTCTTCTCGGGGAGTTGAGCCCGCAGCTCACCTGGACGGACTCCACGCTGACGCTGAAGGGGATGCGGGGCCGGCATTCCCGGGTCCTGGGCGGACAGGGGCTCGTGCTGGTCCCGAGCGTGTTCGCCTGGCCGGACGTGGTCAGCGGCTACGAGCCGCCCTGGCCGCCCGCCGTGATCTATCCCGCGCGCGGGATCGGCGGCCTGTGGACGGACCCGGGCACCACGACCCCCGACACCCTCGCCCGGCTGCTCGGCCGGGCCAGGGCCGATGTGCTGTGCGCGCTGGACGAACCGGCCGGGACGAGCGCGCTCGCGCACCGGCTGGGCCTCGCCCCCTCGTCCGTGTCGGCGCATCTGTCGGTGCTGCGGGCGGCCGGGCTGCTGACCTCGCGGCGCTACGGCCACCAGGTGCTTTACGAACGCACCCCGCTCGGCATCGCGCTGGCCGCCCCGCAATGACGCGAGCCCCCGCCACGGGGGCGGGGGCTCGCGGTGCGGGCGGGGGTCACTGCGCCAGGTAGCGCTCGACCGTCTCGACCTTGGAGGTCAGTCCGTCGGTGACCCCGGGGCGGATATCGGCCTTGAGCACCAGGGAGACGCGTCCGGCACGGGCCTCGACGGCGGCGACGGCGCGCTTGACGACGTCCATCACCTCGTCCCACTCCCCCTCGATCGAGGTGAACATCGCGTCGGTGCGGTTGGGCAGCCCGGACTCGCGGACGACGCGGACCGCGTCGGCGACGTACGAGCCGACGTCCTCGCCGACCCCCAGCGGGCTGACGGAGAAGGCGACGATCACGCGTTGACCGTGCCTTCCCGGCGGGCACGGGCGGCGATCACGCCGTCGGCCTCGTAGCGCTTGAGCACCTTGTCGCCGTACAGACCGCCGAAGGGCAGCACACAGAGCAGGAAGAAGAACGCGACGCGCTTCAGCGGCCACTTGGTCTTGTTCCAGACGTCCAGCAGCAGGACGACGTAGATCACGAAGAGGACGCCGTGCAGCATGCCGAGCGGCATCATCAGGAAGTCGATGTCGGAGACCCGGCTGAGCACCGAGCCGAAGAGGATCAGCGCCGGGAAGGACAGCGCCTCGGGAATCGAGATGAGGCGCAGCCGGTGCAGGGCGGTGGCGGTCTTGATGTCCACGGGGGCACCTTCGGTGGGAGGACGGTGACTGCTTGTGAACGCGAGCACAAGCGGCCCCCATTGTGGCATCGGCGCTCCGGTGTCCCGGCGGCGGGGGGCGGCCCGGGGCGCGGGCGTTCCGTACCGGATACGTCCGGGTTCCATGCGTATCCGGTACCGAATGCGTATCAGGGGCGGTTCACGGGGCCGGAGCGTGCCGTTCGCCCTGTTCCGGCGGCGGGCGCTGCCGCTACCTTCGCCGGGTGGCGATGTTCCGACTCCAAGGCAGCAAGACGCTCGCCGTCGATCTGACCGGCGACGCCGTCAAGGCGAAGAACGGCTCGATGGTCGCGTACGACGGCCGGATGACGTTCAAGAAGATGACCGGTGGCGGGGAGGGCCTGCGCGGCATGGTCACCCGCCGGCTCACCGGTGAGCAGATGACCGTGATGGAGGTGTCCGGCCAGGGCACCTGCTACTTCGCGGACCGGGCGAGCGAGATCAACCTCGTGCAGCTGCGGGGCGAGAAGATGTTCGTGGAGGCGAGCAACCTCCTCTGCGTGGACGCCTCGCTGCGCACCGGCACCAGCTTCACCGGGCTGCGCGGCAGCGCGGCGGGCAACGGGCTGTTCACCACCACCCTGGAGGGGACGGGCCAGGCGGCGATCATGTCGGACGGCTCGGCGGTGGTGCTGCGGGTCTCCGCGCAGTACCCGCTCTTCGTCGACCCGGGCGCCTACATCGCCCACCAGGGCGATCTGCGTCAGCACCTCCAGTCCGGGGTGAGCTTCCGGACGCTGATGGGCGAGGGCTCCGGCGAGTCCTTCCAGATCCGGTTCGAGGGCGAGGGCCTGGTGTACGTCCAGCCCAGCGAGCGGAACACGGTCGGGGGCGATGTCTGATGCCGTTCCGCGAGATCAACTCGAAGATGGTCGAGGCGACGGTGGTCCCCGGCCAGAAGATGTTCAGCCAGCGCGGGGCGATGCTGGCCTACCGCGGCGAGGTCTCCTTCACCCCGAACATCCAGGGCGGCCAGGGCGGGATGATGTCGATGATCGGCCGCCGGCTGGCGAACGAGGCGACGCCGCTGATGACCGTCGAGGGAAGCGGCACGGTGATGTTCGGCCACGGCGGCCACCACATCCAGGTGATCACCCTGTCCGGGGACACCCTCTACGTGGAGGCCGACCGGCTGCTCGCCTTCGACGGCACGCTCCAGCAGGGCACCATGTTCATGGGCTCGCAGGGCGGGGTGATGGGGATGGTGCGCGGCCAGGTCACCGGACAGGGGCTGTTCACCACGACGCTCAAGGGCCACGGCGCGGTGGCGGTGATGGCGCACGGCGGGGTGATCGAACTGCCGATCGCCCCGGGCCGTCCGGTCCATGTGGACCCCCAGGCGTACGTGGCGCACCACGGCGAGGTGCGCAACAAGCTCTCCACCGCGCTCGGCTGGCGCGACATGGTGGGGCGGGGCTCGGGCGAGGCCTTCCAGCTGGAGCTGAGCGGCAACGGTGCGGTGTACGTCCAGGCGTCGGAGGAGAAGCTGTGAGTTCGCCCGTGGTCTTCGACCCGATGACGCTGCCGTCGGACGACAACGTCAACGCGTACACCTTCTGTGTGGAGCTCAAGGGGAGCCAGTGGTTCCTGCAGAAGGGCAAGATGATCGCCTACTACGGGCGGATCGAGTTCGACGGCATCGGGCACGGCCGCTTCGAGCGGCTGGTGCGCACGAGCTTCCACTCACCGCTGCACGCGGGCGACTGGGTGGTGGCCGAGGGCAGCGGGAAGATGCTGCTCGCGGACCGGGCCTTCGATGTGAACAGTTACGACCTGGACGACGGGAACCTCACGATCCGGTCCGGGAACCTGCTGGCCTACCAGCCGACGCTGGCGCTGAAGCAGTCGATCGTGCCGGGGTTCCTGACGCTGATCGGCACGGGGAAGTTCGTCGCCGCGTCCAACGGTCCGGTGGTCTTCATGGAGCCGCCGCTGCGGGTGGATCCACAGGCGCTGGTCGGCTGGGCGGACTGTCCCTCGCCCTGCCACCACTACGACCACGGCTACATGCGGGGGCTGCTGGGCGGGGTCCGGGCCATGACCGGGATCGGGGGCACCTCGGGCGAGGAGCACCAGTTCGAGTTCGTCGGCGCGGGTACGGTGCTCCTCCAGTCCACCGAGCAGCTGATGGCCGAGCAGCCGACGGGGGCGGTGCCCCCGCAGGCGGGCGTTCCGGGCGGGGGTCAACCCGGCTCCACCCCCCGCATGCCCGGTCAGCTGGGGGATCTCCAGCGTCGCTTCGGTTGGTGAGCGGTAGTCTGCGGAGTGTGACGTCGAACGCCTGCGCCCAGACGCCTCGCACGCAGGGGACATCGCGTACGTGCGGGGCGTCACTCCACCCCACTTCGTCCGGCTTTCAACTTCTTAGGTAGAATCCATATATGGAGACCGAGACGGCCACCCGCTGGCTGAGCGACGCGGAGCAGTGCGCCTGGCGCACCCACCTGGACGTCAGCAGGCTGCTGACGCACCAGCTGGAGAAGGACCTCCAGCCGTTCGGCCTGACCTACAACGACTACGAGATCCTCGTCAATCTCTCGGAGTCGGACGAGCAGCGCATGCGCATGAGCGATCTCGCCGGCGCCACGCTCCAGTCCAAGAGCCGGCTCTCGCACCAGATCACCCGCATGGAGAACGCCGGTCTGGTGCGCCGCGAGAACTGCGAGTCCGACCGGCGCGGACTCTACGCGGTCCTCACCGAGGCCGGCTCCGAGACGATGCGCAAGGTCGCGCCGCACCATGTGGCGTCGGTGCGCAAGCACTTCATCGACCTGCTGCCCCCCGAAGCGCTGGCCCAGCTGCACGCCGCGCTCACCCCGGTCGCCGAGCATCTGCGCGGCAAGAGCGGCCGGGGCTGACCCCCGGGCCCGTCCCGCGGACCGTGCCGGGCACGGGCGCGGCGGCGGGTCCGACCGGCCGCCCCGCCCCGCGCTCAGCCGGCGCCCGGCAGCCACAGGGTGAACCGGGCGCCGCCCTCCCGCGCGTCCGCCACCGTCAGCCGGCCGCCGTGCCGCTCGGCCACATCACGGGCGATGGCCAGACCCAGCCCCGCACCGCCCTCGTCCCGGGTGCGGGCGTCGTCCAGCCGTACGAAGCGCGCGAAGACCCGCTCCCGTTCCGTCTCCGGGACCCCGTCGCCGTCGTCGGTGACCTCGACCGCCACCCCGCCGCGCTCCGCGCGCACCGCGACGGCCACCGAGCCCCGCGCGTGCCGCTCCGCGTTGTCCAGCAGATTGCCGAGCACCCGGGCCAGCTGCGCCCGTGAACCGGTCACCTCGAAGCCCCCGCCCTCCGGCACGGACACCGCCACCGGGATCCGGTCGCCGGTGCGCTGCGAGACCTCCTCGTGCACCAGGGCGCCGAGATCGGTCCGGGCGGTGCCCGGCCGCTCCCCCGCGTCCAGCCGCGCCAGCAGCAGCAGATCGGCGGCGAGCGCCTGGAGCCGTACGGTGTCGGCGACCGCGCCCGGCACGTCCAGCAGCTCCGGATGGGCGGCCCCGACCTCCAGCTGGGTGCGCAACGAGGCGATGGGGCTGCGCAGTTCGTGCGAGGCGTCGGCGACGAAGCGCCGCTGCCGTTCGACCGAGTCCTCCAGCGCGGTGAGGGTCTCGTTGGTCGTCCGGGCCAGGCGCGCGACCTCGTCGCGCGAGGCGGGCTCCGGCACCCGTCTGCTCAGGTCCCGCGAGGCGGTGATCGCGGCCAGCTCGCTCCGGATGCCCTCCACCGGGCGCAGCGCCCGCCGGGTCACCAGCCAGGTCACCCCGGCGACGACCAGCAACACGACGGGCAGCCCGGCCAGCATCGCGCCGCGCACACTGGCGACGGCGCGCTGCTCGGCGGCGAGCGGGGCGCCCGCGTGGACCGTCAGCGTCCGTCCGGCGCCGTTGGTGGCCTCGACGGTGGCGAACCGGTAGTCGGCCCGCTCGCCGTCGATGGTGGCGGTGCCGTTGACGAAGTCCGGGTCGTCGGTGGAGACCTCGCCCCGGCCCGGATCGGCGCTCGCGGTCGCACCGTCGTCGTCGCTGCCGCCGTCGCCGTGGCGGTCGTCGCCGTCGTCGTCGCTGTCGCCGCTGCCGGAGTCGTCGCGGTCGGCGCCGGCGGAGTCGTCGCCGTTGCCGTCCGTGGCGGACGGGGAGGGGGAGGCCGCCGGGACGGGGGTGACGCGGTCGGTGCCGGTGCCCGAGACCGCCTCCAGGTTCTTGGAGACGGCGACCACCCGGCCGTCCTCGTCGGTCACCTGGACCGGGCGGTCCTCCTCGTCGCGGACGTCCAGCCGGTCGTACGGCACGTCCAGGGCGAGCTGTCCGGCGACCTCGCGGGCGGTCACCTCGGCCTGGAGCCCCGCCTGGTCGGTGAGGTTGGCGCGCAGCACGAGGAGGACGGCGAGCCCGGCGGCGGCGAGCGCGCACGCGACCACCACCGTGGCCCCGAGGGCGGCCCTGGCACGTACGGACCTCATGGCGCCTCCAGTACGTAACCGGCGCCGCGCACCGTGCGGATGGTGCCCGCGCCGAGTTTGCGGCGCAGGGCGCTGACGTACACCTCGACGATGTTCGGGTCGCCGTCGTAGGCGAAGTCCCAGACGTGCTCCAGGATGTCCGCCTTGCCGACCACCTGCCCGGCCCGCAGCACCAGGTGCTCCAGGACGGCGAACTCCTTGGCGGTGAGGGCGATCTCGTCCCCGTCGAGCAGCACCCGGCGGGCGGCGGTGTCCACCCGCAGGGCGCCGGCCACCACCACCGGGGAGGCGGAACCGGCGCGGCGCCGCAGCAGCGCCCTGATCCGGGCGACCAGCACCACATAGCTGAAGGGCTTGGTCAGATAGTCGTCGGCGCCGGTGTCCAGCCCCTCCGCCTCGTCGTACTCGCCGTCCTTCGCGGTCAGCATCAGGATGGGCACCTCGTGACCGGCGGCGCGCAGGGCGGCGCAGACCCGGTAGCCGTTCATCCCGGGCAGCATGATGTCGAGGACCACCAGGTCGTAGCCGCCCTCACCGGCCCGGCGCAGCCCCTCGGGCCCGTCGTGCACGACGTCGACGGCGAACCCCTCGGCGGTGAGCCCCCGGGCCAGGGAGTTCGCCAGCCGCTTCTCGTCCTCCACGATCAACAGGCGCATGTGCCTCAGGGTCCCAAACCGAAGCTGAAGAACGCTTCAGGCGGCTTCAGGCTGCCTTCAGCATCGTCCCGGCAGGCTGAGGTCACCGCACATCGCACCACACCCGACCGAACGGGGAGGAACCCTCATGAAGCGCAAGTTCACCGTCGCCGCCGTCGCCGTCGCCGTACTCGCCGGCGGCACCGCCACCGCCGTCGCCTTCGCGGACGACGGCGGCCGCGACCACGGCTCCCGCGCCGGCGCGCCCGCCGCCACCCGCGTCACGGCGGCCGAGGCCGCCACCGCCGCGCTGAAGGCGGTGCCGGGCACCGTGACGGAGGTGGAACTGGAGGACGAGCACGGCGGGCCCGTCTGGGACGTCGACGTCTACGGCACCGACAAGGCGTGGCACCACGTGACGGTGGACACGAGCACGGGCAAGGCCGCGGAGCACCGCTCCGGCGACGACCGCGGGAAGGACTCGGACGACGGCAAGGACGACGACCGGGGCGCGCACCACGACGGCCGGGACGACGCGGGCGACGACGACTGAGCCGGGGCGCGGTCGCCCGGCACGGGGCACACCGCGCACGGACCGCCGGGGCCGCACGCCCCGGCGGTTCCCGGTGTCCGGCGCGGCCCGCACGCCGCGCCGGACACCGGGGCCGGTCAGACCTCGCCGGTGAGGCCCGCCACCAGTTCGTCCGCCGCCGCGTACGGGTCGAGGCGGCCGGTCACGATGCGCTCCGCGAGAGCGTCGAGGCGGCGGTCGCCGTGCAGGTCGCCGATGCGTTCGCGGAGCCGGGTGACGGCGATCGTCTCGACCTCGCGGGCGGCGCGGGCGGTGCGCCGCTCGGCGAGGACGCCGTGCTCCTCCATCCACGCCCGGTGCTTCTCCAGGGCCTCGACGACCTCGTCGACGCCCTCGCCGCGCGCCGCGACCGTCTTCACGATCGGCGGGCGCCAGTCGCCGGGCCCCCGGGACTCCCCGAGGCCCAGCATGTGGTTGAGCTCGCGGGCGGTGGCGTCCGCGCCGTCCCGGTCGGCCTTGTTCACCACGTACACGTCGCCGATCTCCAGGATCCCGGCCTTGGCCGCCTGGATGCCGTCGCCCATGCCCGGGGCGAGCAGCACCACGGAGGTGTCGGCCTGGGAGGCGATCTCCACCTCCGACTGGCCGACGCCGACGGTCTCCACCAGGATCACGTCGAAACCGGCGGCGTCCAGCACCCGCACGGCCTGTGGGGCCGCCCAGGCGAGCCCGCCCAGATGGCCGCGGGTGGCCATGGAGCGGATGTAGACGCCGGGGTCGGAGGCGTGGTCCGACATCCGGACCCGGTCCCCGAGCAGCGCGCCGCCGGAGAACGGCGACGAGGGGTCGACGGCGAGCACGGCGACCCGCTTGCCCTGCCGCCGGTAGGCGGAGACGAGCGCCGAGGTCGAGGTCGACTTGCCGACGCCCGGTGATCCGGTCAGGCCGACGACGTACGCCCCGCCGGCCAGCGGCGCCAGGGCCGCCATCACCTCGCGCAGATGCGGTGACGCCCCCTCCACCAGGGAGATCAGCCGGGCCACCGCCCGCGGCCCGCCCGCACGGGCCTGCTCCACCAGTGTGGGGACGTCCACCATGACCGCTCCGTTTCCTCGCCGCTCTCCGTGTCCCGCGTGTGCTACTTGCCCGGCACGCGGATGATCAGCGCGTCGCCCTGGCCGCCGCCGCCGCACAGGGCCGCGGCGCCGGTGCCGCCGCCGCGCCGCTTGAGCTCCAGCGCCAGGTGCAGGACGACCCGGGCGCCGGACATGCCGATCGGGTGGCCGAGCGCGATCGCGCCGCCGTTGACGTTCACCTTGTCCGGGGTGACACCGAGGTCCTTCATGGACTGGACGGCGACCGCGGCGAAGGCCTCGTTGATCTCGATGAGGTCCAGGTCCTCGACGCCGATGCCCTCCTTCTTCAGGGCGTGGCGAATGGCGTTGGAGGGCTGCGACTGGAGCGAGTTGTCCGGCCCGGCCACATTGCCGTGGGCGCCGATCTCGGCGATCCAGTCCAGGCCCAGCTCCTGGGCCTTGGCCTTGCTCATGACGACGACGGCGGCGGCGCCGTCGGAGATCTGCGAGGAGGTACCGGCGGTGATCGTGCCGTCCTTGGCGAAGGCCGGGCGCAGCTTGCCGAGGGATTCGACGGTCGTCTCGGCGCGGATGCCCTCGTCCTTGGAGAAGAGGACCGGGTCGCCCTTGCGCTGCGGGATCTCGACCGGGGTGATCTCGGCCTCGAAGAGACCGTTCTTCTGGGCGGCGGCGGCGCGCTGGTGGGAGAGGGCGCCGATCTCGTCCTGGGCGGCGCGGTCCAGGCCGAGGCGGGTGTTGTGCTTCTCGGTGGACTCGCCCATCGGGATGTTCTCGTAGGCGTCGGTCAGACCGTCGTACGCCATCGAGTCGAGCATCTCGATCGCGCCGTACTTGTGGCCCTCGCGGGACTTGGGGAGCAGGTGCGGGGCGTTCGTCATGGACTCCTGGCCGCCGGCCACGACGACGTCGAACTCACCGGCGCGGATCAGCTGGTCGGCCAGGGCGATGGCGTCGAGCCCGGAGAGGCAGACCTTGTTGACGGTGAGCGCCGGGACGTTCATGGGGATGCCGGCCTTGACGGCCGCCTGGCGGGCCGGGATCTGGCCCGCGCCGGCCTGGAGCACCTGGCCCATGATCACGTACTCGACCTGGTCGCCGCCGATGCCGGCCCGGTCCAGCGCGGCCTTGATGGCGATGCCGCCGAGGTCCGCGCCGGAGAAACTCTTGAGGGAGCCCAGAAGGCGGCCCATGGGCGTACGGGCGCCCGCGACGATCACGGACGTGGTACCGGTCGTTCCTGACATGCGGCACAGCCCCTTGATGTGGTGGTGAACGAGGGTTTACTCGAATGTACTGAGCGGTACCCGACGCGTCATCCGGCTACGGGTGTGATCGCGCGCACGTTGCGTAACCATCCGGCGGGCGCTGCACTGGATCCATGCTGACGCGAATCGACCACATCGGGATCGCCTGTTTCGACCTCGACGCCACCGTCGAGTTCTACCGCTCGACCTACGGGTTCGAGGTCTTCCATTCCGAGACCAACGAGGAGCAGGGCGTCCGGGAGGCCATGCTCAAGATCAACGATACGTCCGACGGCGGCGCCTCGTACCTCCAGCTCCTGGAACCGACCCGCGACGACTCCGCCGTGGGCAAATGGCTGGCCAAGAACGGGGAAGGCGTGCACCACATCGCCTTCGGCACCGCGGACGTGGACGCCGATGCCGCGGACATCCGGGAAAAGGGCGTCAGGGTGTTGTACGACGAGCCCAGGACGGGTTCGATGGGATCGCGGATCACGTTCCTGCACCCCAAGGACTGCCACGGGGTGCTCACCGAACTGGTCACGTCCCGGAAGGAGCACTGACCCGGGGCAGACCCGGCCCGGTAGAGTGGGCCGTTCCGGGCCGGGGCCGGGTCGGGGCCGCGCCGCGTCCCCAGCCGTTGATCTGTCACCATTCCCCGGGGGACCGTTCGCCGGCGAACGGTACTCGTTTGGAGTTTGCGACCAGGGGACGGATGGGACCGCGCAGTGCGGGGCTACGAACGCCAGGAGAGCCACCGGGCTGAAGACGACCATCTCTCGCGGTTCGAGGCCGAGATGGACCGGCTGAAGACCGACCGGGAGAAGGCCGTCCAGCACGCCGAGGACCTCGGCTATCAGGTCGAGGTCTTGCGCGCCAAGCTGCACGAGGCGCGGCGCAGTCTGGCGTCCCGTCCCGCGTACGACGGCGCGGACATCGGCTACCAGGCGGAGCAGATGCTCCGCAACGCCCAGATCCAGGCCGACCAGCTGCGCAACGACGCCGAGCGCGAGCTGCGCGACGCCCGTGCCCAGACGCAGCGGATCCTCCAGGAGCACGCCGAGCACCAGGCGCGGCTCCAGGCCGAACTGCACAACGAGGCCGTGCAGCGGCGCCAGCAGCTCGACCAGGAGCTGGCCGAGCGCCGCCGGACCGTCGAGTCGCACGTCAACGAGAACGTGGCCTGGGCCGAGCAGTTGCGCGCCCGCACCGAATCGCAGGCCCGCCGGCTCCTGGAGGAGTCACGCGCCGAGGCCGAACAGGCGCTGGCCACCGCCAGGGCCGAGGCCGCGCGGGTGGCCGAGGAGACGCGACAGCGGGTCGGCACCGAGGCGGAGGCCGCCCGGACCGAGGCCGAGGCGATCCTCCTCCGCGCCCGCAAGGACGCCGAGCGGATGCTGGGCGCCGCGTCGACCCAGGCCCAGGAGGCCACCACCCACGCCGAGCAGCTGCGCTCCTCGACGACGGCCGAGACCGAGCAGACCCGGCAGCGGACCGCGGAGCTGAACCGGGCCGCCGAGCAGCGGGTGCAGGAGGCCGAGACGCAGCTGCGCGAGGCGCGCGTCGAGGCCGAGAAGGTGCTGAACGAGGCGAAGGAGGCCGCGGTCAAGCGGCTGGCCGGCGCCGAGTCGCAGAACGAGCAGCGCACCCGTACGGCCAAGTCGGAGATCGCCCGGCTGGTCGGCGAGGCCACCAAGGAGGCCGAGACCCTCAGGTCGGAGGCCGAGCAGGCGCTCGCCGACGCCCGCGCCGAGTCGGAGCGGATCCGCTCCGAGGCGGCGGACTCCGCGCGCACCGCGGCGGCCGAGGACGCGGCGGCCCAGCTCGCCAAGGCGGCCCGCGCCGCCGAGGAGGTGCTGTCCAAGGCCTCCGAGGACGCCCGGTCCACCACCCGGACCGCGGGCGAGGAGGCCGAGCGGATCCGCCGCGAGGCGGAGGCCGAGGCGGACCGGCTGCGCGGCGAGGCCGCCGAGCAGGCCGACCAGCTCAAGGGCGCGGCCAAGGACGACACCAAGGAGTACCGGGCCAAGACGGTCGAGCTCCAGGAGGAGGCCCGCCGGCTGCGCGGCGAGGCCGAGCAGCTGCGTTCCGAGGCGGTCGCCGAGGGCGAGCGGATCCGCGGCGAGGCCCGGCGCGAGGCCCTCCAGCAGATCGAGGAGGGCGCGAAGACCGCCGAGGAGCTGCTGGCCAAGGCCAAGGCCGACGCCGAGGAGGTCCGCTCCACCGCGAACACCGACAGTGAGCGGCTCCGGGGCGAGGCGGCCGAGCGCGCGGCGGCGCTGAAGAAGCAGGCGGACGAGGTCCTGGAGCGGGCCCGCGCCGAGGCGGACCAGCTGCGCGGCGAGGCCGAGGAGCTGGCGGGGTCGGTGACGGCCGCGGCCGAGGAGGCCGCGGAGCGGCTGCGCGAGGAGACCGAGCGGACGGTCGCGGCCCGGCAGGCGGAGGCCGCCGAGGAGCTGACCCGGCTGCACACCGAGGCCGAGACCCGGGTCGCCTCGGCCGAGCAGGCGCTGGGCGAGGCCCGTGACGACGCGGAGCGGATCCGGCGGGAGACCGCCGAGGAGGCCGAGCGGCTGCGCACCGAGGCCGCCGAGCGGCTGCGCACCCTCCAGGAGCAGGCGGAGGCCGAGGCCCAGCGGCTGCGCGACGAGGCCGCCGCCGATGCCTCGCAGTCGCGTGCGGAGGGCGAGGCCGTCGCCGTACGGCTGCGGACCGAGGCCGCCACCGAGGCGGAGCGGCTGAAGACGGAGGCGCAGGAGAGCGCCGACCGGGTGCGGTCGGAGGCGGCCGCCGCCGCCGAGCGGGTGGGCACGGAGGCCGCCGAGGCCCTGGCCGCCGCCCAGGAGGAGGCGAACCGGCGCCGCCGGGAGGCCGAGGAGACGCTGGACGCGGCCCGTACCGAGGCCGGCCAGGAGCGCGAGCGGGCCCGGGAGCAGAGCGAGGAGCTGCTGGCCTCCGCCCGCAAGCGGGTCGAGGAGGCCCAGGCCGAGGCGCAGCGCCTGGTCGAGGAGGCGGACGCGCGGGCCACCGAGATGGTCGCCGCCGCCGAGCAGACCGCCCAGCAGGTGCGCGATACCGTGAGCGGGCTCCAGGAGCAGGCCGAGGCGGAGATCGCCGGGCTGCGGTCGGCAGCCGAGCACGTCGCGGAGCGGACGAAGGCGGAGGCGCAGGAGGAGGCGGACCGGGTCCGCTCGGACGCGTACGAGGAGCGGGAGCGGGCCGGCGAGGACGCGGCCCGGATCCGGCGGGTGGCGCAGGAGGAGACCGAGGCCGCGAAGGCGATGGCCGAGCGGACCGTCTCCGACGCGATCACGGAGTCGGAGCGGGTGCGCGCCGACACCGCCGAGTACAGCCAGCGGATGCGGACCGAGGCGTCCGACGCGCTGGCCTCGGCCGAGCAGGACGCGGCGCGGTCCCGGGCGGAGGCCCGGGAGGACGCCAACCGGATGCGGACCGAGGCCGCGGCCCAGGCCGATCTGCTGGTCTCCGAGGCGACCGCGGAGTCCGAGCGGCTCCGTACCGAGGCGGCCCAGCAGGCGGCCCGGCTCGGCGACGAGGCGGCCGGCGAGGCCGAGCGGGTGCGGGCGGAGGCGGCGGCGACCGTCGGGTCCGCGCAGGAGCACGCGGCCCGGACCCGCGAGGAGGCGGAGCGGCTGCGCGCCGACGCCGAGACCGCGGCCGAGCAGATGCGGGCCGAGGCCCGTGCGGAGGCGGACCGGCTGCTGGACGAGGCGCGCGAGGCGGCCGCGAAGCGGCGGGCGGACGCGGCCGAGCAGGCGGACCAGCTGGTCGGCAAGGCCCAGGAGGAGGCGCTGCGCGCCGCCACGGAGGCCGAGGAGCAGGCCGACACGATGGTCGGCGCGGCCCGCAAGGAGGCCGTGCGGATCACCTCGGAGGCGACCGTCGAGGGCAACTCCCTGGTGGAGCGGGCCCGTGCGGACGCGGACGAGCTGCTGGTCGGGGCGCGGCGGGACGCGACCCAGATCCGGGAGCGGGCCGAGGAGCTGCGGACCCGGGCGGACGCCGAGGTCCAGGAGCTGCACGACCGGGCGCGGCGGGAGACGGCCGAGCAGGTCAAGGCGGTCGGCGAGCGGGTGGACAACCTGATGAAGGCGGCCACCGAGCAGCGCGAGGAGGCCGCGGCGAAGGCCAAGGAGCTGCTCGCGGACGCCAATTCCGAGGCCAGCAAGGTCCGGATCGCCGCCGTGAAGCGGGCCGAGTCGCTGCTGAAGGAGGCCGAGCAGAAGAAGGCCACCCTGGTGCGCGAGGCCGAGAAGCTGCGGGCCGACGCCGAGGCGGAGGCCAAGCGGACGGTGGACGAGGGCCGGCGCGAGCTGGATGTGCTGGTGCGCCGGCGCGAGGACATCAACACCGAGATCTCCCGTGTCCAGGACGTCCTGGAGGCGTTGGAGTCTTTCGAGACACCCGGGGCCGGCGGTAAGGGCGCCGGTGCCGGTCCGCCGGGCGGCGTCAAGACGGCGGCCGCGGCGGGCACTCGTTCGAGTGGCAAGCCGTCGGAAGGGTAGTCTCCCGACGGTCTTACGTGGTGCGGCAAGGACGTTCAGCCCTCCGAGTGGCAAGGGTTACGGGGGCCAGCCACTCAAAAGGGGTGTCATTCTCCAGATCAAAAGGGCATCTGCTCGATGACACGCCGTCCTGGCCCCTAGGATTCCCTCTATCACCTCACCGGTCTCACTTCGACAGGAACCCCATGAGTGACCCTTCCTCCCCCTTCGGCTTCGAACTCGTGCGGCGTGGTTACGACCGCGGTCAGGTGGATGACCGCATTACCAAGCTCGTAGCCGACCGTGATAGTGCTCTCTCCCGCATCACGTCTCTGGAAAAGCGCATCGAGGAGCTTCACCTCGAAACGCAGAACGCCCAGGCCCAGGTGAACGACGCGGAGCCGTCGTACGCGGGTCTCGGCGCGCGTGTGGAGAAGATCCTCCGGCTGGCCGAGGAGGAGGCCAAGGACCTGCGCGAGGAGGCCCGTCGCGCCGCCGAGCAGCACCGCGAGCTGGCCGAGTCGGCCGCTCAGCAGGTGCGCAACGACGCCGAGACCTTCGCCTCCGAGCGCAAGGCGAAGGCCGAGGACGACGGTGTCCGCATCGTCGAGAAGGCCCAGGGTGAGGCCTCCGCGCTGCGTGCGGACGCGCAGAAGGACGCGGCGCAGAAGCGCGAGGAGGCGGACGCCCTCTTCGAGGAGACCCGCGCCAAGGCCGCCCAGGCCGCCGCGGACTTCGAGACCAACCTGGCCAAGCGCCGCGACCAGTCGGAGCGCGACCTCGCGTCCCGTCAGGCCAAGGCGGAGAAGCGGCTGGCCGAGATCGAGCACCGCGCCGAGCAGCTGCGGCTGGAGGCCGAGAAGCTGCGGACCGACGCCGAGCGCCGTGCCCGTCAGACGGTGGAGACCGCCCAGCGCCAGGCCGAGGACATCGTCGCCGACGCCAACGCGAAGGCCGACCGGATCCGCAGCGAATCGGAGCGCGAGCTGGCGGCGCTCACCAACCGCCGCGACTCGATCAACGCGCAGCTGACCAACGTCCGCGAGATGCTGGCGACGCTGACCGGTGCGGCCGTGGCCGCGGCCGGCACCCCGGCCGACGAGGAGCCCGTCTCCCGCGGCGTTCCGGCCCAGCAGACCCGCTGACGCCCGGAGCGTATCGGTCCGTTTCGTCCGCGCGCCCGGTTCCGCCTTTGTGGTGGCGCCGGGCGCGCGGCCGTTCTAGCGTGAACGCATGATCGAGCTCGATGGGCTTACCAAGCGCTTCGGCAACAAGGTTGCCGTCGACCACTTGACGTGCCGGATCAGACCGGGGATGGTGACGGGCTTTCTGGGGCCCAACGGGGCGGGCAAATCCACCACGATGCGGATGATGCTCGATCTCGACAACCCGACCAGCGGATCGGTCCGCATCGACGGCAAGCACTACCACGAGCTGTCGGAACCCCTCAAGTACATCGGCGCGCTGCTGGACGCCAAGTCGATGCACGGCGGCCGCAGCGCGTACAACAATCTGCTCTGCCTCGCCCAGAGCAACCGGATCCCGGAGAGCCGGGTGGCCGAAGTCCTCGACACGGTCGGGCTGACGGCGGTGGCGAAACGCAAATCGAAGGGCTTCTCCCTCGGTATGGGCCAGCGGCTGGGGATCGCCTCGGCATTGCTGGGTGATCCCCAGATCCTGATGTTCGACGAACCCGTCAATGGTCTGGACCCCGAGGGAATTCACTGGATCCGCAATCTGATGAAGGCGCTCGCCGCGGAAGGACGGACGATCTTCGTCTCCTCCCATCTGATGAGCGAAATGGCGCTGACCGCCGATCATCTGATCGTGATCGGCCAGGGCCGGCTGCTCGCCGACACCTCGATGGCCGATTTCATCCATCAGAACTCCCGTAGTTATGTGCGCCTGCGCTCGCCCCAGCAGGAGCGGTTGCGCGATGTCCTGCACGCGGAGGGCATCGTCGCGGTGGAGGCGGGGAACGGCACGCTGGAGATCGACGGCGGCACCACGGAGTCCCTGGGTGAGCTGGCCGGCCGGCACCAGATCGTGCTGCACGAGCTGAGCGCCCAGCGGGCCTCGCTGGAGGAGGCGTTCATGCAGATGACGGCGGACTCGGTGGAGTACCACGCGCATTCCGAGCGGGGGGCCGAGCCGCCGCCCGTCGGACCGCACTGGGGCGACACCTGGAACCAGCCACCGGGCGAGACCCCGGGGCAGTCCGGACCCGGCACCGGAACGGGGGTGTGACGGCGATGGCTTCGGTTCCCGCGGTCCTGACCTCCGAATGGACCAAGATCCGTACGGTCTCCTCGACGACCTGGACGCTGATCTGCGCCTTCGGCGTCACCGTCGCGATGAGCGCGGCGCTGTGCGCGGTGATGAACTCGCAGTTCGACGGCCTCTCCGACGCGGAGAAGGCGACGTTCGACCCCACGTTCGTCAGCTTCTCGGGGATGATCCTCGGCCAGCTGGCGATGGTGGTGTTCGGCGTCCTGGTCGTCGGCACCGAGTACAGCTCCGGCATGATCCGCACCTCGCTGGCGGCCGTGCCGCAGCGGGCGACCTTCCTCTTCAGCAAGATCCTGGTGGCCGGGGTGCTGGCCCTGGTGGTGGGGCTGGTGACCAGCTTCGTCTCGTTCTTCCTGGGCCAGGCGCTGCTGGGCGACCACAAGACGACGCTCGGCGCGGACAACGTCCTGCGGGCGGTCTTCGGCGCCGGGCTCTACATGGGGCTGATCGCGGTCTTCTCCATGGGGGTCGCGGCGATGCTGCGCAGCTCGATGCTGTCGCTCGGCATCCTGATGCCGTTCTTCTTCCTGGTCTCGCAGATCCTGTCGGCGGTGCCGGGCGCGAAGGAGGTCGCGCGGTACTTCCCCGACCAGGCCGGTTCCAAGATCATGCAGGTGGTTCCGGACGCGATGGACAGCGATCCGGCGCCGTACGGGCCGTGGGCCGGTCTGCTGATCATGGTCGCCTGGGTGGTGGCCGCGGTGCTCGGCGGCTATCTGGTGCTGAAGAAGCGCGACGCCTGAGAGGCGGTACGACGGGGCCGGGGACCGGTGCGGACCGGTTCCCGGCCCCCGCCGCGCCGCGCGCCCGACTTGGCCGGAACCGTAAAGGCGTGGATATCCTCCTCACTCATACGGGGGGCGTACGGCCGGACGGCCTGTGCCCCGACGACAGATAAGTCGATGGGGCTGGAGCATGATCGAGGCAGTCGGCCTGACCAAGCGCTACGGCGCGAAGACGGCCGTGTACAACCTTTCCTTCCAGGTGCGGCCGGGCGCCGTCACCGGATTCCTCGGTCCCAACGGGTCGGGCAAGTCGACGACGATGCGGATGATCCTCGGCCTCGACCGGCCGACGGCGGGCCGGGTGACCATCGGCGGCCACGAGTTCCGCAATCTGCCGAACGCGCCGCGCCAGGTGGGCGCGCTGCTCGACGCCAAGGCCGTGCACGGCGGCCGCAGCGCCCGCAACCATCTCCTCTCGCTGGCCCAGCTGGCCGGCATCCCGGCCGCCCGGGTCGACGAGGTGCTCGGGGTCGTCGGCCTCCAGCAGGTCGCGCGGAAGCGGTCCAAGGGCTTCTCGCTGGGCATGGGGCAGCGTCTGGGCATCGCGGCGGCGCTGCTGGGCGACCCGCAGGTGCTGCTCTTCGACGAGCCGGTCAACGGTCTGGACCCGGAGGGCATCCTCTGGGTCAGGAACCTGATGAAGATGCTGGCGTCCGAGGGGCGCACGGTCTTCGTCTCCAGCCATCTGATGAGCGAGATGGCCCTCACGGCCGACCATCTGATCGTGATCGGCCGGGGCCAGCTCATGGCCGATATGAGCGTCAAGGACTTCATCTCGGCCAATTCGGCCGACTTCGCCCGGGTCCGGGTCCCGGACGAGGGCGCTGAGCAGCGGGAGAAGCTCACCACCACCCTCACGGAGGCGGGCGGCCAGGTCATGCCGGAGCCGGACGGGGCGCTGCGCGTCACCGGTCTGCGGCTGCCCCGGATCAGCGATCTGGCCCATGAGGCGGACGTCCGGCTGTGGGAGCTCTCGCCGCACCAGGCCTCGCTGGAGGAGGCGTACATGCGGATGACGCAGGGCGCCGTGGACTACCGCTCGACGGCGGACCAGGTGGCCCACCTCCAGGCACCGCCGCCGGGCGCCTACGGGCAGCACCCGGGGTACGCCCCGCCGCAGCCGAGCGTTCCGGACGTGCCGCAGCAGGGCTGGTACGCCCCGCCGCCGCCCGGCCAGAACCCGTACGCGGGCGCTCCCGCCGCACAGCCCCCGGCCCAGGCCCCGGCGGCCCCGGCGGCCCCGGCCCCCGTACAGGCCCAGGCACCCGCTCCCGCCGCGGCACCGGCACAGCCCGCGCCGGCCGCTCCGGTGCCGGCGGCTCCCCCGGCCGCCGCCCCCGCAGACCTGACCAAGCGCGACTCCAGCGAGGACCCCCGATGACCACGCCGTCCACGCCGCCGACGCCGCAGGCGGCGTACCCGCAGCAGGCGCCCCAGCAGCCCGTCGCCCCGCAGCCGTACGCCCAGGGGCCGCAGACCGGTTTCTACGCCTCGCCGATCCCGGTGCGCCCGGCCACCCTCGCCGACGCGATCGCCTCCGAGTGGACCAAGATCCGCTCGGTGCGGTCCACGATGTGGACGCTCGGCGTGATGATCGTGCTGCTGCTCCTCATCGGGGTGCTCTCGGCCGTCGCGGTCAGCGCCTCCGACTCGGACATGGGCAGCACCCCGGTGCTCAGCCTGGGCTTCTTCGGGGTGCTGCTGGGCTCCATCTGCGTGATCACGCTGGGCGTGATGACGATCGCCTCGGAGTACGGCACGGGCATGATCCGTACGACGCTGACGGCGTGCCCGAGCCGGGGCCGGGTGCTCGCGGCGAAGGCGGTCGTCTTCTTCCTGCTCACCTTCGTGCTGACGACGGTGATGACGACGATCGTCGCACTGCTCCAGACCGCGATCCTGGACGCAGGGGCGCCCAGCGGCAAGGAGTGGCTGAGCAGCACGGTCGGCGTCGGCCTCTACATCGCGACGCTGGGACTGCTCTCGCTGGCCGTCGGGGCACTGATCCGGCACTCGGCCGGGGCGATCACGATCATGATCGGCGTGGTGCTGCTGCCGCTGGTGCTGGCGATCTTCATGTTCGCCGAGTCGCTGTCCTCGCTCCAGAAGTGGCTGCTGGAGTACTCGATCCCCAACCAGCTCAGCATCTTCTACGACAACTCCGTCAGCACCTCCGGCCCGTCCGGCTGGGACCCGCTGTGGATCATGCTCGGGGTGACGGCCGTGGCGCTCGGCGGCGCCTTCCTGGCGATGAACAACCGCGACGTCTGACCCGAGCGGCCGCCCGGCCGGTCAGTGCCGAGGGGCGTTCCTGGACCGCTGCACCCGTGTGGTGCGGCGGTCCTTCGCGTTCCAGCAGGCCTTGTGCCAGTGCCGGCGGTCGTCGACGCCGCCGTACTCGGACCAGGCCACCAGATGCGGAACGCCGGAGGGGATCTCCTGGTCGCAGCCGGGGCAGCGGTAGCGCTTGCCCATCGCGCTCGCCCCGCTGACCGGGCGGACCGACCACTGCTCGCCCTGCCACTCCTCCGCGCGTCCGCCGCCCCCGTACCGGTCCCCCACGTCGCCGGAGCTGTCGCTGGGACTCTCGCCGCCTCGGGGGCGGTTGCGGCGCGGGGACACGGAAAACACCTCACAGATCGCGCTGGGCAGGTCCCGTCAAGCGTAGGGCCATCCGGTGGGGACGGGCGTCCCGCACCGCCCGGCGGGCGGCCCCGGGCGGGGCCGGTTACCGGAAAATCGCAACAACTTCCCCGCGGACCGTGCCTTTGGCACGTGTCAGGCGTTGGTGCCAGTAGGGGAGAGCCGCGTCGGCCGCAAGGAGGTAATTGGCGATGCGTGTGGGAACGTTCGTACTGGCCGCCCAGTTTCCCGGGCAGGGGCCGGGGGAAGCGCTGCACCGCGCGATCCGGTCCGCCGAGGTCGCGGAGGAGTCCGGTCTCGACTCGGTCTGGCTGGCCGAGCACCACTTCGTGCCGTACGGGGTCTGTCCGTCCGCGGTGACGCTGGCGGCGCACCTGCTGGGCCGCACCCGCAGGATCCGGGTGGGCACGGCGGTGAGCGTGCTGCCCAACCACCATCCGGTCGCGCTCGGCGAGCAGGCCGCGCTGCTCCACCTCACCAGCGGCGGCCGCTTCACCCTGGGCGTGGGCCGGGGCGGCCCCTGGGTCGATCTGGAGGTGTTCGGCGGCGGTCTGGCGGCGTACGAGAAGGAGTTCCCGGAGTCGCTGGGGCTGCTGCTCGACTGGCTGCGCGGGACGCGGGTGGCCGGACGCGGCGAGCGGTACGGCTTCCGCGAGGTCGCGGTCGTCCCCCGGGCCGATGAGCTGCTGGACCCGGAGACCGGGGAGAGCGCGGGCGGGCCCGAGGTGGTCGTCGCGTGCACCTCGCCCGGGAGCGTGGGCCTCGCCGCCGAGCAGGGGCTGCCGATGCTCCTCGGGATGCACTGCGGCGACGAGGAGAAGGCGGAGATGGTCGCGCTGTGGCGGTCCCGCGCGCTCGCGGCGGGGCACTCCCCGGAGAGGGTGCGGGCGGCGGGGCATGTGTCGGCGGGGGTGGCGCAGATCGCGGACCGTGCCGAGGACGCCACCGAGACCCTGGTGAAGGCGATGCCGGGCTGGCTGCGGCAGGGGCTCGGCGCCCATGTCACGGTCGACCACCGGCACCGGGTGATGCGCGATCCGGTCGACTACACGGAGCTGCTCTGCCGTCTTCATCCGGTGGGGCCGCCCCGGCTCGCGGCGGACCGGCTGGCGGCCACGGCGGAGCGCACGGGCATCACCCGTTTCGCGCTCCTGGTGGAGGGTTCGGGGGATCTGGCGGCCACGGAGGAGAACGTAGCGCGGCTGGGCACCGAAGTGCTGCCGCTCCTCGCATGAACCACCCGCACCGGGTGCTCCCCCTTGACGACGGGAGCCGCCGCCCCGGACCAGTCGCACCTCCCGCGACCCGGAGCGGCGGCCAGACCGTCAGCAGTCCCGCAGTTCGGGCGACTGGTTGAGCAACTGACCCCTCACCGAGGTGAATTTGGCCAGTCGGTCGTCGACCGAGGCGTCCATCGGGAACACCGCGACGCGGTGGCAGTTCTGGAATGCCAGACGCACCCCGAAGTGCCGCTGCAGCGCACCGCGAATGGCATCACTCGCGAGCGCGCGCAGCAGCTGACCACGTGCCTGCTCATTGGGGGGCGGCGTCTGGTTGTCGGCGAACTCCCCGCCGTCGACCTTCAGCTGAGCCACCAATGAGCTGATCATCTCCCACGCGTAGGGCAGGGAGGTCCGGACGCAGTCGACGAAGTCGGCTTCGTCGACCTCGCCTCGCTCGGCCTGTTCCAACAGAGCCGGTGAGACGTCGAGCGACATGGGTTCTCCTCTCGCGACCCCGACCGTGCGCCGAGGTCTTACGGGCAGGGACGGAGGGCGACGACGACGCAGCGTGCACGCGCGGCGACCTCCTGCATCCACGGTAAGGGCGCAGTCCGGGCCGCACCAGGAGATTGGGAACACAACCGGCCAATAACGAAGGGGTTCAAAGGCGGGCAAGCCAGAAAGCGTCACGTGCGAACAGGCGGGGCGGGTCAGACGGGTGAATCGCGCCGGGCACCCGTCGTCGAGTAGCGTTGCCGACCATGCGTCTCGTCATCGCCCGCTGCTCCGTGGACTACGCGGGCCGGCTCACGGCCCACCTGCCCTCCGCTCCCCGTCTGATCCTGGTGAAGGCGGACGGGAGCGTGTCGATCCACGCCGACGACCGGGCCTACAAACCGCTCAACTGGATGTCCCCGCCCTGCACCCTGAAGGAGGGGACGGGCGACGCCGAGGGCACCTGGACCGTCGTGAACAAGGCGGGCGAAAAATTGATCATCACGATGGAGGAGATCCTCCACGACTCGTCGCACGAGCTGGGCGTGGACCCCGGGCTGATCAAGGACGGCGTGGAGGCGCACCTCCAGGAACTGCTGGCGGACCGGATCGAGACGCTCGGCGAGGGCTACACCCTCATCCGCCGCGAGTACTTCACCGCCATCGGCCCCGTCGACATCCTCTGCCGGGACGCCGACGGCCGGACCGTGGCCGTCGAGCTCAAGCGGCGCGGCGACATCGACGGTGTGGAGCAGCTGACCCGCTATCTGGAGCTGCTGAACCGCGATCCGCATCTGGCCCCCGTGAAGGGCATCTTCGCCGCCCAGGAGATCAAGCCCCAGGCCCGGGTGCTGGCGGCGGACCGGGGCATCGGCTGCGTGGTCCTCGACTACGACGCGCTGCGCGGCATCGAGGACGACAAGCTCCGGCTGTTCTGACGGGCCGTGGGGGCGCCCGACGGGCGCTCCCACGGGCTCAGGTCGTC
The DNA here is from genome assembly GCF_055559335.1 of Streptomyces sp. NPDC024555. NCBI lineage: Bacteria > Bacillati > Actinomycetota > Actinomycetes > Kitasatosporales > Streptomycetaceae > Streptomyces > Streptomyces sp. NPDC024555. The sequence continues at coordinate 400,096 of NZ_JBVHKV010000002.1, forward strand.
GAGGGGCTCGCGGGCGTGGGGCCGGTCGGGCCGATGGCCGCGGTGTCCGAGGAGTCGGGAGCCGTCGGCTCCTCCGGGTCCGGGTCGTCCGTGGACGTGGACGGTGACGGATCGGGGCTCTCGTCCGTCGGTGAGCTCGACGGCGTGACACCGCTGGGCGTCGGCTTCGGGCTCATGGACTTCGTGTGCGACGGCGTGGGCCCCGGCGACGAGGGGCTTTCCCCCGGCGAGGACGGCGACGACGCCGACGCCGTCCCGGTGGCGGAGGGTCCGGCCCCGGGGGCGGACGCCGACGCGCTCCCGGAGGGTCCGGGGGTCGTGGAGGCCGAGGCCGAACCCGAGGTCCTGGCCGACGGGGTGGTGCCGTCCGTGGTCTCGTCGGCGGGCAGATCGTCCTCGGTGTCGCCTCCGTCGGTGACCGACTGCTCGGTCGAGGCACCGGGGTCACCCGCCGGGTCGCTGTTCGAGGTGAGTCCGAGGGTCACCACGGTGCCGAGCACCCCGGCGAGCAGAACGCCCGCTCCGGCCGCGACCAGATTGCGCCGGGCGCCGCCGAGCAGCGGGAAGCGGCCGGCCGGAGCCTGCTCGCCGCCCTTCGGCGCGGTCTGCCGGGCGATGACGGCGGTCTCCTCCGACAGCGGCTTCGGTACGGAGACGGGGATGACGGCCGGCAGACCGCGCGGCGGCGACGGCTCCCCCGGACCGGACGGCACCGGCGCGTCGGTGACCGGAAGGCCGCCGGACGCCGTGGCCCGGGACCGGTCCGCGACCAGGGCGAGGGCCCGCCGCCCGGCGACCGCACCGGGCTTGTCGGCCAGCGCCCCGCGCATGCTGACGGAGGTCTCCAGCTCGGTCCTGGCCCGGTCGGGGTTGCCGGTGCAGAGCGCGAGCACACCCAGCTCGTGGTGGAAGTACGCCTCCTCGGCGACCTCTCCGGCGATCCGGGCGGCCTCCTGGCCGATCCGCAGCGCACGCTCCCAGGCGCTCCAGTGCAGCCCTGCCGCGAAGGCGGGCGAGGCGCTGCGGGCCAGCAGGACGGCCACGCTGGTCTGCCCCGCGCCGTCGCCGGGCACCAGCTGTGCCATCGAGGCGAGGATCGCGTCGGACTCGGCCACCACCCGGACCGGGGTGACGGAGGGGTGGCCGGTCCACCAGGCGTAGTGCTGGGCCATGGTGCGGGCGTGCTCGCCTGCCCCGTCGCCGTATCCGGCGGCCTCCAGCTGGGCTAGCACCCCGGCGGCCAGCCGGTAGCGGGGACCGGCCGGGGACAGCAGTCCGCAGCCGGCCAGTTCGCCGAGGGCGGCGTCGGCGTGGGTGTCCCCCACGAGCGCCGGAAGATGGGCCTGGTGCGGCACCTCGCCGCCGAGCGCCACGGCGAACCGCAGCGTCTGGCGCGCCGCCTCGCTCAGCCGGGAGCCGAGCAGCGCGGCGGGCGCCGCGCCCTCGCCGAGGCTGGGCAGCGGTACGTCGGCGGCCTCCTCCGCGCCCGCCTCCGGTGCGGGTGCCTCGGCCGGAGCGCCGTCGCGGTAGCCGAACTCGTCGTACGCGGTGGGGTCGGGGCTCAGCAGATCGCGCTGGCGGAGCAGGGCGCCGGCCTGGACGAAGCGCAGCGGCAGGCCCTCGGACTCGAACCAGAGGTCGCCGGCCCAGTTCTTCTCCTCCTCGGTGAGCCGGCGTTCGACGACCGTCTCCAGGAGTTCGACCGCGTGGGCGCGGTCCAGGCCGGGGAGGAAGACCTCTTCGAGGTGGCACTCGGGGCCGGGGGCCTGGACGTCGGGCGTCGCGGCGAGCAGGAAGGCGCACTCGGGCGTGGCGTCGAGCAGTTCGTCGAGGGCGGCGCCGCCGAACTCCAGGTCGTCCAGGACGACCACGGCACCGGTGGTGCGCAGCTTCTCGTGCAGCAGCTCGCGGTCCGGGCGGTGCAGCGGGGCGTCGTGGACCGCGTCGAAGAGGCCGTACAGCAGATCGGTGACGTTGCGCCGGTGGCCGTTGAGCCGGACGACGCCGTCCGGGGCGAAGCCGGCGCAGTCGGCGGCGACGGCGTCCAGGAGCGTGGTGCGGCCGGATCCGGCCGGTCCGGTGAGGCGTACGGAGCGGCCCCGGGCCAGCAGCCGGGTCAGCCGTTCGCGCTCGTCCTCGCGCTGGAGGAGGGGGAGCTGGAGGGCGGGCGGGCCGGGCGGCACGGGGGGTGCGGTGCCGCGCTCGCGGTCGGCGCGCTCGGCGGGGGTGCGGCGGACGGGGGCCGCGGGCTGCTCGCCGGGCGGGCAGGGTTCGACCTCGCTGCCGTCCACCGGGTTCACGGTGAGGAGGAGGTCGCCGGATATCAGCGGGACCACACGTACCTGTTGCGGTGTTTGCTGACCGAAATCCGGAGTGAGTGGATCGCGCGGGGGACGGCGCCGGCCGGTCTCCTCGGGAAATCCGCTGCCTTCGTGGCCGTACTCCTCCGGCCCGCGGTGTGTCGGGTCCATCGCCAAAGCCCCCATAGACGCGTCGAGAACGGGTGCCCCTCCCGGCCTCACACGCCCAAGCTGTCGCTCTCGGTCCGGTGTCCGCCAGGTGGGTCCGTCAATCGGCAGACGGCCGAACCCTAAACCTTCGCACAGTATCTACGAACACCCGGGGTGCCGCGCCGCACCGCAGATCACGGTCCGGTGAGGATTGTGTGGATTCCGTCCGCGTCCCGAGCAGGGCGGGTGACGTCAGACGCGCGGCAGGGACTCCGCGGCGATTCCGCCCTCGATGGCCAGGATCCGGTGCAGCCGGGTGGCGACGAGAAGGCGTTGCATCTGCGGAGGCACGCCGCGGAGCACGAGTCTGCGCCCGGCCCGTCCGGCGCGGCGGTGCGCGCCCATGATGACGCCGAGTCCGGTGGCGTCCCACGAGTCCAGCTCGGTCAGGTCGAGCACCAGATCGCCGACGCCGTCGTCGAGGGCCGAGTGCAGGACCGTACGGGCGTCCGCCGCGCTGCGGACATCGAGGCGGCCCCCGACGGCGAGCTCGGCGTGGTCGCCCCTGATGTGCATATGCGCTCCCCTGGAATGCTCCGTGGCATGGCCGGTGTGTCTGAAACTGTCTCTCCCCCACTGACTGCGGCAGAGACGGTGAAGTTGCCGTCTGTAAGCGAACCGATACCGAATTCACCCCGAGGGGTGACCGGGACCGCGGTGGATCCGTGCCGGATCCACCGGTTCCGCGGGTGCCGCCCGACGGCAGCGCCCTGGGTCCCCGGGTCCGAGCGGCGGCGGAATCGACGCCACGTCAGACAACCGGGGACCGGAAACGATCAGTAGGTGTAAAAGCCCTGCCCGCTCTTGCGCCCGATGTCACCTGCATCCACCATCCGGCGCATCAGCTCCGGGGCGGCGAACTTCTCGTCCTGGGACTCGGTGTAGATGTTGCCGGTGGCGTGCAGCAGGATGTCGACACCGGTCAGGTCGGCGGTCGCGAGCGGTCCCATGGCGTGGCCGAAACCGAGCTTGCAGGCGATGTCGATGTCCTCGGCGGAGGCGACGCCCGACTCGTACAGCTTGGCGGCCTCGACGACGAGCGCCGAGATCAGCCGGGTGGTGACGAAGCCGGCCACGTCGCGGTTGACCACGATGCAGGTCTTGCCGACGGACTCCGCGAACTCCCGTGCGGTGGCGAGGGTTTCGTCGCTGGTCTTGTAGCCGCGGACCAGTTCGCAGAGCTGCATCATCGGGACCGGCGAGAAGAAGTGCACACCGACGACGCGTTCCGGGCGCTCGGTGACCGCGGCGATCTTGGTGATCGGGATGGCGGAGGTGTTGGAGGCGAGCACGGTGTCGTCCCGGACGATCTTGTCCAGGGAGCGGAAGATCTCGTGCTTGACCTCCAGCTTCTCGAAGACCGCCTCGACGACGACATCGGCGTCGGCGACCGCGTCGAGGTCCGTGGTGGTGGTGATGCGGCCGAGGGCGGCCTCGGCGTCGGCGGCGTCGAGCCTGCCCTTGGAGACGAACTTGTCGTACGAGGCCTTGATGCCGTCACGGCCGCGGGTCAGGGCCGCGTCGGTGACATCGCGCAGCACGACGTCCCAGCCCGCCTGGGCGGAGACCTGTGCGATACCGGACCCCATGAGTCCGGCGCCGATGACGGCGAGCTTCCTGGCCACGTTGGCACCCCTCTGCTTCTTCTGCGACGGTTCTTCGTCCTTGCTCTCCGGCGGAGGTTAGTACCCGTGAGGGGTGCAGGGGCGGTGAAGAGATGCGCGTCACGTCTCAAATGACGGACATCACACCGGGAGCCGTCATTCGGCGGCGCGCCGGGCGTAGTTGAGCACCTGTTCGCCGAGCAGCTCCTCGATGTCGTCGAGGAGGACGAGGGCGTCCCGGGAGACCTCGGCGGCCCGGCGGCCGGACACCATCTCGCGTCCGATGTACGCCATCAGCGTGCCGTGCACCCAGGCGAGCTGGCCGGCGACCAGGACCGGGGTGCGGTCGCCGGGCCCGGCACCGGACTCCTCCAGGAGCGTGGCCTCCAGATGCTCCAGGGCCTCCTGCTGGACGCGCCAGAGCCGGGCCTTGAGGCCGTCGGCGCCCTCGATGACCTCGATGAAGCGCTTGTAGCCCTCCATCAGTCCGACGGTGGGCGAGACGCTCTCGACCTGGTCGCGCAGTTCGCGCAGAACGGCGTCGGCCGCCGACTCCCCCTTGTCCCGGCCCCGGACGTACCGCGAGAGCCGGTCGACGAGGCTGCGGCTCCGGTCGAGGAAGAGGTCCTCCTTGGTCGGGAAGTAGTTGTAGACGGTGTTCACCGAGACGTCGGCGGCGTGCGCGATCTCGGCGATCGTGACGGCGTCGAAACCGCGCTCCAGGAAGAGGCCGCTGGCCACGTCCGAGAGGTGCTGCCTGGTCTGCCGCTTCTTGCGCTCCCGCAGTCCCTCGCTCATGCCCTCATCGTAGGCCCGTACTGGAGCCGCTGAATTTTTGGTGTCATTGCAATTTTTCAGTGACTCTGTTTTTGTGGTCGCCATGGCAATCATCAGTACGGCCGGGCTCGCCCGGACCTTCACCACCAAGGCGGGCCCGGTGGACGCCGTGCGCTCGCTCGACCTGACGGTCGGGGCCGGCGAGATCGTCGGCCTCCTCGGCCCCAACGGGGCGGGCAAGACGACCACCCTGCGGATGCTCACCACGCTGCTCGCCCCGACCGGCGGCGCCGCCACGGTGGCCGGGCACGACCTGGTCACCGACCCCGCCGGGGTGCGCCGGGTCTGCGGTCTCGTCGCCCAGTCGGGCGGGGTCGACCCGTATCTCTCGGTCCGCGAGGAACTGGTGACCCAGGGCCGGCTCTACCGGCTGTCCCGGACCGCCGCCGAGGCCAGGGCCCGGGAGCTGGCCGGGGAGCTGGATCTGACCGGACTCCTCGACCGGAAGGCCGTCACCCTCTCCGGGGGCCAGCGGCGCCGGCTGGACATCGCCATGGGGCTCACCCACCGCCCGGCCGTGCTCTTCCTCGACGAGCCGACGACCGGACTGGACCCGGGCAGCCGCGCCGATCTGTGGGAGCTGGTCCGCCGGCTGCGCGCGGACGCGGGCACCACCGTCGTGCTCACCACGCACTACCTCGACGAGGCGGACGCGCTCGCGGACCGGGTGGTCGTCGTCGACCACGGGGAGATCGCGGCCGAGGGCACCCCGGCCGCGCTGAAGGAGCGGTACGCGGGCTCCGCCACCGCCTCGCTCCAGGACGCGTTCCTCGCCGTCACCGGCCGCTCCCCCGCCCCCGCCGACACCACGCCCGCCACCGTCTAGGGATCGAGTCCGATGCTGCTCCACGACACCGCGCTCGTCTTCGGGCGCTACGCCCGCCAGACCCTGCGCTCGAAGTTCCAGATCCTCTTCGGCATCCTGATGCCGCTGCTCTACCTGCTCCTCTTCGGCCCGCTGCTCACCGGGCTGCCGCTCGGCGGCCGGGGCGACTCCTGGCAGGTGCTGGTGCCCGGACTGCTGCTCCAGCTCGCCCTGTTCGGCGCCTCCTTCGCCGGTTTCGCGCTCATCATCGACGCGTCGACCGGGGTCGTCGAACGGATGCGGGTCACCCCCGTCAGCCGGGCCGCGCTGCTGCTGGGACGGGTGCTGCGCGACGCGCTGCTGTTCGTCTTCCAGGCCGTGCTGCTGGTGCTCGCCGCCGTCCTCATGGGCCTGCGCGCGCCGCTGCCCGGCATCCTGATCGGCTTCGTGTTCGTCGCACTGCTCGCCGTCTCGCTGGCCTCGCTCTCGTACACCCTGGCCCTGCGGGTCGCCGGCCCGCAGGAGTTCGGCCCGGTGGTCAACGCCGTGACCATGCCCGCCATGCTGCTGTCCGGGCTGATGCTCCCGATGACGCTCGGCCCCGGCTGGCTCGACGTCCTCTCGCACCTCACCCCGCTGCGCTACCTGGTGGACGCGGTGCGGGACGCGTACGTGGGCGCGTACGCCACGACGCACATGCTGTACGGGGGGCTCGTCGCCCTCGGATTCACCGCCCTGGCCGTGACGGTGGGCACAGCCGTCTTCCGGAGGGCGGGGGCGTAACTAAGGTGACGGCATGGTCAATCTGACACGTATCTACACCCGCACCGGCGACACGGGCACCACCGCCCTCGGCGACATGAGCCGGACCGCCAAGACCGATCTGCGGATCTCCGCGTACGCCGACGCCAACGAGGCCAACGCCGTCCTCGGGACGGCCCTCGCACTGGGACAGCTCCCGGACGACGTGGTGAGGGTCCTCGTCCGGGTGCAGAACGACCTCTTCGACGTGGGCGCCGACCTGTCGACCCCGGTCGTCGAGGAGCCGAAGTACCCGCCGCTGCGGGTCGAGCAGCACTACGTCGACCGGCTGGAGGCGGACTGCGACCACTATCTGGAGCAGGTGGAGAAGCTCCGCAGCTTCATCCTCCCGGGCGGCACCCCCGGCGCCGCGCTGCTGCACCAGGCGTGCACGGTGGTCCGGCGCGCCGAGCGCTCCACCTGGGCCGCGTTCGAGGTGCACGGCGAGGTGATGAACCCGCTGACCGCGACCTACCTCAACCGGCTCTCGGACCTGCTGTTCATCCTGGCCCGGGTGGCGAACAAGGAGGTCGGGGACGTGCTGTGGGTGCCGGGCGGCGAACGCTGAACCGGGGCGCTCACCGCGCGGGCGGGCCGTCCGCCTTCTCGGCGGCGTCCCGCCGGCTCCCCGCCCCGCCGCGCGGGGCCTGCTTCGGGAACAGCGTGTAGCTGAGGGCGATCACCAGGTTGAGGCCGAGGACGAAGAGCATCCTGCTCTGCCAGGACCGCAGCGAGCTGATGTCGCCGTCCCCGCCGACGTACCAGACCGCCGCCTGGAGGAGCGCCAGGGCGGTCACGGCCGCCACGCTCCACCGTGCGGCGACCTTCCACTCGTGCACCGCCCGCGCCCGGCCGTACTTCGGGGGCTTCACCGGGGGCGGGCCGCCGGCGAAGCGGTGGGCGAAGCGGGCGTCGACCCACTGGATGGTGGAGTGGCCGAGGCCGACGGTGAAGCCGATGTAGACCGCGGCCAGTCCGTGCTTCCAGTCCGGGGCCGCGCCGTTCTTCAGATCGATGGCCGTCACCACCAGCAGGACGAGTTCCAGCACCGGCTCGCACAGCAGGACGGCCGCGCCGAGCCGGGGCTTCTTCGCCACGTAGCGCAGCGTGAGTCCGAGGGCCAGCAGCACCCAGAAGGCGATCTCGCAGAGGACGATCAGTGTGACGATCACGTTCCGCTTCCTTTCGGTCCCTTCCAGCGTGGCCGCCGCACCGGGCCGGTTCATCGGCCCCGGTGACGAAAGCGCACTGCATCCTTCGATGTAGTCGCGGATCGGCCTCGCCGAGGACGCTCCGATGCGGCGGGGGCGTGTTGGATGGACGGGTGCTCCCACTGACCCGCCCCCACCGCGACGACGCGCTGATCGCGGTCGCCGGGCTGCTCGGCGGAGCGGTCCTGTGGCTGCTCGGTCTGCATATGCAGAACGGGCGCCTCTTCGCCGCGGACTGGGTCTCCCTGCTCCCGCTCGTCGCGATGTCCGCCCTGGAACTGGCCCGGCGCAGCGCCCCCCAGACGGCCCTGGTCCTCGGGACGCTGGCGCTGGTCGCGGACCAGTTCACGTCCGGGAACCTGGCGACCGTGCTGATGTACACGGACCTGATGTACGCGGCGGTGCTGTACGGCTCCCCGGCCGCGGCCCGGCGCATCCCGGTGACCACGCTGCTGATCACGGTCGGGGTCACCATCGGCTTCGTGGCGTGGTTCCGTGACGCCCAGGCGCTGCTGGTCGGCATCGCCACCGGTCTGGTGTCGTTCCTTCCGGCGCTCACCGGGGTCAGCGTCCGCAACCACCGCAACGCGGCGGAGACCGCCCGGCTGCGGGCCGATCAGACCGCGCTGCTGGCCGAGATGGACCGGACGCAGGCGGTGACCGCCGAGCGCGCCCGGATGGCCCGCGAGCTGCACGACATGGTGGCCAACCACCTCTCCGCCATCGCCATCCACTCCACGGCCGCGCTCTCCCTCGACCACCCGGACACCTCGCGCGACGCGCTCGGGGTCATCCGGGAGAACAGCGTGGCCGGTCTGGCCGAGATGCGCCGTCTGATCGGGCTGCTGCGGACCGGGGCGACGGATCCGGAGCCGAGAGGTTCGCCGACGCTGGCCTCGCTGGACGCGCTGGTCGAGCAGCACCGGACGAACGCCGCCTCCAGCGGGCTGAGCTGCACGCTCCTGGACGAGCGCGACGGGTCCGGGCCGCTGCCGGCGCCGGTGGAGCTGGCGGCGTACCGGATCGTGCAGGAGTCCCTGACCAACGCGCTCAAGCACGCGGCGCCCGGTGCGGTGACGGTGCGGCTGGGGCAGGGCGCGGACCGGCTGACGGTGGAGGTGCGCAGCGTGCTCGGGGAGCGGCCCCGGCCGCGTGCGCCGGGTTCGGGGGCGGGGCTGGTGGGGATGCGGGAGCGGGTGGCGCTGCTGGGGGGCGTGTTCGAGGCGGGGCCCGGATCCGGTCCGGACGGTTCCCGGGTGTGGCGGGTGCGGGCCGAACTGCCCGTGGACGAGAGGAAGGTGGGGCCGTGACGATCCGGATCCTGGTGGCGGAGGACCAGTCCGCGGTACGGGCCGGGCTGGTGCTGATCCTGGGCAGCGCGCCCGACATGGAGGTGGTCGGGGAGGCCGCGGACGGCGAGGAGGCGGTGCGGCTGGCCCGGGAACTGCGGCCGGATCTGGTGCTGATGGATGTGCAGATGCCGCGTCTGGACGGGGTGTCGGCGACCGAGCGGGTGGTGGCCGAGGGGCTCGCGGACGTGCTGGTGCTCACGACCTTCGATCTGGACGCCTATGTGTTCGGGGCGCTGCGGGCGGGGGCGGCGGGCTTTCTGCTCAAGGACACCGAGGCGCGCGATCTGCTGGAGGCGGTCCGCACGGTGGCGGGCGGCGAGGGGCTGATCGCCCCGTCGGTGACGCGGCGGCTGATCGCGGAGTTCGCCCGGTCGGGGCCGGCCCGGACTCCGGCGGCGCCGGGCGCGGAGGTGCTGGACGCGCTGACGCGCCGTGAGCGCGAGGTGCTGGGGTGTCTGGGCGAGGGGCTGTCGAACGCCGAGATCGCGGTGCGGCTGTCGATGGCCGAGGCGACGGTGAAGACGCACGTCAGCCGCCTGCTGGGGAAGCTGGAGCTGCGCAGCCGGGTCCAGGCGGCGGTACTGGCACAGGAGTTGGGGATCTGAAGGTTTAAGTGGGCGGGTCCCCGATCTTTGGTCCAGACCTCTTGACGATTGGTCCAGACCTTCCTAATCTCACCGAGCACACTGCGGTGAGCCCAACATGACAAGTCGGGCTCAGGGCGGCGCAGGGTTTGCAGTCCACGGACCACCCCCGTTTGTCCGGACCTCTCCCGAGGAGCGCACCGTTGAGCACTGAGACCCCCCGCCGGACCCGGTTCAGAATCGGGTCCGGAAAAGCCACCAGAACCAGAGCCGTCGCGGGCCTCTCCGCGCTGCTCCTTCCCCTCGCCGCCATGGTCGGTCTGGCCTCGCCCGCCGAGGCGGCCACCTCCGCCACGGCCACGTACCTCAAGAAGTCCGACTGGGGCTCCGGCTTCGAGGGCCAGTGGACGGTGAAGAACACCGGCACCACGTCCCTCAGCTCCTGGACCATCGAGTGGGACTTCCCGAGCGGCACCGGCGTCGGCTCCGCCTGGGACGCCACCGTCACCCACACGGGCGACCACTGGACCGCCAAGAACGTCGGCTGGAACGGCACCATCGCCCCCGGCGCCAGTGTCTCCTTCGGCTTCAACGGCACCGGCTCCGGCAGCGGCGCGGCCACCAACTGCAAGCTCAACGGCGCCTCCTGCGACGGCGGCCCGACCGTTCCCGGTGACAATCCCCCCACCGCGCCGGGCACCCCCACCGCCGGCAACATCACCGACACCTCGGTGAAGCTCAGCTGGAGCGCCGCCACCGACGACAAGGGCGTCAAGAACTACGACGTGCTGCGCGACGGCGCCGTCGTGGCCACCGTCACCGGCACCACGTACACCAACACCGGCCTGAGCGCGGGCACGGACTACTCGTACTCCGTGCAGGCCCGCGACACCGCCGACCAGACCGGTCCGGTCAGCGCCGCGGTCAAGGTCCACACCACCGGCACCGGCGGAGGTGACGGCGGCAACGAGACCGGCGACAAGGTCAACCTCGGCTACTTCGCCGAGTGGGGCGTCTACGGCCGCAACTACCACGTCAAGAACCTGGACACCTCCGGTTCGGCCGCGAAGATCACGCACATCAACTACGCCTTCGGCAACGTCCAGGGCGGCAAGTGCACGATCGGCGACTCCTACGCGGACTACGACAAGGCCTACACCGCCGACCAGTCGGTCGACGGCGTGGCGGACACCTGGGACCAGCCGCTGCGCGGCTCCTTCAACCAGCTCCGCAAGCTGAAGGCCAAGTACCCCCACATCAAGATCCTGTGGTCCTTCGGCGGCTGGACCTGGTCCGGCGGCTTCGGCCAGGCCGCGCAGAACCCGGCCGCGTTCGCGGACTCCTGCTACAGCCTGGTCGAGGACCCGCGCTGGGCCGATGTCTTCGACGGCATCGACATCGACTGGGAGTACCCGAACGCCTGCGGTCTCACCTGTGACACCAGCGGTCCGGACGCGCTGAAGAAGCTCACCTCGGCGCTGCGCACCAAGTTCGGCAAGGACTACCTGGTCACCGCCGCCATCACGGCCGACGGTTCGCAGGGCGGCAAGATCGACCTGGCGGACTACGCCGGCGCGGCCCAGTCGCTCAACTGGTACAACGTGATGACGTACGACTTCTTCGGCGCCTGGGACGCGAAGGGCCCGACGGCCCCGCACTCCCCGCTGAACTCGTACTCCGGCATCCCGATCCAGGGCTTCAACTCCGCCGACGCCATCGCGAAGCTGAAGGCGCAGGGCGTCCCGGCCTCCAAGCTGCTGCTCGGCATCGGCTTCTACGGCCGCGGCTGGACCGGCGTCACCCAGGACGCCCCGGGCGGCACCGCCACCGGCGCGGCCCCGGGCACCTACGAGGCGGGCATCGAGGACTACAAGGTCCTCAAGAACAGCTGCCCCACCACCGGCACCATCGCCGGCACCGCGTACGCCCACTGCGGCACCAACTGGTGGAGCTACGACACCCCCGCCACCATCGGCTCCAAGATGGCCTGGGCCAAGAACCAGGGTCTGGGAGGCGCGTTCTTCTGGGAGTTCAGCGGTGACACCAGCAACGGTGAGCTCGTGACCGCGATGAACAACGGTCTGAAGTAGCCGCGACGCACCGCCGCCGCTGCTAGCACCACCCGGAAATAGCCGCCGGGGAGACAGGTCCGCCCCCTGTCTCCCCGGTCTTTCCCTTGTGCGCGCCCGTCCGTCGCCCCGGCCCCGCCGGGTCAGTCCCGCGCGGCGCGGTCCACCAGGACCTGGACCCCGTCCAGGATCCGTTCGAGGCCGAAGGCGAGCGGATCGTCCCCCTCCTCGGGCGCGAAGGCCCCGTGGGCGATGGCCCGGGTCAGGGCGGGGAACCGCTCCGCGTGCCGCTCCAGCAGCTCGTCCGTCAGCCGGCCCCACTCCCGGCTGTGCTCCTCGTCGAAGTCGGCCGCCTGCTGGGCGATACTGCGCACCTGCCCGATCAGCAGCAGGACGGTCCGCTGCCGGTCGGCCGCGCCCAGACCGGTCGGCTCCAGTACGGCATGGGCGGCGTCCAGCCAGCCGAGCTGGTGCGGGCCCATGATCTGGCGGCGCATCGCCGTCGCCGCGAGCAGCCAGCCGTGCCGCCGGTACACCTCCCAGCTGCGACGGCTCCAGACCGTGAGCCCGGCCCGCCAGTCCCCCGCCCCGGCGGAGAGGTCGGGCACGTCCTCCAGGGCGACCTCGACCATCAGCTCGACCAGTTCCGTCTTGCCCGGCACATAGCGGTAGAGCGCCATCCCCGAGACGCCGAGCCCGGCCGCGACCCGCCCCATCGAGACGGCGTCCAGCCCCTCGGCGTCGGCGACGGCGACCGCCTCGTCGGCGATCCGGCGCGGGGTCAGCGAGGGCTTGGGGCCCCGGGCCGGCTGCCCGCGCTCGCCCCAGAGCAGTTCGATCCCGGCCCGCAGATCGCGCGGCCCGTTGCGCTTGCCCGTCGCGCCGCTCCCGCCGCCCCTGGTCGTGGCCATCACGTACCTCCTCGGTGTTCCCCTGGCGATTGACACCGCCCCAACAACTGTATATACCTTAAACCCAATCGCTTACTGCATAAACAGTTTAAGGGGTCAGCATATGCTCGGCACACTCCTCACCGCCTCCGCCGCCGCTCTCCTCGCCGGTCCCGCCGCGGGCCTGCTGGGCCACCGGCAGATCACACGCACCGCCCGCGCCAGGAAGCTGCGCATCACCGCGCCGGACGGGATCGACGAAGCCGGCTTCGTCCGGATCGGCGGACTCGACCAGTGGATCTCGGTCCGCGGCGACGACCGCGCCAACCCCGTCGTGCTGGAGATCCACGGCGGCCCCGGCGCCTCCAACCACATCTTTCTCCCCCGCACCCGGGGCTGGGAGAAGCACTTCACCGTCGTCCGCTGGGACATGCGCGGCGCGGGCCGGACCTTCGCCCGGCACGGCGCCGCGGGCCAGGGCCCCTTCACCCTCGACCGGCTGTACGGGGACGCGCTGGAGGTCACCGCGCACATCCGCGAGAGGCTGGGCGTCGACAAGGTGCTCCTGATCGCCAACTCCTTCGGCACCGTCACCGGCCTCCGGCTCGCCCGCAACCACCCGGAGCTCTACTCCGCGTACGTCGGCACCGACCAGAACATCGTCGGGGGCGGCCGCGACCACGGCGCCCACCGGGCCCTGCTGGAGCGTCTGGAGAGGGCCGGGAAGCGCAAGGAGCTGGCCACCGCGACCGCGATGGGCCCCGACGCCTCCGTCTGGACCCCGCAGCAGTGGTCCGAGCACGCCAAGCTCGTCATCACGTCCGACCCGCTGTCGTACGACACCATGAAGACGGTGGTGGTCCGCTCGCTCTGGTTCTCACCGCTGCACACCCTGCGCGGGCTGCGCTCCTACATGGCCGGGATGACCTTCTCGGAGCGGCTGGCGCCCGAGGCCGTGGCGATCGACGAACGGGCCGAGGGAACCGTGTTCCGGCTGCCGGTCTTCGTCTTCCAGGGGGCGCACGACGTGCTCACGCCGCCGGAGCCGGCCCGCGCCTTCCTGGACGCCGTCACCGCACCGGTCAAGGACTTCGCCCTCATCGAGGACGCGAGCCACTTCGCCGCGTTCCGCCACCCGGACCGCTTCCTGGAGCTGATGCTCACCCGGGTCCGCCCGGTCATCGATGCAGGCCGCACGGCGGCCTGAGAGGCCGGTCGGGCCACGTTCACCCTCCCCCGGACTCCGTCCGGGAGGTGCCCCCACCCAGCGGGAGCGCTATTCAGGCCACATTGACCCGCTGGCCGGGCGGAGCCGCCTCCAGCCACGCCAGGAAGCCGGTCAGCGCGTCCTCGCTCATCGCCAGCTCCAGGCGGGTCTCCCGGTGGAGACAGCCGAGCACGACGGCGTCGGACAGCAGCGCCAGCTCCTCCTCGCCCTCGGGCATCCGGCGGGCGACCACCTCGATGGCCGAACGCTCCAGGACCCGGCGCGGACGCGGGGAGTAGCTGAAGACACGGAACCAATTCACCTTGTCGCCGCTGTACCGGGCGACGCCGTACACCCAGCCCTTGCCCGACAGATCGGGCTCGGCGGGAACGTTCCACCGCAGACTGCAGTCGAAGGTGCCGCCCGAACGCTGGATCAGCCGCCGGCGCAGGCCGAAGACGAACAGCCCCACAGCGACCAGTGCGACCACGAGCCCGCCCACCCACAGCGCGAGGTACATCTCCACCGACCTCCTCGCGTCATCGAGTAAACGGATAACCAAATAATTCAACCGCACCTGCATCGCCTCAGCCGCGACACGGTCTGGAGGGTCTCCAGAACGGGCCGCGGCTGAGGGTAAAGCCGTTGCGCGGGGTGGCTAGTGAGCCGCCACCGCACGCAGTCGCACCTCGGCGCGCCGCTCGGACGCGGCGTCCGCGTCCGACTGCGCACGCTCCAGCGCGCGCTCGGCGCGCTGGACATCGATCTCGTCCGCCAGCTCGGCGATCTCCGCCAGCAGCGAGAGCTTGTCGTCGGCGAAGGAGATGAAACCGCCGTGCACAGCGGCGACGACGGTGCCGCCCTCGCTCGTACGGATCGTCACCGGGCCCGATTCCAGCACACCCAGAAGCGGCTGGTGACCGGGCATGACGCCGATGTCGCCGGACGTGGTGCGCGCGACGACCAGGGTGGCCTCGCCGGACCAGACACTGCGGTCCGCGGCGACCAGCTCGACGTGCAGCTCAGCAGCCAAGGGTGGCTCCTCGGGTCACCACCCGGCGGTCGTGCCGGGTGTTGGGTCAATTCTACGGGGCGTGGTGAGGGGGACGGGACGCACCCGCCCCCCTCGGTGAGCCGGGGGCTCAGGAGACGCCGAGCTCCTTGGCGTTGGCCTTCAGGTCCTCGATGCCACCGCACAGGAAGAACGCCTGCTCCGGGAAGTGGTCGTACTCACCGTCGCAGATCGCGTTGAACGCGGTGATCGACTCGTCGAGCGACACGTCCGAACCGTCGACGCCGGTGAACTGCTTGGCGACGTGGGTGTTCTGCGACAGGAAGCGCTCGACGCGACGGGCACGGTGGACAACGAGCTTGTCCTCCTCGCCCAGCTCGTCGATACCGAGGATCGCGATGATGTCCTGGAGGTCCTTGTACTTCTGGAGGATCCCCTTGACGCGCATGGCCGTGGAGTAGTGGTCCGCGGCGATGTACCGCGGGTCCAGGATGCGGGACGTCGAGTCCAGCGGGTCCACGGCCGGGTAGATGCCCTTCTCGGAGATCGGACGGGAGAGAACCGTCGTCGCGTCGAGGTGGGCGAAGGTGGTGGCCGGCGCGGGGTCGGTCAGGTCGTCCGCGGGGACGTAGATCGCCTGCATCGAGGTGATCGAGTGACCGCGGGTCGACGTGATGCGCTCCTGCAGCAGACCCATCTCGTCGGCCAGGTTCGGCTGGTAACCCACCGCGGACGGCATACGGCCGAGCAGGGTGGACACCTCGGAGCCGGCCTGGGTGTACCGGAAGATGTTGTCGATGAAGAAGAGCACGTCCTGCTTCTGCACATCGCGGAAGTACTCCGCCATGGTCAGACCGGCCAGGGCGACGCGCAGACGCGTCCCCGGCGGCTCGTCCATCTGACCGAAGACGAGCGCCGTCTTGTCGATGACGCCGGACTCGGCCATCTCCTCGATGAGGTCGTTGCCCTCACGGGTACGCTCACCGACGCCCGCGAACACCGACACACCGTCGTGGTTGTTGGCGACGCGGTAGATCATTTCCTGGATCAGCACGGTCTTGCCGACACCGGCACCACCGAACAGACCGATCTTTCCACCCTTGACGTACGGGGTGAGAAGGTCGATGACCTTGACGCCGGTCTCGAACATCTCGGTCTTGGACTCGAGCTGGTCGAAGCTGGGCGCCTTGCGGTGGATCGGCCAGCGCTCGGTGACCTCGGCCTCGGCCTCGGGCTTGTTCAGGATCTCACCGAGGGTGTTGAACACCTTGCCCTTGGTGATGTCGCCGACGGGCACCGTGATGCCCGTGCCCGTGTCGGTCACCGGGGCCTGGCGGACCAGACCGTCGGTGGGCTGCATCGAGATCGCGCGGATCACGCCGTCGCCGAGGTGCTGGGCGACTTCGAGGGTCAGCGTCTTGAGCTTGCCGTCCTCGGCCGGGTCGGCCACCTGGACGGTCAGCGCGTTGTAGATGTCCGGCATCGCGTCGACGGGGAACTCCACGTCGACGACCGGGCCGATGACCCGGGCGACGCGGCCCGTGGCAACGGCCGTCTCAACTGTCGTCGTCATTACTTGTCACTCCCCGCGGTCGCGTCGGCCAGCGCGCTGGCACCACCGACGATCTCGCTGATTTCCTGGGTGATTTCGGCCTGGCGGGCCGCGTTGGCAAGCCGGGAGAGGCTCTTGATCAGCTCTCCGGCGTTGTCGGTCGCCGACTTCATCGCACGGCGGCGGGCGGCGTGCTCGGAAGCGGCGGCCTGCAGCAGGGCGTTGTAGATCCGGCTCTCGACGTACCGCGGAAGCAGGGCGTCGAGGACGTCCTCCGCCGACGGCTCGAAGTCGAAGAGCGGCAGGATCTCGCCCTTGCCGTCCTCGTCCTTCGTGGCACCGAGACTGAGCGGCAGCATCCGGTCGTCGACCGGGTTCTGCGTCATCATCGAGACGAACTCGGTGAAGACGATGTGCAGCTCGTCGACGCCGCCCTCGGCCGTCTCCCGCGTCACCGCCTCGATCAGCGGGGCGGCGGCCCGCTTGGCGTCCGCGTACGTCGGGCTGTCGGTGAAGCCGGTCCACGAGTCCGCGAGCTTGCGCTCACGGAAGCCGTAGTAGGCGACACCCTTGCGGCCGATCACATACGTGTCGACCTCCTTGCCCTCACCGCGGAGCCGTGCGGTCAGCTGCTCCGCCGCCTTGATGGCGTTGGAGGAGTAACCGCCGGCCAGACCGCGGTCGCTCGTGATGAGCAGGATCGCGGCCCGGGCCGGGGACTCGGCCTCGGTGGTCAGCGGGTGCTTGGTGGTGGAGCCGGTCGCCACCGCACTCACCGCGCGGGTGAGCTCGGTCGCGTACGGCGTCGACGCCGCCACCTGGCGCTGTGCCTTGACGATGCGCGAGGCGGCGATCATCTCCATCGCCTTGGTGATCTTCTTCGTGGCGGTGACGGAGCGGATGCGGCGCTTGTAAACGCGAAGCTGAGCGCCCATCGATCAGCCCTCGCCCAGGAGCTTGCCGTCCGAGGTCTCGAACTGCTGCTTGAAGGCCGCGATCGCGTCGGCGACCGACTGCAGCGTGTCGTCGGACATCTTGCCGCCCTCGGCGATGCTGGTCAGGAGGTCCTTGCGCTCGCGGCGCAGGTACTCCAGCAGCTCGGTCTCGAAGCGGCGGATGTCCTCGACCGGGACGTCGTCCATCTTGCCGGTGGTACCGGCCCAGACGGAGACGACCTGCTCCTCGACGGGCATCGGCTGGTACTGGCCCTGCTTCAGCAGCTCGACCATGCGCTTACCGCGCTCCAGCGAGGCCTTCGAGGCCGCGTCCAGGTCGGAACCGAAGGCGGCGAACGCCTCCAGCTCACGGAACTGGGCGAGGTCGACACGGAGGCGGCCGGAGACCTGCTTCATGGCCTTGTGCTGGGCGGAGCCACCGACGCGGGAGACCGAGATACCGACGTTCAGGGCCGGGCGCTGGCCGGCGTTGAACAGGTCGGACTCCAGGAAGCACTGGCCGTCGGTGATGGAGATGACGTTGGTCGGGATGAACGCCGACACGTCGTTCGCCTTGGTCTCGACGATCGGGAGGCCCGTCATCGAACCGGCACCCATGTCGTCGGAGAGCTTGGCGCAGCGCTCCAGCAGACGCGAGTGGAGGTAGAAGACGTCGCCCGGGTAGGCCTCGCGGCCCGGCGGACGGCGCAGCAGAAGCGACACGGCGCGGTAGGCGTCGGCCTGCTTCGAGAGGTCGTCGAAGATGATCAGGACGTGCTTGCCGTCGTACATCCAGTGCTGGCCGATGGCCGAGCCGGTGTACGGCGCCAGGTACTTGAAGCCGGCCGGGTCGGACGCCGGGGCGGCGACGATGGTCGTGTACTCCAGCGCGCCGGCCTCTTCGAGGGCACCGCGCACGGAGGCGATGGTGGAGCCCTTCTGACCGATGGCGACGTAGATGCAGCGGACCTGCTTGTTCACGTCGCCCGAGCGCCAGTTGTCGCGCTGGTTGATGATCGTGTCGACGGCCAGAGCGGTCTTGCCGGTCTGACGGTCACCAATGATCAGCTGACGCTGGCCGCGGCCGATCGGCACCATGGCGTCGACGGCCTTGTAGCCGGTCTGCATCGGCTCGTGCACCGACTTGCGGACCATGACGCCAGGGGCCTGCAGCTCGAGGGCGCGGCGGCCGTCGGTCGCGATCTCGCCGAGACCGTCGATCGGGTTGCCGAGCGGGTCGACGACACGGCCGAGGTAACCCTCGCCGACGCCGACGGAGAGCACCTCACCGGTGCGCTGCACCGGCTGGCCCTCCTCGATACCGCTGAACTCGCCGAGAACGATCGCACCGATCTCGCGCTCCTCAAGGTTGAGGGCGAGACCGAGGGTGCCGTCCTCGAACTTCAGCAGCTCGTTCGCCATGGCGGAGGGCAGGCCCTCCACCTTCGCGATGCCGTCGCCGGCAACGCTGACCGTACCGACCTCCTCGCGCGAGGCCGCGTCCGGCTTGTACGACTGGACAAAGTTCTCCAGCGCGTCCCGGATCTCCTCCGGCCGGATCGTGAGCTCCGCCATCTGGGTTCCCTGCTCTCCTTGTTGGGCCCGAAGTTTCTTAAGGGGGTCTGGGGGCCGACCCCCAGGAATCTTCTGCAGTTTCTGCACGGCCCAACCGGGCCGCTGGTCTTGCTCTGTTCTGTTGGGTGCGCCGCGCTCGGTCAGCCGGCCATGCGACGGGTCGCCTCGTCGAGGCGCTCCGCGATGGTGCCGTTGATGACCTCGTCGCCGACCCGCACCGCGATCCCGCCGAGGACCTCGGGGTCCACATCGAGATTCAGGTGCATCTGCCGGCCGTAGAGCTTCGCCAGGGCCGCGCCGAGGCGCTGCTTCTGGCGGTCACTGAGCGGCACCGCCGAGGTGACGACCGCGACCGTACGGTCCCGGCGCTCCGCGGCGAGCTTGGAGAGGGAGTCGAGTCCCGCTTCCAGGCTACGTCCCCGGGGCTGGGTGACGAGTCGCACGACGACGCGCTCGGTGGTGGGCCGGGCCTTTCCGCCGAGCAGGCTGCGCAGCAGCTCGCCCTTGGCGGCCGGGCTCGCGGTCCGGCTGGTGAGCGCGGAGCGCAGCTCCGTGTCCGAGGCCACGATCCGGCCGAACCGGAACAGCTCGTCCTCGACGTCGTCGAGGTCACCGCTGCGCTGGGCGGCGGTGAGGTCGGCGGTGTTCGCCAGCTCCTCGATCGCGTCGACCAGGTCGCGCGACTGCGACCAGCGCGAGCGGACCATGCCGGAGACCAGATCGACGGCTTCGCCGCCCACCTGGCCGTTCAGCAGACGTCCGGCGAGCTCGGCCCTGGCCTCGGCGGCCTGCGCCGGGTCGGTCAGGACCCGGCGCAGCGACACCTCGCGGTGCAGCAGCGCCGTGACGCCGGCCAGGTCCTCGGCGAGCTTCGACGCGTCGACCGACGTGCTGTCGGTCAGCGCGTCGAGGCGCTCGCGTGCGGCAGCCAGTGCCTCGCGGCTCGCGCTGTTCATCGGACGGCCTCGGCCTTCGCCTCGAGCTCGTCGAGGAAGCGGTCGACGGTGCCGCTCTGCCGGGCGTGGTCCTCAAGGGACTCACCGACGAGCTTGCCGGCCAGGTCGGTGGCGAGCTTGCCCACGTCCTGGCGCAGCGCGGCGGCGGCGGCCTTGCGGTCGGCCTCGATCTGGGCGTGGCCGGCGGCGACGATCTCGTCGCGCTGGCGCTGGCCCTCGGCACGCATTTCCTGCAGGATCACGGCGCCCTGCTCCTGCGCCTCCTGGCGCAGACGAGCGGCTTCGTGGCGGGCCTCGGCGAGCTGAGCCTTGTACTGCTCAAGAACGCTCTGGGCCTCGGTCTGGGCCGCATCGGCCTTCTCGATCCCGCCTTCGATGGCCTCGCGGCGCTCTTCCAGAACCTTGTTGATGTTCGGGAGGAGCTTCTTGGCGAGGAAGCCGAAGACGATGACGAAAGCGATGAGGCCAATGACGAGCTCAGGGATCGGCGGAATGAGCGGGTTTTCCGCTTCCTCCGCCGCGAGCTGAACCAGGGGGTTCACGTCAGTGCCTTCCGTCGAATGGGCTGTTCGCGACCGGTCAGGAGGTCGGGTAGACGAACGGCATGACCAGACCGATCAGGGCGAGCGCCTCACAGAAGGCGAAGCCGAGGATCTGGTTGGCGCGGATGAGACCGGCAGCCTCGGGCTGACGGGCGAGCGCCTGGGTGCCGTTACCGAAGATGATGCCGATGCCGACGCCGGGGCCGATCGCGGCGAGGCCGTAACCGATCGAGCCGAGGTTGCCCTTGATTTCGACGCCGGCGGCGAGGGTCTGGAGAGCGGACATGCCGGTTCTTCCTTCTCTTTCAATGTCCGGTGGGGGTTGGCCACCGGGTGCTTCAGGAGGTGGGTGCTCAGTGGCCCTTGGCGAGAGCGCCCTGGATGTAGCTGCAGGCCAGCAGGACGAACACATAGGCCTGGACAGCCTGGATGAAGAGCTCGAAGGCCGTCATCACGAGGACCATCACGAACGAGACGCCCGCGTACGCGATCCCGATGCCGTTGAGCATGTACCAGCTGGCGATCGTGAACAGCAGCAGCAGCGTGTGGCCCGCGAACATGTTGGCGAAGAGTCGGACCGCGTGCGTGAACGGCCGGACCAGCAGGTTCGAGAAGAACTCGATGGTCATCGAGAGCGGCAGGACCCCGCCGAGGTTCTTGTCGTAGCCCGTGAAGTTCTTGAGGGCTCCGACGAAGCCGTGCTTCTTGAAGGTCAGACCGACCCAGAGCACGTAGACGATGCCGGCGAGGATCGCGGGGTACGAGATGATCGCCGTCACGGGGAACTGGGCGATCGGGATGATCGACCAGAGGTTCATCATCCAGATGACGAAGAACAGCGAGACCATCAGCGGGACGTACTTCTCGCCGTCGCGCTTGCCGATCGTCTCGTAGACGATGCCGCGGCGGATGAAGTCGTAACCGGCCTCGGCGGTCATCTGAAGCTTGCCGGGCACCAACTTCGGCTTGCGGAAGGCGGCCCAGAAGAAGCCAACGATGATCACCGAGCCGAGCAGGGCCAGCAGCATCGTCTTGTTGAAGTACAAGTTGCTGTCCGCGTCGCCCCAGAGGGGCTCGAACAGGAACGAGTGCAGGCCGGGTGCCGGAAAGCCACAACCGTCGAAGAGGTGGCAATCGGTCTCGAAGGCGAGCACCTGTGTCGGGTCAGCACTCACCGCGGGCTCCTTCAGCGTGGCGCATAGGTACGGCAACCTCGTTGTGTCGGCGCGGCGCGCAGCCGCGGTTCGGCACTGGACTGGTGTTTCGGATGTGTGAGCGGCAGTCAGGCATGTGAGCCTCGCGATCGAGCAGGCGTCAGCTCACATGCACGCGCCCGCAGTGCCGCAGTTGGAACCGGACGATAGCAGGGTCCTGAACCTGCACTTATTCCGCCCCTACCCTTCACGCTCGGGATCCCGGCTTCTTCGGCTTCTCGGCCTGGTCGGACTCGGGTTCCACGTAAAGGATCTTGGCCTTCATGTGCGCACGCGCCTGTGCGCCGATCCACACGAGGGTGGTCGCGACCAGCGTGATCGCGAATGCCTTCGGGTTGAACAGCGAGGTGTTCTTGAATACGGCGACGAAGATGAACAGGAGCAGGAGCTGCGCCGTGTAGAGCGCGAGCCCCATCGCCTGGAAGAGGTGAGGCATGGACCGGGCGGTCCGCTGCAGGACGACCATCCCGATCCCCATGAAGAGGATCACCACGATCGTCCCGACGAGCGCGCCCAGGGCTCCCTTGCCGCCCGCGACGCCACCGCTGATCGCGACGGCTGCGACGCCGGCGGTGGCGGTGGGTACGGCGGTCTGGAGGAGAGTCCGGACGTCGTTGGACGGCATGGCGGCAGCTCCGCTTGCTGGGGGTGGGCAGTGTGTCGTCATGGACGAGCGTAGGGCCGGTGAGAGTCGAACCCTCGGGGGCCAAGGGACCGTGCTACTCAGGTCCTTCGGCTCTGTCACCGGGTTCGTGAACGGTATCACAAACTATTTGATGAGGTCTTTACCAAGAAAGTGTGCTTGCTGTCACACGTGAGAGCTAATTCGCGCGTGTGAGCAAGACAACTTCGACTCTTGTCTGGTATTGCCCCTCGATGACCGAAATTTCAGCGGGTGGAATCCGCCTTGCGACGGTCCGAGAACCTCGCACGGGGGCCGATCGCCGTCGCCCCGTTGACGCCGGAGACACCCGCGGCGATCGGTGCCTGCGGTGCGGGCTCCTGCCCCTCCTGCCCCATCCGCCCGTCCTGGGGCCCCTGTTGGCCCTCCTGGGCGCCTTCGGGGACCACCCCGGGGTCCTGGGCCCCGCCCCGCCTCCGGCGCCGGTAGCGGGGCGGCACGAAGTGCTCGGCCCAGTGCGGCGCGCGGGGGGTGAACCGGGGCATCAGCAGCAGGATCAGACCCAGCGTGGAGAGCCCGGTGATCGCCAGCACGATCCACATCGACGTCGAGTGCACCGAGTAGCCCACCGCGCCGAAGGCGATCAGCGCCGACCAGAAGTACATGATCAGCACCGAGCGGCTGTGCGAGTGGCCGATCTCCAGCAGCCGGTGGTGCAGATGGCCGCGGTCGGCGGCGAACGGCGACTGACCGTTCCAGGTCCGCCGCACGATGGCGAGCACCAGGTCCGCCGCCGGGATGGCGATGATCGTCAGCGGCAGCAGCAGCGGGATGAAGACCGGGAGCATCGCGTGGGTGGCCTGCCGCTCGCTCCCCGCGAAGAGCTTCATGGCGTCCGGGTCGACCTGGCCGGTCACCGAGATCGCGCCCGCGGCGAGGACCAGGCCGATCAGCATCGACCCCGAGTCCCCCATGAAGATCCGGGCCGGGTGCATGTTGTGCGGCAGGAAGCCCAGGCACATCCCCATCAGGATCGCCGTGAAGAGCGTCGCGGGGGCGGCCGCCTCGATGCCGTAGCCGTACCAGAGCCGGTAGGTGTAGAGGAAGAGCGCCGCGGCGGCGATGCAGACCATGCCGGCCGCCAGACCGTCGAGCCCGTCCACGAAGTTGACCGCGTTGATCGTGATCACGACCAGCGCGACCGTGAGCAGCGTGCCCTGCCACTGGGTGAGCGGCACCGTGCCGACGCCGGGGATCGGCAGCCAGAGGATGGTGAGGCCCTGGAGCACCATGACCGCCGCGGCGATCATCTGTCCGCCGAGCTTGATCAGGGCGTCGATCTCGAACTTGTCGTCCAGGACACCGATCAGCCAGATCAGCGCGGCGCCCGAGAGCAGGGCGCGCGGTTCGTTGGAGAGGTCGAAGACGCCGTCGAGATTGGCCAGGTGGTCGGCGACGATGAGCCCCGCGCAGAGCCCGCCGAACATGGCGATGCCGCCGAGCCTCGGTGTCGGTTCGCGGTGCACGTCGCGCGCGCGGATCGCGGGCATCGCCCCGACCGCGATGGCGAACTTACGCACCGGGCCGGTGAGCAGGTACGTCACCGCGGCCGTGACACAGAGCGTCAGCAAGTAATCACGCACGGGCTGCCCCATAAATGTCGCCGGCCATCTCAGCCCACACCTTAACTAGGTCCACCTCATGGTTGAGGACACGGAGCACCCCGTGATGGTTGCACAGGGCACCCCTTTACGGACAAACGTGCGATGTCACCCCGGGTACGGCGGATGCGCCTCGGCCATCTCGCGCACCTCGGCGCCGGCATCGCCCTCCCGGCGCACGGCGGAGCCGATCAGCACGGCGAGTCTGGCCATGTCCGCGTCGTCCATGCCCTGGGTGGTGAGGGCCGCGGTGCCCAGCCGGATGCCCCGGGCGTTCCCGTACGGCAGCGCGCAGGTGTCCAGCACCATCCCCGCGTCGGCCAGCCGGGCGCGGGCCTCGGGGCCGTCGACGCCCAGCGGCGCCGGGTCCGCGACGATCAGATGGGTGTCGGTGCCGCCCGTGACGATCTCGAAGCCCTCCGCCTCCAGACCGGCGGCCAGCACCCGGGCGTGGGCGACCACCCGATGGGCGTACGCGGCGAAGGACGGCGCCGCCGCCTCCCCGAAGGCCACCGCCTTCGCGGCCACGGTGTGCATCTGCGCGCCGCCCTGGGTGAACGGGAACACCGCGCGGTCGATCCGCTCCGCCAGGTCCGCCCCGCACAGCAGCATCCCGCCGCGCGGACCGCGCAGCACCTTGTGCGTGGTCGCGCAGACGACGTCCGCGTACGGAACGGGGTTCGGCGCCGCTCCCCCGGCGATCAGCCCCATCGGATGCGCGGCGTCGGCGATCAGGAAGGCGCCCGCCTCGTCGCAGATCTCCCGGAAGCGCGCGTGGTCGATGTGGCGCGGGTAGGAGATCGAACCGCTGACGACCGCCTTGGGCCGGTGCGTCAGGGCCAGGGCCCTGACCTGGTCGTAGTCGATCAGCCCGCTCTCCGGGTCCACTCCGTAGCCGATGAACTCGAACCACCGGCCGGAGAAGTTGGCGGGCGAACCGTGGGTGAGATGGCCCCCGTACGGGAGACCCATCGCCAGGACCGTGTCCCCGGGCCGCAGCAGCGCGGCGTAGGCGGCGAGGACGGCCGAGGAGCCGGAGTGCGGCTGCACATTGGCGTGCTCGGCGCCGAAGAGCGCGGTGGCCCGGCGGACCGCGATCCGCTCGGCGGCGTCCGCCTGCTCGCAGCCGCCGTGGTGGCGGGCGCCGGGATATCCCTCGGCGTACTTGTTGGCGAGCGGGGAGCCGAGCGCGGCCAGGACGGCGGGCGAGACGAAGTTCTCCGCGGCCGTCAGCTGGAGCGTGTGCGCCTGCCGGTGCGCCTCCCCCGCCAGCACGTCGGCGATCTCCGGATCCTCCCGGAGCAGCGCCCCGAAGTCCTGCGGCGGGACGGCGGCGGCGGACGGTGAGCTGGTGCTGGTGACCGGCATCGGGGGCTCCGGGCCTGGGGAGGGGTGGCGTCGGCTCCAATGTAGGCCCGTACGGCGGCCGCTGCCCGCTGCCGGACCCGGGTGCACCCGTCCGGACCCCGGGCACCGCGTCCGCGCCGTACGGCCGCGGGCGCGCCCGCGGGGCGTCCCGCGCGGATCAGTGCGCGGCGGGCACGCCCGTCAGCGCCGTGACGACGGGGTCCAGGGCCTGGTTGATCTCGTCGCCGATGGACCGGAAGAACGTGATGGGGGCGCCGTACGGGTCGTGGACCTCGTCGGCGTCCGCGGTGGGGGCGAGCAGCCAGCCGCGCAGTGCGGCGGCCGCCCGGACCAGGGCGCGGGCGCGCTCGACGACGCCCTCGTCCCGGGCGTCGGGCAGGGTCGCCGGGTCTATCGCCCGGACGAGCCGGGTGAACTCCTTGAGCGTGAAGGTGCGCAGCCCCGCCGAATGCCCCATGGAGATCACCTGGGCCCGGTGGTCGCGGGTCGCGGTGAGGACGAGGTCGGCGCGGATCACGTGCTCGTCGAGGAGCTCGCGGCCCACGAAGCCGGTGGCGTCGGCGCCGAAGTCGGCGAGGACCACCTCCGCGTTGGCCTCCATGGGGGCGCCCTCGTGCCCCCAGGTGCCGGCGCTCTCCACGATCAGCCCGCCCTGGAGCGGATCGCCCAGCCGGTCCACGAGGGCATGCCGGGTCAGCCGCTCGGTGATGGGTGAGCGGCACACGTTGCCGGTGCTGACGTGGAGGATGCGGAAGGTGTCGGTCCGCCCCGCTATGCCACGCCCCTCAGGGGCGGTCAATTGGCCACCTCGAGGTCGGGTACCACCGTGCGCAGGTCCTCCGCGGAGAGCGCGCCGGCCCTCAGCAGGACCGGTACCTTGCCCGTGACGTCGACGATCGAGGAGGGCACGATGCCCGGGGTCGGACCGCCGTCCAGATAGACGGAGACGGCGTCGCCGAGCATCTCCTGGGCGGCGTCGCAGTCCTCGGGGGCGGGGTGGCCCGTGAGGTTGGCGCTGGAGACGGCCATCGGGCCGACCTCCGTGAGCAGTTCGATGGCGACCGGGTGCAGCGGCATCCGGATCGCGACGGTGCCCCGGGTGTCGCCCAGGTCCCACTGGAGCGAGGGCTGGTGCTTGGCGATGATCGTCAGGGCGCCGGGCCAGAAGGCGTCGACCAGCTCCCAGGCCATCTCGGAGAAGTCGGTGACCAGGCCGTGCAGGGTGTTCGGCGAGCCGATCAGCACGGGCGAGGGCATGTTCCGGCCGCGGCCCTTGGCCTCCAGCAGATCGCCGACCGCCTCGGAGCCGAAGGCGTCCGCACCGATCCCGTACACGGTGTCGGTGGGCAGCACGACCAGCTCGCCGCGGCGGACGGCCGACGCGGCCTCGCGCAGACCCGTCGTACGGTCGGTCGCGTCGTTGCAGTCGTATCGCCGTGCCATCTAGCCGGCCTCCTCAAGCATGTACGGGTAGGGCTGGAACGGACGGGTGCCGGCGGTCACGGCATGGCCTTGCGGGCCGTGGCGAACCGGGGGCGCCGGTTGAGGTCGGGGTGGTCGGCCGCGTCCGCCCAGCCCCGCTCCTCGGTGAAGATCCACGGCACCTGGCCGCCCTGGGTGTCGGCGTGCTCGATGACGACGAGCCCGCCGGGACGCAGCAGCCGGTGCGCGGTGCGCTCGATGCCCCGGATGGTGTCGAGGCCGTCCTCGCCGGAGAAGAGGGCCATCTCCGGGTCGTGGTCACGGGCCTCGGGCGCCACGTACTCCCATTCGGTGAGCGGGATGTACGGCGGGTTGGAGATGACCAGGTCGACCTGGCCGTCCAGCTCGGGCAGGGCGGTCAGGGCGTCGCCCCGGTGGACGGTGACCCTGGAGTCCTCGGCGTTCTTCCGGGTCCACTTCAGGGCGTCCTCGGACAGCTCCACGGCGTGCACGCGCGAGCGCGGCACCTCCTGGGCCATGGCGAGGGCGATGGCGCCGGATCCGGTGCACAGGTCGACGATCAGCGGTTCGACGACGTCCATCGCGCGGACGGCGTCTATCGCCCAGCCGACCACCGACTCGGTCTCCGGCCGGGGCACGAAGACCCCGGGGCCGACCTGGAGCTCCAGATAGCGGAAGAAGGCCCGGCCGGTGATGTGCTGGAGCGGCTCGCGGGCCTCGCGGCGGGCGATCGTCTCCCAGTAGCGGGCGTCGAAGTCGGCGTCCGGCACGCTGTGCAGCTCGCCCCGCTTGACGCCGTGCACGAACGCGGCGAGTTCCTCGGCGTCGAAGCGCGGCGAAGGGACACCGGCGTCGGCCAGCCGCTGGGTGGCCTGGGCCACCTCGGCGAGCAGCAGGTTCATCGCGGTTCTCCGTACGGGTTCACGGGCGGTGCGGTCAGAGGGGCTCGGCTCACGCGTTGGCGAGCTTGGCCGCCGAGTCGGCGTCGACACAGGCCTGGATCACGGCGTCCAGGTCCCCGTCGAGCACCTGGTCCAAGTTGTACGCCTTGAAGCCGACCCGGTGGTCCGAGATGCGGTTTTCCGGGAAGTTGTACGTACGGATCTTCTCGGACCGGTCGACCGTGCGCACCTGGCTGCGGCGCACGTCGGAGGCCTCCTGCTCGGCGGCCTCCTGGGCGGCGGCCAGCAGCCGCGAGCGCAGGATGCGCAGGGCCTGCTCCTTGTTCTGGAGCTGGCTCTTCTCGTTCTGGCAGGAGGCGACGACGCCGGTCGGCAGGTGGGTGATGCGGACCGCGGAGTCGGTGGTGTTGACGGACTGCCCGCCGGGGCCGGAGGAGCGGTAGACGTCGATGCGCAGGTCGTTGGCGTGGATCTCCACGTCGACCTCCTCGGCCTCGGGGGTGACGAGCACCCCGGCGGCGGAGGTGTGGATACGGCCCTGGGACTCGGTGGAGGGCACGCGCTGCACGCGGTGCACGCCGCCCTCGTACTTCATCCGGGCCCAGACGCCCTGGCCGGGCTCGGTGGCGCCGTTGCCGCCCTTGGTGCGCACGGAGACCTGGACGTCCTTGTAGCCGCCCAGCTCGGACTCGGTGGAGTCGATGATCTCGGTCTTCCAGCCGACGCGCTCGGCGTAGCGCAGATACATGCGCAGGAGGTCGCCGGCGAACAGGGCGGACTCGTCGCCGCCCGCGCCGGCCTTGATCTCCAGGAGCACGTCCTTGTCGTCGCTGGGGTCGCGCGGGACGAGCAGCAGGCGGAGCTTCTCGGTGAGTTCCTCGCGCTCCTGCTCCAGCTCCTTGACCTCGGCGGCGAAGTCGGGGTCGTCGGCGGCGAACTCGCGGGCGGTCTCGATGTCGTCGCCGGCCTGCTTCCAGGAGCGGTAGGTGGAGACGATGGGAGTCAGCTCGGCGTAGCGCTTGTTGAGCTTGCGCGCGTTGGCCTGGTCCGCGTGGACCGCGGGGTCCGCGAGCTTCTTCTCGAGATCGGACTGCTCGCCGATCAGTTCCTCGACCGCCTCGAACATCTTCGGGCTCCTGGTTCCTTCGCTCGTCGTGCCTGCCGGAGAGATGCCTGTCCGGCCAGGGTGCGGGGCCCGCGCCCCGGCCGAAAAAACGCCGGCCCCAGCGCCCCCGGAACGAGGGCGCCGAGGACCGGCGCTGTCGGCTCGCTACTTGCTGGCGGTGCCGGCGGCCTTGCCGAAGCGGGCCTCGAAGCGGGCCACGCGGCCACCGGTGTCGAGGATCTTCTGCTTGCCCGTGTAGAACGGGTGGCACTCGGAGCAGACGTCGGCACGGATGGTGCCGCTGTCCAGCGTCGAACGGGTGGTGAACGACGCGCCACAGGTGCAGCTGACCTGCGTCTCGACGTACTGGGGGTGGATGTCGCGCTTCAAGGGTTTCTCCTAGGTTCGGGAGGGCACCGGGTCGTCCGTGCGGATTGCGCGTCCGTGAACCGGGGCCGACGTACCAGTCTGCCAGGACCGGCCGTATCTCCCAAAACCGGGGTGGGCCGCCGGCTATTCCCTGGCCGGGGTCAGCGCACGATCTGCCCGGCGTCGCCCTTGTCACCCGCGGAGTTCTCCAGGGCGGAGGCGGGAATCGGCCGATCGGCGCGGAGCGCGGTCCACACCTGCTTCGACTCCTCCTCCAGCGGGACGACCCGGTTGGGATCGGCGGGGTCGTAGCGCACGGGCAGGGTCACCATGCGGACGTCGTCGGCGCCGAGGCCCTTCAGCCCGGTCGCGAAGCCCGCCAGCTTGGTGACCGAGCCGAGGTCGGAGTCGGTGGTGACGGCCTTGGTGGCGGTGTCCGCGATGCCGTAGAGCTTGGTGCCGTCGAGGACGCCGACGCTTGTGGCCTGCTTGATGAGCGCCTTGATGAAGTCCTGCTGGAGCTGGATGCGCCCGAGGTCGCTGCCGTCGCCGACGCTCTTGCGGGTGCGGACCAGGCCGAGCGCCTGCTCGCCGTTCAGGGTGTGGGTGCCGGGGGCCAGGTCCAGATGGCTCTTGGGGTCGTCGATGGCCCGGCTGGTGGTGATCTCGACACCGCCGAGCTTGTCGACGAGCTTCTTGAAGCCGGTGAAGTCGACCTCGATGTAGTGGTCCATCCGGATCCCGGACATCGCCTCGACGGTCTTGACGGCGCAGGCCGGTCCGCCGACCTCGTACGCCGTGTTGAACATGGCCCGCTCCTGGCCGGCGACGGGTTCGCCGCTCACGTCGCCGGTGCACTCGGGACGGGTGACGAGGGTGTCGCGCGGGATGGAGACCACACTCGCGGACTTGTGCCCCTTGTTGACGTGCACGACCATCGCGGTGTCGGAGCGGGCGCCGCCCTGGTCCTCGCCGTACGCGGCGTTGGCGCCGGAACGGGAGTCGGAGCCGAGCACGAGGATGTCCTCGGAGCCGTTGTCGACGTTCTCGGGGCGGTTCTTGCCCAGCGCGTTGTTGATGTCGACGGCCTTGAGGTTGCCGTTGAGGTGGAAGTAGGCGTATCCGAGACCCGATCCCCCGACGACGACCAGTCCGGCCAGGCCCCAGGCGGCGACGACGGCCGCCCTGCGGCGGCGCGACGGCTTCCTCCGGCGGCGGCCGGTGGCCCGTATTCGGCTGGTGCTCCCGCGCTGTCCGCTCATCGCTCTCCTCGATCCCTCGGCCCGGTCCCGGCTACCGCCCCCTGCGTGGTGTGCGGGTGTGTGTGCCGCTTTGTCACTGTCGGGTACGACGTGGCGGCGACAGAAAGGGTTGCACAGGGGGTTGTGGCCTCCGGGTAAGGAACGGAACCGCGCGAGGGGCCGGGCAGCAGCCCGTGACCCCGCGCTCACCTGCGGTTTCTTGTCCTCTACAGCGACCGGACGGGCCCCGTGGCGGCGGACGGCCGTGTGGCGAAGGTCTCGGGACGGCAACGACCGGGCCGCCCCGGCACCGAAGTGCCGGGGCGGCCCGGTCGTGCGAAGCGGGACGGCCCTAGTCGTTGTTGCCCGGGGCCGGCGTCGTCTTCTGGATCTGGAGCAGGAACTCCGCGTTGGACTGGGTCTTCTTCATCCGGTCCAGCAGCAGCTCGATCGCCTGCTGCTGGTCCAGCGCGTGGAGCACCCGGCGGAGCTTCCAGACGATCGCCAACTCCTCGCTGCCCAGCAGGATTTCCTCCTTGCGGGTGGAGGACGCGTCGACGTCCACCGCCGGGAAGATCCGCTTGTCGGAGAGCTTGCGGTCGAGCTTGAGCTCCATGTTGCCGGTGCCCTTGAACTCCTCGAAGATCACCTCGTCCATGCGCGAGCCGGTCTCGACGAGCGCGGTGGCCAGGATGGTCAGCGAGCCGCCGTCCTCGATGTTGCGCGCGGCACCGAAGAAGCGCTTCGGCGGGTAGAGCGCGGTCGAGTCGACACCACCGGACAGGATGCGCCCGGAGGCCGGGGCCGCGAGGTTGTACGCGCGTCCCAGGCGGGTGATCGAGTCCAGCAGGACGACCACGTCGTGACCCAGCTCCACGAGGCGCTTGGCGCGCTCGATGGCCAGCTCGGCGACGGTGGTGTGGTCCTCGGCGGGGCGGTCGAAGGTCGAGGAGATGACCTCGCCCTTCACCGACCGCTGCATGTCGGTGACCTCTTCCGGACGCTCGTCGACCAGGACGACCATCAGGTGGCACTCGGGGCTGTTGACCGTGATCGCGTTGGCGATGGCCTGGAGGATCATGGTCTTGCCGGTCTTCGGCGGGGCCACGATCAGACCGCGCTGGCCCTTGCCGATGGGGGCGACCAGGTCGATGATCCGCGTCGTCAGGACGTTGGAGTCGGTCTCCAGACGGAGCCGGTCCTGCGGGTAGAGCGGGGTCAGCTTCTGGAACTCCGGCCGGCCGCGGCCGGATTCGGGCGCTCCGGCGTTGACCGAGTCCAGCCGGACCAGCGCGTTGAACTTCTCGCGGCGCTCGCCGTCCTTGGGCTGGCGCACGGCACCCGTGACGTGGTCGCCCTTGCGCAGGCCGTTCTTGCGGACCTGGGCGAGCGAGACGTACACGTCGTTCGGACCGGGCAGGTAGCCGGAGGTCCGGATGAACGCGTAGTTGTCGAGGATGTCGAGGATGCCCGCGACGGGGATCAGCACGTCGTCGTCGGAGACGGCGACCTCGCCGGCGAAGTCGTCGCGTCCGCGACGGCCCCGGCGGTCGCGGTAGCGGCCCCGGCGGCCGCGCCGGCCGCCCTCGTCGTCGAAGTCGTCCTGCGGTCCGCCGCCCTGCTGGCCCTGGTTCTGCTGGCCGCGCCGGCTCTGGCCGCCCTGTCCCTGGCCCTGGCCCTGCTCGTCGCCCTTGTTGCGGCGGTCGCGCTGACGCTCGCGGCGGTCGCCGCGCTGACCGCGCTCCTGGCGGTCGCCGCGACGCCCCTCGGCGTTGTCGGCGGCGGCCTCGGCCTTGGACTCGGAACGGTCCTCGGCGGGCGCCTCGTGCTTGGGCTCGTCCTTGGCCCGGTCCTTGGTCTCGGACTTGGTCTCCGGGCTGCCGGCCTGCGCGGTGGCGCGGCGGCGGCGGCGCTCGCCCGCGGGCGCCTCGTCGCTGGCGGGCTGCCCGGGGATGTCGATCTGCTGCTGGGCCGCGGGCTGCTCGGCGGGGGCGGCGGCCGGGGTCTCGTCCCCGGCGCCGGTGCGCGCCTTGGAGGTGGCCCGGCGCTTCGGCGCGGTCTTGGCCTCCTCGGCGGGGGCCGCGGCCTTGGCCTTCGGCGCGGCGGAGCCGCCGGCCTGGGCCTCCTTGATGACCTCGATCAGCTGGCTCTTGCGCATCCGCGCAGTGCCCTTGATGCCGAGGCCGGACGCGACCTGCTGCAGCTCGGCCAGGACCATGCCGTCAAGGCCGGTGCCGGAGCGGCGGCGCCGTGCGGTGGTGCCAGTGGCAGCACCTTCGGCGGGCGCGGCGCTGTCGACGTTCTTGTCGGCAGTCACGCCCATCAGATCGGTGGTGTCGCTCACGAAGGGTCCTTCCCTGGAGCGGACGTCGGCCTTCTGGCTCGGCGACCGGTTGTGCTGTCCGACTGCGGTCTTCGGTGCGGACCGTGCCGGGGCGGTGGTCCCGCCGGGTAGGTACGGCGGAGAGGTGAACGTGTGCATGGGTCCGGCGCGAGCATCCCCCTGCTCGGCCCACTCCTGGACAAGCGAGGGGTGTCGTGCCGGTTCCGGAGCGTGCTCGAAACTGCTCAGGCAGGCTGCTCAGGCAGTTGGGGAGGCTCCCGGAAGAATTGGTGGTCCCGGAAAGGGACACGAAGCAACGCGCCACATAGACGTCGATTGCAGACTTGAGATTAACACTACCGGCTCCAACAAACATTCCCCCTCTCGGTCACCGGCAACCACTTCTCGCCTACGCGGCGAGCGGCAGCACACTCGCTCCCTGGGCGTCGAGAGCGAGCCGGTTGGCCGCCCAGCCCTCGCCCGCCAGTCGTGCGACCTTGTCGGCCGCACCGTCCTCGGCCAGTGCCAGCACGGTGGGTCCGGCACCGGAGATGACCGCGGGAACGCCTTCGGCGCGCAGCCGGGCCACCAGTTCCGCGCTCTGCGGCATGGCCGGGGCGCGGTACTCCTGGTGGAGCCGGTCCTCGGTGGCCGTGAGCAGCAGCTCGGGGCGCCTGGTCAGGGCCTCGACGAGGAGCGCGGCACGGCCGGCGTTGAAGGCGGCGTCGACGTGCGGGACGGAGCGCGGCAGCAGGCCGCGGGCGGTCTCGGTGAGCACCGGCTTGCCGGGGACGAAAACCACCGGAACGATGGAATCAGCGGGATCCATCCTGATCGCGCGCGCCGATCCCCCGTCCATCCAGGCCAGCGTGAATCCGCCGAGCAGACAGGCGGCGACGTTGTCCGGGTGGCCCTCGATCTCGGTGGCCAGCTCCAGCAGGGCGGCGTCGTCGAGCCGGGCGTCACCGCCGGTGGTCACGGCGCGGGCCGCGACGATGCCGGCGCAGATGGCGGCGGAGGAGGAGCCGAGGCCGCGTCCGTGCGGGATGCGGTTGGCGCAGACGATCTCCAGGCCGCGGGGCTGTCCGCCGAGCAGGTCGAAGGCGGTGCGCAGGGACCGCACGAGGAGGTGCTTCTCGTCGCGGGGCAGCGTGTCCGCGCCCTCACCGGCGATGTCGATGTGCAGTCCGGAGTCGGCGACGCGGACGACGACGTCGTCGTACAGGCCCAGCGACAGGCCGAGGGCATCGAAACCCGGGCCCAAATTGGCGCTGGTGGCGGGGACGCGCACCCGGACGGCGGCGGCTCGGAAGGCGGGACCGGCCATCGCTCTGACGACTCTCCTTGTGAGGCGGCGGGGACATGCGAGAAGCTGCGGGGCTTCTGGGGATGGGGGTACTTCGGGGTGGTACGGGGGTTTTCCTGGCGTACTTCAGGGGGGACCGCAACGACCCGTGCACCCCGGCTCGTACGGCGGGGCGGACTGGGTTGGGTACAGCTTATCGAAGGAAGGTTCTGTCGCGACATAGGGCGCACAGGAGGCGCACGATGCGTGTCGCACGCCGCCGGTGCGCTCGCCGCCCCGAAAAGGGGCGTTTGAGCTGCGTTTCTGACGAGGTGTCGCCGTTTCCCGGGCCCGTCGCGCGGACGGGCCCGGGGGCGGCTGCCGGGTGCGCCGGGTGTTACGCGAGACCCAGCCGCTCGGCCGCGGTGGCGGCGTCGACCGGGACGGTGACCGGCTGCGGGGCGCCCGCGACGGCCCAGTCGGGGTCCTTGAGGCCGTTGCCGGTGACCGTGCAGACGATCTTCTGGCCGGGGTCGACCTTGCCCTCTTCGGCGGCCTTCAGCAGACCGGCCACGGAGGCCGCCGAGGCGGGCTCCACGAAGACGCCCTCCTGGGAGGCCAACAGACGGTAGGCGGACAGGATCTGACGGTCCGTGACCTCGTCGATGAAGCCGCCGGACTCGTCGCGCGCGGCCAGGGCGTACTGCCAGGAGGCCGGGTTGCCGATCCGGATGGCGGTGGCGATGGTCGACGGGTCCTTGACGACCTCGCCGCGCACGATGGGCGCGGAGCCGGAGGCCTGGAAGCCCCACATGCGCGGGGTGCGCGAGGAGACGCCGTCCTTGGCGTACTCGGTGTAGCCCTTCCAGTAGGCGGTGATGTTGCCCGCGTTGCCGACCGGGAGGACGTGGATGTCCGGGGCGTCGCCGAGCGCGTCGACGATCTCGAACGCGGCGGTCTTCTGGCCCTCGATGCGGACCGGGTTGACCGAATTGACCAGCGCCACCGGGTAGTTGTCCGAAAGTGAACGGGCGAGCGTCAGGCAGTCGTCGAAGTTTCCGTCGACCTGGAGGATCTTGGCGCCGTGGACGAGCGCCTGGCCCATCTTGCCCAGGGCGATCTTGCCCTGCGGGACGAGGACGGCGCAGACCATGCCGGCGCGCACCGCGTACGCGGCGGCGGAGGCGGAGGTGTTGCCGGTGGAGGCGCAGATGACGGCCTGCGCACCCTCCTCCTTGGCCCGGGTGATGGCCATGGTCATGCCGCGGTCCTTGAAGGAACCGGTGGGGTTGGCGCCCTCGACCTTGAGGTGCACCTCGCAGCCCGTGCGCTCGGACAGGACCTGAGCGGGGACGAGCGGCGTACCGCCCTCACGGAGCGTGACGACCGGCGTCGTGCTCGTGACCGGGAGCCGGTCCCGGTACTCCTCGATGATGCCGCGCCACTGGTGGGTGCCCTTGGTGGTCATGGGTCCTTACTCCCCTTCAACACGCATGATGCTGGCGACACCGCGCACGGTGTCGAGCTTGCGCAGCGCCTCGACGGTCCCGGAGAGGGCGGCGTCGGGCGCGCGGTGGGTGACGACGACGAGGGAGGCCTCGCCGTCCGATTCCTGACTGTCCGGCCGGCTCTGCTGGCGGACGGTGTCGATGGACACGCCCTGCTCGGCGAAGACCGTCGCGACCTGGGCGAGCACGCCGGGCTTGTCGGCCACGTCGAGGCTGATGTGGTACCGCGTGACGACGTCGCCCATCGGGCTCACCGGCAGGCGGGTGTAGGCGGACTCGCCGGGGCCGGGCGCCTCGTTGAGCCGGTTGCGGCAGACCGCCACGAGGTCGCCGAGGACCGCGGAGGCGGTCGGTGCGCCGCCGGCGCCGGGACCGTAGAACATCAGCTGACCGGCGGCCTCGGCCTCGACGAACACCGCGTTGTACGCCTCGCGGACGGAGGCCAGCGGGTGGCTGAGCGGGATCATCGCGGGGTGCACCCGGGCCGTGACGGACTGCCCGTCGGCGGCGCGCTCGCAGATGGCGAGCAGCTTGACCGTGCAGCCCATGCGGCGGGCGGAGGCGATGTCGGCGGCGGTGACCTCGGTGATGCCCTCGCGGTGCACGTCGCCGATCCGCACCCGGGTGTGGAAGGCGATGCCGGCGAGGATCGCGGCCTTCGCGGCGGCGTCGAAGCCCTCGACGTCGGCGGTCGGATCGGCCTCCGCGTAGCCGAGGGCGGTGGCCTCGTCGAGCGCCTCGGAGTAGCCGGCGCCGCTGGTGTCCATCTTGTCGAGGATGAAGTTCGTGGTGCCGTTGACGATGCCGAGGACCCGGTTGACCTTGTCGCCGGCCAGCGATTCGCGCAGCGGGCGGACGAGCGGGATGGCACCGGCGACGGCGGCCTCGTAGTACAGGTCGCGGCCGTGCTGCTCGGCGGCGGCGTGCAGGGCGGCGCCGTCCTCGGCGAGCAGCGCCTTGTTGGCGGAGACGACGCTCGCGCCGTGCTCGAACGCGGTGGTGATGAGCGTGCGGGCGGGCTCGATGCCGCCGATGACCTCGATGACGACGTCGATGTCGCCCCGTTTGACCAGGGCGGTCGCATCGGTGGTGATCAGCGCGGGGTCGATGCCCTCGCGCACCTTGGAGGGCCGGCGCACGGCGACACCGGCGAGCTCGACCGGGGCGCCGATGCGCGCCGTGAGGTCGTCGGCGTGCGTCGTCATGATGCGGGCCACCTCTGAGCCGACGACTCCACAGCCCAGCAGCGCCACCTTCAGCGGACGCGTACGCATCATCCGACCTCGTTTCCTCAACATCTGATGTGTGAACCAGTCTCACTCACCGGACGGGCGATTCTGTCACCCGTCCGGATCCTGAGATGTTTACTGCGACCCGGGGGCGCGCCCCCGGAAAATCGTCGTCAGCCGACGTCGAGACGCAGGAGATCTTCCTCCGTCTCGCGCCGGACGATGACCCGCGCCTCCCCGTCGCGCACGGCGATGACCGGCGGACGCAGGGCGTGGTTGTAGTTGCTGGCCATGGAGCGGCAGTACGCGCCGGTGGCGGGAACGGCGACCAGATCGCCGGGGGCCAGGTCCGCCGGGAGGAACGCGTCCTTGACGACGATGTCCCCGCTCTCGCAGTGCTTGCCCACGATGCGGACAAGCATGGGCTCGGCGTCCGAGGTCCGCGAGGCGAGCGCGACGCTGTACTCGGCGTCGTACAGCGCGGTGCGGATGTTGTCCGACATGCCGCCGTCGACGCTGACGTAGGTGCGCAGCCCCTCCAGGGGCTTGATGGTGCCGACCTCGTACAGCGTGAAGGCGGTCGGGCCGACGATGGCGCGGCCCGGCTCGACGGAGATGCGCGGGGTGGCGAGGCCGGCGGCCTCGCACTCGCGGGTCACGATGTCGCCGAGCGCCTTGGCGATCTCCTGCGGCTCGCGCGGGTCGTCCTCGGAGGTGTACGCGATGCCGAGGCCGCCGCCGAGGTCGATCTCGGGCAGTTCGACGCCGTGCTCGTCGCGGACCTCGGCGAGCAGCTGCACCACGCGGCGGGCGGAGACCTCGAAGCCGGCCATGTCGAAGATCTGCGAGCCGATGTGGGAGTGGATGCCGACGAGCTCCAGCCCGTCGAGGGTGAGCGCGCGACGCACGGCCTCGGCGGCCTGT
This sequence comes from Streptomyces sp. NPDC024555, assembly GCF_055559335.1. NCBI lineage: Bacteria > Bacillati > Actinomycetota > Actinomycetes > Kitasatosporales > Streptomycetaceae > Streptomyces > Streptomyces sp. NPDC024555. The sequence continues at coordinate 437,732 of NZ_JBVHKV010000002.1, forward strand.
CCCCCGGCCAGCGCGATGCCGAACTTCTGGTCCTCGTGCGCGGTGGCGATGAACTCGTGGGTGTGGGCCTCGACGCCGACGGTCACCCGGATCTGGACGCGCTGGCGCCTGCCGAGCCGCTGGGCGGCGTGGGCGACGCGGACGATCTCCTGGAAGGAGTCGAGGACGATCCGGCCGACGCCCGCGGCGACGGCGCGCTCGATCTCGGCGACGGTCTTGTTGTTGCCGTGGAAGGCGATGCGCTCGGCGGGCATCCCGGCGTCCAGCGCGGTGGCCAGCTCGCCGCCGGAGCAGACGTCGAGGTTGAGCCCCTCCTCCTTGAGCCAGCGCACGACGGCGCGGGAGAGGAAGGCCTTCCCGGCGTAGAAGACGTCGGCGCCGGGTCCGAAGGCCTCGGCCCAGGCACGGCAGCGGGCCCGGAAGTCGGACTCGTCCATGAAGTAGGCGGGGGTGCCGAACTCCTCGGCCAGCCGGGCGACTTCGATACCGCCGACGGTGAGGGCACCGCGTTCGTCGCGGGCGACCGTGCGGGACCAGACCTTCGGGTCGAGCACGTTGAGGTCCTCGGCGGGGGCGGCGTAGTGGCCCTCGGACAGGACGTCGGCGTGACGGGGTCCGGCGGGGTGTGCGGATCGGCTCATCGTGTGGTTCTGCTCTCTCGGATCTGTCAGAGGTACGGGGGCGCGCTGATGCCGAGCAGGGACAGGCCGCCGGCCAGCACCGTCCCGGCGGCCTCGGCGAGGGCGAGCCGGGAGCGGTGGGCGGCCGAGGGTTTCTCGTCCCCGACGGGCAGCGGCGAGGCGGCGTCGTGGACGTCGAGAAAGGCGTGGGCCACCGCTTCGAGGTGGCGGGCGAGCCGGTCGGGGGCGCGGTGCCGGGCGGCGGCGGCCAGCTCGGCGGGGTGGTCGGCGAGCAGCCCGTACAGCGCGTCCGCCTCGGGCCCCGCGGGCACGGCGGCCGCCTCGTCCGGACCGGCGGCGGCGAAGCCGAGCAGGGCGGCGCCCCGGGTCATCGCGTGCGTACGGGCGTGGGCGTGGCGGACCAGGAAGAGCGCGTTGCCCTCGCCCTGGACCAGGAGGCCGTCCCCGAGCGCCGCGCGGTCGTGCCCGGCGGCGCGCAGCAGCCCCCATCGGGCGGCGTCGGGGCCGAGCCGCCGCAGCAGCTCCGCGGCGGTGGTCCCGGCGGGGACGGGCCGAATCGTGATGGCGGGGGCGGAGTCCGGGGCGGTGGTCCCGGCGGGGACGGGCCGTATCGCGGCGGACGGCGCGGTGTCCGGGACGGCGTCCGTGTCCGTGCCGTCCTCCACACCCAGCCGGACGAGGTCCGGGCCGGCGGTCCCGGCCGCGTGGTCGACGCGGACGCGGGCTCCCTGGGCGCGGGCCAGGCGGCGGACGGCGTCGGCGGTGACGGCGGCCCTGACCTCGTCGGCGGGGCGCAGGCGCAGCACCTCCCCGGCGAGCGCGTCCCCGTACCCGTACCGCGCGCCCCGCTCCCGCACCCCGGCGAGAACCGCGCGATGGGCGGCGGTGTCGGCACCGGCGTCGAGGGTGAAGTTCAGGAACCCGGCGCCGGTCACCTCGACGCGCCCGAGCCCCGGCACCCCGCTCATGCGCGCGCACAGGATCTCGGCGACCTCGCGGGCGGGCCGCGCGGCTGGTCCGGCGAGCTGGAGGGCGACCGCGGTGGCGTAGTCCCCGGTGCCGCCGGGCCGCGTCCGCTCGACCCGCACCCGGCTGGGCACGGGCGCCCGCAGCACATGCTCGTCGACCGCGCTGCGCACGGCGTGCAGCACGGTCGCGGAGAGGTCTGCGGGGGTCACGGGACAAGCGTAGGCGAGGGAGGGGGGCCTTTAGCGAACGCGTTTCGCCATCCGGTCAGCCGGCCGCGCTCTCCGCACGCCCGGCCCCCTGCCGCCCGTCCAGCACGGCGGTCCGCCCGCGCTCCGCCAACGTCCGTACCAGCCGCACCAGCTCACTGGGCTCGAAGGGCTTCGCGAGGAACGCGTCCACCCCGGCCGCGACCCCGCTGTCCACCTCGTACGGCGTGCAGGCACTGACGATCGCCAGCGGCAGATGCCGGGTCCGCGGATCGGAGCGCAGCCGGGTGGCCGTCTGCAGCCCGTCCATCCGCGGCATGACGACATCGAGTGTGATCACGTCGGGACTCACCCGATGAACGAGATCCAGACACTCGACACCATCGGCCGCGGTCACGACCTCGAAGCCCTCCAGCTCGAGATTGACCCTGATCAAGTGCCGGATGACCTTGTTGTCGTCGACAACAAGCACACGGCCGCACGCGCCTGACACCCTTCGAGAGTAGGCGGGGCGGAGGGGCTGCGTCCGGGTTTTGCCCACTTCCGCCCCCGGACGGCGGCGGCAAGGTTGGCCAAATGTGTGTGCGAGGGGGCGTACGCCCTCCCGCGATGACGCGGAATACCTGTTCACGGGCACCCCGTGGAAGCTGGTAGTGTTTCACCCGTCGCCGAGCAACACAGCGATACGCCCCCGTAGCTCAGGGGATAGAGCATCGGCCTCCGGAGCCGGGTGCGCAGGTTCGAATCCTGCCGGGGGCACTTCGCAGGAAGTGCCACAGAAGCGCTGACCGACAGAAATGTGGGTCAGCGCTTTTTGTTGCCCATGGGGCTCCCCCCACGCGGAACGCGTCCGCATACTGCCAGGTAGCACACCCACCGGGCGCCCATGTCACTTCCATGACGGGACGCACGCCGGAAGCGAGCGGTCGTCCCGAAAGCCAGCCATGGGCCGCCCAGGCGCCGGGGTCAGTTCTCCTCGCCGAGGTGCCTGAACATGTCGTCCACGCCCTCGTGCCGGGTCGTGCGTCCGGTTGCGATGTCCTCGCTCGCCTCACGCTCGCCTGTCTGCCACCGCTCGGTCAAGAACCGCGCCCGGTCCCTGTGGACGAGCCCGTGATCCGCCGTCGGCAGGTCCAGCTCCGCGACGACCGTCTTGCCGATCGGGTCGCGGTCGAGCACCGCCCAGCGGTCGGCGAGCGCTTCGACCAGGAGGAGACCCCGCCCTCCCTCCGCGAGCGGGAGGGGCGCGGGGCGGGGCGTCCCCGGGGACGGCGGGCGGCACTCACCCCGGGTGTCGGACACCTCGATGCGCAGGGAGGTGGGGACGAGCCCGAGGACCAGTTCGAAGTCGCGGCCCGGGATCCGTCCGTGGGTGGCGGCGTTGGCGGCCAGCTCGGCGACCAGGACGGCGGCGGTGTCGGACGTCGGGCTGCCGTACGGCAGTCCCCAGAGGTCGAGCTGGTGCAGGGCGAGCCGGCGGGCGAGGCGGGCGCCGCGCGGGGTGGAGCTGAAGCGCTGGACGAACACACATACGGTGACGGACGCTTCGAGGGTGCCGGAGGCGGAGGGTGCTGCCATATGCCCACGGTGCCGCCGGGACGTCCCCCTTCACCAGGGGCGGAGCGCGTACGCAAGGTCAGCGTACGCGCACGTTCGGTAGACAGTACGCGTCACGGTCCGTGACGATGTACGCCAGTCGGAAGCGGTACGGCGGGCGAACAGCACGGGAGGTGTCCGGCGATGGCCTACGAGGGCATGGACGGCAACGGCACGGCATCGGCGGGCGGTACGGAACCGGAGGCGTCGGACAGCCTTCGCACCTTCGGCGCGGTCGTCCACGCGTTACGGGAGCACGCGGGGCTGAGCCGCGAGGAGTTCGGTGCGCTCGTCGGGTACTCGAAGCACACGATCGCCTCCATCGAGCAGGGGCGTCGTATGCCCGATCGCGATTTCGTGGAGGGCGCGGAACCGGCCCTCGGCAACACGGGCGCCTTGCGCCGCGCCGCACCTTTCCTCACCCGGCAGGCGGGGCTGGCGAGTTGGTTCGTCCAGTGGGCTCGTTTCGAGGCGACGGCGATCAGCCTGTACACGTACGAGTGCCGTGTGGTGCCCGGTTTGTTGCAGACCGAGGCGTACGCGCGGGCCGTTTCGTTGGACGTGCCGCCCCTCCCGGACCCGGAGGAACTTGACCAGCGCATCGCGGCGCGTATGGCCCGTCAGGACCTCCTGTCCGTCCACCGGAAGCCGCCCACGGCCTTCAGCTTCATCATCGAGCAGTCGGTGCTGGAGCGCAGGACGGGCGGCGACGAGGTCACGCGAGAACTGCTGGATCACCTCATCGAGTTGGCCGAGAGCAACTGGAACGTGGAGATCCAGATCATGCCCACGCGGCAGCCACGTCACGCGGGGCTTGATGGGCCGATGCGACTGGCCGAGACGCCAGAGCACCGCTGGTTCGCGTATTCGGAAGGGCAACAGAATGGACGGCTGATCTCCGACGCGAAGGAGATCAGCGTGCTCCAGCAGCGATATGCGAAACTGCGCTCGCAGGCTCTGACGCCCGAGGATTCGCTGAGCCTGCTGAAGCGAATGCGAGGAGCGCTATGAGCACGTCCGAACTGGCCTGGTTCAAGAGCAGTTACAGCGGCTCGCAGGGTGACGACTGCGTCGAGGTGGCGATGTCCTGGCACAAGTCGAGCTACAGCGGCTCGGAGGGCGACAACTGCGTCGAGGTCGCCGCCTGCCCCACGGCCGTCCACGTCCGGGACTCCAAGGACCGGCACAGCCCCGAACTCGCCGTCTCCCCCACCGTGTGGAGCGACTTCATCACGTACGCCGTCCAGGGCTGACGCCCGGACGCCCAGCGCCCCGTCCCGGAGTCGTCCGGGGCGGGGCGCTGTCGTGTGCGGTGGCCGGGTCAGGCGATCGGGAGGCCCGGGGCCGGGTGCGCGTCCATCAGGTCCTTCACCTCGGCGCGGATCGCCGTGAGGGTGGTCTCGTCGCCCGTGCGGGCGGCGGTGACGGCGCGGTCGATCCAGGTGGCGACGGTGGCCATGTCGGAAGTGGAGAGGCCCCGGGACGTGAGCGCCGGGGTGCCGAGGCGGATGCCGGAGGGGTCGAAGGGCTTGCGGGGGTCGTAGGGGACGGTGTTGTGGTTGACGACGATGCCGGCGCGGTCGAGGGCCTTCGCCGCCACCTTGCCGGGGATGTCCTTGGTGGTGAGGTCGATGAGGAGGAGGTGGTTGTCGGTGCCGCCGGAGACGAGGTCGAAGCCTCGGGCGGCGAGTTCTTCGCCGAGGGCGCGGGCGTTGGCGACGACGGTGTGGGCGTAGGAGCAGAAGGCGGGGGTGGCGGCCTCGTTGAGGGCGACGCCGATGGCGGCGGTGGTCTGGTTGTGGGGGCCGCCCTGGAGGCCGGGGAAGACGGCGCGGTCGAGGGCGCGGGCGTGTTCGGCGCGGCTGAGGAGCATGGCGCCGCGGGGGCCGCGGAGCGTCTTGTGGGTGGTGGTGGAGACGACGTCGACGTGGGGGGCGGGCGAGGGGTGGGCGCCGCCGGCGATCAGGCCCGCGATGTGGGCGATGTCGGCGACGAGGACGGCGCCGACCTCCCGGGCGATCTCCGCGAAGCCGGCGAAGTCGATGGTGCGGGGGACGGCGGTGCCGCCGCAGAAGATGAGCTTGGGGCGTTCGGCCAGGGCCAGGTCGCGGACCTCGTCCAGGTCGACGCGGCCGGTGTCGCGGCGGACGCCGTACTGGACGCCGTTGAACCAGGTGCCGGTGGCCGAGACGCCCCAGCCGTGGGTGAGGTGGCCGCCCATCGGGAGGGACATGCCGAGGACGGTGTCGCCGGGCTTCAGGAAGGCGAGGTAGACGGCGAGGTTGGCCGGGGAGCCGGAGTAGGGCTGGACGTTGGCGTGCTCCATGCCGAACAGGGCCTTCGCCCGCTCGACGGTGATCGCCTCGACCTGGTCGATGACCTGCTGGCCCTCGTAGTAGCGCTTGCCGGGGTAGCCCTCGGAGTACTTGTTCTGGAGGACCGTGCCGGACGCTTCGAGCACGGCGGCGGAGACGTAGTTCTCGCTGGGGATCAGGCGCAGGGTGTCGGCCTGGAGCCGTTCCTCGGCGGCCACGAGGGCGGCGAGTTCGGGATCGGCCGCCGTCAGGGCGGAGTGGCGCGGCGGGGTGGGTACGGACACGGTCATGGGAGTCCTCCCGGGTCGGTCGCACGCGGCGACATGGACCCGGATCGCCCAGGCGGACGGCTCTCCGGCGATGGCCCCCGGGCACGCCCGGGTGTGCCGCTCCCTCGTGGTCGGTTCCACGGAACACCCCGGAGGGTGCACGCCAGTCGCGGCCCTTCGGACTCTACCCGCCGCCGGCGGGGTCCGTCGGGCGAGGGTGCGAAGCCCGGCGATTTGGCGTCAACCGGCCATGCTTGAGGCTCCCTTGGCCGATTCTTGGCTTATACATGCCCCATACATGAGACGTTCCTCGCCAGAGTGTCCCCTTACATGTGCACATCATCCGGCACATGGTCCACACGCGAGACCCATATCGCAGGGGGTTACGTTGAGAATCAGCCGCGCCGGACGACGCGCCGGGCTGAGCATGGCAGTGACACTGCCCATGCTCGCCGGGGCGCTCGCCCTCGGGATACCCGACGCCAGCGCAGACGCCGCACCCGGCGCCCGAGCGGCGTTGCAGGGGACCAAGCCGGCCTGGGCCACCGCATCGGCCGACCGGGGCGCCTCGGCCGACAGCGCGAAGGTCTCCGTCCGGGTCCACCTGGCCGGACGGGACGCCGCGGGCCTCACCGCGTACGCCGCCGCCGTGTCCGACCCGGAGTCGGCCTCGTACGGGAAGTATCTGAGCCCGGCCCAGGCGCAGGCCCGGTTCGGGGCGACGCCGGAGCAGATCGACCGGGTGAGCCGGTGGCTCAAGGACTCCGGGCTCACGGTCACGGGCGCCAACCAGCACTACGTCTCGGCCACGGGTGACGTCGCCACGGCCGAGAAGGCCTTCGGCACCCAGCTGCGCGAGTACCGCAGGAGCGGCCGGACCTACCGGGCGCCGGCGGCCACCGCGACCGTGCCCGCCGCGCTCGGCGACGCCGTCCTCGCCGTCTCCGGTCTGGACAACGCGCCGCACCGGTCCAGCCACGACGAGGTCCTTCCGCCGCCGGACGCCGTGTTCCGCAACTCGGGTCCGTTCTCCAGCTACTTCGGCTCGAACACCGCCTCCTCCCTCCCGAAGGCCTACGGCGCGAAGGTGCCGTACGCGGTCAAGGGCTACACCGGCAAGCAGCTGCGCTCCGCGTACGGGGCCGGGAGCTACACGGGCAAGGGCGTGACCGTCGCGATCACCGACGCGTACGCCTCCCCCACCATCGCGAAGGACGCCTCCGAGTACGCCAGGCGCAACGGCGACGCGCCCTACCGGCGCGGCCAGCTCTCCCAGGTCCTCCCGGACGACTACACGAGGACCGAGGAGTGCGGGGCCTCCGGCTGGTACGGCGAGGAGACCCTCGACGTCGAGGCCGTGCACGCCGTCGCGCCGGACGCGAACATCGTGTACGTGGGCGGCGCGTCCTGCTACGACAACGATCTGCTGGACTCGCTGAACAAGGTCGTCGACTCCCGGCTCGCCGACATCGTCTCCAACTCCTGGGGCGACATCGAGGCCAACCAGACCCCGGACCTGGCGCTCGCCTACGACCAGGTGTTCAAGATGGGCGCGATCGAGGGCATCGGCTTCTACTTCTCCTCGGGCGACGCCGGTGACAACGTCGCGTCCACCGGGACCAAGCAGGTCGACGTCCCCGCCAACTCCGCCTGGGTGACCTCGGTCGGCGGCACCTCGCTGGCGGTCGGCAAGCACGACGCGTACCAGTGGGAGACCGGCTGGGGCACGAAGAACGCGCTCCTGTCCGAGGACGGCCGCAGCTGGACCGACTTCCCCGGCGCGTACACCTCGGGCGCGGGCGGCGGCACCAGCGCCACCGTGAAGCAGCCGTTCTACCAGCGCGGCACCGTGCCGGACGCGCTGGCCCGCGCCAACGGGAAGACCCGGATGCGCACCGTGCCGGACATCGCGGCCGTCGCGGACCCGAACACCGGCTTCCTGGTCGGCCAGACGCAGACCATGCCCGACGGTTCCCTCGCCTACGACGAGTACCGCATCGGCGGCACCTCGCTGGCCGCGCCGGTCGTCGCCGGGGTGCAGGCCCTCGCCCAGCAGGCCGCGCACGGCCGTCCGCTCGGCTTCGCCAACCCGGCGATCTACGCCCGCTACGGCTCGAAGACGTACCACGACGTGACGGACCACCCGCTGGGCGCCAAGCGCGATCTGGCCGTGGCCCGGGTGGACTTCGTCAACGGGGTCGACGCGGCGGACGGGCTGCGGACCTCGGTGCGCAGCCTCGGCAAGGACGCCTCGCTGGCCGCCGTGCGCGGCTACGACGACGTCACGGGCGTCGGGACTCCGGCCCCGGGCTATGTGAGCTCCTTCCGCAGGCGCTGACACCCGCGGGGACGGGGGAACGGGAAAACGGGGGAACGATACGGACGGCCGTCGCGGGGATGCCCCGCGGCGGCCGTCCGTCCGTCCGTCCGTCCCGTCTCAGGCGTGCGGCCGGTGGGACAGGTACCGGTCGAGGCCGGTGACCAGGATCTCCAGGCCCGCCGCGAACGCCTCCTGCCGGACCCCGGGGTTCCATTCGGCCGCCCAGGCCCCCAGATGCGGGAACCCGCTGAAATCGGGGGCCTCGCCGGGCTCCTGGGCGCTTTCGGCGTCCTCGGCGGTGCCGGTCTCGCTCTGCTCCTGGAGGACGAAGCCCGTGACGTAGCTGACCACCGTGTCGCAGCCGTGCGCGACGGCGGCGACGGGGGCTCCGGTGACGCTCAGGACGCGCATCAGTCCGTCGGCGAAGCCGAGGCGGTGCGGGCCGAGCCAGGCGGATCCGGCCACCAGCCGGGCGGCGTCCCGGTGGGCGAGGAGCACCCGCCGCATGTCGACGGCCATCCGGCGCACCGCGTCGGGCCAGGTGGCGGCGTCGGCGGGCGGGACCGGGGCCAGTTCGCCGAGGATCTTCTCGGCCAGGGCGTCCAGCAGGTCCTGCTTGTTCTTCACGTGCCAGTACAGGGCGCCGGGGCGTACCCCGAGTGCGGTGGCGAGCCTGCGGGTGGAGAGGGCGTCGAGGCCGATCTCGTCGAGCAGTTCCAGTGCCGTGTCCACCAGTTCAGACCGTTGCAGCGGCATCGCGCCGTCCCGTCCCTTCGTCACGGACCTCAGCTGTTCCGGAGCCCTGCGCGCCCCCATCATCCGCTGCCGGGTCCTCGGCCGACGAGCGCCCCGGCTCCCCGCTCTCGCCGCTGTCCCCGATGAGCGCGTCGATGTCGTCGATCTCCCGCAGGCGCATCTCCTTGAGGAAGAAGGAGAGGGCCAGGGCCACCAGCATGATGACGGCCCCGGTGACGAACACGACCCCCAGGGAGGAGGTGAAGGCGTCCAGCCCCGCGGTGCGCGCGGGCTCCGGGAGGGCGGCCAGCCGCTCGGGCGCGAGGTCCCGGCCGTGCAGTCCGGGGACGGTGCTCGCGGCGACGCGGGAGGCGAACTGGTTGGTCAGGATCGCGCCGAAGACCGCGGCGCCGAAGGACTGGCCCATCGTCCGGAAGAACGTGGCGGTGGTGGTGGCGGAGCCCAGCTCGCGGTCGGGGACGGTGTTCTGGACCGCCTGGACCAGGACCTGCATCAGCAGGCCGAGGCCGAGACCGAGGAGCAGCAGTCCGACGGCGAGGACGGCGTACGCGCTGTCGGCCCGCAGGGTGGCGAGGGCGCCGAGTCCGGCGGCGGCCACGGCGGTGCCGATGACCGGGAAGATCTTGTAGCGGCCGTCGCGGGCCGAGATGACGAGGCCCGAGCCGATGGAGGAGGCCATGATGCCGACGATCATCGGCATGAGGCGCAGTCCGGTGGCGGCCGGCGTCAGGCCCTTGACCAGTTGGAGGTAGAGGGCGGCGTAGGTGATGGCGCCCATGAGGGCGAAGCCGGTGACGAAGAGCATCGGGGTGGCGACGGCGACGGTGCGTTCGCGGAACATTCGCAGTGGCATGAGCGGTTCGGCGGCCCGGCTCTGGCGCAGCGCGAAGAGGCCGAGGAGCAGGACGCCGGCGGCGGCGAGGCCGAGGATCACCGGGTCGGACCAGGCGTACGTGTGGCCGCCCCAGGTGGTCATCAGCAGCAGGGCGCAGGTCGCGGCGACGACGAGCAGCGCGCCGGCGACGTCGATGCGGTGGCTGCCGCGTCCGGCGGCCTCGGGGAGCTTCAGCAGGGTGACGACCATGGTGATGCCGGCGATGCCGATCGGCAGGTTGACGTAGAAGAGCCAGCGCCACGAGGTGTGCAGGCCGAACAGGCTGTGGTCGCCGGTGAGGAAGCCGCCGATCAGCGGGCCGGCGACGGTGGCCAGCGCGATGACCAGACCGCCGACGCCCTGGAACTTGGCCCGGTCGCGGGCCGGGACGGCCCGGCCCAGCAGGATCAGCGAGACGCTGTAGAGGCCGCCGGCCCCGATGCCCTGCACCGCGCGGCAGGCGATGAGCTGCCCCATCGATCCGGCGGTCCCGCAGAGTGCGGAGGCCGCGAGGAAGATCCCGGCCGCCGCGACGAAGACCCGCTTCGCCCCGTACAGGTCGGAGATCCTGCCGTACAGCGGCTGGGTGGCCGTGGAGCCGAGCATGTACGCGGTGATCAGCCAGGGCATCAGCCGCACCCCGTCGACGGGGTCGAGGTCCGTGGCGATCGGGAACGCCGCGACCGACACGATCGTCTGGTCGAGCGCGCTGAGGAACGCGGTGAGCAGCACGCCCACCAGCGCCCACACCACCCGGCGCCCGGGACCTCCGCGCGTCTTCCCCGTCCCCGTCCCCGCCATTGCGTCGACCGCCACCGGAACCACCCCTCCCCGAGAATTGAACAGTGACCAATTGGTCGGTGTTCAATTTAGGGACGCGGGGCGCCGCGCGCAAGCCCCTGGGGCGATGACGGGCGCGTCGACGGGCGTACGGCGTACGGGCGGAGGGGCCGGGCGGACGGGTCAGGCGGAGGCGCGCTTGCGCGGGGTGCGCCGCTCGGACGTCTTCTTCGCGGCGGCCTTCTTGGTCCCACCGGCGCTCTTCTCGGCGGTCTTCTTCTTGGCGGCGGACCGGCCGGCCGGCGCGCTCTTCTTCGCGGCCGGCTTCCGGGACCCGGACGTCTTCTTCTTCGCCCCGGCCCCCTTCGGGGCGGACTTCCCGCGTCCGGAGAGCGGGGTCACCTCGGCCACCGGGCCCTCCCCGTCGCCCGTCTCCTCGCCGCGCGCCTCCTTCGCCGCGCGGACGCTGCCCTCCAGGGCGGCGATCAGGTCGATGACCTTGCCGCCGGAGGAGTCGGGGGCGGCCGGCTCCAGGGCCTCGCCGGAGGCCTTCGCCGCGATCAGCTCCTCGACGGCCTCGCGGTAGTCGTCGTGCAGCGAGTCCATGTCGACCTCGCCGAGTGTGTCCATCAGGGCGTCGGCCAGGTCGAGTTCGGCGTCGCGGACGGTGACGTCGGCCTCCGGTGCGACCCCCTCGGGGGCCCGGATCTCGTCCGGCCAGAGCAGCCCGTGCATGGCGATGACGCCGTCCACGACGCGCAGCATCCCCAGGCGCTCACGGCCGCGGAGCGCGTACTTGGCGAGGGCGACCTTGTTGCTCCGCTTCAGCGCCTCGCGCAGCAGGGTGTACGGCTTGGCGGCCGGTACGCCGTTGGCGGAGAGGTAGTAGGCGGCGTCCATCTGGAGCGGGTCGATGGAGTCGGCCGGCACGAAGGCGACGATCTCGATGGTCTTGGCGGTGGGCAGCGGCAGGGACCCCAGATCCTCGTCGGTGATCGGGATCATCGTGCCGTCGGCCTCTTCGTACGCCTTGCCGATCTCGCCGGAGCCCACCTCCTCGCCGTCGATCTCGCACACCTTGCGGTAGCGGATCCGGCCGCCGTCGGCGAGATGGATCTGCCGGAAGGAGATGGAGTGGTTCTCGGTGGCGTTGACCAGCTTGATCGGGATGCTGACCAGCCCGAAGGAGATCGCGCCGTTCCATATGGACCTCACCGGTCACCCCTTCCGTTCCATCCGTACAAATCCGTACAGATCTGTATTTCGTGTGACTCTTATCGTATGACGCCGATCACAGAGGTGGAGGGGCGGCGCCTGGCGCTGAGCAATCTGGACAAGGTGCTGTACCCGGCCACGGGCACCACCAAGGGCGAGGTGCTGCACTACTACGCGGCCACGGTCGCCGGTCCCCTGCTGGCGCACCTGCGGGACCGGCCGCTGTCCTTCCTGCGCTATCCGGACGGTCCGGACGGGCAGCTGTTCTTCACGAAGAACCCGCCGCCCGGTACGCCGTCCTGGGTACGCACCGCCCCGGTGCCGCACCACGAGAAGGAGAGTGCCCGGCAGGTCGTCGTGGACGGGCTGGCGTCCCTGATGTGGGCGGCCAATCTGGTGGTGGAGTTCCACACCCCGCAGTGGCGGGCCGAGGCTCCGGGGACGGCCGACCGGATGGTGTTCGACCTGGACCCGGGGGCGCCGGCCACCGTCGTGGAGTGCTGCCGGGTCGCGCTCTGGCTGCGCGAGCGTCTGGCGGCGGACGGCCTGGAGGCGTACGGGAAGACCTCGGGCTCCAAGGGGCTGCATCTGCTCGTCCCGGTGGAGCCCACGCCCTCCGCGCGGGTCTCGGCGTACGCGAGGGCGCTCGCCGTCCGGGCGGAGCGGGAGCTGCCCGAGCTGGTGGTGCACCGGATGCGGCGGGCGCTGCGGCCGGGCAAGGTGTTCGTCGATTTCAGCCAGAACGCGGCGGCCAAGACGACCGCCACCCCCTACACCCTGCGCGCCCGCGCCGAGCCCACCGTGTCGGCACCGGTCACCTGGACGGAGATCGAGGAGTGCGGGGACGCCCGTGACCTGGTGTTCCTCGCCGGGGACATGGCCGGGCGGCTGGCGCTCCACGGCGATCTGCTCGCCCCGCTCACCGAGGCGGACCGGGGACGTCCGGTGCCCGACGCCGGATAGCCGGCGGGGGTGCGGTGGCCGTGTGCGGCCGGGATATACCGTATGGCCACCCCCATTGTCATGCGCAAGGCCAAAAGCTGGCCGGGGGCGGTCGGATTGTCCGAGCGGTGGTGCACACTCTGCGCAGACACTGCGCAAGGGAGACCGTGGGGAGGCGATGGCGTGTTCGCGGGGATCGACGAGGTCGACTGGGCCTCGATGGAACATGCGTACGGGCCCGCCGACGACGTTCCGGGGCTGCTCCAGGGCCTCGCGTCCGCCGATCCGGTGCGCCGGGAGGCCGCGCTGGACGGGATGTACGGGGCGGTGCACCACCAGGGCGACGTCTACGCCTGCACGCTCGCCTGCATCCCGTTCCTGTTCGAGCTGGTCGCCGACCCCCGCGTCCCCGACCGGGGCGGTGTCGTCGAGCTGCTGACCAGCATCGGCGGCATCGACGTCGACGAGGAGGACATCGGGGAGGCGGCGGACGAGGCGGACGGCGCGGCGAACTACGCGATGGCCGCCGCCGCCGTCAGCGCGGGCTCCGAGGCCTTCTTCGCCCTGCTGGCCGACGACGACCCCGGCGTCCGGGTCAGCGCGCCCCTGGCCCTGGCCACGCTGCACGGCGACCCGTCCAGGGTGCTGACCGTGCTCTGCGAGCGGATCACCGTGGAAGGGGACGAGGAGGTGCGCCTCGCCCTGGTCGAGGCGGCCGGGCGGCTGGCCCTGCGGCACCGCCCGGTGGCCGGGCGCAGCGCCGCGTGCCTGGGCCGGCTGGCCGCCGGGGCGCATCCGCCGGGACTCCGGCTGGCCGCCCTGGCCCAGCTCGCCCGGTGCGCCCCCGAGGAACTGCCCGGCGATGTGGTGCGGGTGGTCGCCGGACTCCTGCGGCAGCTGCGTTCGGCGCCCGACGGGGAGCCCGGGGACGCGCCGGGGACGGACCCCGGCGACAGCGGCCCGCGCACCGCCGAGGCGCACGGCGAGGAGCCGGCCGGGACCGAGGCCGCGCCGGTGACCCTGCTGGGACAGCTGCGGTCCCTGTCCGCCGAGGAGCGGGCCGGGCGCACCGCGCCGTGGACCGCCGATCTGCTGCGCACCCTGCACGTCGGCCTGGACGACCGGATCGCGGACCGCACGGCCCTGCTCACCGACCAGCTGTGCAGCCCGGACCCCGGGCAGCGCATCGACGCGGTGCGGATGAGCGGCGGGCTGATCCGCACCTGGCGCGGTTCGTACGGGGAGCTGGTCCGGCTCGTCGGGGAGCAGCTGGCCTCGGACGAGCCTCGGCTGTCCGAGGCCGCCTCGCACGTCCTGGAGGAGCTGTTCGGTCTGGCCGCGCCGGCCGCCGACGCGCTGGCGGCCCGGGTGGCGGCGGATCCGGACGGCTGGGTGAAGGAGTGGGCGAGCGGGCCGCCCTGTCTGGGCAGTGCGGTGAAGGCCCTGGCCCGGCTGGGCGACGTCCGCGCGCTGCCCGCGCTCGGCGCGGCCCTGGAGCGGTCCGAGGTGCCGCACGACGTGGGGTACGCCCTCGCCCATCTCGGCGAGGCCGCCCGGCCGTTGGCCGATGCGCTGCGCCGCCGGCTGGGCGAGGTGGCACTGGACGAGGAGGCGTACGACCGGGCGAGTCCGCTGCTCGCCGGGCTGACGGCGCTGCGGGCGGGCGAGGCGGCGCCGGAGGTGCTGCGGCTGCTGCGCGGGGCGCCGGCCTACCGGGGCGACTGGCTGCGGACGGCGGCGCTGCGGGCGCTCGGCTCGTTCGGGCCGGCGGCGCGGTGCGCGGTCCCGGAGCTGCGGGCGCTGATGGGCCGGGCCGGTACGGCGGCGGCGGTCGAGGCCGCGCAGGCGCTGTGGGCGGTCGAGGGCGATGCCGGGGCGGTGCTGCCGGTGCTGGCCGAGGGGCTGCGCGCGAAGCAGGTGAACGAACGGCGGGCGGCGGCGGGCGCGCTGGGCCGGCTCGGCGGGCAGGCGGCGGCGGAGGCGCCCCGGCTGCGGGGGCTGCTGCGCCACGAGGAGCTGTGGCTGCGGGTGGACGCGGCGATCGCGCTGTGGGAGGTTTCCGGTCGGGCCGGGGAATCCGTACCGGTGCTCCTCGCGGCCTGGGAGAAGAACCGTCACGTCAGGGTCCGGGTCGCCGGGCATCTGGCACGGGCGGGGGCCGCCTGCGCGGGGCCGGACGCGGCGCGGGTGCTGCGGGCCGAACTCGCCTCCGTACGCCGCCACAACGCGATGGACGGCGGCTACGGCAGCCATGACACATACGAGGACGAGAAGCTGCTGGCGCTCTGCCGCCGGGCGCTCCTGGGTGATACGGGGAAGGGACCCACGACATGATCATTTTCGGCACGCGAGGCTATCTGTACCAGCTGGCGATCCTCACGCTGGTCTGCGGCTGGTGCGGGAACCCGGCCGCGCACACGCTGCGCAAGCGGGTGACGAAGTTCACGCTGTTCTTCGTACCGCTGTTCCCGTTCTCGACGAAGTACGCCACGCAGTGCACCTTCTGCGGCGGGGAGCAGCGCATCCCCAAGGAGCAGGCCGACCAGCTGCTCGCCCAGCACGTGGCGTCGCAGGACGGGAACCCGTTCGGCGGGAGCCCGCAGCCCGGAAGCGCCCCCGGGGCCCAGGGCGACCGGCCCCGTCAGCACTGAGGGCGCGACGGGGCCCGCGCGGCACGGCGCGGGACCTGCGAACCTCCGCACCATGACATCTATGACATAAGGGAAATAAGCCCCACGTCTTGCTACGTTGCGGGGCATGACCGCATCGACGGCGGACGCTCCCCCGCCCGAGCTGCGCCTGCCTCGGCGGCGCGGCGTGGAACTCTCGCTCCTCATCGGGGCCGTCCTCCTCTCCGTCTACGGCTACACCGCCGTCGGTCTGGCCCACGACAACGCGGTCCCGCCCGACGTCCTCGGATACGGCGGCGGGCTGGGGCTGCTCGCGCTGCTGGCGCATCTCGCGGTCCGGCTGCGCGCCCCGTACGCCGATCCGCTGCTCCTGCCCATCGCCGTGCTGCTCAACGGGCTGGGGCTGGTGCTGATCTACCGGCTCGACCTGGAGACCCCGCACGACCGGGCGGCCCCGACCCAGCTCGTCTGGTCCACGCTCGGGGTCGCGTTCTTCATCGCGGTGGTGGTGTTCCTGCGCGACCACCGGGTGCTCCAGCGGTACGCGTACCTCTCGGTCGCCGCGGCCCTCGTGCTGATGATCGTGCCGATCTTCTTCCCGGCGGTGAACGGGGCCAAGATCTGGATCAGGATCGGCGGGTTCTCCTTCCAGCCCGGCGAGTTCGCCAAGATCCTGCTCGCGGTGTTCTTCGCCGCCTATCTCGCGGCGAACCGCGGCGCGCTGGCGTACACCGGGCGCACCGCCCAGCGCCTGCGGCTGCCCACCGGCCGGGTGCTCGGCCCGATCGTGGCGATCTGGCTGATCAGCGTCGGCGTCCTGGTCCTGGAACGGGACCTGGGCACCTCGCTGCTGTTCTTCGGCCTCTTCGTGATCCTGCTGTACGTGGCGACCGGGCGGACCGGCTGGATCGCCGTCGGACTGCTGCTGGCCGCCGTGGGGGCCTTCGTCGTCGGCTCCTTCGAACCCCATGTGCACAGCAGGGTGCAGGACTGGCTCGATCCGTTCGCCTCCATCGACGCCGGGCGGGGCCCCGGGCAGCTCGCCCAGTCGCTGTTCGCGTTCGCGGCGGGCGGGATGCTCGGCACCGGGCTCGGCCTCGGCCACTCCGTCCTCATCGGCTTCGCCGCCAAGTCCGACTTCATCCTGGCGACGGCCGGCGAGGAGCTGGGCCTGGCCGGGCTCACGGCGGTGTTCCTGCTGTACGCGCTGCTGGTGGCGCGCGGCTACCGCGCCGGGCTGGCCCTGCGCGACCCCTTCGGACAGTTGCTGTCCATCGGACTCGCCTCGATCCTGGCGCTCCAGGTCTTCGTCATCGCGGGCGGGGTGATGGGGCTGATCCCGCTCACGGGGATGGCGATGCCCTTCCTCGCCCAGGGCGGCTCCTCCGTGGTCACCAACTGGATCATCGTGGCCCTGCTGATCCGCCTCAGCGATCTCGCCCGGCGCCCGCGCCCCGACCGGGTGGAGACCGGAGTCGTCGCCCCCGCCCCCGAAGGAGCCGGCTCGTGATCCGCTACATCCGGCGCGCCGCCGCCTTCTGTCTGCTGCTGCTCGTGGCCCTCCTGCTGAACGCGGCCCGCGTCCAGGTCCTCGACGCCGACGAACTGGACGACAACCCCGCCAACCGCCGCACCACGATCGCCCGTTACGACCAGCCGCGCGGCAGCATCCTGGTCGGCGGACGGCCCGTCACCGGCTCCAAGGACACCGGCGAACAGCTCGCCTGGGAACGCACCTACCGCGACGGCCCGCTGTACGCGCCGGTGACGGGCTACGCCTCGCAGACGTACGGCACCACCCTGCTGGAGAACGCCGAGGACGACGTGCTCGCGGGCACCGATCCGATGCTGGCGCCGCTGCCGTTCTGGAACGAGATCACCCGCGGCCGGCAGCCGGGCGGGAACGTCGTCACCACGATCGGGGAGGCCGTGCAGCGCGCCGCCTACCAGGGGCTCGACGGGCGGCGGGGCGCGGTGGCGGCCGTCGAGCCGACGAGCGGGCGGATCCTGGCACTGGTCTCCACCCCGTCCTACGACCCCGGGCTGCTCTCGGGCACCGGCACCGCCGTCACGGACGCCTGGCGCGAGCTGAACGCGGCGGACAGCCTGCCGATGCTGAACCGGGCGATCCGGCAGACGTATCCGCCCGGCTCCACGTTCAAGATCGTGACGGCGGCGGCCGCGCTCGACGCGGAGGTCGTCACCGATCCGGACGCGCCGACCGACACCCCGGTGCCCTATGTCCTGCCGGGCACCACCACGACGCTGCCCAACGAGTCGCGCGGCTGCGAGGAGGCCTCGCTGGCCGACGCGATCCGGGTCTCCTGCAACACCGTGATGGCCCATCTGGGGGTGGAGGTCGGGCTGAAGGGCATGGTGGAGGCCGCCGGGCGCTTCGGCTTCAACGACACGGGGCTGCGGATCCCGTCCGGGGTGGCGAAGAGCAACTTCGACACGGAGATGAGCGACGACCAGCTGGCCCTGTCCTCGATCGGCCAGTTCGACACCACGGCTACGCCGTTGCAGATGGCGATGGTGGCCTCGGCCGTGGCCAACGGCGGCGAACTGATGGCTCCGCACCTCGTCGAACGCACCACGACACACGGCGGCTCCACCGTCCGCACCACCGGAGCGCATACGTACCACCGGGCGATGAACCCGATGACGGCGATGCGGCTGCGCCAGATGATGATCGACGTGGTGCGCGACGGCACCGGCACCAACGCGGCGATCGACGGGGTGACCGTCGGCGGCAAGACCGGCACCGCCCAGCACGGCGTGGACAACTCGGGCACCCCGTACGCCTGGTTCATCTCCTGGGCCCAGGCACCCGACAGCGGCCGCCCCGCGGTCGCCGTGGCCGTCGTCGTGGAGGACGCGGCGGCCGACCGCGCCGATATCAGCGGCGGCGGCAGCGCGGCCCCGATCGCCCGTTCCGTGATGGAAGCGGCCCTGGGAGACTGAGAGCGTGCCGGCGAACCCCCGCCCGGACCGGGGCGGGGCGCGTGATCCGAGAGGCGGGCGGTCAGGCGATGGACGCACTCCGGGACGTGGCGGGCGCACTGGCCGCGGCCGAGCGCGCGGACGGGCGGTTCCACGCCTTCCTCGACGTCTGGCACCAGGAGGCGCTCGCCCGGGTGCCCGGGGCCGCCCGTCTCCCCCTCGGCGGACTGCCGTTCGCGGTGAAGGGCCGCACCGGCGTGCGCTCCCCCGCCGCGCGGCGGCTGATCGCGGCGGGCGCGGTCCCCGTCGGCTCGACGTCGGTGCCGGGCCCCGGCACGCCCTGGCAGACCTGGGGGCTGGGGGCGCGCGGCCGGACCCTCAACCCGTGGCGGCCCGACCGCACCCCCGGCGGATCGTCGGCCGGGGCGGCGGTGGCGGTCGCGGCGGGCTCGGTCCCGCTGGCGACCGGCGGCGACGGGGCGGGGTCGGTGCGCATCCCGGCCGCCTGGTGCGGGGTGTTCGGCCTGAAGACGACGAACGGGCTGCTGCCGTCCGCCGACCGGTCCGGGCTGGCGGCGCCCGGGGTACTGGCCCGGACGGCCGCCGACGCGGAGACGTACCTCCGCGCGGTCCTGGACGGCTGCGCCCCGGCCCCCGTGACGCTCCCGCTGCCCGCCGCCCACAGCCCCGGCCTCGGCTACGCCGAGGTCGAACCGGAGGTGGCGGCGGTGGTGCGGGGCGCGGTGGACCGGCTCGTCGCGGCGGGCGTCGTCAGCCTCACCGGCCCCGCGTGCGCGCTGCTGGACCCGGCGCCGGTCTGGCAGGCGGTGCGCGCCGGGCACGTGCCCCGAGAGCTGGCCGAGGCGCGCGAGGAGAACGACCGAAGACTCGACGCCTTCTTCGCGCGCACGCCGCTCCTCCTGACCCCGGTCACCCCCAACCGCCCGCACGGCCACGACGGCCCGGGTGACACCTTCTCGACATCGCTCACCTGGGGGTTCAACCTGAGCGGACATCCGGCGGCGAGCCTGTTCGCCGGGTTCACCGGGGACGGCTGCCCCGTCGGACTCCAACTGGTCGCCGACCGGGGCGCGGACGCCGCCCTGCTCGCCATGGCCGCGGCGGCGGAACGGGTGCTGGGGACCGTGCGACCCTGAGGAGCCGCCGGCCTCGCGGGGGTCGGGGGCCTCGCGAGGGTCGGAGGCCTCGCGGGGCTCGGGGTCTTGCGGGGCTCGGGGTCTTGCGGGGCCCGTTCGGCCCTGCGGGGACTCCTTGGGTCCTGAGGGGCGTTCGGCCTGCGGAGTCGTACGTGGTGAGGATTTCGTACGGCCCCGAGGCGCGTCCCTCAGCCGGCCGCCGTGCCGCCGATCGGCTCGCGCGATTCGGCACGGACCCGGGCGGCGTCCAGGGCGGCCTTGTCCAGGTCGACCTTCTCGGGGGCCTGGACGGCGGTCTCGGGGGTGACGACGGCGACGAAGGACGCGGTGTTGGCGTCGCCCCAGGCGCACATGGGCAGGGTGCTGGTGACGCCTCCCTGCACGGAGCGCACGACCTGGCAGGAGACCGTGACGTCGTAGCCCTCGGGCCGGAAGTCGCGGGCGGCGACGGCGATCGTCATGCCGTCGTTCTGCGTGGCGCCCTCCAGGATCTTCTCCCGGGTGAACGCGGGGCTCTTGATACGCCCCCACATGCCGGAGACGATCAGGCTGCCGCCGTCGTCGGAGGCGTACTGGGCGACCACGGCCTTGGCGTCCCTGATGGACGGGTCGTAGGTGTCCTCGATCTCCCGCCCGTCGGTCGCCGAGGAGTCCTTCACCAGCCTGTACTCGTCGTCGAGGAGCGTCTTCCGCACGGTCAGCCGGTACTTGGCCTCCGGAAAGGCGCCGACCGTCGGGAGGTCGCCCTTCTCGACCGCCGAGTCCAGCAGCCGCGCGACGCCGAACGTGATGCCGCCCGCCACCACCAGGGCGCCGACCACGATCCCGACGACGAGCCCCGTCCGCCTGCGCCGCGGCGGCACGGGGACGAACCCGGGACCGCCCCACGGCTGCCCCGGCTGCGCGTACCCGTACGGCGGCTGCCCCGGGGCGGGCTGCCCCGGCTGTGCGTACGGGTTGTACTGCGGCTGCGGGGACGGCTGCGCGGGACCGTACGGACCCGGCGGGGGGCCGTACGGGTCCTGCGGCGAGCCGTACGGGTCCTGGGGCGGAGGCGGCGGGGTGGTCATGGCGCCCAAGTTACGGCATCGGGGCGAACACGATTTCGAGTGCCCCGGACGGCGGCGGTCGGGTCAGTCAAGGGATTCACGCCGGCTCAGCCAGCTCTCCGGCATGCCCTCCACGCCGGTGGCCGCGCCGACGACCCCGCCGGTGATGGCACACGTGGTGTCGACGTCCCCGAGCCCTTCGGCGGTGGCCCAGAGCGCCGCCTCCAGATCGCCGGGGTGGCGGGCGGCGGTCCACAGCGCGAACGGCACGGTGTCGTCGGCGCGGATGCGCTGCCCGTTGCCGAGGAGGTCGGCCGCGCGCCACGGCGCGGTGTCGAAGGGGACCTCGGTGGCGCGCAGCAGACCGTCCCGCACGGTGCCCGGGGGCGTCGCCCCGGCGACCCGGGCGAGCGTGAGGCGGCCCTCCGCCGCGAGAGCCGCCGCGACGGCGACGGCGACCGCGCCGGCGATCCCCTCGGGGTGGGCGTGGGTGACCTCGGCCTGGAGCGTGGCCTGTTCGGCGACGAGGTCCAGGTCGTGGTGGAAGCGGGCGCCCAGCGGGGCGACGCGCATCGCCGCCCCGTTGCCGAGGCTGCCGCCCTCGAAGAGCCCGGGGGCCAGGGTGCGCCACTCGGCCGGGTCGGTGAGCAGCTGGGGCAGCAGCAGGTGCATGCCGTGGCCGTACCCCCGTGCCCGGTCGGCGTCGAAGGCGAGCGCGAAGAGGAGGGCGAGCCGGTCCTGTTCGACGCGTCCGCACTCGTCGAGCATCCGGTTCAGGGCGCGGGCGAGGGCGGTGTCGTCCGTCCAGTGCCAGACGGGCTCCCGGGGGATTCGACGCGCCCGGATCGCGTTGACCGCCTGCCGGGGAGGTGTGAACAGCGGGAACCACCGCTCGCCGAAGGCGTCCCCGAGCGCGAGCGCTTCGAGGCTCCGGCGGGCGGCGGCGAGGTCCTGGGCGGTGGTTTCGGTGGACACGCACGTATCCTCCCGCCACCGGCCCGGGACCGTACAGCGGTTTCCGGCCGCGTCCCGTCGGCGGGTCGGGCCAGGGGCGGTTCGGACCACGAGCGGTTCGTGCCGCCGAGGGTTCAGGCGCCCTCGGCTATCGCCTCGGCGACCTCCGCGACGCGGGCCTGCTCCTCGGCGGCGAAGCGTTGGCGGTCCAGTTCCTCGGCTATCTCCTCGTCCTGGGCCATGAGGAGGTCGAGGTTGGAGTCGCCGAGGTCGAAGACGCCCATGTCGACGTAGGCCTTCTGGAGGCGTTCGCCCCACAGGCCGATGTCCTTGACGCAGGGCACGATCCGGCTGAACAGCAGCTTGCGGAAGAGCTGGAGGAATTCCGAGTGCTCGGAGAGGTCCTTTGCCTCCTGCTTGGGGATGCCGAAGTTCTCCAGCACCTCCACCCCGCTGAGCCGGTCGCGCATCAGGTAGCAGCCCTCGATGACGAACTCCTCGCGCTCGCGCAGTTCCGCCTCGCCGAGCTGCTTGTAGTAGTCCCGCAGGGCCATGCGGCCGAAGGCCACGTGGCGGGCCTCGTCCTGCATGACGTACGCGAGGATCTGCTTGGGCAGCGGCTTGGTCGTGGTGTCGCGGATCATGCCGAACGCGGCGAGTGCCAGCCCCTCGATGAGGACCTGCATGCCGAGGTAGGGCATGTCCCAGCGGGAGTCGCGCAGGGTGTCGCCGAGGAGTCCTTGGAGGTTGTCGTTGACCGGGTAGAGCATCCCGATCTTCTCGTGGAGGAAGCGCCCGTAGATCTCGGCGTGCCGGGCCTCGTCCATGGCCTGGGTGGAGGAGTAGAACTTCGCGTCCAGGTCGGGGACCGACTCCACGATGCGGGCGGCGCAGATCATCGCGCCCTGCTCACCGTGGAGGAACTGGCTGAACTGCCAGGAGGTGTAGTGCTTGCGCAGCTCGCCCCGGTCCTTCTCGGTCATCTTCGTCCAGTGCGGCGTCCCGTAGAGGGTCAGTGCCTCGTCGGGGGTGCCGAGCGGGTCGGTGGGGTCGACCTCCAGGCTCCAGTCGATGCGCTTGTTGCCGTCCCACTGCTTGTCCTTGCCCTTCTGGTAGAGGGCGAGCAGGCGTTCGCGGCCGTCGTCGTAGTCCCAGCTGAAGCGGGCCGCGCCGGTGGCGGGCACCGTCCACAGCGGCTCCTCGGGGGCGGTGGTGTAGAGGTCGTGTGTCGACACGGACGGCTCCTTCGCCTCGCGATACTCCGGTAAGTCACCTGGTTCCCGGCTCAGTTGGCAGGTTCACACGTTGGTAGACGCCGGGTCAACAAGTCGCACGCAAGGGGATTGACTGGCTTGCTGACAGGGCGTCTCATAGTGGGTGACCGCCGGTAACCCCTGGGAGAGGCACGTCCCGCCATGACGACCGCGACCGAACGCGATGTACAGCTGCTCCGTGACGCACTGGGCCCGCTCCGCGACCGCGAACAGGTCGCCCTGCGTCTCCTGGAGGCCTCCGCCAAGCACTCCTTCGACCCGGACCGGGAGCTCGACTGGGACACCCCGCCCGTGGACGGCAAGTGGTTCTGGCCGCCCGAGCTGCTCTCCCTGTACGACACCCCCATGTGGCGGCGGATGTCCGAGGAGCAGCGCCAGGAGCTGTCCCGGCACGAAGCCGCCTCGCTGGCCTCCCTCGGCATCTGGTTCGAGATCATCCTCATGCAGCTGCTCGTCCGGCACATCTACGACAAGCCCGTCGTCAGCAACCACGTCCGCTACGCGCTCACCGAAATCGCCGACGAGTGCCGGCACTCGATGATGTTCGGCCGGATGATCACCTGGGGCGGCTCCCCCAGCTACTCCGTACCGCGCCGCTACCACAACCTCGCCCGCGTCCTGAAGACCGTCTCCACCACCCCGGGCTCCTTCGCCTCGACCCTCCTCGGCGAGGAGATCCTCGACTGGATGCAGCGGCTGACCTTCCCGGACGAGCGCGTCCAGCCGCTCGTGCGCGGGGTGACCCGCATCCATGTGATCGAGGAGGCCCGGCACGTGCGGTACGCCCGCGAGGAACTGCGCCGCCAGATGATCACCGCCCCGCGCTGGCAGCGCGAACTGACCCGCCTCAACTGCGGGGAGGCCGCCCGCGTCTTCTCCGTCTGCTTCGTCAACCCCCAGGTGTACGAGCACGTCGGCCTGGACCGCCGCGAGGCCGTCGCCCAGGTCCGGGCGAGCGGCCACCGCGCGGAGGTCATGCAGACCGGGGCCAGGAAACTGACGGACTTCTTCGACGACATCGGCGTCCTCAACGGGGTCGGCCGCAGGCTCTGGAAGCAGTCGGGACTGCTCGCATGAGGCCCCGCATCCGTCGCTGCGGCCCGGCCCGTTCCGCGGACGAGGACCTAAGCTGCCTGTTATGACCCCTGCCGCAGCCGCAGCGCCCAGCCGTGCGTACCGAAGGCTCAGCGTCGAGGAACGCCGCACCCAGCTCCTCGGTGCGGCCCTCACGCTCTTCGCCCACCGGGCACCGGACGAGGTCTCCCTCGACGAGGTGGCGTCCGTCGCCGGAGTCTCGCGCCCGCTGGTCTACCGCTACTTCCCCGGCGGGCGGCAGCAGTTGTACGAAGCCGCGCTGCGCTCCGCCGCCGAGGAACTGAAGCTCTGCTTCGCGGAGCCTGCCATGGGCCCGCCCACGGAGCGCGTGACCCGCGTCCTGGACCGCTACCTCGCCTTCGTCGACGAGCACGACGCCGGCTTCAGCGCCCTCCTGCGCGGCGGCAGCGTCGCCGAGACGTCCCGGACGAGCACCATCGTCGACGAGGTACGGCGGTCCGCCGCCGAACAGATCCTCCTCCACCTGGGCCACGACGAGAACAGCGAACCGGCGCCCCGGCTGCGCATGATGGTCCGCACCTGGATCGCCGCCGTCGAGGCCGCCTCGCTCATCTGGCTCGACGAGGGCAAGCGGCCCCACCCGGAAGAGCTGCGCGACTGGCTCGTCGACCACTTCATCGGCCTCCTCGCCGTCACCGCCGCCACCGACACGCGCACCGCCGAGGCCGTGGCCGCCCTCCTGCCCCTCGAAACCGCGGCCGGTCCGGCCGGCCGGCTCGCGGAGCGGCTCGCACCGCTCGTCGGTGTGGCGGAGCATCTGCTGCCGTCGGGCGAGGCATGAGCGGTGTGCCGGAGCGGTTCCTCCGAGCGGTCCGACTTTCGCTCGGCTTTCGTTCGTAAGCGCCGGTGATCGATTGATCGATTGATCGGTGCGCTGATCGATTGATCGAATGGCCGTCGGCCGGCCGGTGCGCCGATCGGTCAGACTGGAGCGGTGAGATCAGAGAACACCCGCTTCACCGGCGGCCCGCTGGACGGCCGGGTGCTGCCCGTCCTGGTCGGCGCGACCGGTCACCCGCCCAAGTGGTACGAGGTCCCGGTCCCGGCCACCGACGACGCCCCGGCCACCGTGCACGCGTACCGGAGGGCTCCGGCCGGTCATACACCGCGGCTGGGCATCCAGCGGGGCTGGGTGTACGAGTACGTCCCCGAGGGGCGGGGACCGCACCGCCCGAAGTGGCCCTGGTCGAAGCGGGCCTGACCGCCCCCGCGCAGGGCACGGCGGACCCTCTAAGATCGGCGCTCAGGTCCGAGGGACGGTCAAGAGGGGGTGCGCCATGGAGGCGCTGCGTCAGGACGATCCACGCCGCTTCGGCCCGTACACGGTGCTGGCGCGATTCCGCGAGACGGCCGCCGCCCTCCAGTACCTCGCGCGGGAGGCCTCCGGGGACGACCTCGTCGTGGTGACCGCCGCCCGGCCCGGCCTGGCGGAACTGCCCGCCTTCCGGCGCCGCTTCCAGGCCGAGTCCCGCACCGCCGACCGACTGGCCGGCGGCTGGGTCGCGCCCCGGATCGACACCCCGGACGGCACGGCGGACGACGCGGACGGGCTGTGGACCGTCTCGCCCTACGTCCCGGCCCTGACGCTCGCCGAGGCGATCGACCTCGCCGGGCCGCTCCCCGAACGAGCCGTGCGGATACTGGGCGCAGGCATCGCCGAGACCCTGTCCCGGGTCCACGCGACCGGCGCCGTCCTCCAGGGCCTCGCGCCCCGGACCGTGCTCCTGGCGGAGGACGGCCCCCGGCTCACCGCCTTCGGCCCCCTGGGCGCGGCGGCCGCAGCCGAGGCGCGGCCCGGCGGCCAGCTCTCCGTACGTCTCGACTATCTGACCCCCGAACAGGTCACCGGCCAGGAAGCCGGACCGGCCTCCGACCTCTTCGTCCTCGGCCTGCTGCTGGCGTACGCGGCGACGGGCAGCACCCCGCTGGCCGACGGCCCCGCCGAGGAGGCCGCCGAGCGGATCGCCCGCTCCGAACCCCGCCTCGACGAGGTCCCGGACGCCCTGCGCGATCTGGTGGCCCGCTGTCTGGCCAAGGACCCCGCCGACCGCCCCGAGGCGGGCACCGTCGCCGCTGACCTCGCCCTGGAGGGCGCCGCGGGCCTCGCCCGGGGCGGCTGGCTCCCGGCCCCTCTCGCCACGGCGGTGACCGATCAGGAAGCGGCGGCCCGCAAGCTGGAGGCACCGGACGGCCCGGCCCAGGAGCGGCCGGTCGAGGACGCGGTCGTCGCCGATGCGCCGGTGGACGGCGCGGCGGGGGCGGGTGCGGAGGCCGAGAGCGCGGAGATCGCGGACGCGGCGGTCACAGATACTCCCCCGGCCGTCCGGGACACCCGCACCGCGCAGCTGGGGGTCATCGACCCGATGGCGCCCCGGCCCGACCGGGTGACGGCCCAGCTGTCGGTACCGCGTGAACTGCCGTCCGGGCCCGATCTGTCGGCGGCTCCGCAGCCGCTGCCCGTACCGGCGCCGGCTTCCCCGGCTCCGTCTTCGGCCTCGGCCTCGTCCGAGGTGCGGCCTCCGGTGGTGGGCGGTGGCATGCCCGAGGGTGTGTCTCCGGCGGGTCCGGGTGCGTCGGGTCCCGCGGTGAAGGCCGCACCGGTCGACCGGCGGACGCTGCTGATCGGGGCCGCCGCCGGTGTGGCGGGACTGGTGATCGGGGGCGGTGGCGCCCTGGCGCTGGGAGACGACGAGACGGCCCCCGAGCCGGACGCCAAGCCCGCGCCCGCACCGAGCCGGCCGACCGTCGCCGGACTCGCGCCGCAGCCGCGCTGGATCCACACCCTGCCCGCGGCCGAACCGTCGCCGCTCACCGCCGCGCTCTGGAACGAGCGGCTGCTCGTCCTGACGGGCGACAACCACGCCTCCGCCGTCGACCTGAACACCGGCCGCCGCATCTGGGAGAGCCCCGACGCCGCCAAGGGCCAGACGGCCCTGGAGGCCGGTAAGGAGTTCTGCTTCGTCGCGGGGCCCTCGGAGTTCCTGTGGCTGGCGGCGAAGGACGGGAAGGTCGCCCACCGGGTGGCGTACGCCGACGGGTTCGAGAACGCGCCCGGCCTCGCCGTGGCGCAGATCGTCGGCGCGTCCGGGGCGAACGTCTGGTTCACCGGTTCGCACCAGGTCACCGTGAAGGCGCCCAAGCCGAAGAAGGGCAAGAAGCCCGGCAAGGACAAGAAGGTCGTCAAGTCCTTTCTGTTCGCGTACGACGTCGAGCAGCGCAAGGAACTGTGGCGCGCCCCGGTCCCGACCGGCCGGGGCCCGGCCGCCCCGGTGTACCGGCTGACCGCCGTCCGCCCGGACGACATCGTCGTACGGCAGAGTCGGCCCACGCTCACCCCGGCCGATGTGAAAGCGGCCAAGGGCAAAGCCGTCTTCCGCTGTTTCGAGCGCGGGACCGGCAAGCTCCGCTGGACCAAGTCCTTCGGCACGGTGACGCCCGACGACGCGGCGACGGGCGACGCCGACGGCACGCTCTTCGCGGCGGTCGGCGACGACCTGCGCGCTTTCGAAACCCCGGCCGGCCGGCCGAAGTGGACGCTCAACGGCACACCGGGTTCCGTTTTCGGACCCTCCGTCGAGGCGGGCGCCACCCTGCACACCACCAGCCGGAACCAGGAGGTCGGCGCCGTCGACCGGGCCTCCGGCAAGCTCCGCTGGCGCCGTTCCACGGAAGCGGTGCCCAACGGTTCGGCGCCCTCGCTGGCCGTCAGCGGCTCGGGCCGCACACTGCTCGCGGCGAGCACCGGCCAGGTCACCGCGTTCGCTGCGGCGGACGGGCGACGGCTGTGGAAGTTCCAGGACGTCGGCGAACAGGACCCCCAGGGCGGCACCGTCACCGCCGGATACCAGGTGCTGACATTCGGCCGGACCGCCCTGGTGCGGCGCGGCCGCGTCGTCTACGCCTTCCCTGTCGACTGACTTTCGTTTGGTGAAGCGATCGGTCAATCGATCGGCCGATCAGCAAAACGATCAATGGAAAGGCAAAGCGGTCAATCGATCACGCAACGGGCCGAACGATCAGTCAGCGGTCGGCCGGTCGGGCGAATCGATCGGCCGCCACCCCCGGAGGTTCTTGCATCGCCCCTCGGTGAGTGAGCGTATGGACGAATTGCGCTCACTCATGGGGTAGTCGCACGATTCACCCCGTTCCCGGAGGTGATGTCGTGTCGGGCAGGCTCCTGCGCTCCATCGGCACGGCGGCGCTGGCCGCCGTCGTCGTGACCTCACCGGCCGCCGCCGCTCCGGCGCCCCCGCCCGGCCCCTCGGACCCCGCCGCCCCGGCGGCCGGGCCGCAGACCGCACCGACCGGTGTCCCCGCGCTGCTGACCCGGCTCCAGAGCCTCTACCAGCAGGCCGAGGAGGCAACCGAGACGTACAACGGGACGGCCGCCGAGCTGAAGAAGCGGACCGCCGAGGCGAAGAAGCTCGACGCCCGGTTGGTCACCGCGCGGCTCGCGCTGTCCCGCAGCCGGGACGATGCGGGCCGGCTGGCCCGCGAGCAGTACCAGGGCCGTTCCGATCTCTCCCTCTATCTGCGGCTGCTGCTGATGCGCGACCCCGCGACCGCACTGGACCAGGGACAGGTCATCCAGCGGCTGGCCGCCGGCCGGGTGGCCGTCATGAAGCGGCTCGACGGTGCGGAGAAGCGGGCCGCCGCACTCGCGAAGTCCTCGCGTGCGGTCCTGGATCGCACGCAGGTCCTGGCGGCGCGCCAGAAGAAGGAACGCGACGCGGTGCGCACCCGGCTCGGCGAGGTGGAGGCCCTGCTGGCCTCGCTCTCCACCGACCAGCTCGCCGGTGTGAACCGTCTCGAACAGGAGGGCACGGACCGGGCCCAGGACGCACTGGTCGCCTCCGGTGCGCTGTCCTCGTCCCGGCCGCCGACGCAGGAGGGCGGCGCGGCCGTCCGGTACGCGATCCGGCAGATCGGCAAACCGTACGTCTGGGGGGCGGAGGGCCCCGACTCCTTCGACTGTTCCGGCCTCACCTCGCAGGCCTGGGCGAGCGCCGGCCGTGCCATCCCGCGCACCTCCCAGGAGCAGTGGCGGCAGTTGCGGAAGGTCTCGGTGAGCGCGTTGCGCCCCGGCGATCTGATCGTGTACTTCCCCAAGGCGACCCATGTGGCGATCTACATCGGCAACGGCCTCGTCGTGCAGGCGCCCCGCCCCGGCTCCGTGGTGAAGGTCTCGCCCCTGGCCGCCAACCCGCTGCTCGGCGCGGTCCGCCCCGATCCGGAGGGCACCCCGCTGGCCTCGTACTCCCCGCCGGAACTCCCCGACGGCGCCTCCGCCGGTTCGGACCGGGGATACGGAGAGGCCTCCGCACCCGACGCGTAGGGCGTCGGACACGGAGGCCGTGATCGTTTGATCGGTCGACCGGTCGATCGATCAGCCAAACGATCAATCGCTCATGCCGATCACTCATCGATCACCGAGCGATCAAACGGTCAAGCGATCACGCCCCGGATACCGAAGCGAGGTAGGCGTTCGTCTTCTCCGGGTCGAAGAAGAAGTTCTCGAAGTCGGCCGGGTTGTTGAAGCCGTTGGCGAAGCGGTCGGCGACCGGCTGGAGCTGTCCGGCGGCCCCGATCAGGTTGAGCACGTGCTCGGGCGGGACGCCGAGCATCGCGTTCGTCCACTTGGTGACGTGCTGGGCGGTCTCCCAGTAGCGGTCGAAGGTGGCCTGCATCCACTCGGCGTCGAACGCGCGGTCGCCGTGCTCGATGATCGAGTCCAGGTAGGCGTTCGCGCACTTGGACGCTGAGTTGGAGCCCTGGCCGGTGATCGGGTCGTTGGCGACGACGACGTCCGCGACGCCGAGGACCAGGCCGCCGCCGGGCAGCCGGCCGATGGGCTTGCGGACCGTGGGGGCGTAGCGGCCCGCCAGGGTGCCGTTGGCGTCGGTCAGTTCGACCTTGGTGGCGCGGGCGTACTCCCACGGGGTGAACCGCTCCATCAGCTCCAGGGTCTTCGCCAGGTGCTCGGAGGGGTCCTTGATGCCCTGGAAGACGTCGAGCGGCCCGCCCGGGACGCCTTCCCAGAACAGGATGTCGGCGCGGCCCGAGGTGGTCAGGGTGGGCATGACGAAGAGTTCGCCGACGCCCGGGACCAGGTTGCAGCGGACCGCGTCGAAATCGGGGTGCTCGGGGCGCGGGCCCATGCCGTGGACGTACGCCACGGCCAGGGCGCGCTGCGGGGCGTCGAACGGGGAACGGGAGGCGTCCCGGCCGAACATGGACACCAGCTCGCCCTTGCCGGCCGAGACCAGCACCAGGTCGTAGGTGCGGGAGAAGTAGTCCAGGTCGGAGACGGCCGCGCCGTGGATGACGAGCTGTCCGCCGCGCTGGGCGAAGGTCTCCATCCAGCCGGCCATCTTCACGCGCTGGTCGACGGACTGTGCGTAGCCGTCCAGCCGGCCGACCCAGTCGACGGCGCGCGAGGAGTCCGGACCGGCGACCGAGACACCGAGGCCCTCGATGCGCGGGGCCTGGGACTCCCAGAAGTTGAGCTGGTAGTCCCGCTCGTGCTGGAGGGCCGTGTGGAACATGCACTGCGTCGACATGACCCGGCCGGAGCGGATCTCGTCGGCCGTACGGTTGGACATGAGGGTGACTTCGTACCCTCTGGACTGCAGTCCGAGAGCGAGCTGGAGCCCGGACTGACCGGCTCCGACTATGAGTATCTTCCGCATCGTGGTTCTCCGTTGTGCGTACGTACGGGGGTGCGTACGGGCTAGGCGGGGGTGGCGTCGAGGGCGTGGCCGACCAGGGTCAGCAGCGATTCGACGACGGTGATCCTGTTGCGCGCGTCCATGATCACAACCGGTACGTGCGGCGGAACGGTCAGGGCCTCGCGGACGTCGCCGGCCTCGAAGCCGGGCGTGCCCTCGAAGTGGTTGACCGCCACGATGTACGGCAGTCCGCAGCTCTCGAAGTAGTCGAGTGCGGGGAAGCAGTCGGCGAGCCGGCGGGTGTCGGCCATGACGACGGCGCCGATCGCGCCGCGCACCAGGTCGTCCCACATGAACCAGAAGCGCTGCTGTCCCGGTGTGCCGAAGACGTAGAGCACGAGGTCGTCGTCGAGCGTGATGCGGCCGAAGTCCATGGCGACCGTGGTGGTGACCTTGTCGGGGGTGGCGCTGAGGTCGTCGGTGTCCTCGCTGGCCTGGGTCATCATCGCTTCGGTCTGGAGCGGGGTGATCTCCGAGACCGAGCCGACGAAGGTCGTCTTGCCGACGCCGAAGCCCCCGGCGACCACGATCTTCGTGGCGATCGGGGCCCGGGTGTGGTCGAGCTGCCAGTCCTGTGGTGCTTCCTCGGTCCGGTCCGCCGGTCCGGGCTGGCGAGGGGCGAACAGCGGCGACTCAGAGACGGCGGAGCCCATTGAGCACCCTTTCGAGCAGTGCGCGGTCGGGCTGGCCGGTGCCGTGACCGGTTCCGTACACGCGGATCTTTCCCTGGTCGGCCAGGTCGCTGAGGAGGACTCTGACCACACCGAGCGGCATCTTGAGCAGGGCCGAGATCTCCGCGACCGTGCGCATGCGGCGGCAGAGTTCGACGATGGCCCGCAGTTCGGGCATGACCCGGGTGGCGAGGTTGCCGTTGGGCAGTTCGCGGCGCTCCTCGGGTGCTTCGAGGGCGGCGACGAAGGTCTCGACGAGCAGCACATGGCCGAAGCGGGTGCGGCCGCCGGTGAGGGAGTACGGGCGTACCCGCGCGGGCCGTTTGTCGGCACCGCGCACCGGAAGCTTCCGGGCGGGCTGGGCGGCGGCGGGGGTCACTGGGCGCTCTCCATCGATTTGCGCAGCTCGCTGCGGAGTTCGGGGGTGAGGACGTGTCCGGCGCGGCCGACGAAGAGCGCCATGTGGTACGCGATGACGCTCATGTCGCAGTCGGGGGTGGCGTGCACCCCGAGCAGCGAGCCGTCGCTGATCGACATGACGAAGACGCTGCCCTCGTCCATGGCGACCATGGTCTGCTTGACACCGCCGCCGTCCATGAGCTTCGCGGCGCCGATGGTGAGGCTGCCGATGCCCGAGACGATGGTGGCCAGATCGGCGCTGGAGCCGCGGGGCCCGTCCTGCCGGCCGTCGGGTGTTCCGGCGTGCTGGTGGCCGGGGTCGGAGGAGAGCAGCATGAGTCCGTCGGACGAGACGACGGTGACCGAGTGGACCCCTGGCACCTCCTCCACCAGATTGCTCAGCAACCAGTGAAGGTTACGGGCCTCGGTACTCAGCCCATATGTGCTGGGCGCAGTCAACTGCGTGCCTCCTCGACTGTGTCCCCCGTCTCTCCGGTACGGCCGTCGGTACGGCCGGCCGGCTCAGTGTGTTCGGTACGTGTGGTGCTGCCCGCGGGGGCGGTGGCCTCGGCGATCTCCGCCTCGACGTCCCTGCGGCCGTTCTTCGCGCCCTGGTGGAATCCGCCGAGGCGGCGGCGCAGGGCCTCCTTGTCGATGCCACCCTTGCGCTCGGCCGCGGGGGCCGGGGCGGACTTGACGACCTTGGGGGTGCGCTTGGGCAGCCCCTTGTCGGTGACCGCCGGGGCCTGGGGCTCCGTGGTCCCGCGCGTCTCCGGCTCCGGCCTGCGCGGTCCGGGCACCTCGGCGACGGGGGCCGCGACGGGCTCGTGCGCGCCCTCGTCGGGGGTGCGCTCGTGGCGGTCGGGTCCGATGGCGTACGGTCCGCCGGCGGTGGCGGGCTCCGGCGCCTCGCCGCGGGCCGGTGCCGGGGCGGCGCCGAACCCGTCCGGTACGGGCGGCGGCTTCGGCATCCGGACCTGCATCGTCCGCTCGGCCTCGGACTCGACCGGGGGCCGGACGCTCCCGGACTCCTCGGGCTCCACGGCGGCCCCGGACTCCTCGGGAGTCTCGGCGCTCGCGGTCTCCACCGGGGACTCGGCGCTCGCGGTCTCCACCGTCGGCACCGTGCTTTCCGGGTCCACCGGGTCCACCGGAGCCGTGCCGGCGGGAGCCGCGGGCTCCACCGTCTCCTCGGCCGAGGCGGGCGCGGCGGGCGCGGCGGCGGGCTCGGCCTCCTGGGCGGCCAGGGTCCGTTCGGCGGCGGCGATCAGCGGGTCGCCGGCCGGGGCGAGCGCGCCGCGCTGCGGCAGGGCGTTGGAGTTGGCCTCGGCGACCGAGCCGGGGAGGTTGAGCGAGGGGGCCTCGCCCGGGGTGCGGACGGGCGGCGGGGTGGCGGCCGGGGGCGCCGTGGGCAGCAGGGCGGTGGGCAGGACGACGACCGCCGTGACGCCGCTGCCCTTCTGCTCGCGCAGTTCGACCCGTACGCCGTGGCGGGCGGCCAGCAGCGCGGTGACCTGGAGGCCGAGACCGGCCCCGTCGGCGCTCTGCTCCCCCGCCTCGAAGAGCGCGGGGTCGCCGAGCCGGGTGTTCAGCTCGCCCATCCGTACGGCCGACATGCCGATGCCCTCGTCCTGCACGGAGAGCATCACCTCGCCGCTCTCCAGCAGCCAGCCGGAGAGCTGGACCTGGGAGTCCGGCGGGGAGAACGCGGTGGCGTTCTCCAGCAGTTCGGCCACCAGGTGGCTGAGGTCGTCGGCGGCGAACCCGGCGATCTGGGCGTGCGGCGGCAGGGACTGGATGGTGACCCGCTCGTACCGCTCGATCTCGCTGACGGCCGCGCGCAGGACGTCGACGAGCGGGATCGGCCCGGGGTGCCCGTGTCCGTGCTCGGCACCGGCGAGGACCAGCATGTTCTCGCTGTGGCGGCGCATGACGGTGGCCATGTGGTCGAGCTTGAAGAGCGTGCCCAGCCGTTCCGGGTCCTGCTCGCGCTCCTCCAGGGACTCGATGACGCCCAGCTGGCGTTCCACGAGGCCGAGGGTGCGCAGCGAGAGGTTGACGAAGGTGTGGTGGACGGTGTTGCGGAGCTTCTCCAGCTGGGCCGTCAGGTCGGCGGTCTGCACCTGGAGTTCGGCGCGCTGGAGGGTGAGGGCCTCGCGTCCGGCGACGAGTTCGCCGCGTTCGCGCTCCAGCGTCTCGAACCGTCCGTTGAACTCGTGGAGCAGTCCGTGGAGCCGGCCGTGCAGGGCGTTGATGGACCGGACGACCTGGGCGAACTCGTCGTTGCGGCCGGTGTAGCGGACGGGCTCGGCGCTCTCGGGCTCGGCGGCGAGGCGGCCGGAGCCGATGCGCAGGACGGCGAGCGGCTGGGTGAGGGTGCGGGCCACGGCGGTGGAGACGCCGACGGCGACGAGGAAGCAGCCGCCGAGGAGCGCGATGCGCAGTTCGAGCGCGGTGACGTCGTCGTCGCGCAGCTGTCCGAGCCGCTGCACCTGGGCGGTGCCCAGGGCGGACTCGACACCGCGCATCCGGTCGACCCGGGCGGACAGCGTCGCCTGGAGCTTCTTGCGGCTGACCTTCCGGTCGGACTCGGAGAGTTCGGGGCGGTCGGTGAGGGCGCCGAGGTACTTCTCGGCGCTGTTGACCTCGGGCCCGGTGACCGTGGTGGCCAGCTTGTCGCGGCCGGTGGCGCCGGCGGCCTGGTCGAATTCGGCGAGCGCGGACAGTTCGCCGGTCCGGGAGCGCTGGGCGGCGGCGCTCAGCTCGTCGCGGAGGCGGTCCTCCTTGGTCTCGCCCTCGTCCTGGGTCTGGACGGGCAGCCCGGTGAACGGGTCGATCTGCGGGGCGGCCGGCTCCTTGACGGGGACGGCGAGCGCGGCGAGCAGGAGTCCGCGGGTGGCGGAGGCCTGTTCGGTGGCGCGGCCGAGGGCCAGCGGGGCGCGGACCGACTGGGCGGCGCGCGGCGGGGTGCTGTCCGCCAGTTCGTCGGCGAGGTCGTGGAGCTTGGCGATGACCTCGGAGTACGCCTGGTGGGCCTCCAGGGCGGTGCCCTTGCCGCCGATCGCGTTCCGGCGCAGCGAGGGGATGGTGGAGAGGTCGCGGCGCAGGGCCACGGGGGCCGCGTCGCGGATCTCGTCGACCTGCTGGTCGACCCTGGCGCTGCGGCTTCCGGTGCCGTCCTGGCCGGGCTTGCCGGTGCGGCCGGCCGCGATGAAGACGGTGACCTCGTCGCGTTCGTCGGCGAGGGAGTGGGCGAGCGCGATCGCCTGCTGGTTGAGCTCGGCGAGGGTGACCAGACGCTGGGAGTCGGTCAGGTCGGAGGAGGCGGTGAGGACCGCCGGCGCCCCTGCGGCTATGACGGTGACTCCGACGACCGCGACGCCCGCGACGAGGCGGGTGCGGACGCGCACGGTGCGCCCGCTTCCGGCCTGCGCCGAAGCCGTCGCCCCGGAACCGTTCTGCTTGCCGCCCTTGCTCCGAGGCCGCTTCTTCTGCACCGGTGCTCGCAATCTCGACTCGTCCGCCCTTGAAGCAGAGGTGACGCTCGGTCACGTGAACGAGCGCCCCGTCTCCTGGTACGGCTTCTGACCATTCCAGTGCTTTTGAGAGGGGGGCGCGCATCAACCGCTCCGCCACTCGAACGAGTGAACCGCACTCCTGAGTTGGCGAACAAGTCACGCCCCGGGCACCGCCCGTCACGCCCCGGTGGTCGGCTGGATCTTCGGGGCAGGCTTTGGCAAGA
Organism: Streptomyces sp. NPDC024555; assembly: GCF_055559335.1. Taxonomy (NCBI): domain Bacteria; kingdom Bacillati; phylum Actinomycetota; class Actinomycetes; order Kitasatosporales; family Streptomycetaceae; genus Streptomyces; species Streptomyces sp. NPDC024555. The sequence continues at coordinate 473,278 of NZ_JBVHKV010000002.1, forward strand.
TGCCCCGCCGCACTCCGGCCGGAGGGATTCCTTCCGCTCCCCCCGCCCCCCTGACCTGCTGGTACGGGCCAATCCACGGGCCGTGCAGGGCCCGTGAAGGCATCGTGCAGACTGGCTGCATGCGTATCGAACTCTCGACGGCGGCCGGTACTCCGGGGCGTCCGAACGAGGACTGGGCCGCCACCGTCCTTCCGGCGTCCGGCCAGGGCGGGGGACTCGTCCTGCTCGACGGGGTGACCCCGCCCCGGGGGGACGACGGTTGTGTGCACTCGGTGCCCTGGTTCACCGCGCGGCTGGGTGGGTCCCTGGTCGAACTGTCCGGATCGCGGCGAGATCTGACCCTCCGGGACATCCTCGCCGAGTCCATCCGGCGCACCGCTGACACTCACCGTTCCGTGTGTGACCTTTCTCACGTCCGCACGCCACAGGCGACGGTGGTCCTGGCGCGTTGGGACGAGGAGGAGGTGGAGCATCTGGTGCTCTCCGACTCGGTGCTGCTGATGGAGTCCCCGGCGGGGGGTGTCTCGGCCGTGCTGGACGACCGGCTGGACCGGGTGCCGGCGGAGTTCCTGGCCTCGGAGGAGATCGCCGACGCCCGGGTGCGGAACAAGGAGGGCGGCTTCTTCACGGCAGCCGCCGATCCGGCCGTCGCGGAACGCGCGGTGACGGGGCGGACCCCGCGCGCCGGCGTGCGCGCGCTCGCGGCGCTGACGGACGGGGCGAGCCGCTGGACGGAGATGTTCCGCGAGGGCGACTGGGCGGCCTGCCTGGGCGTGCTCCGCAAGGAGGGCCCGGAAGGGCTGATCGACCGCGTGCGCACCCTGGAGAACGCGGACACCGACCGTACGCACCTGGGCCGAGGCAAGGCGCACGACGACGCGACGGCGGTCTACGCGCGACTGTGAGCGGGGCCCGCGGCGCGTGCCGGAGCCGCCGCCGGCCCTCGGCACGGGCGTTCAGGCGCCGGCCGCGCCGCGGTGACTCGGAATTCGACCCCCGCCGCAGGCGTGCGGACGCCGGCCCCCGCCACGGGCGTGCGGACGTCAGTCCTCGGCGCGGGCGTTCAGATGGTGCAGCAGCCGGGCCAGCTCGGCGACTTCGGCGCGGTCCCAGTCGGCGAGCTTGCGCACATAGCGGTCGCGGCGGGCGTCGCGGACGCTGCGGAAACGGGCCAGGCCCTCGTCTGTGAGGTGGACGAGGAAGGCCCGCCCGTCGGCCGGATCGGGCTCCCTGGCCACCAGCCCGAGGTTCTCCAGGGCGCGGAGCTGGCGGCTCATGGTCGCCTTGCCGACGCCGAAGTAGGCGGCGAGGTCGGTGGCGCGCTGACGGCCGGCCGATTCGAGGCGGACGAGCAGACCGTAGGCCGCCGACTCCAGTTCGGGATGGACCTCGCGCGCCATCTCACCGGAGTTGGCACGGGCGCGGCGGAGGAAAACGGCCAACTCCACCTCCAGGGCGAGAAATTCGTGGTCCACACCATTCCCCCCGGATGCGCCGGGTTCACTCCCGCTTTCGCTCCCGTGCACGTCAACACCCCTCATGAGCTTTCCCGTCGCTGAAAATTTCTTTCACCACAGGTCATCGCCGCAGCTTGGCCAGTATTTCGCAGGAGTAGACCAACGGCGGCGCCCAGGCCCTCTTCCGCCACCGGGTCTACGTGCGTAGCGTCATGCATGGCATGTTCACACCATTGCATGCCGTACCAGGGGCGCGCCCCACGCGCCTCCGGGTCCGCACGTCCCCCCGCAGCTCCCCCCACCCATGCCCTTCGGAGGCACGTCATGCTCGTGCACAGATCCGGCACCAGGACCCGCCGCCGCTCGCGCTTCGCCGCGGCCGGAACCCTCCTCGCCGCCCTCTCCCTGCTCATAGCCCTGCCCACCACCGCCGGCGCGGCCGCCACCGCCGGTGACCCCACGGCACCCGCCCGGGGCACGGCCACCATGGGCATGGGCGTCATCGCCCACGACGGCAAGGGCGGCCTGCCCACCACCCGCGCCGTCCAGACCGAAGGTGTGGACGTCAGCAGCCACCAGGGCAACGTCGCCTGGTCGACGCTCTGGAACAGCGGCGTGAAGTGGGCCTACACCAAGGCCACCGAGGGCACGTACTACACCAACCCGTACTTCGCCCAGCAGTACAACGGCTCGTACAACGTCGGGATGATCCGGGGTTCGTACCACTTCGCCACCCCGGACACGACGAGCGGTGCCACCCAGGCCAACTACTTCGTGGACCACGGCGGCGGCTGGTCGAAGGACGGCAAGACGCTGCCCGGCGTGCTCGACATCGAGTGGAACCCGTACGGCGCGCAGTGCTACGGCAAGACCGCGGCCGGAATGGTCTCCTGGATCCGCGACTTCGTGAACACCTACAAGGCGCGCACCGGACGCGACGCGGTCATCTACACCGCGACGAGCTGGTGGCAGACCTGCACCGGGAACAACGCGAGCTTCGGCACCACCAACCCGCTGTGGGTGGCCCGCTACAACACCACGGTCGGCACGCTCCCGGCCGGCTGGGGCTACTACACGATCTGGCAGTACACCTCGTCCGGCCCGACGGTGGGCGACCACAACCACTTCAACGGCGCCCTCGACCGCGTACAGGCCCTGGCCAACGGCTAGTCCCGTACGCACAGAAGAGCGATCGGCCCCGGCCGTTACGGAGCCCGGTGACGCACCCCGTCGCCGGGCTCCGCCCGTATCCACAGCCCTGACCAGGTACGATGACGCGCTCAGATCAAAAGGCACCCCCTATACATCGCATGTATACGCGCTATGTATAGTCCTGGCAGTCCGCACATGCGTGCGGGCTGAACCACGAGGGAGTGACCTGTAGTGCCCAGTAGGACGAAATCGATCACCGCGGGGTTGGCCGCCGGCCTTGTGACCGTGCTCACGCTGACACTGAGCGGCTGCTCGATGGAGACCACCGCTCCCGCGACCGCCCGCGCCGACGCCGGTACGGACGCCAAGGGGGAGCTCGGCCCGGTCGACTGCCGCAAGGCGAAGTGCATCGCGCTCACCTTCGACGCGGGGCCCGCCGAGGACACCCCCCACCTCCTGGACATCCTCAAGGAGAAGAAGGTCCACGCCACCTTCTTCCTGCTGGGCAAGAACCACGTGAAGAAGCACCCCGAGACCGTCCGCCGGATCGAGGCGGAGGGGCACGAGGTCGCCAACCACACCTGGTCGCACGAGATCCTGACGGACAAGAAGCCCGCCGAGATACGCGCCGAGCTGGAGAAGACGCAGGACGCGATAGAGGCGATCACCGGCAAGAAGCCCCGGCTGATGCGCCCGCCGCAGGGCCGGACCGACGACACCGTCTCCGGGATCAGCAAGGACCTCGGGCTCTCCCAGATCCTGTGGAGCGCCACCGCCAAGGACTACTCCACGACCGACTCCGCACTGATCAAGAAGCGGATACTCGACCAGGCGAGCCGGGACGGCATCATCCTGCTGCACGACATCTACAAGGGCAGCGTGCCCGCCGTCCCCGGCATCATCGACGCGCTGAAGAAGCGGGGCTACACCTTCGTCACCGTCCCCCAGCTGATGGCCCCCGCCGAGCCGGTCCCGGGCACGATCTACCGTCCCTGACCCATCCCCTCCCCGTACGCACGGAAACGGCCCGCCTCCCCTCCTGCGAGGGGAAGCGGGCCGTCCGTACCGGCCGTGTGCGTGCCGCCGCGCCCGTCACGCCGTGGGGGCTACGCCGCGGCCGGGATCCTGCGCTCCGCCGGGGCCTGGGCCGGGGCGAGGGCGATCTCCAGGACCTGGCGGACATCGGTGACCGGGTGGACCTCCAGGGTGTCCAGCACCTCGGCGGGGACGTCGTCCAGGTCCGCCTCGTTGCGCTTGGGGATCACCACGGTGGTGATGCCGGCCCGGTGGGCGGCCAGCAGCTTCTGCTTCAGCCCGCCGATCGGGAGCACCCGTCCGGTCAGCGAGACCTCACCGGTCATGGCCACATCCGTGCGGACCAGCCGGCCGGACAGCAGCGAGGCCAGCGCCGTGGTCATCGTGATGCCCGCGCTCGGACCGTCCTTGGGCACCGCGCCCGCCGGGAAGTGGATGTGCGCGCCGCGGTCCTTCAGATCCGCGACCGGCAGCTCCAGCTCCGCCCCGTGCGACCGCAGGAAGCTCAGCGCGATCTGCGCCGACTCCTTCATGACGTCGCCGAGCTGACCGGTCAGGGTCAGTCCGGACGCCCCGGTCTCCGGATCGGCCAGCGAGGCCTCCACGAAGAGCACGTCACCGCCGGCTCCGGTCACCGCGAGCCCGGTGGCCACACCCGGCACCGCGGTACGGCGCTCGGCCGGGTCCTGGGCGGACTCGGGGACGTGGTGCGGACGGCCGATGAGACCGCGCAGATCGTCCTCGCCCACCGTGAACGGCAGCTCACGGTCGCCCAGCTCGTGCTGGGCCGCGACCTTGCGCAGCAGCCGGGCCACGGCCCGCTCCAGGTTCCGGACCCCGGCCTCCCGGGTGTACTCGCCGGCCAGCTTGCGCAGCGCCGGCTCGTCCAGGGTGACCTCGTCCTTCTCCAGACCGGCCCGCTCCAGCTGGCGCGGGAGCAGGTGGTCGCGGGCGATGACGACCTTCTCGTCCTCCGTGTACCCGTCGAGCCTGACCAGCTCCATGCGGTCGAGCAGCGCCTCCGGGATGGCCTCCAGCACATTGGCGGTGGCCAGGAAGACGACGTCGCTGAGGTCGAGTTCGACCTCCAGGTAGTGGTCGCGGAAGGTGTGGTTCTGCGCCGGGTCGAGGACTTCGAGGAGGGCGGCGGCCGGGTCGCCCCGGAAGTCGGAGCCGACCTTGTCGATCTCGTCGAGCAGGACGACCGGGTTCATCGAACCGGCCTCCTTGACGGCGCGGACGATACGGCCGGGCAGCGCGCCGACGTACGTACGCCGGTGGCCGCGGATCTCCGCCTCGTCCCGGACGCCGCCGAGCGCGACGCGGACGAACTTGCGGCCCATGGCGTGCGCCACGGATTCGCCGAGCGAGGTCTTGCCGACACCGGGCGGGCCGACGAGGGCCAGGACCGCGCCGCCGCGCCGCCCGCCGACGACGCCCAGACCGCGGTCGGCCCGGCGCTTGCGCACGGCGAGGTACTCGGTGATGCGTTCCTTCACGTCCTGGAGGCCGGCGTGCTCGGCGTCCAGGATCTCCTGGGCGCCCCTGATGTCGTACGCGTCCTCGGTCCGCTCGGTCCACGGCAGTTCGAGGACGGTGTCGAGCCAGGTCCTGATCCAGGAGCCCTCGGGGCTCTGGTCGGAGGAGCGCTCCAGCTTGTCGACCTCCTTGAGCGCGGCCTCGCGGACGTGCTCGGGCAGGTCGGCGGCCTCGACGCGGGCCCGGTAGTCGTCGGACTCGTCTGCGCCCGAACCAGGCCCACCGTTGAGATCGGACAGCTCCTTGCGTACGGCGTCGAGCTGGCGGCGGAGCAGGAACTCGCGCTGCTGCTTGTCGACGCCCTCCTGGACGTCCTTGGCGATGGACTCGGCGACGTCCTGTTCGGCGAGGTGTTCGCCGAGCCACTGGATGGCGAGCTTCAGCCGGGCGACCGGGTCGGCGGTCTCCAGCAGGCGCACCTTCTGGGCGGTGGTGAGGAAGGGGGAGTATCCGGAGTTGTCGGCAAGTGCGGAGACGCCCTCGATCTGCTGGACCCGGTCCACGACCTGCCAGGCGCCGCGCTTCTTCAGCCAGCTGGTGGCGAGCGCCTTGTACTCCTTGACCAGGTCGGCGACGGCTCCGGGGAGGGGGTCGGGGACGGAGACGTCGACCCGGGTCCCTTCCACCCAGAGGGCCGCGCCGGGGCCGCTGGTCCCGGCCCCGATCCGCACCCTTCCGCGACCGCGGATGAGCGCGCCGGGGTCGCCGTCGGAGAGCCGGCCGACCTGTTCGACCGTGCCGATGACACCGATCCCGGTGTAGGTCCCGTCGATGCGCGGGACGAGCAGCACCTCGGGCTTGCCGCCGCCGTCACGGGCGGCGGCCTGCGCGGCCTCGACCGCGGAGCGCACATCGGTGTCGGACAGGTCCAGAGGCACCACCATGCCGGGCAGCACGACCTCGTCGTCGAGCGGCAGCACAGGCAGAACCAGCGGCGTGACGGCAGTGGACTCAGTAGCCATGATCTCCCCTTCGGCATTCAAGTTGAGCTATGTGGACTCAATGCATATGAGCCGCCCAATGTTCCCGAGGGTGTGTTCGCTGTGAGCGATCGCGGTACGCCGTCCGGGGGACGCCGCTTCCGGACACCCCTGCCAACACGGCGCGGGCCCCGGGTAGTCCCCGGTCCCGTCCTCCGCCCGCGGCCGGGCGGGAATCGTGTGGAACGGCGCGCCCCGGCCCGACAGGATGGCCCCATGACCGGCTTCCCGCTTCCCGTCCAGGCCCTGATCGTCGTCGATGTGCAGAAGGCGGGGGTGACCGGCGACCGGGCCGTGCCCGGCGCGGACGCGCTGCTGGAGCGGACGGCGGGGCTGCTGGCGCGGGCGCGGGCCGCGGGCGCCCTGGTGGTGCACCTCCAGAACGACGGCGGCCCGGGGTCGGGCGACGCCCCGTACACCCCGGGCTGGGAGCTGCACCTGCCCGTCCGGCCGGGCCCGTCGGAGTTCGTGGTCCGCAAGACCCGGGACGACGGGTTCGCGGGGACGCCCCTGGGCGCGCTGCTGGGCGGGGCCGGGGTGGAGGCGGTCGCGCTGTGCGGGGTGATGTCGGAGATGTGCGTCCAGGCGACGGCCCGTACCGCGCTGGAGCGGGACTACCGGGTGGTCCTCCCCCATGACGCCCACGCCACACAGGACGTCCCGGCCGTGCCGGGGATCAGCGGGGCGGTCCCGGCCGCCGTGGTGTCCCGGGTCACCGCCTGGGCGATCAGCGCCGACGCCGACGTGACGACACCGGCCGCCCGGGTGTCCTTCGCCGCGCCGCCGTTCCCGGCCGGAGGGGCGCGGTCCGCCGGCACGTACGCGGAACGGGGCCTGGACCGGGACGGCCTGATCCGGCGCGAGGGCGCGCTCGACCGGGTCACCGAGGAGTTCGCCCCCGTGGTGGCGGCCGCGCGCGAGGCGATCGCCGCCGCCTTCGGCCCGGACCGGCTCGACAGCGCGTACGTCTACGGCAGCGTCCCGCGCGGCACCGCCGTCCCCGGTGTCTCGGACCTCGATCTGCAGATCGCCCTGCGCTCGGCGCCCACGGACGCCGACCGGAGGGCCGCCGACGCCCTCGGGGCGGAACTCGACGCCGCCTTCGACGTGATCGACGGCGCCGGGGTGCTGCTGGCCTCCGCCGACACGCTGCTCAGCCGGCTGGAACGGCACGACCTCGGCTTCTTCACCGCCTGCCTCTGCACCCCGCTGCTCGGCGACGACCTCGCGGGCCGGCTCCCCCGCTACCGCCCCACCTCGCTCCTCGCCCGCGAGACCAACGGCGATCTGTGCCTCCTGCTCCCGAGCTGGCGCGCCCGCGCCGCCGAGGCCGCCACGGACGACGCCCGCCGCGCCCTGAGCCGGGGCGTGGCCCGGCGCCTCGTGCGCACCGCCTTCACCCTCGTCATGCCCGAGTGGGGCGGCTGGACCAGCGACCTCGCCCGCTCCGCCGAGCTCTTCGCCCGCTACCGCCCCGACGCCCCGGACCGGGCGGAGCAGATCCGCACCGCCGCCCACGTCGCCCGCACCCCGAGCGCCGACCCCGCCGTCCTCTCCCTCCTCGTCGACGACCTGGCGCCGTGGCTGGCCGCCGAGCACCTCGCGGCGCACGGGGAGAAGACGCCGCGTCCCTGACGGGGCGCCGCCCCGCGCCCACGGCCCCATTGGCCCCGCCCGCCCCCGTCGCGACAGGATGGCGGGAGACCGACCGACGGACACCCACCGGAGATTCCCGCGCCATGCCTGCTGCTTTCGGCCCCGACGCCCTCGCCCCCGTGACCCTGGACCGCCGGGAGGGGCCGTACGGAGAGGTCGTGCTGCGCAGGCGGGGCGACGACTTCGAGATCATCGCGAACGGGTGCTTCCTGATGGACACCTCGGACGGGCGGTCCGAGCGGCTGCTGATCGATGCCGCGCTGGAGGCGCTGCCGGCGGAGCGGACGGATCCGGCGGTGCTGATCGGGGGGCTGGGGGTGGGATTCTCGCTGGCGCGCGCGGCCGACGAGCCCCGGTGGGGGCGGATCGCGGTCGCCGAGCGGGAGGAGGCCATCGTCGACTGGCACCGGAGCGGACCGCTGGCCGGGATCTCGGGGCCGGCGCTCGCCGATCCGCGGACGGAGATCCTGACGACGGACCTCGTCACGTATCTGCATATGACTACGGACTGTTACGACGCACTGTGCCTGGACATCGACAACGGGCCGGACTGGACGGTGACGGAGGACAACGGGAACCTCTACGCGCCGGCCGGTCTGGCGGACTGCCGGGCGCGGCTCACGCCGGGCGGGGTGCTCGCGGTGTGGTCGGCACAACCGTCCGAGACGTTCGAACAAGCCCTGCGGAATGCCGGATTCACGGGGGTGCGTACCGAAGAAGTGGGCGTTGCCCGAGGTGTGCCCGACGTGGTTCATCTCGCAATCCGGCCGGCCTGAGATCCCCCCACCGGGTATGCGGGCCCCCGGGACGCCCGGGGGCCAAGCGCCACAAGCGCGACACTCCGCCTCTTCCCCGCGCCCGTTCCGCGCCCCGCGCGCCCGTGCCGGCTTGCACCCTGCGTAGCCGGATGCCGTCCGCTGCCTCTACGCTGCTGACCGATAGCGGGATCACCCACGAAATCCACGAGCGAAGACCGTACGTCCGGGGGAATGACCCCCGTGAGAACGGGCAGGGGCGGGGCGATGGAACAGACACACACCACCCACACAGGTGTCGCGGCCACCCCGGGCGCGCAGCGCCGTGTGCTGGTGGTCGAGGACGACGCCACGATCGTCGATGCCATCTCCGCCCGGCTGCGGGCCGAGGGCTTCCTGGTGCAGACCGCGCTCGACGGGCCGGCGGCCGTGGACGCGGCCGAGGCCTGGCAGCCGGACCTGATGGTCCTCGACATCATGCTTCCCGGTTTCGACGGCCTGGAGGTCTGCCGCCGGGTCCAGGCCCAGCGGCCCGTCCCGGTCCTCATGCTGACCGCCCGGGACGACGAGACGGACATGCTGGTCGGGCTCGGCGTCGGTGCCGACGACTACATGACCAAACCGTTCTCCATGCGCGAGCTGGCGGCCCGGGTGCACGTCCTGCTGCGCCGGGTGGAGCGGGCCGCGCTGGCCGCCGTGACGCCCCGCAGCGGCATACTGCGCCTCGGCGAGCTGGAGATCGACCACGCCCAGCGGCGGGTCCGGGTCCGCGCCGAGGACGTGCACCTCACCCCGACCGAGTTCGACCTGCTGGTCTGCCTGGCCAACACCCCGCGCGCAGTGCTCTCCCGGGAGCAGCTGCTGGCGGAGGTCTGGGACTGGGCGGACGCCTCGGGCACCCGCACCGTCGACAGTCACATCAAGGCGCTGCGCCGGAAGATCGGCGCGGAGCGGATCCGTACCGTGCACGGCGTCGGCTACGCGCTGGAGACCCCCGCGCCATGACACCGCCCGGACCGGGGCTTCGGCCGTTCTCCATCAAGGCCAAGCTGGGCACACTGGTCGTGGTCTCGGTGTTCATCACCACCGGGCTGCTCATGGTCGCGCTGCGCACCCGTACGGAACTGCGTTTCATCACCGTGTTCTCGGTGATCGCGACGCTGCTGATCACCCAGTTCGTGGCGCACGGCCTGACCGCGCCGCTGGACGAGATGCGGGCGGTGGCCCGGTCGATCTCGCACGGCGACTACACCCGGCGGGTGAGCGGCGCCGACCGGCGCGACGAGCTGGGCGACCTGGCCCAGACGATCAACCTGATGGCGGACGACCTGGCCGCAGTGGACCGGCACCGCAAGGAGCTGGTGGCGAACGTCTCGCACGAGCTGCGCACACCCATCGCGGCGCTGCGGGCCGTCCTGGAGAACGTGGTGGACGGGGTGTCCTCCGCCGATCCCGAGACGATGCGCACGGCGCTGAAGCAGACCGAGCGGCTCGGCCGGCTGGTGGAGACGCTGCTGGACCTGTCCCGGCTGGACAACGGCGTGGTCACGCTGAAGGCGAACCGCTTCGAGGTGTGGCCCTATCTCTCCGGGGTCCTCAAGGAGGCGAACCTGGCCGCCACGCACCGCCGGCTCTCCTCGGGCTCGGGCAACCACTCCCGCAAGGACGTCCATCTGCATCTGGACGTCTCGCCGCCGGAGCTGACCGCGCACGCCGACGCGGAGCGCCTGCACCAGGTGGTGGCCAATCTCATCGACAACGCGGTGAAGCACAGTCCGCCGCACGGCCGGGTCACCGTCCTGGCCCGGCGCGGCCCGCAGCCCGAGTCACTGCTCATCGAGGTGACGGACGAGGGTCCCGGCATCCCGGAGTCCGAGCGGCACCGGGTCTTCGAGCGCTTCAACCGGGGCGAGGTGCCCTCTCCGCACGGCCCCGGCAGCGACGGCGGCACGGGCCTCGGCCTGGCGATCGCCCGCTGGGCGGTGGATCTGCACGGGGGCCGGATCGGCGTGGCCGAATCCGCGCGCGGCTGCCGCATACGCGTCACTCTTCCGGGGATCCCTCAGCCCCGAGGTTGACATAGGGTTCGAACCGGAAGGGCACGTTCTGCGTGTTCTGTTCAAGGGGTACGGTCCAGGGGGCCGTACCTTCGGCCTCGCGTACCCGGACTGAAGCGGAACCAGGCTTGTTTCCCGCCATTTCCTGCGCCGAAACCCGTCTTCCGATGTGACTTGCACGACGAAGCCCGGCCCGGCCTGCAAGGAATGGTCAGGGAGGCGTAGCCTTGATTTCCGCTGTCCATCACCTTGTGAAGCGGAAGAGGGCGGTTGCCGCCGTGTCGTCTCAGTCCCCCAGTAACTCGAGCATCTCGACCGACCAAGCAGGCCCGGGTACGAACCCGGCCGCTGCCTTCGGCCCCAATGAGTGGCTCGTCGACGAGATCTACCAGCAGTACCTCCAGGATCCCAGTTCGGTCGATCGCGCCTGGTGGGACTTCTTCGCCGACTACAAGCCGGGTACGTCCGGCACGGCGGACAAGCCCGTTCCCGGTGCCGCGCCCGTGACCCCGGCGGCCCCGGCCGCCGCACCGGCCGCACCGCCCGCCGCTGCCGCCCCGAAGCCCGCGGCCCAGGCCGCGCCCGCCGCCCCGGCGGCCCCGGCCCCGGCGAAGGCCGCCCCCGCGAAGGCCGCCCCGGCGCCCGCCGCGAAGGCCCCCGCCGCGAAGGCGAAGGCCGCCGCGGACACCGAGGCCCCGGCCGGCCCGGAGTACGTGACGCTGCGCGGCCCGTCGGCCGCGGTCGCGAAGAACATGAACGCCTCGCTGGAGCTGCCCACGGCCACGTCCGTGCGCGCCGTCCCGGTGAAGCTGCTCTTCGACAACCGCATCGTCATCAACAACCACCTCAAGCGGGCCCGCGGCGGGAAGATCTCCTTCACGCACCTCATCGGGTACGCGATGGTGCAGGCCCTCAAGGCCATGCCGGCGATGAACTACTCCTTCGCGGAGAAGGACGGCAAGCCGACCCTCGTCAAGCCGGAGCACGTCAACCTCGGCCTCGCCATCGACCTGGTGAAGCCGAACGGCGACCGCCAGCTGGTCGTCGCGGCCATCAAGAAGGCCGAGACGCTCAACTTCTTCGAGTTCTGGCAGGCCTACGAGGACATCGTCCGCCGCGCCCGCAACGGCAAGCTCGGCATGGACGACTTCACCGGCGTCACCGCCTCGCTGACCAACCCTGGCGGCATCGGCACCGTCCACTCGGTGCCCCGCCTGATGCCCGGACAGGGCCTCATCATGGGCGTCGGCGCGATGGACTACCCGGCGGAGTTCCAGGGCACCTCCCAGGACACCCTGAACAAGCTGGGCATCTCGAAGGTCATGACCCTGACCTCGACGTACGACCACCGGGTGATCCAAGGCGCCGCCTCCGGCGAGTTCCTGCGGGTCCTCTCCCAGCTGCTGCTCGGCGAGAACGAGTTCTACGACGAGATCTTCAAGGCGCTGCGCATCCCCTACGAGCCGGTCCGCTGGCTCAAGGACATCGACGCCTCGCACGACGACGACGTCACCAAGGCCGCGCGGGTCTTCGAGCTGATCCACTCCTACCGGGTCCGCGGCCACGTCATGGCCGACACCGACCCGCTGGAGTACCACCAGCGCAAGCACCCCGACCTGGACATCACCGAGCACGGCCTCACCCTGTGGGACCTGGAGCGGGACTTCGCGGTCGGCGGTTTCGCCGGCAAGACGATGATGAAGCTCCGCGACATCCTCGGTGTGCTGCGCGAGTCGTACTGCCGCACCACCGGCATCGAGTTCATGCACATCCAGGACCCGAAGCAGCGCAAGTGGCTCCAGGACCGGGTGGAGCGCCCGCGCCCCAAGCCCGAGCGCGAGGAGCAGCTGCGCATCCTGCGCCGGCTGAACGCCGCGGAGGCCTTCGAGACCTTCCTGCAGACCAAGTACGTCGGCCAGAAGCGCTTCTCGCTGGAGGGCGGCGAGTCCGTCATCCCGCTGCTCGACGCGGTCATCGACTCCGCCGCCGAGGCCCGCCTCGACGAGGTCGTCATCGGCATGGCCCACCGCGGCCGGCTCAACGTCCTCGCCAACATCGTGGGCAAGTCGTACGCCCAGATCTTCCGCGAGTTCGAGGGCAACCTCGACCCCCGGTCGATGCACGGCTCCGGCGACGTCAAGTACCACCTGGGCGCCGAGGGCACCTTCACCGGACTGGACGGCGAGCAGATCAAGGTCTCGCTGGCCGCCAACCCCTCGCACCTGGAGGCGGTCGACCCGGTCCTGGAGGGCATCGCCCGCGCCAAGCAGGACATCATCAACAAGGGCGGCACGGACTTCACCGTCCTGCCCGTCGCGCTCCACGGCGACGCGGCATTCGCGGGCCAGGGCGTCGTCGCCGAGACGCTCAACATGTCGCAGCTGCGCGGCTACCGCACCGGCGGCACCGTGCACGTGGTGATCAACAACCAGGTCGGCTTCACCGCCGCCCCGGAGTCCTCGCGCTCCTCGATGTACGCCACGGACGTGGCGCGCATGATCGAGGCGCCGATCATCCACGTCAACGGCGACGACCCCGAGGCCGTCGTCCGCGTCGCGCGGCTCGCCTTCGAGTTCCGGCAGGCGTTCAACAAGGACGTCGTGATCGACCTCATCTGCTACCGCCGCCGCGGTCACAACGAGGGCGACAACCCGGAGTTCACCAACCCGCAGATGTACACCCTGATCGACAAGAAGCGCTCGGTGCGCAAGCTCTACACCGAGTCCCTGATCGGTCGCGGCGACATCACCCTCGAAGAGGCGGAGCAGGCGCTCCAGGACTTCCAGGGCCAGCTGGAGAAGGTCTTCGCCGAGGTCCGCGAGGCCACCTCGCAGCCGGCGCAGCCGCACGTCTCCGACCCGCAGGCCGAGTTCCCGGTGGCCGTGACCACCGCGGTCTCCGCCGAGGTCGTCAAGCGGATCGCCGAGTCCCAGGTCAACATCCCCGACTCGATCACCGTCCACCCGCGCCTGATGCCGCAGATGCAGCGCCGCGCCACCTCGGTGGAGAACGGCACGATCGACTGGGGCATGGGCGAGACCCTGGCCATCGGTTCGCTGCTGATGGAGGGCACCCCGGTCCGGCTCGCCGGCCAGGACAGCCGCCGCGGCACCTTCGGTCAGCGCCACGCGGTGCTCGTCGACCAGAAGACCGGCGAGGACTACACCCCGCTGCTCTACCTCGCCGACGACCAGGCCCGGTACAACGTCTACGACTCGCTGCTCAGCGAGTACGCGGCGATGGGCTTCGAGTACGGCTACTCGCTGGCCCGTCCGGAGTCGCTGGTCATCTGGGAGGCCCAGTTCGGTGACTTCGTCAACGGCGCGCAGACCGTCGTCGACGAGTTCATCTCCTCCGCCGAGCAGAAGTGGGGCCAGACCTCCGGCGTCACGCTGCTGCTGCCGCACGGCTACGAGGGCCAGGGCCCGGACCACTCGTCCGCCCGCCCGGAGCGCTTCCTCCAGATCTGCGCGCAGAACAACATGACGGTCGCGATGCCGACCCTGCCGTCGAACTACTTCCACCTGCTGCGGTGGCAGGTGCACAACCCGCACCACAAGCCGCTCATCGTCTTCACCCCGAAGTCGATGCTCCGCCTCAAGGCGGCGGCCTCGAAGGCGGAGGAGTTCACCACCGGCGGCTTCCGCCCGGTGATCGGCGACGACAGCGTCGACCCGAGCGCCGTCCGCAAGGTCGTCTTCTGCGCCGGCAAGGTCTACTACGACCTGGAGGCCGAGCGTCAGAGCCGCGGCGTCACGGACACCGCGATCATCCGTCTGGAGCGCCTGTACCCGCTGCCGGGTGCCGAGCTCCAGGCCGAGATCGCCAAGTACCCGAACGCCGAGAAGTACCTCTGGGCCCAGGAGGAGCCGGCGAACCAGGGCGCCTGGCCGTTCATCGCCCTGAACCTGATCGACCACCTGGACCTGGCCGTCGGCGCGGACGTCCCGCACGGCGAGCGCCTGCGCCGCATCTCGCGGCCGCACAGCTCGTCCCCGGCGGTCGGCTCGGCCAAGCGCCACCAGGCCGAGCAGGCGCAGCTGGTCGCGGAGGTCTTCGAGGCCTGACCGGCAGGCAGTACACCGATGGGGCCCGTCCCGCGATTCTCTCGCGGGGCGGGCCCCATCGGTGTGTTCGGGCGGCTCAGGCGATCAGCGGCTCGAAGTCCCAGTACGGGCGGTTGCGGGAGCGGGCCGACACGGTATGGGTGTGCTGCGGGCCGAGGGTCGCCGCCAGGTCCTCCAGCGCCTCGTTCTCGATCTTCTCCGCCTTCTGCCGGTCACGTAGGCCCCGCAGGTCCGCGGCGTGGGCGATGCGCGCCGACAACGTCAGCGGATGGGTCCGGCCGAGGACCTCGACGGCACGGGTGACCACGGAGTCGGTCAACGCGGCCGCGCCCTCGGGATCACCCACGAGGTTCCGCAGCGCCGAGGCGTTGATGCCGCAGCCCAGCGTCCACGGGTGGTTCTCGCCGACGGCCTGGTTCATGGTGGCGAGCGACTCCTCCAGCAGGACGTGAGCGTGCTCCCGCTCCCCCACGTTGCGCAGGATCATGGCGTGGTTGGAGCGGGTACCGGCCGCGTACGGATGTCCCTCGCCCAGCATGTCCGCGTAACCGCTGACCACTCTCTCGCTTATGGCCCTGGCCTGGTCGATGTTGCCGTGCTCGCGGGCGAAGCAGCTCTGGCCGGCCGCGAACATCATCGTCAGCGGGTCGCCCTCGCCCAGGACCCGTTCGCATCGCTCGAGGACACGGGTGAACAAGTCGGTCGCCTTGGCCCGCTCACCATTGCGGTAGTGGCACAGCGCGAGGTTGTACTCGGCGCGCAGGGTCTGCGGGTTGTCCGCCCCCATGACACGGCGGTGTACGTGGACGCTCTGGTTCTGGAGGGAGAAGGCGTCGTTGTAGCGGCCGAGCAGGCGCAGGTCGGTGGCGTAGGCGATCTCGGAGTAGAGGGTCCAGGTGTGCCGGTGCCGCAGGAGCTGACGGCGGGATTCCAGCGTGCGCTGGTCGAGGTCCTGGCACTCCTGGTACCGGCCCAACAGCCGCAGGGTGACAGCCAGGTTGCTCTGTGCGTTGAGCGTCCGCGAGTCCTGCTCGCCCAGCAGTCTCCGGTAGGCGGTGAGGACCGAGCTGGAGAATTCCAGCGCTTCGTCGTACCGGCCGAGGCCCCGCAGATCGGCGGCCAGCCCGGAGGCTGCGCGCAGATGCTCCAGATCGTCGGGACCGCGTTCGACGCGCAGACGCTCCACCACGGCGCGTTCGATGGCCTCGGTGCCGGAGTAGTCGCCGACGGCCCTGAGCAGGTTGGCGTAGTGGTAGCTGACGTCCCAGATCCTGGGATGCCCCTCGCCGAACAGCTCCCGCCAGGCGGCCATGGCGCGTTCACCCAGCTTGATGCCGGCCCGGTACTCCCCCGAAAGGTACATGTACCGCAGGCAGTTGAGCACCAGGTTCTGCACGGCCGGATCGGAACTCCTGAGGACGTCGGCCCACTTCAGGTGCGGAGTGATCTCGGCGTACGTCGGCCACAGGCGGGTGTCCGTGGGGCGCCCCGGATCGGCTGCCGCCAGGGCGCGCCGGACGACGTCGATGAACTCCTGACGGTTCTCCTCGGTCATGTCGTGTCCGACGATCTGGTGGACCATGCGGTGCATGTAGAGGGATTCCCCGGAGGACGTGGTGTCGACGCCCAGTTCATGGGATTCCAGCCGGACCACGGAGTACTGGCGGAGCTGGTTGATCGCCTTGTTCCACAGCAGGGGGTCACTCATCAATCCGGACACCTGTTCTGGCAGGTCGCCGGGCGGCAGGTCCTTGAGAAGCCGCACCGGGATGGAGCCAGGCGCGAAGAAGCTGCACAGGCGCAGCAGGTCGACGGACTCGGGGACCGTGTCCCGGAGTTTGTTCAGCAGTATCGACCAGGCGGTCTGGAACGCGAGCGGGAAGTCGGCGGAGACCTTGACGACGTCCTGGTCGATCCCGCCTTCGAGGAGTTCGATGTACTCCTCGACCGACAGGTCCGAGTCGTTGAGCCAGCCCGCGGTCTGGTCGAGGAGCAGCGGCAGGTCTTCGAGTGCCTCGGCAAGCTGGTCGGCCTCGGCCGGGGTCAGACGCGGGGCGCGGCGGCGGATGAAGGCCACGGACTCGTCCCGCCGGTAGACGGGGACCTCGACAAGGTTGCTGTTGTGCTCGCTCCACTCCGGGTTGCGGGAGGTGATGAGGACGTGGCCGGGGCCGGTCGGGAGCAGGTCCCCGATCTGGTCGGGTTCGTCGGCACCGTCCAGAATCAGCAGCCAGTGCGCGTGCGGGTCGCCGCGGCGCAACGAGTCGCGTACGGCGCGCAGACGCTCGCCGTATTCGACGCCGGTGGACAGCCCCAGCTCCGGGGCGAGTTCGGCGAGCTTCTGCCGGTAGAGCGCGCGCCGGTCGGCAGGCACCCACCAGACGACGTCGTACTCGGAGCCGAAGCGGTAGACGTACTCCGCGGCCAGTTGCGTCTTGCCGACGCCGGACATGCCGTGCAGGGTGACGACCCCGGCGCCGGGACCGGCTTCCTGGAGCGCCCGGTAGGCGTCGGCGAGCAGTTGCTCCCGGCCGGTGAAGCGGATGTTGCGGCGCGGCACCCCGCCCCACACCTGCGGTGTGTCGGCCGGGAACCGGGGCCCCGGGGAGGCCGCCCCGGGCAGGGGGTCGGTGGGCAGGCCCAGCCGGACGAGCAGCCGCCGCTCCGCCTCCTCGGCCCCGACGTTGGTGAGGTCGGCCGCCGCCAGCGCGGAGGTGGCCCCGGGGAGCGCGGAGGTGGTGACGGACACGGCGGCGAACCGGTCGGAGTAGGGGGCCACTTCGGAACGAAGGGCCTGGTTCCACTCCTCGTGGCTGCGGGGCCCGAGCTGGAAGTACCAGTCGCTCAGGAGCACCAGGACACGACCGCGGGCGAGCCTGAGGTCCCGCAGCGATTCCTCCAGGGGGATCGACACCGGCGGGTCCCACCGCTGCTGGACGACCGTCACACCGCGCCGCTCCAGCCGGTCGGTGATCCACGCCGCCCAGGCGCGGTTGAAGCCGGCGAAACTGATCGTGACGGCGTTCGCCCCGGCTGCTCCAACGTGCTTACGCGTTCCGGGCATTCAACCGTCTCCCTGCCTCGATACGAGCCTTGCCAACATATACCGGAGCCGTTCGTCGCTCCGATGGGAATCACCGGCTTCTCACTGCCGTCGCGAGCCGTTCCTCTGCTGCCATATCACCTTGGCGGTGCTCACGTAGGCCTGTGCGCGCGCGAGGTGCCCCGAGGGGGGCGGATTGTCGTCCAGACGGTGGTAGACGGAGATCATCTCGTTGACCAGCGTCCGGCCCTCGGCGGTGAACGCCGCCGAGCCGGCGAGCGCGGGAAGCACGGCACCGACCTGTTCGCGGCAGCGGGCGTGTTCGGCCCAGGCCAGGTCGCGGTGGGTGACCTGGTGAGCGTGGAGGGCGAACCGCTGCCAGTAGTCGGCGAGCGCCAGATGCGAGTAGGCGCCCTGGAGCAGACCGTCGAACGGCCGGGGGTCGGGGCGCCAGGGAGCGAAGTACCGCGGGGTCGGATCTTCGCGGTGGAGCGGTACGAGGGTGGCGAGGGCAGCCAGCTTGGTGTGCTGGAGTTCGTGGACGAGGGTCGAGGCGAAGTAGGCGGGAGTGGCGGGTTTGCTGCTGAGTACGGCTCCGAACGCCTCCTGCCTGGTGCCGCTGCAGTGCGCGGCGCGCCCGCCGTCCGGGCCGGCTCCGACGGCGTGGCCGAGGGGCACCACACAGCGCAGCAGCGCGGCCGCCTCGGCGATGCGGTGGTCACCGCCGACCCGGAGCAGGGGCTCGACACCGGCCCAGCACCCGGCCCACTGCTTGCGCTCCTGGTCGTCCACGCGCGCGGCGCCGCTCAGCCCGTAGCGCGGCAGATCGCCGACCTCAACGCCGTACGGGTCGACGTCGTCGAGCACGACGGGCGCGCCGCCCGGCACGACGGGGCGGAAGGTGAGCACCGGAAGCCAGCGCGGGTCGGCCGCGCTCAGTGTCCGGTCCGGGTGGCGCAGAACGGTGAACGATGGCCCGTCCTGCGGGGTCAGGATCAGTTCGTCGTCGCGATGGACGAACCGGACGGGGGCCGTTCCGGCCCGGAAGGCGCCGAGTGTGGGCAGGGAGACCAGCCCCCCGCGCGGGGTGAGCCGGATGTCGAAGCCCACGCCCGCCCGTACGGCTGCCGCGGCCGCCAGTGCCGTGAGGTGGGCCAGTTCCGTGCGGAGGCCGGGGGCGCCGGCGGTCGCGGTGGTGAGGCGGCCCAGCAGGCGTTGGGCCCAGGGACCGGCCAGGGGGTGGAAGAGGACGGTGCGGGTCGCGGTCCGGTCGGCACGGTCGGCGGCTTCGAGGAGGGCCCAGTCCTCGCGGAGCCGGTTCAGCAGGTGTGGGGGGCACAGGACGGCGGGGGCGGCGTGTGCCGCGTCGAGCAGGGCCCGCAGGAGGATGAGGCGGCGGGTGTCCTGATCACGGACGAGCAGACCGAGACTGTCGGCGTCGCCCTCGGTGCGGCCGAGTGCGCGCAGGACGTGGTCCGGGATGGCGGGACTCATGGGGGGTCTCCAGCGGTTGCTTCGGCGAGCCGGTGCGCGATGTGGCGGATCATCCGTTCGAGATCGGCGCAGTAGACGGAGGGGTGACGGAAACCGTCGTCCGCGCGGTAGCGGTGTGCGTAGTGGCCGCCGCCGCACACGGTCAGCAGCGGGCAGGTCCGGCAGTCGGCGGCGAGCGCGTCGGCGCCGGCCTGGCGGGCGGCGATGCCGGGGTGCCGCAGCGCCTCGTCGAAGGTGTGGTGGAAGACGTCGAGACCGGTGGTGGCCGCGCCGTCGTACGCGGATTTGAGGGAGTCGACCTGCTCGATGGAGCCGTCCGTCTCCACCACCACCGCGTTGACCGGTTCCAGCCCGAGCGATTCGGTGGCGGCGGGCAGTCCGAGAAGCAGTGCGACGCACTCCTCGAAGAGACGGATGCGGGTCTCCCTGCGGGGGGCGAGCCACCAGCGGTCGAAGACGGCGCAGAGCCAGTCGCCGTACGGGGTGGCGCGGCCGGAGCCGGGACCGGTGCGCAGCTCCGCCGGTTCCAGTCCGGGGGGCGGGCTGGTCCAGTTGCCGTGGGGCAGCAGGAGGTCCAGGGCAGGGGGGCGCAGGGCGAGCAGTGATTCGTACATGTCCAGCGGGTCGGTGCGCGGGTCGACGACGGTCAGGATGCCGGCGTACGCCTCGGGGTGGCGGTCGGCCAGCAGCCGGGCGCCGCGTGAGGCGGCGGGCCAGGAGGGGCGGCCCGCGTGGTCGGTGCGCAGGGTGTTGTGGGTGGCGAGGCCGCCGTCCAGGCTGATGCCGACGCGGATGCCGTGGCCGGCGAGGGTGGCGATGCCGGCGTCGGTGAGCAGGGTGGCGTTGGTCTGCACGGTGGCGAGGACGGCGCAGTCGGCCGGTACGCGGTCGCGCACGGCATCGGCGAGGGCACCGAGCCGGCCGGGTCCGGCGAGCAGGGGTTCGCCGCCGTGCAGAACGAGGGCGAGGCTGCCGAGCCGGTGCGACGCCGCATGTTCGGCGATCCGGGCCGCGGTGCGTTCGAGGACGGCGGGCGGGGCCGCGGCCGGCCGGTCGCGCCAGGTGCGGTCGGGGCCCTCGTACAGATAGCAGTACCGGCAGGCCAGGTTGCAGCGGCCGTGCACCTTCACGATGAACTGGCCGAAGGGGACCGGTGAGGTCCGGGTCGGGGGCACACGGGTCGGCCCGGCCCGGTGCGCACGCGCGTCGCGCCGTGGCGTCCGTGCTGTGGGCCGCCCTTCCCAGGGCGTCGTGGGTCCAGCCACTCAAGCACCCCCGTGCGGTACGCCGGCCGGGGTGGCCCCGCTGCCGGCCCAGGGGGGAGTGTCCCCGGCATGCGCGGGCCGCAGGCCCGGCCCCCGCGATGATGTCCTGATCGGGCACACGCCCGGCCGAAACCGCGCGGTACAAGGCCTGATGGCACGGGGCGGCCGGTCCTTCCCCCCGGCTGCCGGGAAGGCACCGGCGAGCGGGCCCGGGTCAGAAGGCGTTGGTGAACCCCCAGAGCATCTCCTTCGGCTGCTCCGCCCGCCCCCGCAGATCCGCCACCACCTCCGCCAGCACCGGATGGTCCAGCGTCCGCAGGGTCGCCAGGTCCAGCCCCAGCAGGTCCGGCAGTTCGGCCGGGCCCGCCGGGTCCGCCGGGTCCGTTCCGTCGTTCCGTGTCGACTCGCTCATCACGCCTCCCCGTATCGCAGCACCGGGCCCGTCCGCGACGCGCCCGCCTGTGCGCGCGTCGTGCCGGTCCCCCGTTCCTGACCGCTCCCGCTTCCGCTTCCGTTCCCGTTCCCGCCCGCCGGATGCGGCGGCGCGGGCCCGCACGTCGTCGGGCGGGCCGCGCTCAGTTCTCCAGTTCGGCCAGCCGCTCGGCGGTGGACTCACCGGCCGAACCGCCGCCGTCGGGCAGTTTGCGCCACTCCTGGCGGGCCGCCCGGTACGCGTCCCGCGCGGCCCGGGGGCGGCCCGCTCTCTCGTAGGTCATACCCCGCCAGTGGTTGGCTGTAGCAGCCAACTCGACTGCTTCGCGGGCGCGTTGCGGACTGCTGGGCTCCGTTTGCGCGTCGGTGGCGGATTCGGCGGCGGACCGGAAGGCCTCGGCGGCCTCGTCGCGGCGGGCGGGCCGGTCGAGGACGTCGGCCGCCCGGAGGAGGGTGCGGCCCAGGTCGAGCCAGCAGCGGGCGGCGTTGTGCGGGTCGGTGGCCTCCTCGGCGGCCAGCCTGAAGAGGTACTCGGCCTCGCGCAGGTCCACCCGGTCCGCGGTGGCGTGGTGGCGGAGCATCAGGGCGCGGCCCAGCATCAGCAGGCGCTCGGACTGGTGGGCGCCGCCGGCCGGCATCTCGGAGCGGCAGTCGCGCAGTACGCGTACGGCGTCCCCGATGTAGGGGCGGCCGTCCGGGAGCGCGGCGCGGCGGAGCAGGGTCGCGCCCCATTCGGCGAGGAGGTCGGTGTAGGCGCGGGAGTCGCGGGGGATGCCCCGGGCGGCCCGCGCGAACCATTCGGTGGCGGCGACGAGTTCGCCGGGGTCGCCGGTGTGGTCGTACCGGGCGCTGTGGGCGCGGCCGGCCCTGGCCTGGAGCTGGGCGCGCTGCCGGTGGTCGCGTACGGTCTCCAGGGCCTGCCCGGTCAGGACCGCGGCCTCCTCCGGCTCGTCGCCCGAGGCGAGCAGCGCGTCCACCAGGTCCAGCACGATGCGGCCGTTGGTGTTCGCGGTGCGGACGCCGCCCTGGGCGAGGGCCGCGCGCAGGGAGCGCGCCGCCTGGCGGGCGTACTGGCGGGACTGTTCCGGGTCGTCGGTGACGCCGGAGAGTTTGAGCAGGGTGCGGCCGTGCTGGAGCGGCAGGGCGGCCGGGCGGTTCTCCCGGTCGGGCCAGGCGTCGGCGAAGGCCTCCAGCATGCCGCAGGCGCTCTGCAGCAGGGCGCTGTCGCCGTCGAGCCGCCACTGCGCCTCCAGTGCCCGTACGCGTTCGAGGGTGAGGCGCAGGGCCTCGGCGGGTGCCATGCCGGGTGCGGCGCAGGCGGCGGTGTATTCGCGTTCGGCGCGGCGCAGGAGTTCCAGGGCGCCCCGGCGGTCCCCGTGGCGGCGGCGGTCGTCGGCCGCGGCGTGGAGGACCTGGGCGAGCACCGCGCGTTCGCGGACCGCGCCGGGGTGGTCGACGGCCCGTTCGGCCGCGCGTCCCGCCTCGTTCAGCAGATCGGCGCCGCCGCGGACCTCCCAGAGCCGCAGGGCGCAGCGGGCGTACTCGGCCCAGACCTCGGGTCCGGCGGGCCGGGGCCCGTTCTCGGCGGCCCCGCGCAGCAGTTGCACGGCGTCCATGAGGCGCTGCACCGACCGGTCGGCGTCGAACTGCCGCACCAGGGACCGGGCCTGCTCCACGGCGGGGCTGGTGCCGGCGGCCGCGTCCGGGACCGGGGTGTCGCGGGGTACGAAGCTCGGGGGCATCGGCATGAAGCGCTCCAGCACCCGGGCCGCGACCTCGGCGAAGGCGTGGGGGACGTCGCGCCCCGCGCCCGGACCGCCCCAGCCGCCCGCGGTCCCGGGCCGGGCGCCGCGGCCGGGTGTCCCGGTCCGCTCCTCGCCCTCGTCGCCGTACTCCGTGTCGTCGTGGTCCTCCGGCTCCTCCGGCTCCGTCCCGTACGCGTCCGGGCCCGGTCCCTCGCCCCCCGCCGCGCCCCCGGTGGTCCGTGCCGTGCCGTGCCGTGGGCCCTCGCCCAGCTGGGCCAGGGCCAGGGCCGGGAAGTTGGGGCCGCCCTTGCCGAACCGCTGCTCGATGTACTGCGAGCAGTGCTTGAGGACGAGCAGGGCCTCGTCACGGCCGAGCGGGCCGAGCAGCGCGTCCTGGACGCCGGGCTCGAACGCGTACCACTGGCCGCGTCCGCCGCCCCCGTCCGCGCGGGTCAGCAGTCCGCTGAGCAGCACCTCGGCCAGTTCGGAGGGGCCGGAGTGGGGCAGCATCGTGCGCTGGACGAGCTGCATCACCGGGAGGTAGAGGGGCGCGGCGGCCAGATAGACGGCCAGCTGTCCGGCGGCGGGCGAGGCCACCGAGCGGAAGCGGCTGACGAGCTGGAGCGAGGAGAGCGTGCCGCCGGAGCGCTGGGCGGCGGCCGCCGGCTGGTCGGCCCGGACCCAGCCGACCGCTCCGTCGATCCCGGCGCCCGTCCCCGACAGCAGCCGGGCCCAGGCGGCCAGCGCCTCCGGTACGGGTGGCAGCACCGGGACCGCCAGGGCGCCCGGGTGCACGGCCGGGCCGGTCCCGGTGTCCTCGGTGACCTTGAGGAGGGCCGCCCCGGAGGGGCCGTCGCCGCGGGTGAGGGAGCCGAAGGTGACGGGCAGCCTGGTGCGGTTCCACATGCGCTGCGGCAGCGGCTGGAGGACGGCGACCGGGGCCTGCCGGGCCAGCTGGTGCAGCAGCCGGTGGGCCCGGCCGCTGTGCCAGAGCGGTCCGGCGCAGTCGCTGATCAGGACGGTGACGCGGCGCCCGGTCGGATCGCTCAGCCGGTCGGCGGAGTGCAGCGGGGCGGCGGCCGGGTCGGAGCTGCGGCTGACGGCGCAGCCGCCGTCCGGGCCCTGGTGGAGGTAGCGCGCCTGCACATCCCGGAAGGCGCCCAACTGCGCGAAGATGCGCTGGAGTTCACCGAAAAGCCGGTCCCAGACCAGCATCGAGGTGGAGGCGTCCATGACGCACTGGAGGATGGCGTCGGCCCGGCGCACGCCCCGGAACACCGGTATCACGGTCCCGCCGGCCCGCGCGCTGCGCTCGGCCGTCGCCGTCTCGTCCAGGACGCGGCGCAGCGGGGCGGACGCGGGACGGTAGCGCTGCAACGGGCGTAAGGCGCGGGTCAGTTCGATGGGTGCGGGCAGCACGGGGGCGGCGGGCACGCCGAAGGTGAGCACGGTCGCGGGGCCGGGTGCCGGGGTGCTCCGGCCGTCGGGCGGGGCGCTGTCGTCGCGGTCCGGGCGGGAGCGGCCGGGCAGCGGGTACAGCGCGACCTTGCCGTCGGCCCGGGGGCGGGGCGCGTCCTCGGCGGCCTCGTCGTCGGCTCCGGGGTCGGGGGCGGTCTCCCCGGGGCCGGGGCCGGGGCCCGCGTTCGCGGAGTCCGTTCCGGCGGTCCGCTCCGCCGTCGCCTCCCCCGTTCCGGGGCCGCCCTCGCCGTGGGCGTCCGCGGCGGTGTCCGCGGGTTCCGTCTCCGTGCCCCGGGTCCAGCGCGCCAGCCAGAGCGCGTCGCAGAGCTGCTCGACGTCGGGATCGAGCCCGGCGCCGCGCAGCCGGACGACCAGCGCCGTCAGCGCGTCCTCCCCGGCCCGCCCCGCGTCGGCCCGGGGCTCCGCGGCCGGCACCGGCCCCCCGTCCGCCCCCGCGGAGGCACCCGCCTCCCGGGCCGATGCCGCGCCTCTCACCTCGTCCGCCCCGTCCATCGCGTCGTCACCTCGGCCGGTCGAGTCGCTGGATGAGCAGGTCCGCGAGGCGGTCGCGGCCGGTGGGGGCGGCGGTCTGGGTGAGGTAGATCGCGTTGAGCAGCTGGTCCGTGGCGAGGAGTTCGCTGCGCGAACGCTCCAGGAAGTGCGTGATCAGGTCCTCGCTGGAGCGGGCCGCCTCCTCGCCCAGATGCGCCTTGACGAAGGCCGCCAGCCGCTTGTGGTCGGGGCGCCCCAGCTCCAGGTGGACGCAGCGGCGCATAAGCGGCGCGGGGAAGTCGCGCTCCCCGTTGCTGGTGAGCACCACGAAGGGGAAGGCCCGGCACTGCACCCGGCCGCCCTTGATCCGCACCTTGTTGCCGTCGTGGTCCAGCACGACGGCCTCGCCGTCCGGCAGCCGGTCCGCGATCCGTTCCAGTTCGGGGACGGCGAACTCGCCCTCCTCCAGGACGTTCAGGAGGTCGTTGGGAAGGTCGATGTCGCTCTTGTCGAGTTCGTCGATGAGCAGCACCCGGGGCCGGTCCGAGGGCAGCAGCGCCGTGCCGAGCGGGCCGAGGCGGATGTAACTGCCCACGCTCTGGGCCGAGTCGGCGGGCTCGCCGCCGCCCGCCGCGGCGTGCGAGGCGATCTGGACGTCCTGGAGCCGGGCGATGGCGTCGTAGTGGTAGAGCCCGTCCTGGAGGGTGGTGCGGCTGACGACGGGCCAGCGCAGCACCTTGCCGAACTCCAGCTCCCGGGCGACGGAGTGGGCCAGGGTGCTCTTACCCGCCCCGGGGTCCCCGGTGACCAGCAGCGGGCGCCGCAGATAGAGCGCGGCGTTGATCATTTCCAGTTCCTCGGCGCCCGGCCGGTGCTCCTCGGCGACGCGTCCGGGAATGCCCAGACGGCGGTCGGCCGACTCGCCCGCGCCGCTCTCGCCCTCCCGTCCGCCGGCGAAGTCACGCCAGGGCGGCGGCGGGGGCAGCCGGGGTACGTCGTCGTGGGGTTCGCCGATGCCCCGGTAGATGAGCCACTCGCTGGATTCACTCATAACGTGTTCCTCGATGTCACTCGTCCGCCACGGACGGCGGCCGTCGCACCCGCCGCCGCCTCACCGTAGCGATCCGGCACACTCCCGTTAAGGGGCCGGCCGGCGCGGCCCCGGGGATCGGGTCGGAGCTGTCCCCCGACGGCGCCGTTCACGGCGCCACCAGGAACGGGTCGTCGGCTCCGGGCAGTTCGTGGGGCGCGTCGCGGACGTAGAGGGCGACGCCGTCGGACCAGTACAGCTCCGACCGTCCCGCGCTCACCCCGCGGCGCAGCTCGTGGACCGCCCACGGCAGCCGCTCGTGGGTCCCGGCCTCCGGCACCGTCCGGCCCACGCCCCGGTGGAAGGCCCGGCACACCAGATCCGCCTCGGCGGGCCGCCGCTGGATCAGCGCCGCCGCGAACCCGGCGTCGATCAGCCGCACCACCCCGGCCGTGGCCTCGGCGTCCGGCCGCGATCCGTAACGGCACAGGACGGGCACGGTGGCGGGCGGCAGGGAGCGCAGCCCGGCCACCTCCGGTACGCGTACCCGCACATCGTCCTCGCAGTCGACCACCTCGGCCCGGATGCCGGGAGCGAGGGCGCCGGGCCGGTGGCCGGGCTCCGCGTCGTCCGGGCCGGTGCCGTCCGGGCCCCGGTAGGAGCTGCTCAGCACCACGGGGCGTACGGATCCGAGCGGCGGCCCGTCCGGGGTCAGCGTCCAGCCGTCGACCGGCAGTCCGAACTGCCCGGGTGCGACGACGGCGTAGAGCACGGCCGGGCTGCCCGGTTCGTCGCAGCGGCGGAACGCCTCGGTCAGCGCGGCGGCGAGCCGGTCGGGCACGGTGTCGAGCGGCACGCCCCGGCTGTCCTCGTCGATGGGCTGCGCCTCGCCGGTGTGCCGGCCGACGGAGACCCGCCAGTCGTAGCGGCCGCGTGCCCAGCCCTGCTGGTCGATGCGGAGGACGACCCCGTCGCGTTCCCCGTCGCGGACGGGTTCGGCGGGCGGGGGCGGGACGGCCTGCTGGCGGTTCTGCTCCAGGCCCAGCCGGATGTCCGCCCACTCCTGGTCGAGCCGGCGGCGCAGGTCACGGGGCAGTTCGACGTCGGCGATCGTCTTCGCCCAGCCCCACAGCGCCTTGGCGTTGCGCACCGAGAGCCGGCCGTGGGGCCGGTCGGCTGCGAGGACGCCCAGGCAGTAGCGGACGATCAGCTCGAAGCGGGCCGTACGGTCGCGGGCCTCGGTGTCGTAGAGGACGCCCAGGCCGTCGCGCCAGCCGCGCGGGGCGGGGCGGTGGTCGCGGGAGTAGACGCCGGGCAGGCCGTCGAGCAGGTTGAGCAGGGAGCGGGTGCTGGCGGGCGGGGTGAGTTCGGCGAGCCGGCCCAGCAGGTCCGCGCGGCGCTTGGGGCCGAGGACCCCGCCGGGCGGGACGGGCAGTTCGCTCTGCACGTCGGCCCAGGTGCGCTCGGTTCCGGCCGCGCTGTTGTGGCGGTCGGCGTGGTAGCGGTCGTGCGCGTGGAAGACGGCCTGGTAGACGTCGTCGGTCTCCGCCTCCATGGGGGTGGACGGCACCTTGAGGGTGCGCAGCCGCTCGATGCCGACGGCGATGCCGCCCTGCTGCCGGTCCAGCTGCGATTTGACGACCCCGACCACCTCGCCGCGGGCGAAGTCGATCACGGGCCCGCCGGACATGCCCGGCACCAGCCAGTCCTCGTCCAGCCGGACGAGCTGGTCGACGTCGTCGGCGGCCCCGTACGCGCCGCGCACCCGGTAGGCGCCGCTGAGCAGGTTCAGTTCGCCGCCGGGCGCGTCGGCCCAGCCGACGCAGCGGATGTCGCTGCCCCAGAGCAGTCCGCCGGAGCGTTCGGTGACATAGACGCAGGAGTGCTCGACCGGGCGGGTGAGCTGGACGAGCGCCAGGTCGGGGGCGGGCCAGCCGCCGGCCCCGGGCGGCCGGGCGCCGGGCAGGGCGACGACGACGCGGCCGGGGACCTCGGCACGGTCGCCGCCGTACCGGTCGCTCCGGAACACCACGTTCACCGCGCCCCCCTCCCCGCGCATCGCCACGTGCGCGCACGTGAGAATCCAGCTCGGAGCGATGAAGAAGCCGCTCCCCAGGAAGTCCCCCGGCCCTTCAGGGGCATACCCGGACGGGGGCCGGTGAATTCGTACGGTGGCGTCCTGGACGAGGGCCATGAGCGCACGCTCGTAGCGGCGCCGGTCCTCCTCTGCGCCCCAGCCGCCGTCCGAGGTCATGCCCCGTCGCCGTCGGTGCCGTCCGCGCCGTCCGGATGGGCCGGTGCGCCGGGGTCTGCCCCGGCGCGCGGCGCCACCACGGGTGCGCCGGCGGCCGGTTCGGGCACCGGGGGCGCGGACGGGGCGTGCGCGGGAAGGGGCGGCGGCACGGGCGGCCCCGCGGGGGCCGGCACCAAGGGTCCCGCGGGGGCCGGTGCGGGTGACGGGGCCGGGATCTGCGCGGGCGGGGCGGCGGGGGCCGGCGGGTCGACCGGGGGGCCGCCGCCGTTCCAGGTGAGCGTCACCTTGATCGCGCCCTTGGCCTCGCCGTCCGCGAGGAGCCCGACGACCCTGCCGGACTTGGCGGTCAGCTCGATGCCGAACTCGACGCTGACGGCGTCCGGCCGGACGGCCCGCAGCGGTACGGCGAGCGAGCGCGCGACGCTCGTCACGACGGAGTGCAGGCTCTCGACCCGGGCCTGCACCCCGGCCTGCACCCGGTCGGCGACGTCACCGGCGAAGCCGGTGTCGGTGAACGTGAGACCGCCCGGCTCGGGCCCGTCCAGTTCCCCGGCCCCGGAGATGCGCGCCCAGACCGGTGTGCCGTCCGGCATCTCGATGCGCGTGATGCGGGACCCGTTGTCCTCCATGAACCCCCCGTTCCCCAACTACCCGCAGATTAACGGCCGCAGGGGGCCGATGCGAGAGACATCGACCATGACGCGAGGGGGCGGCGGGTCGGTTCTCGACCGTGCGCGCGGGGCTCCGCGACCGCGTCCGAACGGCGTCCGACAGGCCCTTAAACTGTGGGTATGTACTTCACCGACCGCGGTATCGAGGAGCTGGAGAAGCGGCGTGGCGAGGAAGAGGTCACGTTCGAGTGGCTCGCCGAGCAGCTGCGTACGTTCGTCGACCTGAACCCCGACTTCGAGGTTCCGGTCGAGCGGCTGGCCACGTGGCTGGCCCGGCTGGACGACGAGGACGACGAGGAGTAGGACCCGCCCGGCGGACCGGAGCCGGACCGGGCCTGAACGCCGGGGCCCGGGGCCCCCGCGTTCAGGCCCCGTTCCCCGGGGACGTGCCGCCCGGACCGTCGTCCCTGATCCGGTCGTACGCCAGCCCCAGCGCCCCGTGCGCCATCAGCAGGACCCCGGCGACGACCCAGCCGCCGCTGCGCCGGGACGCGCCCCAGAGGGCGAGGGGCAGACCCGCCGCGAGCTGGGCGCCCGCCAGGGCGCGGGCCCGGGGTCCGCGCATCCAGGGGCCGACGCGGCTGGACTCCACGACGTCGAGTTCGGCCAGGACCGCGTCGCGCCAGCCGGTCCAGGTGATCCGCTCGGCGTGCGGCCAGGCGTCCGCACCCGCCGCCAGCCGGTGCGAGGGCTCGCCCGGGTCGAGTCCCGGCGGAAGCTCCAGCCCGGTGCGGGTGAGGACGGCGAGCAGCCCGCGCAGCCTGGCCCGTCCGTCGGCCTCCGGATCGGGCCGGGTCAGCGCCTCCAGGACCTGGACGTCCAGGACGGGATCGAGGCCGAGCCGCTCGGCGAACGTCCGCATCGCCTCGTCCTCGCCGGCCGGGGTGCCGTCCGCGAGCCAGACGTAGCCGACCGGGCGGCGGAACCCGGCGGCCAGCGTGTATCCGGCCCGGTCGGCGTCCCACCACAGTGCGAGGACCGGCCAGGTGGATCCGACCGCGAGCGCGGTGGCCCAGCCGCCGAGCACCCGGTCGACGGGTTCCACGGTCCCGTCCGGTGCCGGTGCCCCGGCGTCGTCGCCCCCGCCCCGCCAGGGACGCCCCTCGGGCACCAGCACGCTCCAGCCGTCCCCGGCGGGGGCCAGCAGCATCCGGTCGCGCAGCAGTTGGGCGACCGGCCGCACGGTCTCCGGTTCGGCCCGGCACAGCAGCAGTGCACCCACGGGTGAGGTCGCGTCCATGCCCCACACGGTAGGGCAGATCCACCCGTGATGACCTCTTTTGATCCCGTATGGGCACTCCCCCATCCCCTCCCCTCGCGTCTTGACTTCACGAATCCGCGATATATCGTGTTCTTCAAGAGACGCGATATGTTGCGTCGTCGCACTCCCTGGGAGGTCAGATCCATGCCTGTGTCGACGTGGGCCGTCGCCGAGCCGCGCAAGCTCGCCTTCGAGGAACCCGTGACCGCGCTGAACGTCCGCATCGTCAACGGCACGGTCAATGTCGTCGGCACCGACGAACCGACCGCCCGGCTGGAGGTCTCCGGCATCGAGGGACCGCCGCTGGTGGTCACCCAGGAGGACGGCGTCCTGACGGTCGCGTACGAGGACCTGGCCTGGCACGGCCTCCTCAAGTGGCTGGACCGCAAGGGCTGGACCCGCCGTGCCGAGGTCTCGCTGGCCGTCCCGGCCGGTTCCCGGGTGGAGGTCGGCGTGGTCGGGGCCGGGGCCTTCGTCTCCGGGGTGCGCGGACGCACCGACGTCCGCGGCGTGACCGGCGACACCACGCTCGTCGGGCTCGCCGGCCCGGTCGGCGCGGAGACCGTCTCCGGCAATGTGGAGGCCCAGCGCGTCACCGGGGAGCTGCGCTTCCAGTCCGTCTCCGGCGATCTGACCGTCGTCGAGGGCGCGGGCACGGCGGTGAAGGCCGAATCGGTCAGCGGCGACATGGTGCTCGACCTGGACCCGACGGGCCGCCCTGCCGACATCCGGCTGACCACGGTCTCCGGCGAGATCGCCATCCGGCTGCCCCACCCGGCCGACGCGAAGGTGGAGGCGAACACCGCCAGCGGTTCCGTCTCCAACGGCTTCGAGGACCTGCGGGTCAGCGGCCAGTGGGGTGCGAAGAAGATCACGGGCACCCTGGGCTCCGGCACGGGCACACTGAGGGCGACGACGGTCTCGGGATCGATCGCCCTGCTGCGCCGCCCGCCCGCCGAGGACGGTCCGCACGACGCCGAGCCGACCGGAAAGGTGCTCTGACATGCCGCCCGTATTCGCCCACGGCCGCCTCCGCCTCTATCTGCTGAAGCTGCTCGACGAGGCCCCGCGCCACGGCTACGAGGTGATCCGCCTCCTGGAGGAGCGGTTCCAGGGCCTGTACGCGCCCTCGGCGGGCACGGTCTACCCCCGGCTGGCCAAACTGGAGGCCGAGGGCCTGGTCACCCATGCCACCGAGGGCGGCCGCAAGGTGTACTCGATCACCGACGCGGGCCGCGCCGAACTGGCCGGGCGCACCGGCGAGCTGGCCGATCTGGAGCTGGAGATCAGGGAGTCGGTCTCCGAGCTGGCCGCCGAGATCCGCGACGACGTGCGGGGCGCGGCCGGTCAGCTGCGCAGCGAGATGCGCGCGGCGGCCGACGAGTCCCGGCACCCCGGCCCCTCCCGCGCGGGCCGCAAGGCGGGCGGGTCCTCCCCGTTCGGCGATCTCGGCGACTTCGCCGATCTGGGCGACAAGGAGGCCTGGCGCAGCGCGAAGGAGGAGCTGCGCAAGGCGAAGCAGGAGTGGAAGGAGCAGGCCCGCCGGGCGAAGGACGAGTCCCGGCGCGCCCGCGAGGAGGCCCAGCGGGCCCGCCGTCAGGCCAAGGAGGCCCAGGACCGGGCGCGTGAGCAGATGCAGAACGCCGCCCGTCAGGTCCAGGAGCACTTCGCCCGGGGCGACTGGCCCGCGGGCGTGCGCGAGGGGCTGGCCGAGATCACCGGTCAGCTGGGCGGCTTCGCCCGTACCGGCACCTGGGCCCCGTACATCAAGCCGGACGCCGCGGACACGGATCCCGAATGGGGCAAGGACACCGGCGGCACGGGCGATCCGGCGCGCGATCTGGACCGGCTGCTCGACCGCTTCCGTGACGACATCCGGGACGCGGCCAGGGACCGGGGGGTGACGGAGGACCAGCTCGCGGAGGCCCGCCGCCATCTGTCCACGGCGGCGGCGCACATCGGCGCGCTGCTGCGCGGCGACACGGAGGACGGCGGAGGCGCCGGGACGTAGGCCGGAGTTCCGGCGGGGTTCCGGCGGCAGGCGGGACGCCCGCCGTCGGAACCCGCCCCGCGCTCAGCCCGCCCTGCGCTCCCGGCCCGCGCCGCCCTCGCCGTACAGGGCGCGTTCGACCGTCGCGTACGTCGCGCCGTGTTCGGCGAGGACGTCGGCGACCACGCCGGGCGTGGCGGTGAGGGCGAGCAGCAGGTGCTCCTCGCCGATGAAGCGGTCGCCGCGGCCGAGCGCGATCCGCAGCGACCTCTCCAGGATCTTCTTGGCCGGCCGGCTGAAGCGCGGGGCGCCGGTGCGGCCGCGCCGGGGGCGGCGCCCGTCCCACAGGGCGCCCTCGCCGTGCGCCTCCTCGATCCGGGAGACGACCGCGGTGAGGTCGATGCCGATGTCCGCGAGGGCGTCGGCGTCGGCCCTGCTCATGCCGCCGCGCCTGCGCGCCTCGAACAGCGCGGCCTCGACCGCGGCCCGGTGGTCCACGAGGCCCAGGGCCCCGAGGGCGAACGAGGCCCGCCCCTCGGCCGTGTCGAACAGGCCGAGGAGCAGATGCTCCTCGGTGACGCGGTCCGCGCCCGCCCGTTCGGCCAGGGTCACGGCGCCCGTCACGGTGGCGCGGGCGCCCTTGGTGAATCGCTCGAACATCAATGCCTCCCGTACTTCTTGTGCACGGCCTGTCGGCTGACGCCCAGTTCGGCCGCGATCTCCTGCCACGACCAGCCCTGCACCCGGGCGCTTCTGACCTGTACGGCTTCGAGCTGCTCCAGCAGCCGCCGCAGCGCGGCGACCGACCGCAGCCCCACCCGGGGGTCGCGGTCGCCCGCACGCTCGGCGAGATCCGTTGCTTCCGTCATGATGTCAACTTACGTTGACATCCGGGAGGTGTCAACCCTGGTTGACGGTGAGCACGATCTTCCCGAACTGGCCGCCCGAGTCCATCCGTTCGAAGCCCTCCCGGGCCCGGTCGAGGGGCAGCACCTCGTCGATCACGGGCCGCACCCCGGTGGCGGCGCAGAAGGAGAGCAGGTCCTCCAGTTCGTCCCGGGACCCCATGGTCGAGCCGACGACCTTCAGCTCCAGGAAGAAGATGCGGGTCAGCTCGGCGTGCGCGGGGCGGTCGCCGCTGGTGGCACCGGAGATGACCAGGGTGCCGCCGGGGCGCAGCGATTTGACGGAGTGCGACCAGGTGGCGGCGCCGACGGTCTCGATGACGGCGTCGACCCGGTGCGGCAGCCGCGCGCCGGGCTCGTACGCCTCGACGGCGCCGAGTTCGACGGCCCGCCGGCGCTTGGCCTCGTCGCGGCTGGTGGCGTACACCCGCAGCCCGGCGGCCCGGCCGAGCACGATCGCGGCCGTCGCGACCCCACCGCCGGCGCCCTGCACCAGCACGGAGTCACCGGGCCGCACCCCGGCGTTGGTGAAGAGCATGCGGTACGCGGTGAGCCAGGCGGTGGGCAGGCAGGCGGCCTCCTCGAAGCTCAGCTCCTTCGGCTTGGGCAGCACGTTCCAGCTGGGGACGGTGACCTGCTCGGCGAAGGTGCCCTGGTAGCGCTCGGTGAGGATGGACCGGGGCTCGTCGGGACCGACTCCGTGGCCGGTCTGGCCGATGACGGAGTGCAGGACGACCTCGTTGCCGTCCTGGTCGACGCCCGCGGCGTCGCAGCCGAGGATCATCGGCAGCCGGTCCTCGGCGAGGCCGACGCCGCGCAGGGACCAGAGGTCGTGGTGATTGAGGGAGGCGGCCCGGACGTTGACGGTGGTCCACCCGGGACGCGCCTGAGGGGCCGGGCGTTCGCCCAGCTCAAGGCCGTCGAGGGGGTGGTCGCGGTCGAGGCGGGATGCGTAGGCGGCGAACATGGGGCCGACGATAGGGGCCGCGCTACTCCCGCGTAACCGGCTGCGGCTGTGACACGCGCCGCCCCGCGCCAACGGCAGAGGCCGGTGTCCCCGGGGGAGACACCGGCCCCGTTTCTCCGCCCGCCCGGACTCAGCGCCGGGCGACGCCCTCCGCGCGGGCGGCGGCGGCCACGGCGGCCGTGACGGCGGGGGCGACCCGCTCGTCGAACGGCGACGGGATCACGTAGTCGGCGGCCAGCTCGTCGCCCACCACGTCGGCCAGCGCGTTCGCCGCGGCGATCTTCATGCCCTCGGTGATCCGCGAGGCCCGCACCTGGAGCGCGCCGGCGAAGATGCCGGGGAACGCCAGGACGTTGTTGATCTGGTTGGGGTAGTCGGACCGCCCGGTCGCCACGACGGCCGCGTACTTGTGCGCGATGTCGGGGTGGACCTCGGGGTTCGGGTTCGCCATGGCGAAGACGAAGGCCCCGGGGGCCATGGAGGCGACGGCCGCCTCCGGGACCGTACCGCCGGAGACGCCGATGAAGACGTCGGCGCCCGCCAGCGCCACCTCCAGCGGGCCCGAGAGCCCGGCCCGGTTGGTGAGTGCGGCCAGCTCGCGCTTGACGTCGGTCAGGTCCTCGCGGTCCCGGCTGACGATGCCCTTGCGGTCGGCGACGGCGACATCGCCGATCCCGGCCTCCAGGAGGAACTTGGCGATGGCCGCGCCCGCGGCGCCCGCGCCCGAGATCACGCCGCGCAGATCGCCGAGGCTGCGCCCGGAGAGCTTCGCCGCGTTGCGCAGGGCCGCGAGGGTGACCACGGCGGTGCCGTGCTGGTCGTCGTGGAAGACCGGGATGTCGAGCCGCTCCTGGAGCCGGCGCTCGATCTCGAAGCAGCGCGGCGCCGAGATGTCCTCCAGGTTGACGCCCCCGAAGGACGGGGCGAGCCGGACGACGGTCTCCACGATCTCGTCCGTGTCGGTGGTCGCGAGCGCGATCGGCACCGCGTCCACCCCGCCGAACTGCTTGAACAGGATGGCCTTGCCCTCCATCACGGGGAGGGAGGCCTCGGGCCCGATGTCGCCGAGCCCCAGCACCGCGGTGCCGTCCGTGACGACCGCGACGACCTGGGACTTCCAGGTGTAGTCGTGCACGAGCTCGGGATTCTCGGCGATGGCGCTGCACACCTTCGCCACGCCCGGTGTGTAGGCGAGGGACAGGTCGTCCCTGTCCCGGATCGGGACGGTGGCCCGCACGGCCATCTTCCCGCCCCGGTGGAGCGCGAAGGCCGGATCGAACGGCTCGTCCGTGGCGCTCTCCGTACTGCTGTCGCTGCGAGGGTTGACGATCTCCGCTGCCATGGTGTTGACCCCTTAAGTCTTCATCGTTTGAGGGTGGCCACTCCTGGTTGAGGAGGGGTGGGCGGGCACCGCGTACATGCCCTGCGCCGGGCGATTTGGCCCGCCCCGGCAGGGGGAACTACGTACGCGCGGGCGCGCCGCACACGCGCCCTGAGCCCCGGATGAGGGGTGTAAGCGTCCTTCTTACCGGACAGGGGGTACCGCGGACGAGTCGGTATGCCCACGGTGACGCGTCTCATAGGGGGACATACGCGCACGTCGGCCCACCGAGACGAAATCCGCCCGGAACGGGTCCGAGGCGGAGGATCTTCCGGCAGGAAGAAGCGTTTCCAGAGAAAGGTCCGGCCTGTGTGTGCCGGCCCACTGGCTACGGGGGTGTCCCGTTACCCGATTTTGACATGCTGCGCCCCCTGTTTGGGCTAGTCCGAATGGCAAGATGCCGTAATCACACAAGGCGGCGACTCCCGACGCTGTGTGTCAATCGCCTGGCAATGCCCCCCTCACCTGCCGGAGGAGCCCCACCATGACCGCACGCACCATCCGTCGAACCGCTAAGTCCCGGCTTGCCGCGGTCGGCGCCATCGCGGTCGCCGGCACCATGCTGCTGACCGCCTGCGGCGACCAGACGAAGAACGACACGACCGACGCCGCTTCGGCCTCGGCCCAGTCGGGTGACGGCGGGTCCTCCCCCGCCGACCTGCTCCCGGCGGACATCAAGTCCAAGGGCGTCATCAAGGTCGGTTCGGACATCGCGTACCCGCCGGTCGAATTCAAGGACAAGTCCGGCAAGACCGTCGGCATCGACCCGGACCTCGCCGCCGCGCTCGGCAAGGAGCTGGGCGTGGAGTTCCAGTTCGAGAACGGCACCTTCGACACCCTGATCACGGGTCTGCGCGCCAAGCGCTACGACCTGGCGATGTCGGCGATGACCGACACCAAGGACCGTCAGAACGGTGTCGACCCCGAGACGAAGAAGAAGGTCGGCGAGGGCGTCGACTTCATCGACTACTTCACCGCGGGCGTCTCCATCTACACCAAGAAGGGGGACGACCAGGGGATCAAGACCTGGGCGGACCTCTGCGGCAAGAAGATCGCCGTCCAGCGCAACACGGTCTCCAACGACCTGGCCAAGGCCGAGTCCAAGAAGTGCACCGGCGGCAAGAAGATCGCCATCGAGTCCTACGACACCGACCTGGAGGCCCAGACCCGGCTGCGCTCGGGCGGTGCCGACGCCGGCTCGTCCGACTTCCCGGTCGCCGCGTACGCGGTGAAGACCTCGGGCGGCGGCAAGGACTTCCAGCTCGTCGGCGAGCAGGTCGAGGCCGCCCCGTACGGCATCGCCGTCGCCAAGGGCAACGACCAGCTGACCAAGGCCATCAAGGCGGCCATGGACGCGATCATCAAGAACGGCGAGTACGAGAAGATCATCGCCAAGTGGGGCGTCGAGGCCGGTGCCATCACCGAGGCCAAGGTGAACGGCGGCTCCTGACCGGATCCGGCGATGAAAGGCATCAGCCGTGACTGACATCAAGAAGACGGGCCCGGACGACGTCCCGGCCGCGCCCCCCACCGCCGCGACGGCCGCCCCGGAGACCATCCGGGCGATCCCGGTCCGGCACTACGGCCGGTACGTCGCGGCGCTCGTCGCCCTCGCCGCACTCGCCTCGATCGTCTACGCCTTCAGCCAGGGCAAAATCAACTGGGGTGCGGTCCCGGACTACTTCTTCGACGACCGCATCATCGACGGCGTCGGCCAGACCCTGCTGCTGACCGCGCTGTCGATGGTGATCGGCGTGGTCGGCGGCGTCCTGCTGGCCGTGATGCGCCTGTCGAAGAACCCGGTGACCTCGTCGATCGCGTGGTTCTACATCTGGTTCTTCCGGGGCACCCCGGTCCTCGTCCAGCTGTTCGTCTGGTTCAACCTGGGTCTGGTCTTCGAGTACATCAACCTCGGGCCGATCTACAAGGACTACTGGTCGAGCTTCATGACGCCGCTGCTGACGGCGCTGCTCGGGCTCGGTCTCAACGAGGCCGCGTACATGGCGGAGATCTGCCGCGCCGGACTGCTCTCGGTCGACGAGGGCCAGACGGAGGCCTCGCACGCGCTGGGCATGAGCCACAGCAAGACGCTGCGCCGGGTGATCATCCCGCAGGCGATGCGCGTGATCGTGCCGCCGACGGGCAACGAGGTCATCAACATGCTCAAGACGACCTCGCTGGTGGCGGCCGTCCAGTTCTACGAACTGTTCAAGAACGCCCAGGACATCGGGCAGAGTTCCGGGTCGCCGGTGGAGATGTACTTCCTCGCCGCCGCCTGGTACCTGATCATGACCTCGGTGCTCAGCGTCGGGCAGTACTACCTGGAGCGGTACTACGCACGCGGATCCAGCCGCAGTCTGCCGCCCACACCGCTGCAGAAGCTCCGGACCAACGTGCTGTCGCTGGGCCGCCCGAAGGGAGGCATGGCATGACCGCCATGGTGAAGGCCGAGGGCGTCCACAAGTCCTTCGGCACCGCGCACATCCTCAAGGGCATCGACCTGGAGGTCGCCCCGCGCGAGGTGTTCTGTCTGATCGGCCCGTCCGGTTCCGGCAAGTCGACGTTCCTGCGGTGCATCAACCACCTGGAGCAGATCAGCGCCGGCCGGCTGTACGTGGACGGCGAACTGGTGGGCTACCGCCAGAAGGGCGACAAGCTCTACGAGCTGAAGGACAGCGAGGTCGCGCTGAAGCGCCGGGACATCGGCATGGTCTTCCAGCGCTTCAACCTGTTCCCCCACATGACGGCGCTGGAGAACGTCATGGAGGCGCCGGTCCAGGTCAGGCGGGAGTCCAAGGCGGTCGCCCGCGCCCGCGCGGAACGCCTGCTGGACCGCGTCGGCCTGTCCGACAAGGCGAGGAACTATCCCTCGCAGCTCTCCGGGGGCCAGCAGCAGCGCGTGGCGATCGCCCGTGCGCTGGCCATGGAGCCGAAGCTGATGCTCTTCGACGAGCCGACCTCGGCGCTCGACCCGGAGCTGGTCGGCGACGTCCTGGACGTGATGCGCGGACTGGCCGAGGACGGGATGACGATGATCGTCGTCACCCATGAGATGGGCTTCGCCCGCGAGGTGGGCGACGCGCTGGTCTTCATGGACGACGGTGTGGTGGTCGAGTCCGGCCATCCGCGCGACGTCCTGACCCGTCCGCAGCACGACCGGACGAAGTCGTTCCTGTCGAAGGTGCTGTAGGACGCACGCGACGAGGGCGGTACGGACCGGTTCCGTACCGCCCTCGTCGTGTCCCGGCGGCCGGCTGCTTCTTCGCGGCCGGCTACTTCTTCGCGACCAGCTCCGGCCGGAGCGCGAGGGCGCGCAGCTGTTCACGGGTGAGCGGCGGCGTCTTCAGGAGCGGTCCCTGGGAACGGTCGGACTCGAAACCGGTGCTGTCGCGCACGGCCAGTTCGGATCCGTCCTTCAGGGTCAGGCGGGCCACCAGTTCGGGCCCCCACTGCGGGGTGCCGTCGCCGTAGTTCATGGCGTCGCTCCAGAGGGTGAGCACGCGGCCGTCCGGCAGCGCCTCGCGGACGCAGTCGGCGGGCGCGGGCTCGCCGTTGCCCGGGTGGCACAGGTCGGCCTCGGGCGGGAAGCCGCCGCGCTTCCTCTCCAGGGACTTCGCCGGCTGGAGGGTGATGGTCAGATAGCCGACGCCGCCGTCGCGGCGCACGGCGTACTGCCCGTCCAGCGGTCCGTAGAGCTTCTCCTTGGCCTGGGCGGGTGTCGCGTTCTTGATGATCTGCGCCAGCGACACCTGCTGGATCGCGCCGACGCCCTCGGGCAGCAGCGCGGCCACCCGCTCGGCGCGGCCGCCGTCGGCCGCGACCGGGGCCGCCACCGACGCGGTCCGCGGGCTGTTCTCCGGTCCGGCGGTGAGGCCGGGCAGGGCGAACGCCCCCGCCGCGACCGCGCACACCGCGGCGGCCGACACGACGGCGCGGCGCCGCCTGCGGACCCGTGCGGCCCTGGCGTACACCACCTCGGTGCTGATCACCGGGTGCCCCGCGTCCTCCGCGGCCCGCCCCAGCAGTTCCCGTACGTCGCTCATACCAGTTCCTCCGCCATCTCGGCGCGCAGCGCCGCCAACCCCCGAGCCGTGTGGCTCTTGACCGTGTTCTCCCGCATCCCGAGCACCGCGGCGGTGGCCTCGACGCTCAGGTCCTCCCAGTAGCGCAGCACCAGTACGGCCCGCTGCCTGGGCGTGAGACGGGCGAGCGCCGCCCGTACCGCGAGGCCGGTGTCCGTGTCGGGTGCGTGGGCCGCCCGGTCGGGCAGCTCGCCGTACGAGTGCTCGCGCCGCCAGAACCGGCGGCGGGCCGCGATGAAGGTGTTGACCAACGTCTTGCGCGCGTACGCCTCGATGTTGTCGAGCCGTCCGTGCCGCCGTCCGCCGAGCACCACCTTGACCAGCGTGGCCTGGACCAGGTCCTCGGCCTCGTGCCGGTCTCCGCAGAGCAGGTAGGCGCTGCGGAAGAGTGCGGTGCGTCGGCTCTCGACGAAGGCGTGCAGCGCGGCGTCGTCATCGCTCCGCATCGTCAGCGCCCCTCTCCGGGTCCGCGGGCGCGGACCGTCTCACCCTTCCAGTGCGGCGGGTGGGCGCCGGGGTTGCAGGGGTTTCCGGAAATGTTGGCGGGGCGGCGCGGACCGTCGTCCGCACCGCCCCGGACCATGGTTCTCCCCCGTCCCGCTCCAGGGCAAGAACCGGGAGGCCGGAAGGTGCGCGGCAGGGCCGCCGGAGGGCGGGGCCGGCTACTTCACCGCGAGCACCAGGCTGTCGGAGGGCGAGGACCAGACGGCACGGGCCTCGGCGAAACCGGAGGCGCGCAGGGTGTCGGCGTGCCAGGCCGCGGACGGCATGTCGCCGTCGGCGTGCTCTCCGTAGATGGCGAACCGTTCGGCGGTCGGTCCGGCGAGGACCGGGTCCTTGGCGGCCAGGGCCCACCATTCGGCCCAGTCGAGGGCCCCGGCGGCCTTGGCCCGGTCCATGCCGGCGTGCCGGTGGGCGCGCTCGGCGGCGTTGATCCGGGGGGTGCCGGTGTCGATCATGTGGTCGGCGTTCATGAAGACGCCGCCGTCGCGGACGAGCCCGCCGATCTGCCCGTAGAGCGCGGCGAGCGGTTCGCTGTGCAGCCAGTGCAGGGCGGTGGCGGTGAGGACCGCGTCGTACGCGTCGTACGGCAGCTTCGCCGTCCAGTCGGGGTCCTTGAGGTCGGCGGTGACGAAGGCGACCCGCTCGTCCCCGGCGAAGGATCCGCGGGCGATGGCGAGCAGGGCCGGGTCCAGGTCGACGCCGGTGCTGGTGGCCTCCGGGAACCGGCGGAGCAGCCGGTCCGTAATACTTCCCGTACCGCAGGCGAGGTCGAGCACCCGCGGGGCGGGTCCGGTGAAGGCCTCGATCATGTCGAGCATCACCCGGAAGCGCTCCTCACGGTCGGGCATGTACCACTCCTGCTGGCGGTCCCAGCTCGTCTGCCAGGCCTGCCAGTCGGCGCCGGTCACTGTCTCGGTCATCCGTACCTCCCGATGTAATACCCTGGACTGGCAACAGCCCATTACTTCACCACCGGACCGACTTTAGACCGACGCCGTAAGGACTACAAGTGGAACTGGCCTATTACTCGGACTACGCCGTGCGCCTGGTCAACACCGAGGAGCCGGCCCGCGGCAAGGACACGCTCACCTCGGTCGAGGCGGTCCGCGAACTGTTCGGCGTCAACCAGCAGGCGGCGCGGCGCGCGACGGACGCGGACGTGACGCGTTTCCGGTCGGTACGGGCCCGGCTGCGGGCGGTCTTCGAGGCGGCCGACACCGGCGACGAGACCCTGGCGGTCGACCTGCTGAACTCCCTGCTGCTGGAGTTCCCGGTGAGCCCGCAGATCTCCGGGCACGACCACCGGGACTCGGACGGGAAGCCCGACTGGCACATGCATCTGGCCGACCACCCGTCCAACGCCACCTCGGGCTACGCGGCGATCGCGGCGATGGGGCTCGCCTTCCACCTGACCTCGTACGGCGCGGACCGGCTCGGCCTGTGCGAGGCGGCGCCGTGCCGCAACGCCTACCTCGACACCTCGACCAACCGCTCGCGCCGCTACTGCTCGGACCGCTGCGCGACCCGTGCCAACGTGGCGGCCTACCGGGCCCGCAAACGCCTGGAGACCGAACGCGCCGCCGCGCCCGGCCGCGCCGACGAGACCGGCCGCAGCGCGGACACGGCCCAGCCGACGGCGCCCAGCACCGAGCGCTGATCCTTCGTCAGCGGCCGGTACCGCACCAGGACCCTGGCCAGCACCAGCTCCTCCGGCACCACCCCGTAGTCCGTGCTGTCCCCGCCCGCGAACGTGTTGTCCCCCAGCACCCACCATCCGCCGGCCCGCCGCTCCGCGGCCCGCTTCACCACCAGCAGGTCCTGCTGGAACGGATGACGCAGGATCACCACGTCCCCGGTCCGCACCCGCGCCCCGTACCGCACGAGCAGCCAGTCCCCGTGATGGAGCGTGGGCACCATCGAGGGCCCCGTCACCTCCACCACCTGGAACCGCGCCCGCGCCCCCGCCCCCCGTCCGGGCTGCTCCCCGGCCGGCTCCGGCACCTCAGGCACCTCCCGCATCTCTCCCGCACCTCCCCGGTCCGTCCCGTACACCGTGTCCCCCACAGGGTTACGTACATTCGGCCACTGGTCTCATCCTCACCCTGGACTTTTGGCCTAAGCCCATGGGGGCACCCACGAATTCACGTCTCTCACGGAGTAATGTCCCACCTGAGAAGACGATCACGAGGAAGGACAGCTCCATGCTTTCCCGCCTGTTTGCCCCCAAGGTGAAGGTCAGCGCCCACTGCGACCTCCCCTGCGGCGTGTACGACCCGGCCCAGGCCCGCATCGAGGCGGAGTCCGTCAAGGCCGTCCAGGAGAAGTACCAGGCCAACGAGGACCCGCACTTCCGGGCCCGCGCGGTGGTCATCAAGGAGCAGCGCGCCGAGCTGGCGAAGCACCACGTCTCCGTGCTGTGGAGCGACTACTTCAAGCCCCCGCACTTCGAGAAGTACCCCCAGCTCCACCAGCTGGTCAACGACGCCCTCAAGGCCCTCTCGGCCGCCAAGGGCTCGACCGACCCGGCGACGGGCCAGAAGGCCCTCGACCTGATCGCCGAGATCGACAAGATCTTCTGGGAGACCAAGAAGGCCTGATCTCCCTCTGAACGGCCTGACCTGCACCTCCGCGGGTCACGCCGCTCAGCTGCCCGCACCCGGGCCGCAGTCCGCCGACCACGGCGTCGCTGACGGCCCGGGTGCGGTCTGCTTTTCCGGGCCGTTGACGGGGGCCGGCGAACCCCGTCGGACGACAAGGTCAGCCGACGTCGTCCGCATCGCCTCGCAGTCCCCACGCGTCGAGTCCGGAGTAGACCACCGCGACGCGCCCTCTCGGGAAGTTGAGCGCCGTGGCCTCCCCGCCGTAGACCGCCACCAGGGAGTCGGGCCCTCTCCACCAGGTGTCGGACAGGCCCCGCACCTCGCGCACGGGCGCGTAGCCGTTCAGGTCGATGCCATCGGCGTCGTCACCGACGAACTGGGTGATCTGTTTGGCCCACAGGGATGCGTGGTGGGCCAGGGCGATCGACTCCACCCAGCCCTCGACGGGGCGCACGTCGACCTTGACGCCGTGCACGGCGACGAAGTACCGCGCTCGCCGGGTCAGGCCGTCGGGCACATCGTCGATGAGGTGAGGATTCACCCGGGGGACGCTACCCAGGAGCCGCGGGGAAGGCATCCTGATTCACCGGCAGCCCGAACGGCGTACCGGCTGGAGTCACCGCCCGCGTGGAACGGCAGCAGGTACGGTGCCGGATGCATGGCGCCAGTGCTTGGAGAGGGGTACGCCGCTCCCTCACTACGCTGCCGGTATGGACACCCCGCTGACCCCCGACGCCGCCCGCGCCCTTCAAGGGCTGCTCCGGACCGAGATCGGGCCGGGGCTCACCGAGCAGGAACTCGACGCCGCCGAAAGCCGGTTCGGGTTTGTGTTCGCGGCTGATCATCGGGCTTTTCTCTCCGTCGGGCTGCCCCGGGGGGCAGCACGCTGGCCCGACTGGCGGGACGGTGACCACGAGGAGTTGGCGGCACGGCTGGCGCGGCCGGTGGAGGGGGTGCTGTTCGACGTGGAGTACAACGGGTTCTGGTATCCGGGGTGGGCGCCCAGGCCGGCCGGCACGGACGAGGCGGTGCGGGTCGCGCGGAGTGAACTGGAGGGTGTGCCGCAGCTGGTGCCGGTGTACGGGCACCGGTATCTGCCGGGGGTGGGGGGTGCGGGCGGGCATCCGGTGCTGTCCGTGGTCCAGACGGACATCATCGTGTACGGGAACGATCTCGCCGACTATGTGCGGCATGAGTTCGGCGGGCGGGCGAGCGACCTCGGGGGGCGGGTCACCGTGGACTTCTGGTCGTACTTCGTCGAGGAATGACCCGGCGTACGCCCCCGGGAGGAAGGGCGTACGCCGGGGCGGGTCACCCGGTGAACCCTGCCGTGATGGAGGTGAACTGCCAGGCCGGGCGGTCCCGGTTGACGGCCCAGAAGGCGAGCCGGCCGAGGTCGTGGGCGTTGGCCCAGTCGCGGATCTGGGTCCAGATCTGGGCGGTGGTGACCTCACCGGCGTCGCTGGAGTCGTTCATGCCGGAGATGCCGATGTGGTGGTAGGCCTGCTCGTCGGTCCAGCCGAAGGTGGAGACGAGCTTGGCCTTGAGGCCTTCGGTGGCCTTGACGGTGTTGCCGTACATATCGGCCTGGCCGCCGAAGTTGAACGGCATGATCGTGAAGTTGTCGATGTCGGCGCCGAGGGCCTGGGCGCGTTCGATGAGGCGGTTGCCCCAGGAGTTGGGGCCGGTGTTGAGGGTGGGGATGGTGACGATGGTGCGAAGGCCGGGGTTGTTCTGCTTGACGGTCTTCAGGGCGCCGAGGATGCGGTCCTGGACGGCCGCGTTCTCGAACTCGTCGGTGTTCTCGATGTCGATGTCGATGGCCTTGAGGTCATAGGCGTCGATGACCTTCTGATAGGCGCCGGCCAGTGCCTCGGTGGTGGAGCAGTTGGGGCCGAGCTTGTTTCCGCTCCAGCCGCCGATGGAGGGGACGATATCGCCGCCGGCCGCGCGGATGGCCTTGATCGCGGCCTCGTCGGAGCCGCCGGTCAGGGGCCGCTGGCTGTCCCAGGCGGGGTTGCAGCCGTTCTGCGCGAGGACGAAGGCCATGGTGTACCACTTGATGCCGGTGGCCTGCATGACCTCGGTGGGGCTCGGCGGATTGCCCCAGCCGAGGTAGAGGTACGGGGCGGCCTGGACGAAGCGGTCGCCGCCGCCCCCGCCCTCACCGGTCGTCACGGTGACGGCCGCCGAGTCGGGCGACACATTGCCCGCGCGGTCCTTCGCCCGGACGGTGAAGCGGTACGCGGTACTGGGCGCGAGCCCGCCGACCGTCGCCGTGGTCCCCGTCACCGAGGTCGCGAGGGTGCCGTCGCGGTAGACGTCGTATCCGGTGACGCCGACGTTGTCGGTGGCGGCGCTCCACGCGAGCGAGACGCTGGTGGCGGTGGTGCCGGTGGCGTGCGGGGCACCCGGGGCCGAGGGGGCCTGCGTGTCGCCGGTGCCGCCGGGACCGTCGA
Source organism: Streptomyces sp. NPDC024555 (assembly GCF_055559335.1). Taxonomy (NCBI): domain Bacteria; kingdom Bacillati; phylum Actinomycetota; class Actinomycetes; order Kitasatosporales; family Streptomycetaceae; genus Streptomyces; species Streptomyces sp. NPDC024555. Next base: position 518,009 of record NZ_JBVHKV010000002.1, read on the forward strand.
GGCTGATGTCGTCCGCGTAGTACGTGCCCTGCCCGTACCAGCCGTGGAGGTAGATCTCCGCGCTCTGCTGCGAGGCCCCGGTCGTGAAGGAGACCGTCAGCTGCTTCCAGTCGGCGGCGGAGCCCGTCCAGGTGGACGTACCGCCCGTGACGCCGAGGTACGTGTACGAGCCGCGCACCCAGGCCGAGAGGGAGTACTGCGTGTTCGGCTGTACGGACACGGTCTGGGCGCACCGCGCGGTGTCCGAGGCGCTCGCGGCGCCGGCCAGGGCGCGGGTGCCGCCGTGCACGGGCGTGCTCACGACGGAGCCCGTGCTTCCCGAGCAGCTCCAGCCGCCGAGGGTGCCGGTCTCGAAGCCCGGGTTGGTCAGCAGGTTGGCCGCCTGGGCGGGGGTGGGGGTCATCAGTGCGCCGGCGCCGCCCAGCAGGGCGGCGGTGGCGCAGGCGAGCAGACGATGGCGGTATCGCGTTCTCACGCTGTCTCCCGGTGGGGTGGAGGAGATCCGATGCGGGGGGGGGAGGAGGGGGTGGCGAGTGGGGGTGCGCGCAGAGGCCGGGGGTGCGGGCGTGTGCGCAGCGGCCGGCGCGGGCTCGTCGGAAGGCCGCGCCGGCCGGTTGTGCTCGATTCGGGTGGTCGTGCCCGGTGGTACGGGATCAGCAGGCGCCGAGGTCCTCCCAGACGCCCCAGTCGCCGGTGGTGCCGGGCTCCTCGCCCGTCACCCACCACTTGGCCCGCCAGGTGTGGCCGTTGTGGGAGACGGTCTCGCCGCCGTTGTAGACGGTGCCGGCGCCCCAGGCCCCGGCCGTGCAGGTGCCCGGCTCCTCACCGCCGCCCCCGGTGCCGCCGTCGCCGCCGCCCGTTCCGCCGTCGCCGCCGCCCGTTCCGCCGTCACCGCCTCCGGTGCCGCCGTCGCCGCCGCCCGTACCGCCGTCGCCGCCACCGCCGATGTTGACGTCGATGCAGGCGTAGAACGCGTTGGCGGTGTCCGCGATGTTCCAGACGGCGAGGATCTTCTGCCGGCCGGTGAACCCGCCGAAGTTCAGCTGGTGGCTGACCGAGGCGGCGGGGATGCGGCCCCCGTCGTTGAACTGGGCGATCTTCGTGTCGCCGATGAAGTACTGCCAGTTGCTGGTGGCGTGCCGCGCCTCGATGGTCCACGTCAGGGTCTCGGTGGTACCGACCGGGGTGACGCGCCAGCCCTTGCTGTCGTCGTTCAGGTCGGCCCAGCGGGCGTCGCCGCCGCTGCACGTGCGCAGCCCCTTCGGGCCCTCGACGCTGGCCGGCTCCCACTTGATCTGGCCGCACTTGACCACGCCGTTGGCGCACTGGTCCTGCCGGCTGGCCGGGGAGACCACCCAGCCGTGGGCGCTCGCGGAGGGGGCGGGGAGGCTCAGGGCCACTGCGGGGGCGACCAGGGCGCCCAGGGCCGCGGCCCAGATCTTCTTCATGCGCATGACATCAATTTCCCTTCGGTACACGTCGGGTCCGCCCGGGGGAACGTACGACGTTGCCGATGAGGCAACCCCACATGCGAAGGTCTAGACCGACGCTTGCAGGTCTAGACCTTAGCGAAGGAGCGGGGGCCGTCAAGGGGCCTCGCACGGCCCTCCGCGCCCCTCGGAACGGGCGCACGGGCCCCGACCTGCGGCGCGAACACCCCTTGCAACGGGCGGAGTTGAGGCATCCGGAAGCACGGCGCGACGACGCGCCGGTACCTCTTGTGCCGTACGGCCCCCATGTAGTGGGGTGTGCGCCATGAAAACGAGAAGCATGGCGGCCCTGACCGCGATCCTGGTCGTGGCCCCGTTGGTCGCGGCGGCGCCCGGCTCCCCGGCGGCCGCCCAGTCCCGCCCCGGCGGCTCGGCGCGATCCGCCGAATCGACGCTGGTCGGCGGCATCGACCTCGACACGGTGACCATTCCCGAACTGCAGGCCCGGATGGACCGCGGTTCCCTCTCCTCGGTCCGGCTGACCCTCGCGTACCTGCGGCGCATCAAGGCCGTGGACCCGAGAATCAACGCGGTCCTGCGCACCAGTCCGACGGCCCTGAAGCAGGCGGTGGCCAGCGATCTCAGGCACCGGCTAGGCAGGACCCGCGGCCCGCTGGACGGCATCCCCGTCCTGCTGAAGGACAACGTGAACACCCGCGACCTGCCGACGACCGCGGGCTCCCTGGCGCTCGCCGGCAAGCCTCCGGCGGCCGACGCGGAGCTCGTCGCCAAACTGCGGGCGGGCGGCGCGGTCATCCTCGGCAAGGCCAACCTCTCCGAGTGGGCCAACTTCCGCGGGGCGAGGCCGACCTCGGGCTGGTCGGCGGTGGGCGGCCAGACCCACAACCCGTACGTCCTGGACCGCAACCCCTGCGGATCGTCCGCCGGTTCGGCCGCCGCGCTCGCCGCGTCGCTGGCCCAGGTGGCGATCGGCACCGAGACGGACGGCTCCATCGTCTGCCCCGCCGGGATGAACGCCGTCGTCGGGCTCAAGCCGAGCCTCGGCGTCGTCAGCCAGTCGGGCGTCGTACCGATCTCCGCCGAACAGGACACGGCCGGGCCCATGGCACGGAACGTCATCGACACCGCGCTCACCCTGTCGGTCATCGGCGGCGACACCGTACGCGCCGCGAACGCCCCGGACCTCGCCGAGGCGGCGGCCCGGCCCGGCGCCCTGCGCGGCAAGCGGATCGGCCTGTGGCGGCTGCCCGTCCTCGGGGCCGAGGTGGACGCCCTCATGACGCGCACCGCCGAGCGGCTGCGGGCCTCGGGCGCGACGGTCGTCGAGGTGGACCTGCCCTACCAGGACCGTCTGGCCGAACTCGAATTCCCGGCGCTGCTCAGCGAGTTCCACCGGGACATCGACGCCTACCTCGCCACCCGCGAGGGGCCGCGCGATCTGGCCGGGCTGATCGAGTTCAACCGCACCCACCCGCAGGAGCAGAGCTGCTTCGCCGGGCAGGAGCTCTTCGAGCAGGCGCTCGTCGCGCCGCCCACCACCGATCCGGCGTACGTGGCGATGCGCGCCGAGCTGGCGGACCTCTCCCGGCGCTCCATCGACGAGGTCATGGCCGAGCACCGGCTGGACGCGATCGCCTCCCCGGCGAACCCGCCCGCCTGGACCACCGACTGCGCCCGGGGCGACAACGACGTGATCCCGTCGTCCACCCCCGCCGCCGTCTCCGGCTACCCCTCGCTGTCGGTGCCCGCCGGCTTCGTCGGTGAACTGCCGGTCGGGCTGCTCCTGATGGCCGGCCGCCACCAGGACACCGAACTGCTCTCCCTGGGCGCGGCGGTGGAACACCGGCTGGACGGCCGCCGGGCCCCCCGCTACCTGCCCACCCTTCCCCCGGCCGGCCCCACCGGCTGAGCCCTCCGGCGTCAGCCGCCCGCGCCCGGCAGCCGGACCGTCACGACGAGTCCGCCGGCCGGGCGCGGGGTGAGGGACAGGGTGCCGGAGTGGGCGCGAACGACGCTGTCGACGAGGGCGAGTCCGAGCCCCACGCCCGCGTGCTCGTCGGTGCGGGTGCGTTCCGTGCCGCGCTGGAAGGGTTCGACGAGCGTGTGGACCGGTCCGGGCGGGAGCACGGGGCCGGTGTTCTCGACGCGGAGCACGCTCGTCCCGCCGTCGGTACCGGTGCGGACGGTCACCGTGCCGTGGTCGGGGAGGTTGTGGACCAGGGCGTTCTGGACCAGGTTGGTCACCATCCGCAGCAGCAGCTCGGGGGAGCCGGTCACCGGGGCCGCTCCCCCGGTCACGTCCAGCGCGTGACCGCGCGCTTCGGCCAGGGGCAGCAGGGTCTCGGCGGCCTCCTCGGCCAGGAGCGAGAGGTCGGCCGGTTCGGGAGCGGCGAGGCCCCGGTCGCTGCGGCTGAGCAGCAGCAGCGCCTCCGTGAGGTCGATCGCCCGGGTGTTGACCGCGTCCAGCCGGTCGAGGAGTGCGTCCCGGTCGCGGCCCGGATCCTTGCGGGCGACGTCCAGCAGGGTCCGCGAGATGGCCAGCGGGGTGCGCAGTTCGTGCGAGGCGTTCGCGGCGAAGCGCCGCTGCTCGTCGACGTGGGACTCCAGCTGTCCGAGCATCGAGTCGAAGGCGTCCGCCAGCTCCCGGAACTCGTCCCGGCGGCCCGTCATCCCGATCCGGTGCGAGAGGGTCCCGGTGCCCGCGGTCCGGGCCGCGTCCGTGATCGCGGCGAGCGGCGCCAGCATCCGCCCGGCCAGGATCCAGCCGCCCGCCAGCCCCAGGACCAGCAGGAACACCAGCACGGCGGCGGCCCTGGGGGCGAAGACCCGCAGGAGGTTGGAGCGTACGGGGAACACCCCGTGCACCGGCGCGCCGTCGGTGACGAGCAGGGCCCGCTCGGGGACGTACCGCAGGAGGAACAGCCACACCGCCGCGAGCAGCAGGGTCCCCGCCAGCATGAGGAATCCGGCGTAGCTGAGGGTGAGTTTCAGACGGACGCTCGGGCCGGACGCCCGGTCGGCGGGGCGGCGGCCGCCCGGTGCCCTACGCATGGTCCGACGGGTCCGTTCCGGGCTCCGGACGGGCCTCGATCCGGTAGCCGACCCCCGGCACCGTCGCGATGACCCAGGGTTCGCCGAGCCGCTTGCGCAGGGCGGAGACGGTGATGCGGACGGCGTTGGTGAACGGGTCGGCGTTCTCGTCCCAGGCGCGGGCCAGCAGGTCCTCGGCGCTGACCACCCCGCCCTCGGCCGCGAGCAGCACCTCCAGGACGGCGAACTGCTTGCGGGTGAGGGCGACGTGGTTCCCGTCGCGGAGGACCTCGCGGCGGAAGGGGTCCAGGCGCAGTCCGGCCAGTTCGCGGACCGGGGGGCGGGGGTGCGCGCGTCTGCGGTCGAGCGCGCGCAGCCGCAGGACGAGTTCGCGCAGGTCGAACGGTTTCGTCAGATAGTCGTCGGCGCCCAGTCCGAAGCCGGTGGCCTTGTCGTCGATCCGGTCGGCGGCGGTCAGCATGAGGATCGGGGTGCCGCTCCCGGAGGCGACGATGTGCCGGGCCACCTCGTCGCCGGAGGGTCCCGGGATGTCGCGGTCGAGGATCGCGGCGTCGTAGGTGTGGACGGACAGCAGTTCCAGAGCGGTGTCCCCGTCGCCCGCGATGTCCGAGGCGATCGCCTCCAGCCGCAGCCCGTCCCGTACCGCCTCGGCCAGGTACGGCTCGTCCTCCACGATCAGTACGCGCATGCCGGAAGCCTAGGCCGCGTCCGGGATATACGGGGATGTCCGTGCGGGGGCCTTCGGCCGGGCGGCCCACCAGGGGCGCGAGACCAGTCCGGCCAGGGCGGCCCCGGCAGCGTTGACCAGGATGTCGTCCACGGAGGAGACCCGGTCCAGCCGGAACACGTACTGCGCGGTCTCGATCAGCGCCGAGCAGCCCGCCCCCAGGGCGAGGACGCGCGGCAGCGTGGCGACGGCGGCGTACCGGACCGGGGCGAAGGCCCCCACCGCCGCGAGGACGAGCAGATTGCCGATGATGCCGAACGGGCCCATCGTGACGAGGTCCCGCAGGGGGACCAGGCTGACGCGCGCGGGCGCGACCCCGGGGGCGGATCCCGGCATCATCGTCATCCAGACGAACGGGACCGTGCCGTGGACCATCGCCACCTCGGCCACCGAGGTCCGCCAGGGTGCCGTCTCCCCCGCGCGCCGCCGCCGGTGCGCCAGGGCCCACACGAGGAGCGCGGAGAGCGGCAGGGCGAGCAGGGTCAGGAGCACCACGCCGTTGAAGGTGCCGTAGCAGGCGTACCCGTTCCCGGAGAAGCAGCGCGGGGCGACCATCATCAGCGGTCCGCGCAGGACGAGGGCCGCGCCGGCCGTGCCGAGGACGGCCAGGACGAGGAGCACCGTCCGGTGGGTCCGGCCGGGCGGCGCGGACGGGGAGAGCGTGTCGTTCATACGTCCATCGCAGGGCATGGGGTGTTGCGGGGGCGTATGCGGAACCCGGTGCGTACGCGGCGGGGCCGGCCCGTTCGCGGTGAACGGGCCGGTCAAGGCCGGCTGCGGTGCGGGTGGTGGCGGGGGTCACTTCCCGGCCGCGCGGGGGCGGAGGAACGCTCCGGCGAGCAGGGCGCCCGCCAGGACGAGGCCCGCGTTGACCAGGACGGCGACGGTGACACCGGAGAGGACGGCATGCGGGCCGGTGGCGTCGAGTCCGGCCATCCGGGCGGTGACGACGGCGCTCATGACGGGGATGCCCAGGGTGATGCCGACCTGCTGGGTCATCGTGGCGAGGCCGGTGGCCAGGCCCTGTTCCTCGTCGGGGAGTCCGGAGGTGGCGGTGACCATGAAGCCGACGATCATCAGCATGTTGCCGACGCCGCCGACGAAGGTGGCCGCGAGCAGCAGCCAGATCCAGGCGCCGGAGGTTCCGAGGGCGACGAGTGCGAGGGTGGCCGCGGCCTGGACCGCTCCGCCGGTGACGATGGTCGCGCGGGTGCCGAGGCGGCCGACGACCCGGCCGGCGAGGGTGCCGCCGGTGACCGTGCCGAGGCCGAGGACGCCGAAGGCGAGTCCGGTGGCGAGCGGGGTGTAGCCGAGGACCTTCTGGAGGTAGAGGGTCAGCAGGAAGACCAGCGAGGTCTCGGTGACGAACGCGATCAGGCCGGTGGTGTTGCCCCAGATGACGCTGCGGCGGCGGAGGATGCGGACGGGGACGAGCGGGGCGGCCGCCCGGCGCTCGATGAACAGGAAGGCGACGAGGAGCACGGCCCCGGCGAGGAGTGCGGCGAGTGTGACGGGGGTGGTCCAGCCGCTCTCGCCCGCCCGGGTCAGCCCGTAGACGAGGAGCAGCAGACCGCCGGTGACGGTCGTGGCGCCGGGGATGTCGAGCCGGGGCCGGGTCGCGGGGCGGGAGTCGGTGAGGACGGACGGGGCCAGGGCGACGACGAGCGCGGCGACGGGGACGTTGACGAAGAAGGCCCAGCGCCAGGAGAGCAGATCGGTGAGGAGCCCGCCGAGGACGGCGCCCGCGGTGAAGCCGGCGGACATGAGCGCGCCGTTGAGGCCGAGGGCGCGCTCGCGCAGCGGGCCCTCCTTGAACGCCGTCGTCAGCAGGGCGAGTCCGGCCGGGGTGACGGCGGCGGTGGCCAGTCCCTGGAGGACCCGGGCGGTGAGCAGCACCTCGGGTGTGGTCGCCAGTCCGCCGAGCGCGGAGGCGAGTCCGAGGACGACCATGCCGCCGACGAAGAGGCGTTTGCGGCCCACGAGGTCGGCGATCCGCCCGAAGAGCAGGGTGAATCCGGCGGCGGCCAGGGCGAAGGCGGTGGCGATCCACTGGAGGTTCGCCAGGGAGAAGCCGAGTCCTTCGCCGACGACCGGCAGTGCCACGTTCAGGATGGAGAAGTCCACGGCGATCATGAACTGGGCGCCGAGGAGCAGGGTGAGGACGAGCCGCTGCCGGCCCGTCATACGGGGCGGCGCCGGTGCGGTGGCGCGGGCGGCGGCGGGGGCGGTGCCCGTGTCGCGTTGCGTGGCGTGGCTGGGTGCGGACATGGTCGTCCTCCTCGGACGTTCCTCGAACGGAAGTCTTAATGGTTCCGTGGTTCCGTTAAGATGGGGCGACCGTAGCAGAAGACGTGGCACTAATGGAACTGGAGACCCGTTATGACGTCGAAGGGTGTGGAGAGCGCGCGGAGCGCGGAGGGCGAGCCCGGTACGGTCCGGCCCGGCGGCCGGACCGCCCGGGTGCGCGAGTCCGTCCTGCGTGCGGCCGGTGACGCCCTGGCCGAGCAGGGCTTCGACCGGCTCGACCTCGCCGATGTCGCGCGCCGCGCCGAGGTCGGCAAGACGACGGTCTACCGGCGCTGGTCCACCCCCACCGGTCTGATCGCGGACCTGCTGGACGCCATGGCCGAGGAGTCCGTCCCGCGCGCCCGGACCGGCTCCCTCGCCGGGGACCTGCGGGCCAACGCCCGTCTGGTGCTCGACACGCTCGCCGATCCGCGCCAGGGCGCCCTGTTCCGCTCGGTGATCGCCGCCGCGACCTGCGACGACCGCACGGCGCAGGCCCTCCACCGCTTCTACGCGATCCGCATCGAGGAGTGGTCCGGCTGCGTCACCGACGCCGTCGAACGCGGCGAGCTGCCCGCCGGCACCGACCCCCACGAGGTGATCCGCGCCGTCTCGGCCCCGCTCTACTACCGCCTGCTGGCCAGCGGCGACCCGCTCGACGAGGCCGCCGCCGACCGGGCCGCCACCGCGGCCGCCGCCGCCGCCGAAGCCGGCGCGTACGTACGGTGAGGCGCCCGGCGGACCGCGGTCAGCCCGTGGCCGGGGCGCGCAGCTGGGCCGCCCAGGGGTGGCCGGCCCCCTCGGCCAGCGTGATCGTCTCGGTCAGCCAGGAGCGGCGGTCCTCGTCCAGCACGGCGAGCGCCTCCTCGAAGTCCCGCTCGTCCTTGGGCCGGGGCGACCGGGACTTGTAGAGGAGCTGGACCTCGGGCGCGAGGTGGGGGATCCCGTCGGCGGTGACCCGGCCGATCCGGTCCAGCGGGAGCCGGATGCGCGGATCACGGCGGTACACCCAGTCGCCGTCCACCACGTCGTCCAGCATGAACTGCACCCGCCACGGCTCGTCCGGGCCCGGCCTGCACCAGATGTCGTGGACCCCCGGCGGCAGGATCTCGCCGGGGAGCCAGGGCCGCAGCGTGCCGGGCGGATCGGCGGCCCACCACTGCGCTCCGGGCAGGATCCGCTGCACGGCGAGCTGGTCCCCCCGCGGCAGCAGGACGTCGAGATCGGCGTGGGCCCGGAAGGCCCGGCCCACGGCCAGCTCGATCGCGTACCCGCCGGCGATCCACCACGGCCCGCCGAGCGGGGCGAGCAGCCGCACCGCCTCGTCGAGCGCCATCGGCTCCCAAGGGCCCCAGGGGGTTTCCGTACGCATGGTGTTCCCGTCCGGATCGCACGGCCGTGACGGCGGATCCCGTGGTGGGTGCGGTCAGTCGTGCGTCAGCAGATGGCGGTAGCTCGCCGGGTGCTCGCGCAGATACGCGGCCAGGCTCGTCGCCGGACGGCCGGTGAGGCGCGGCACGGCGTCGGAGACCGTGGCCATCTCCCCCGCCGCGATGGCCTCGTACGAGGTCACCCAGCCGGCCACCTCCCAGTCCGGCGCCCCGTAGCCGGCGCGCGAGGCGTACGCCTCCTCCCGGGTCTCGGGCACATAGGTGACGGTCCGTCCGCTGGCCCGGCTCAGTTCCGCCGCGGCCTCGGCGAGGGTGAACGCCTCGGGGCCGGTCAGGTCGTACGTCATGGCGTCGTGCGTCGGGCCGGTCGGGTCGGTGTCGGAGAGCAGGACCGCGGTCGCCGCGTCGGCGATGTCCTCGTGGGCCACCGCGGCCACCCGGCCGTCGCCGCCGGGCCCGCGCAGGACGCCGTCGGCCCCGGTCATCGCCGGGAGGCCGGCGAGGTACCAGCTGTCGCGCAGGAAGGTGTACCGGACCCCGGAGGTCCGGATGCGGGCCTCGGTCTCCCAGTGGTCCCGGGCGAAGGTGAAGGTGGCGTCGGGCGCGGCGCCGAGGAAGGAGACGTACACGATCCGTTCGACGCCGGCCGCGACCGCGGCGTCCACCGCCGTCGTGTGGGCGCGCACCCGGTCCGGGCTCTCGTGCGCCGAGACGAGGAACAGGGTGCGGGCCCCGGCCAGCGCGCGCCGCATCGCCTCGCCGTCGTCGTAGGGGGCGGGCGGCGCGGCGACGGCGCCCGGCAGTTCGGGCAGCCGGGACGGATCGCGGCCCAGCAGCCGCACCGGCACCCCGGCCCGCGCCAGCCGGGCGGCGACCCGGCCGCCGAGCGCGCCGCTCGCTCCGGTGACGGCGGTCAACGGGCCCTCGGTGACGGGCTCGGACGGGTGAACGTCGTTCATACGGGGTCGCCTTCCTCGTACGGCCAGGGGCGCACCTCCACGACCGCCCCGACGGGAACCGGTCCGTAGATGTGCGGGAACTCCTCGCCCCCGGGCCGCAGCGCTTCGTGGCGCACGGGGGCGGACAGGCGCGCGGGGTCGATGACGAGGACCACCAGGTCCTCGCCGGTGTCCCCGGCGCCGTACAGCATGCGGGCCACCCCGGCGAGCTGATGGGGCAGCGAGCAGTGGATGAAGCCCTCGTCGCGCAGGGTGCGGCCGCGGGTGGACATCTCGTACGTCCCGGTCCCGCGGGCCGCCTCCCACAACGGGCGTTCCGTCAGGTGCAGCAGTTCGGCCATGAGCCCAAGCTAGCCGCGCCGGCGCGTCCTGCGGGCGATCACCGTGGCCGCCGCTCCGGCGGCCAGCAGGGCGGCGGCGATCCCGCCGATCACCCATTCACCGCCGCGCGCTCCCGTGTCGGGCAGTTCGCCGCCGGGGTGGGGCGGCGCGGGGCGGGTCGGGGTGGGCCGGGGGCCGGGGGTCGTCTGCGACGGGGACGGGCCGGGGGTGTCGGTGGGCGTCGGGGTGGGGGTCGGGGTGTCCGTGGGGGTGGGCGTCGGGGTCGGCGTCGGCGAGTCGGTGGGGGTCGGCGAGGGGGAGGGCTCCTCGCCGCAGTCCGGCAGATCGCCGTCGAAGGGGTAGGAGTGGAACTCCTGTCCGCCGGACTCCCCCTCCGAGGTGTGGGTGAGCGATCCGGCGCTGTAGAAGCGGCCGTTGACCCCGCTGACGGCGACGGTCGCCATGCTGGACGGCTGCCCGATCAGCACGCTGCCCTGGAACTGCCCGGTGCCCTTCAGCCCGACCTCGGTGGCGTCGGGGAAGTTCCACATCAGGCGCTCGCGCAGTCCGGCCTGGGGCAGCGAGCCCATGTACGTACTGACGCTGCGCGCGCTCCCGTACACGTTGACCAGCACCGTCGCCCCGTCCGGGACGTCGCGGAAGACGATGCCCGTCTGGCCGCCGGAGGCCGAGGTCACATCGGCGTCCACGGCGAAGACCTGGAGGGCGGAGGTCCCGTCTCCGGTGAAGTACGTGTCCGAACCGTCCCGCTCCACCGTGCCGTTGGCCGGGCGCCGGTGGTCGGCGTCGTCGTCGTACGCGTAGCAGTGGCTGGCCTCGGCCAGTTCCCCGCGGAGCGCGGTGTACGGCGCGGCGGCGTCCGGGTCGTGGACCGCGTCGGGGATCACGGTCCCGGAGAGGTCCCCGGCGTGGCGCACCACCCCGTGGTTCTCCCCCTCCTCGGCGAGGAGCCGCTTCCCGCTCTGGACCGTCAGATCGCCGCCCACGGTCAGATAGTCGGAGCCGTTGGGCGGCGGCACCCGCGAGCCCACTCCGGCCACGCCGACGTTGTAGATCTGCGAGGCCCCCTCCCGCTTCGTCATGTCGAAGCGGCCGAGGGCGACGATCTTCCCCTCGGCCTCCGCGGCGGCCTCGCGCACCAGGTAGTCGCCGCCCACATAGATGTTGATGTTGCTGTCGTGGTGGGTGACGGGATCGCTGTTGGGGTCCTGCCAGGACGAAGGGCAGTCGTCGCCGAGACAGGGGCCGAGCCCGCCCGGCAGCGGATCGGCGGCCGCCGTGGGGGCGAGAGCGCCCACGACGGCGGTCGCCGCCGCCACCGTCACCGCCACGCGGTATGTTTTGCCGCTTCTACTCTTCTTTGTTCCCATACAGCGCAATATGCAGGTTTATACGTCATTCGCGTGGCATGCCACGCCGGATGGCCCGGGGTCCGGCGCGCTCAGTCCGCCAGCAGCTTCGCCTCCACGGCCGGATCGAGGCCCACCGGCGGGCGGTCGGGGCGGTGCGGAGCCGTTCCTCCGATGCCGCACAGCCACGTCCAGGTGTCCGCGACGGTCTCCTCCACCGGCCGGCAGCGCAGCCCCGCCGCGTACGCCTTGCCGACGTCGCCCCGGTGGATCGCGTCGTACACCTCCCCCGGCGGCAGCCAGACCGGCAGGTCCGTCCAGGGGGCGACGCCCGCCGCGAGGATCCGCCCGGCATCGGTCCAGCGCAGTTCGGCGTCCGAACCGGTGGCCCGCACACAGGCGTCCAGCAGCTCGCCCAGGGTCGCGTGCCCGGAGCGGCTGGTCAGGTTGTACGGGCCGTGCAGCCCGGCCTCCGCGGCGTCCAGGAGCCAGCTCGCGAGGTCGCGGACGTCGATGTACTGCACGGCCAGGTCCGGTGTGCCGGGGGCGAGCACCGGGCCGCCGCGGGCGATCCGCGTCAGCCACCACGGCAGCCGGCCGATGTTCTCCCAGGGACCCAGGATCAGTCCCGCGCGGGCCAGCAGCGCCCGGTCGCCGAAGGAGTCCAGCGCCGCCAGTTCGCCGCCGCGCTTGGCCTCGGCGTAGCCGACGTCGTCGCCCGCGTCGGGCGAGGCGTCCGCGACCACCGGGCCGTCCTCGGGCAGGCCCGCCGGTGCCGGATCGGCGTACACCGAGCGGCTGGAGACGTAGGTGTACCGCGCGGCGCGGCCGGACAGCAGCCGGGCGGCGTCCCGGACGGCCCGGGGCGCGCCGCTCCAGGTGTCGACGACCAGGTCCCAGGCCGGGCCGGTGCCGCCGGAATCCGCCGCGGCGGCCAGCGCGGCCAGTCCGTCCGGTTCCGTGCGGTCGCCGAAGATCTCGGCTGCCCCGGGCGGGGCCGGGTGGCGGCCCCGGTGGAACAGCGTGGTCTCCCAGCCGCGCGCGAGCGCCGCCTCGGTGACCGCCCTGCCGACGAATTCCGTACCGCCCAGGATCAGAAGCCTCATGCGTCCGACTCTGCCCGGCCGCGCGCCGCACCGGAACGGTCCTCGCTCTGGGCTGAATCGGGGCCCGCTCCCTCGAAGTTCAGCCCTACGGGCGGACGGCGCTACTTTCCGGACACGCCCTAGCGGGCGAGCGGGCTGCGGTGGCGCAGCAGCCAGGCGTGGTAGTCGTCGGCGCGGCGGGCCGCCTCGCGGTAGGCCGCCTCCAGTTCGCCGTACACGGCCGTCGTGTCGGTGCCCGGCCGGGCGACCAGCAGCAGGCGGACGGCGAGCGGGTCGTCACGCAGCGGGCGGATCGCCATGTCGTCGCGCGGGCCGGAGGTGGGCTGGCAGGGGGCGACCGCCTCGCCGAGGACGATGAGCGAGGCGGCGGTGAGGTAGTCGCCGTGCAGGACGGTCGGGGCCAGACCGGCGGCTCCGAACACCCGGCGCAGCCCGTCCCATTCGCCGTCCACGGTCGGGTCGACCATCCACCGGTCGGCGGCCAGGTCGGCGAGGTCGACGACGGGCAGCGCGGCGGCCGGGTGGTCGCGGGCCATCGAGACGAACTGCGGTTCGCGCTCCAGGAGCACCCGTTGCTCCAGCCCCTCGGGCACGGGCAGCGGGCAGCCCTCCACCTCGTGCACGAAGGCCACGTCGAGCCGGCCGGCGTCGACCGCTCCCAGCAGCGCGCGGGCGGAGACGTCGACGCGGAGCGAGATGTCGGTGCCGGGCAGCCGGGTGCGGAGCCGGCGCAGCCAGCCGCCGATCACGCGGCTCGCGGTGCAGCCGATGCGCAGCCGGGGGCCGCCGGCGCGGGCGGCGTCGGCCTCCGCCTTGGCGTCGGTGACCAGCGCGCTCATGCCGTCGACGAGGGGGCGGGCCCGGCCGATGACGGCGCGGCCCAAGAGGGTGGGGCGGCAGCCGGTGCGTTCGCGGCTGAACAGTTCGGCGCCGAGCGCCTTCTCGATGCGGCGCAGTTGGGTGGTGAGCGAGGGCTGGCTGACCCCGAGCGTGCGGGCCGCCCGGTGCAGGCTGCCGGTGTCGGCGATGGCGCACAGCGCCCTGAGGTGTCTCACCTCAAGCTCCATGCCGTCGAGGGTAGGGCGGCTCCGCCACCGGCACCAGAGGGTGCTACGCCATCGAACACCCCGGATTCAGCGGGTGTTTGGCGTGATGTCGACCGGCCGTGCCCCCGGCCGGGGAGTCCTGTGCCGGGCGGGCGGAGGCGGGTGATAGGGCGGCGTTATCGGTGGTTGGCATCATCCGCACGGGCCCCGGTTCCCCGACACTCGCTGCGTACCGCCCCCGTCCTTGTCCGCTGACCGGACGGGGTCCCCCCAACCGGTAACCGGCAGGAGACACCCCCCATGAGACACCCCAGGACCGTCATGTCGGCCGTGCTCGGACTCGGCCTCGGCCTCGCCGCCGCGCTGGGCGGCGGCCCCGCGATCGCCTCCGCCTCCCCCGCCCCGGCCCCCGTGTCCGCCGGCGCCCCGACCGCCGCGTACGCCTCCTCCTCGGCGGCGCGGGAGAACGAGGCCGGGAACAAGGCGTTCTTCGAGGCGGTGGCCAAGTCCGTGGCCGAGAAGCGGGCGGCCAACCCCGGCGTCCAGGCCGTCACCATCGTCTACAGCGCCGCCAACGCCCCGAGCTTCCGTTCCCAGATAGCCGCGAGCGCCCAGATCTGGAACAGCTCGGTCTCCAGCGTGCGCCTCCAGGAGGGCTCGAACGCGGACTTCGCGTACTACGAGGGCAGCGACCCGCGCGGTTCGTACGCGAGCACCGACGGCCACGGCAACGGCTACATCCTGCTGGACTACGCGCAGAACCAGCAGTACAACTCGACCCGCGTCACGGCCCACGAGACCGGGCACGTCCTCGGCCTTCCCGACCACTACTCGGGCCCGTGCAGCGAGCTGATGTCCGGCGGCGGCCCCGGCACCTCGTGCACCAACCCGTACCCGAACGCCTCCGAGCGGAACCAGGTCAACTACCTCTGGCAGTGGGGCTTCGCGGCCGCGCTCGCGGGGGCCCGCTCCTGACCGTCCAGGTCCTTCCCCGCTGACGCCGGTGGGCCACCTCGCAGGACGGGGTGGCCCTTCGGCGTACGCGTGCGGCTCAGCCGGAGGCGAGTTCGGTGCGGACCAGGGTCAGCAGTTCGTCCTCCGTCAGGCCCAGTTCACGGGCCTCGGCGATCGCCTCGCGCAGCCGGTCCAGCAGGCGGGCGCGGTGCGGGGAGGCGCCGTCCGCGACGACGGCCCCCCGGCCCCGGCGCAGTTCGATCAGGCCCTCCTCGCGCAGCCGCTGGTAGCCGCGCAGGGCCGTGTGGACGTTCACCCCGAGGGATTCGGCGAGGACGCGGGCGGCGGGCAGCCGTTCGCCGGGGGTCACCGTGCCGTCGGCGACGGCACGGCGCACACAGGCCGCGATCTGGTCGCCGAGCGGCACGGTGGAGGTGGGGTCGACCCGGAAGAGCATGGTCAGTGTCCTGTCCGGCGGCGGTCGATGAGGGTGTTGAGGAGTGCGGCGCCGGTGGCGGAGTCGTCGACGGTGACCGCGAAGTCCCGGCCGTTCGCCAGCCGCGCCACGATGCCCTCGCCGGAGCGGATCATCACCCCGGTGCGCCCGGGACGGATCCGGTAGCCCCAGCCCCCGTATTCGAGGGGGCTGATGTCGCGGCTGGCCGCCGTCTCGATGCGGTCGAGCGGCACCCTGACGCGGGGCCACGGGAGCAGCCCGGAGACGGTGATGCCGCGCCGGTCGACGGTGACGTACGGGCGGGAGAACGTCGCCAGGAGCAGGCCCACGACCAGCAGGGGAAGGCCGGAGGCCCAGCCCGTGGTGACGATCAGGGCGACCCCGCCGGCGCCCGTCGCGGCCGCCGCCGCCGGCAGCCAGCGGGACCCGGCACTGCGCCCCCACCCGGCGACCTCGCCGTCGGCCAGCGCGATGCGTTCCGCGTCGGCCGTGATGTCCTTCGCGGGTTCCTCGGGTACGGGGAACAGCCCGGCCGGCAGCAGTCCGACGGCGAAGCCGACGGCACCGACGCCCAGTGCGGCGGCCAGGTGCCACATCGGGAACGAGACGTCCCGGGCGGCCCCTTCCGCGTCGACGGCGGCGTCCACGTTGACGTACAGGACCACGGCCATGAGGTAGCCCAGGAACGCAGCGGTGCCGTATCCGCCCGCGAGCGTCAGGGCGTACGAGCGGCCGCGGACCTTTCCGTTGGCGGGCATCGCCGCCCACAGCGCTGCCATGCCGACGAGCAGCACGGCGGTGACGACGAGGTACGAGCCGCGGTCCGCGTAGTCGTCCGCCCGGCCGTTGCCCACGAAGTGGCTGGCCACCCGGGCGGGCAGCCGGTCGCGCCAGGCGGCGTACAGGATCAGGTCGACGGCGAGCGCCAGCAGGAACGGCAACGCGGCGAGAGCGGCGCGGCCGATGGTCTTCCGGTTCATTAAAACCTCCCTTGTTCGCATGTTAGTAGAACAATGAAGGCGTGGCAAAGGGCCGGTCCGACGCGGGCGGACCGGCCCTTCTGCCGATTCAGGCCGTTTCGAGCGGGAACGCCCCGCGGTGGCCGGTGCCCGCGCCCGTGTCCGGGCGGGGTTCGAACTCCCGGCAGCTCCAGACCTCCTGGACGAAACCGCTGCGCCGGTCCCAGAGACCGAGCACATCGCCCTCGCCCGCCACCTCGCGGTACGCGTCCTTCGCGCCCCGGAAGCAGGCGAGGCCGCCCGACAGGCCCCGGCCCGGTGCCGGGAAGTAGTCCGAGAAGGCACAGGCGATGCACGTCTGGAGCCGGATCCCCGGCGGGAGGGCGCGCTGGATCGTGGCGAGCGCGGAGGCGAAGTCGTTCTCGGCCCGGTGGGACCGGAAGGCGGCGCCGCCGTAGCGCAGCTCCAGCGAGAGATACGGCTCCGGCCTGCGCAGCGACAACAGGCAGCTCAGCGTCGCCTGGTGCACCTCCCCCTCCGAGGTCACCGGGAACGGCAGGTCCCACTCCAGGAGGCAGTCGTCGAGCGCCCCGTCCGCGAGGGTGAACACCCCGCTCTCCCCGGCCACGCCCACGACGGGGCGCAGGGCGTCGAAGCTGCCGCCCTCGAAGTCGACGCCCCTGATGCGCAGGCGCAGTTGCTGTCCGTCGGTGGTGAGGATGACGGCATCGGATCCCTGTCGGTCCCGGTACCACCCGGCCCACGACTCATCTGTCATGGGCACGGACTGTAGCCCGTGGCACGGACATGCCCCCGGCCGCCCTCCGCTTACTCGGATCACCCCTGTGACCTCGGCCGATCCTCCTGCCCCGCATCTTCGCCGCACCCTCCCGTCCGGTCTCCGCCACGCCGCCGACGTCCTCCCTCCTGTTCCCGCCGCGCTCGCCGCGCGCGCCCGCCGCGCAGGGTCCGCGCCCGCACGCCGTTCCCCGGCCGGGGTGGCCGGTTCGGCGCGTTCCCTTCCCCGCGCCCCCCGGTTCCCCGCGGGGGCGCGGTCCGATCCGGCTCCGCCTCCCTCCTCCCCCTGGTCTCCGCCGCCTTCCGTCCCGCTCCCGGCCGGTGCCGGAGCGGGTTCCGGGCGCTCCCCGGCCGCGCTCCGGCGCGCGGTCAGTGCGTCCGGCGCGTGACGAACTCCGCGAGGGCCAGCAGATCGCCCGCCGCCGAGAGGTCCGGCACCGCCCGGGACAGGTGGTGCACCGCGCGGGCCATCCGGTCGGCGGCGCAGACCTGCGCCCAGTCCCGGCCGCCGGCCCGGTCCACGGCCTCGGCCGCCCGGCGCACCTCGGACGCCGTGTTCATCGGGCCGCGGTAGAGCGCGGCCAGTTCGGCCGCCGCCGGGGTGCCCGAGGTCAGCGCGGCGACGACCGGCAGCGACTTCTTGTGCGCGGCGAGATCGGCCCCGACGGGCTTTCCGGTCCGCGCGGTGTCGCCCCAGATGCCGATCAGGTCGTCGATGAGCTGGAAGGCCAGTCCGGCCTCCCGGCCGAAGCCGTCCATCGCGCCGACGGCCCGCTCGTCCCCGCCCGCGCAGAGCGCGCCCAGCGCGCAGGCGCAGCCGAGCAGCGCCCCGGTCTTGGCCGTGGCCATGGTCAGGCACTCGTCGAGCGAGACCTCCTCCGGGCCGCGTTCCTCGAAGGCGCAGTCGGCCTGCTGGCCGGCGCACAGCTCGATGACGCAGGTGGAGAGGCGGGCCGAGGCGCGGCCGGACACCGGCCGCGGGTCCTCGGCGAGGAGGCGCTGGGCCAGGGCGAGCATCGCGTCGCCCGCGATGACGGCGTCGGGGATCCCGAACACCGTCCAGGCCGTGGCCCGGTGACGGCGCGTGCGGTCCTCGTCGATGACGTCGTCGTGCAGCAGGGTGAAGTTGTGGGCCAGTTCGACGGCGACGGCGGCGCGCACGGCGTCGTCCGGGTCGCCGCCCAGCGCGCGGGCCGCGGCCAGCACGAGCGCGGGTCTGATCGCCTTGCCCGCACCGCCCGCGGCGGGGCTGCCGTCGGCGTTCTCCCAGCCGAAGTGGTACATGGCGACGCGGCGGATCGAGCCGGGCAGGGAGGCGATCGCGGCCCGCAGATGCGGATCGACGAGGGTCCGGGTGTACTCCAGGAGCGCCGCGGCCTCGTTGCCCTCGGTCGCGGCGTCGGTACGGGTCATGGTCAATCGGTCACCCCGGTCGTTGCCGTCCCGGCCCCGGCGGCCCGCCCGGTGGACTGGCCGGGGCGCCGGCCGCCGGGGCCGGGACGTGGTGGTTGCGGTGGGTGCGCCGGCGGCGGGCCGGCGGGGCCCGGACCGGGTCCGGGCCCCGCGGACTCACCGCCAGCGGCTGACCTCGACGTTCTCCAGGACACCGAGGGCGTCCGGGACGAGGACGGCCGCGGAGTAGTAGGCCGTCACGAGGTACGAGATGATCGCCTGCTCGTCGATGCCCATGAAGCGGACCGAGAGACTGGGCTCGATCTCGTCCGGGATGCCGGACTGCTGGAGGCCGATGACGCCCTGCTCCTGCTCGCCGGTCCTCATGCAGATGATCGAGGTGGTGCGGGCGTCGGAGACCGGGATCTTGTTGCACGGGAAGATCGGGACGCCGCGCCAGGCCGGCACGTGGTGGCCGCCGACGTCGACGCTCTCGGGCACCAGACCGCGCTTGTTGCACTCGCGGCCGAAGGCGGCGATGGCGCGGGGGTGGGCGAGGAAGAGCTTGGATCCCCGGCGGCGCGAGAGCAGTTCGTCCATGTCGTCGGGGCTCGGCGCCCCGTCGTGCGGCTGGAGCCGCTGGCCGTAGTCGCAGTTGTTGAGCAGGCCGAACTCGCGGTTGTTGATGAGCTCGTGCTCCTGGCGCTCGCGCAGCGCCTCGACCGTGAGCCGCAACTGCTGCTCGGTCTGGTTCATCGGCTGGTTGTAGAGGTCGGCCACCCTGCTGTGGACCTTCAGGACGGTCTGGGCGACGCTCAGTTCGTACTCGCGCGGCGCCGCCTCGTAGTCCACGAAGGTGTGCGGGACGACGGCCTCGCCGACATGGCCCGCGGAGAGGTCGATCTCCGCCTCGCCGTACTTGTTGGTGCGCTGCTGCGGAAGGGCGAGCAGTCCGTCCAGGTGGGCGCGGAGCGCGGGGGCGCGCTCGGCGAGGTTGAGCACATCGGCCCGGGACAGGGTCAGGACCGTGCAGTCGGTGACGGCGCGTGCCGTGTACTCCCAGGTGGCGTCGCCGGCGATGAGGGAGTGGTCCCCGAAGTACGCCCCGTCGGCGAGGACGCCCAGCTTCGTCTCGTCGCCGTAGGGTCCGGTGCCGGTCTTCTCGACCTTGCCGTGCGCCAGCAGGAAGACCTGGTCCGCGTCGTCCCCGGCGGTGGCCAGGACCTGGCCGGCCGGGATCTCCCGCTGCTCGCACCGCCGGGCCAGCTCGGCCAGCGCCTCCTCGTCCGAGAAGTCCCTCAGGGCCGGAAGCTCCCCCAGCTCCGCGGGGATGACCGCGACCCGGCCCCCGGTCTGCACGAACGTGACCCGGCCGTCGCCGACCGAATAGCTCAGTCGGCGGTTCACCCGGTAGGTGCCGCCCTGCACCTGCACCCACGGCAGCATCTTCAGCAGCCACCGCGAGGTGATCTCCTGCATCTGCGGAGCGGACTTGGTGGTCGTCGCGAGGTTCCGCGCCGCTGCCGTCCCCAGACTCTGCTGCGGGGGCAGCTGCGCGTTCTGAACCTCTTCACCAACGGACATCTGTCGTCCTCTCGAATCATCGGCTGACCTGCGAGAAGAAGCCTTTCAGCATGAGGACTCGGGACGCCATTACACAAAAGAGTGTGACTAATCGGCCTTTGGGATGGGCACAACGGCGCGCGATGCCGCCACCCTCCATTAATTTGCATCCGCCATGCAAATTCACCTACCGTGACCGGCATGCGGCTGACGAGATTCACGGACGTGGCACTGCGCGTGCTGATGCGTCTCGCCGTCGTCACGGACACCGACGAGCACCCGCCGACCACCCGCGAGGTGGCGGCGACGATGCAGGTGCCGTACTCGCACACCGCGAAGGTGGTGGCCCGCCTCCAGCACCTCGGCCTGGTCGAGGCGCGGCGCGGCCGGGGCGGCGGTCTCGCCCTCACCGGAGCGGGCCGCACGGCCTCCATCGGCGCGCTGGTGCGCGAGCTGGAGGGCCCGGAGGACGTCGTCGAGTGCGAGGGCGCCACCCCGTGCCCGCTGCGCTCGGACTGCCGGCTGCGCCACGCGCTGCGCGCGGCCACGGAGGCCTTCCACGCCTCGCTCGACCCGCTCACCGTCGCCGAACTGGTCGCCTCTCCCACCGGCCCCCTGCTGCTCGGCATCGGCCGGCGGCCCCCGCCGGACGCCTGAGAGCGCGCCGGCGAGGCCCCTCGCACCCGCACCGGCCCAGCCGCACACCCCGAACCACCCCCCGCCGCAGGAGCCCCGCGGCCGGGCTCCTACACTGCCCTTAAATACGCATCTCAGATGCCAATTCAAAGAACCGAGGAGGATCCGATGCTCTCCGAGCAGTCGACCGCCACCGTCCGTGCCACCCTGCCCGCCGTCGGCGCGGCCATCGGGGACATCGCCGATCTCTTCTACACGAAGCTCTTCGACGCCCACCCGGAGCTGCTGCGCGACCTGTTCAACCGCGGCAACCAGGCCTCCGGCGCGCAGCGCCAGGCGCTCGCCGGCTCCATAGCCGCGTTCGCGACGCAGCTGGTCGAGCGGCCCGGCACCCGCCCGGACGTGATGCTCGACCGCATCGCGCACAAGCACGCCTCGCTCGGTGTCACCCCGGACCAGTACGAGGTCGTGCACACCCATCTGTTCGCGGCCATCGCCGAGGTGCTGGGCGAGGCGGTGACCCCCGAGGTCGCCGCGGCCTGGGACGAGGTCTACTGGCTGATGGCCAACGCGCTCATCGCCGTCGAGGAGCGGCTCTACGCGCAGCAGGGCGTCGTCGCCGGGGACGTCTGGCGCGCGTGGGAGGTCGTCGGCCGCACCGAGGAGACCCCGGACGTCGCGAGCTTCCGCCTCCGCCCCGCCGACGGCTCGCCCGCCCCCGCCTTCCGCCCCGGCCAGTACGTGTCCGTCCAGGTCGAACTGGCCGACGGGGCCCACCAGATACGCCAGTACAGCCTCTCCTCCGCCCCCGGCTCCCCGTACCGCACCATCACCGTCAAGCGCGTGCTCGGCGACAACGCCCCCGACGGCGAGGTCTCGCGCCATCTGCACGCCCACGTCCGCGAGGGCGACCGGCTCCGCGTCTCCGCGCCGTACGGCGACCTCGTCCTGAAGTCCGAGGACGCCCCCCTCCTGCTGGCCTCCGCCGGCATCGGCTGCACCCCGATCCTCGCGATGCTGGAGCACCTGGCGGGAACCGGCCACAGCGCCCCGGTCACCGTGGTGCACGGCGACCGCTCCCCCGCCGACCACGCGCTGCGCGCCGACCACGCCCTGTTCACCGGGAAGCTGCCGGACTCCGCCGCGCACTTCTGGTACGAGAACCCGGAGCCGGGTCACCCCGCCGACCGCACCGGTCTGGTCGACCTGTCCGCGGTGACGGTCGCCTCCGGCACCCACGCCTACCTCTGCGGCCCGCTGCCCTTCATGCGCGCCGTGCGCACCCAGCTGCTCGCCAAGGGCGTCCCGGCCGCCGACATCCACTACGAGGTCTTCGGCCCGGACCTCTGGCTCGCCCAGGACTGAAACGCCGCGCCGCGCACCCGGAATTGACCGGATCGGCTCGCACAGCGTCCGAACAGGGCCCCGGAACACTCGCCCGAGTGGTCCGGGGCCCCACGCGTCGGGTAGAAGCGCTGTACGGACATACTCCCCCACGTACGAAGGAGTCGGTCATGTCCACACCCATGTCCGCGAGCACCTTCCTCGCCGCCCTGAAGAACGAGGGGCTCACCGTGGTCCAGGTCGGCGACTGGCGTACGCACAACCGCAACCACAAGGGCGCCTGGGGACCCGTCAACGGTGTGATGATCCATCACACCGTCACCCGGGGCACCGCGTCCACCGTCCGGATCTGCCGCGACGGCTACCCGGCCCTGCCGGGACCGCTCTGCCACGGGGTGATCGCCAAGGACGGCCGGGTCCACCTCGTGGGCTACGGCCGGGCCAACCACGCCGGTCTCGGCGACGACGACGTGCTGCGCGCGGTGATCGCCGAGAAGGGCCTGCCGCCCGACAACGAGGCCAACACCGACGGCAACCGGCACTTCTACGGCTTCGAGTGCGAGAACCTCGGCGACGGCGAGGACCCCTGGCCCGCCGTCCAGCTCGACGCCATCGCGCGGGCCTCGGCCGCCGTCTGCCGCCACCACCGCTGGACGTCCCGCTCGGTCATCGGCCACCGCGAGTGGCAGCCCGGGAAGGTCGATCCGCGCGGCTTCTCCATGACGTCGATGCGCACGCGCATCCAGGAACGCCTGAAGTAGCCGGCGGCCCGCCCCGGCCGCCACCGGGGAGCGGCGACAATGGAGGCATGCCCGCCACGCCTCCCGGGGTGCCGGACCGGGGCCCGGACCTCTCCGGGCTGCGGCCGGCGCTCCCCTCGCCCCTCCGGCCCGTCGACGACGAGCGGTTCGCCCGCCGCGGCGTCACGCTCCTCCTCAAGCGCGACGACCTGATCCACCCGGACCTGCCGGGCAACAAGTGGCGCAAACTCGCCCCGAACATCGCCGCCGCGGCCGGCCGGCCCCTGCTGACCTTCGGCGGGGCCTACTCCAACCATCTGCGGGCCACGGCCGCCGCGGGCCGGCTGCTGGGCTTCGGCACCGTCGGGATCGTCCGCGGCGACGAGCTGGCCGGCCGCCCCCTGAACCCCTCGCTCGCCCGGTGCGCGGCCGACGGGATGCGGCTGCGCTTCGTGGACCGCCGGACCTACCGGGCGAAGGACGACCCCGGCGTCCTGGCGGAGCTGCTGAGGGGCCACGAGGACTGCGTGGTCGTCCCGGAGGGCGGCAGCAACGCCGCGGCCGCGCGCGGCTGTACGGAGCTGGGGCGCGAACTGCGCGGGGCGGCGGACGTGGTGGCGGTCGCCTGCGGAACCGGCGGCACGCTGGCCGGGCTCGCCGCCGGACTGGCCCCCGGTCAGCGCGCCCTCGGCGTCCCGGTGCTGCGCGGCGGCTTCCTCGGCGACACCGTGCGCGCCCTCCAGCACGAGGCGTTCGGCGGGCCGGCCGGCGACTGGCGGCTGGAGGAGCGCTTCCACTTCGGCGGCTACGCCCGGACCACCCCCGCGCTGCACGCCTTCGCCGACGCGTTCGAGGACCGCCACGGACTGCCGGTCGAACGGCTCTATGTGGCCAAACTCCTGTACGCCCTCACCGCGCTCGCCGAGGAGGGTGCCTTCCCGGCCGGCACCACGGTCGCGGCCGTCGTCACCGGGCGCCCGGAGCCGGCCGGTGACGCCCCGGCTCAGCCGGACTCCTCCCGGTAGGCCGCCGCCTCCTCCAGGTCCAGCCGCCTCAGCAGGGTGCGCATCATCTCGTCGTCGATGCTCCGCTCGTCCCGCAGCCGGACGAAGACCTCGCGCTCGGCCTCGATCATCTCGCCGGCCAGCCGGCGGTAGGTGTCGTCGGCGGACTCCCCGGTGACCGGGTTGGCCGCGCCCAGCCGTTCCCACACGGCGTTGCGGCGGCGCTCCAGCACGGTGCGCAGCCGGTCCGTGAGGGGCTGGGGCAGATGGTTGCGCCGGTCGGCGAGCAGCTCCTCCAGACGCGCCTCGGCCGCCGCGGACGCCTGGCTCTGGGCCTGCGCCTCGGCCAGCGTCTCGGCCCGCGCGTCACGACCGGGGAGCTTCAGCAGGCGTACGAGCACCGGCAGGGTGAGGCCCTGGATCACCAGGGTGCCGATGACCGTGGTGAAGGTGAGGAACAGCACGAGGTTGCGGGCCGGGAAGTCGTCGCCGGCGCTCGTCACCATCGGGATGGAGAAGGCGATGGCCAGCGAGACGACCCCGCGCATCCCGGCCCAGCCGACGATCAGCGGCGAGGTCCAGTTGGTCTCGGGCTCCCTTCTCCTGATGCGCGCGGACAGCACGCGCGGCAGATAGGTGGCGGGGTAGACCCAGACGAACCGGACCACGACGACCGCCAGGAACACCGCGACCGCGTACCAGAGGGCCTCGTCGACGGCGTACGCGCCGAGCCCCTTCAGGACGACGGGCAGCTGGAGGCCGATCAGGGTGAAGACGGCCGACTCCAGGACGAACGCGACCATCTTCCAGACGGCCGCCTCCTGGAGCCGGGTGGCGAAGTCGACCTGCCAGGAGCGGTGGCCCAGATAGAGGGCGACGACGACCACGGCGAGCACACCCGAGGCGTGCACGCGCTCGGCCGCCGCGTAGGCGACGAAGGGGATCAGCAGCGACAGGGTGTTCTGGAGGAGCGGTTCGGTCAGGTGGGTGCGCAGCCAGTGCAGCGGCACCATGAGGAGCAGGCCGACCCCGACGCCGCCGACCGAGGCCAGCAGGAACTCCCCGACGCCCTCGCCCCAGCTCATCCCCTCGCCCACGGCGGCGGCCAGCGCCACCTTGTAGGCGGTGATCGCGGTGGCGTCGTTCACCAGGGACTCGCCCTGGAGGATCGTGGTGACGCGGGCCGGGAGACCGACCCTGCGGGCGATGGCCGCGGCGGTCACGGCGTCCGGCGGGGCGATCACCGCGCCGAGCACCAGGGCCGCGGTGAGCGGCAGATCGGGCACCAGCCGGTACGCCAGCCACCCCACCGCCACCGTCGCGAACAGTACGTAGCCGACCGAGAGCAGCGCGACGGGGCGGACGTTGGCCCGCAGGTCCAGGTACGAGCTGTCCACCGCGGCGGTGTAGAGCAGCGGCGGCAGCAGGAGCGGAAGCACGATGTGCGCGTCCAGGGTGTAGTCGGGCACCCCCGGCACGTACGCCCCGATCAGCCCCAGGGCCACCAGCAGCAGGGGGGCGGGCACCGGGGTCCGGCGGGCCAGTCCCGCCACCGCGGCGCTCGCCGCGACCAGTGCCACCAGGGGCAGAGCGTCCATCTCGGAGGTCCTCACATCCGTCGTAACCTGGCCATCATGAGTGAGTGCCCGCACGTCTCGAATCTGCCGCGCCCCGAACCCACACCCCTCACGGTGACCTGTCCCGGGTGCGAGGAGACCGGCACCCACCCCGTACAGCTGCGACTCTGCCTGATATGCGGCCATGTCGGCTGCTGCGATTCCTCGCCCGGACAGCATGCGACGGGGCACTTCAAGGAGACCGGTCACGCGGTGATGCGGAGCTTCGAACCCGGCGAGAGCTGGCGCTGGTGCTTCGAGGACGGTTCGATCGTGTGACGTCTGGGTACGTCAAACCGGCGCCTGTTGTTCGTAATTGACCACCACACACCCCTAGGCACTGTGTGTGCTCATGGGCTTACCATGAGTGACAGTCATGGGACGGGGTTTCGACGACACGGCATCATGGATCGCGATAGCGTCGCCGGACCAAGAACCGAAGACGTACCACATGGCTCCGGGGCGCCCTTCCCGGATCCTCGAACGAGTTTGTGCCACCTTGGAGGTGAGGGTGTCCCAGATCGCAGGCGAGCCCGGGAATCAGGACTTCGTAGAGGTCCGGCTGCCCGCTGCGGGTGCCTACCTGTCGGTGCTGAGAACGGCCACGGCCGGTCTCGCAGCCCGTTTGGACTTCACGCTCGACGAGATCGAGGACCTTCGCATCGCGGTCGACGAGGCCTGCGCGATCCTGCTCCAGCAGGCCGTGCCCGGTTCCGTCCTCAGCTGCGTGTTCCGGCTCGTCGACGATTCGCTCGAGGTGACGGTGGCGGCACCGACCACCGACGGCCGGGCACCGGAGCGCGACACCTTCGCCTGGACGGTGCTCTCCGCACTGGCCGGAAAGGTCGACTCCTCGGTCGGCGACGACAACACGGTCAGCATCAGCCTGTACAAACAGCGCGGCGCGGGACCCGGGCCGGCGTGAGCGACGGGAACGGGGACGGTCCGGTGCGGGACGAGACGATCCGACCGGGGGTGGCGCGCCCAGCGGGCATCCCCGAGCAGCAGGCCCTGCCTCATCCGGTGGACGGGGCGGACCTCGCCCGTGCGGTGGACGGGGTGCAGAGGCCCGCGGGCCGTACGGTCGCGGTGGAGCAGTCGCAGGCGGAGCGGGCAGGCCAGATGAGCGAGCACGGACACCACGACCCACACGACCGCAGCGGGGCGCGGGCGTTGTTCATCGAGCTGGGCAAGCTGCCCGACGGCTCGCCGGAGAAGGCCGAGCTGCGCAACCGGCTGGTGCGGATGCATCTGCCGCTGGTGGAGCATCTGGCCCGGCGCTTCCGCAACCGCGGGGAGCCGCTGGACGACCTCACCCAGGTCGCCACGATCGGTCTGATCAAGTCGGTGGACCGCTTCGACCCGGAGCGCGGCGTCGAGTTCTCGACGTACGCGACGCCGACGGTCGTCGGCGAGATCAAGCGGCACTTCCGCGACAAGGGCTGGGCGGTGCGGGTGCCGCGCCGTCTCCAGGAGCTGCGGCTCTCGCTGACCTCGGCGACCGCGGAGCTCTCCCAGCTGCACGGCCGCTCGCCCACGGTGCACGAACTGGCGGAGCGGCTGGGCATCTCCGAGGAAGAGGTCCTGGAGGGGCTGGAATCGGCCAATGCGTACAGCACGCTCTCGCTGGACGTGCCGGACACGGACGACGAGTCCCCCGCGGTCGCGGACACGCTGGGTTCGGAGGACGAGGCCCTGGAGGGCGTCGAGTACCGGGAGTCGCTGAAACCGCTGCTGGAGGACCTTCCGCCGCGCGAGAAGCGGATCCTGCTGCTGCGGTTCTTCGGCAACATGACCCAGTCGCAGATCGCGCAGGAGGTCGGCATCTCGCAGATGCACGTCTCCCGGCTGCTGGCCCGCACCCTGGCCCAGCTGCGCGAGCGGCTGCTCGTCGAGGAGTAGGCGTCCGCACGGGAGGACCCCGGCGGGAGACTTCCGGCGGGAGACTTCCGGCGGGAGGACCCCGGCGGAGGAGTCCGACGGGTGGCGGACCGGGTTCAGGCCCCGGTGTCCGTGCCGGGGTCCGCCCCAGGCCTGCGGATGCCGAGGGCCTGGATGGTCGCGGGCCTGGCCAGCTGGAAGAGCGCGGTGAGCGCGACGGCGGCGAGCACGATCCCGGCGGGGATCAGCGCGCCGTGCGAGCGGAGGAGGGTCCAGGCCACCGGCAGCGCGATGATCTGCGTGATCAGCGCCGGTCCCCGGCTCCAGCTGCGGCGGCGGAGCAGTCCCCGGGCGGCGGCCAGCGGGATCAGCCCGAGCGCGATCAGCGTCAGCCCGCCCATCTCCGCCTGCTGCGGACTGTCCGGGCGGCCGAGCAGTCCCATGACGAGCATGTAGACGCCGCCGACGACGAGGGCGGCGCCCTCCAGGACGTTGAGTCCGGCCACGAGCGCGATCCTGGCCGGTTTGGGGGGCTCGGCCATCGGCAGCGGCGAGGGCGCGTTCTCCTGAGTACTCACCCCTGCAGGTTGGCATCCCGGGGCCGCGAAAGCGAAGCCGGGGTCGCCGTGCCGCCGGCCCGGCTCCGCCGCGTGGGCCCACCGCGCCCGCACCCTCACGCAGCGTGATGCCCTGCGGGCAGGACTTCAGACCCGTGCGCCGCGATAGGTAGTCTGGCGGTCATGCGCGCACTTCTCGTGGTCAATCCAGCTGCTACCACCACCAGTGCGCGGACCCGTGACGTGCTCATCCACGCGCTGGCCAGCGAGATGAAGCTGGAGGCCGTGACCACGGAGTACCGCGGGCACGCGCGGGACCTGGGACGGCAGGCCGCCGAGAGCGACGACATCGATCTCGTGGTGGCCCTCGGCGGCGACGGCACGGTCAACGAGGTCGTGAACGGGCTGCTGCACAACGGCCCCGACATCGACCACCTGCCGAAGCTGGCCGTGGTCCCCGGCGGCTCCACCAATGTCTTCGCCCGCGCCCTCGGGCTGCCGAACGACGCGGTGGAGGCGACCGGCGCGATCCTGGACGCCCTGGCGAACCGTACGGAGCGCACGGTGGGGCTCGGTCTGGCGGCCGGCACCCCGGGCTCCGAGGACGAATCCGTGCCCGCGCGCTGGTTCACCTTCTGCGCCGGTCTCGGATTCGACGCGGGTGTGGTCGGCCGGGTCGAACAGCACCGGGAGCGCGGCAAGCGTTCGACGCACGCGCTCTATGTGCGCCAGGTCGTCCGGCAATTCCTGGAGGAACCGAACCGGCGCAAGGGAGCGATCACGCTGGAGGTGCCCGGACAGGATCCGGTCACCGATCTGGCGCTCTCCATAATCTGCAACACGGCGCCCTGGACGTATCTGGGGAACAAGCCGATGTACGCCTCCCCCCGCGCCTCCTTCGACACCGGGCTCGACGTCCTCGGCCTGCGGAAACTCTCCACCCCGGCGGTCACCCGCTACGCGACCCAGCTGCTGACGTCGAGCCCCGAGAAGGGCCCGCGCGGCAAGCACGCCGTTTCCCTGCACGACCTCACGGACTTCACCTTGCATTCCAAGGCGCCGCTGCCCTTCCAGATGGACGGCGACCACTTGGGACTGCGTACGAGTGTGACGTTCACAGGCGTTCGCCGTGCACTGCGTGTGATTGTGTGAGTGGAAGGGACCAAAGTCCTTTAACTCGAACGTTTGGACTGGGCTCCACCCTCTAGAAGTACGGCTGTGACCTAGCCGACACCGAGGAATCAAAAAAAACTTTCCAGAAGGGGTTGTATCCGTCGCCGAGGTTTGCGAATCTCTACATGGCGATCGGGACGGCCCGCAACACCAGCCTCCACTGAGAGCCAGAACCCCTCCTCACCGCACAGGTCCACAACCAGTTCATCTGGGCGTCGGCCCGACTCGTGCGGAGGGATTCGTGAAAGCGTTCACATTCACAAGCAACAGTTACGTAATACCAAGGAGAGGTAGCAGCCATGGACTGGCGTCACAACGCCGTTTGTCGTGAGGAAGACCCCGAGCTGTTCTTCCCCATCGGCAACACCGGTCCTGCGCTGCTGCAGATCGAGGAAGCCAAGGCCGTCTGCCGTCGCTGCCCCGTCATGGAGCAGTGCCTGCAGTGGGCGCTCGAGTCCGGCCAGGACTCCGGCGTCTGGGGTGGCCTCAGCGAGGACGAGCGCCGCGCAATGAAGCGCCGCGCCGCTCGTAACCGGGCGCGCAACGCCAGCGCCTGACCGACGCCACCGCTACGAACCTCAGCCAGGCGGCGCGTACAGCGCGTACGCACCATCCCGCCCCCCGAGTCGCAGCGCGCAGTACCCCCGAAGCGCATGCTTGACCAGAGAGCCCGGACCGTCACCCACGGTCCGGGCTCTCTGCTGTGCGCGCCGCCGCCCGAGGGCGGCGGCGGAGACTACTTCTCGGCGCGGACCGGAATGTCGAGGACCACCTGCGTCCCGCGCTCCGGAGCGGGGACCATGCCGAAGGTGCCGCCCAGCTCCCCCTCCACCAGGGTCCGCACGATCTGGAGTCCGAGGTTGCCGGCCCGCTGCGGGTCGAAGCCCTCGGGCAGTCCGCAGCCGTCGTCCTGCACGGTGATCAGCAGCCGCGCCTCGGCGGACGGGCCGCCGCGGACCGCGGAGACCTCGACGGTGCCCGACTCGGCGACGCCGAAGGCGTGTTCCAGGGCGTTCTGCATCACTTCGGTGAGAACCATCGCCAGTGGGGTGGCCACTTCGGCGTCGAGGATGCCGAACCGTCCGGTGCGGCGGCAGGTGACCTTGCCGGGCGAGATCTCCGCGACCATCGCGATGACCCGGTCGGCGATCTCGTCGAACTCCACCCGCTCGTCCAGATTCTGGGACAGCGTCTCATGGACGATGGCGATCGAACCGACGCGCCTGACCGCCTCGTTGAGCGCCTCCCGGCCCTGGGGGGAGTCCATCCGGCGGGCCTGGAGCCTCAACAGGGCGGCCACCGTCTGGAGGTTGTTCTTCACCCGGTGGTGGATCTCCCGGATGGTGGCGTCCTTGGTGATCAACTCGCGTTCGCGGCGGCGCAGTTCCGTGACGTCGCGGAGCAGGACCAGGGAGCCGATGCGGACGCCCTTGGGCTTGAGCGGGATGGCACGGAGCTGGATGACCCCGCCGGCGCACTCGACCTCGAACTCACGGGGCGCGTAGCCGCTGGCCATTTTGACCAGGGCCTCGTCCACCGGGCCCCGGGAGGGGGCGAGTTCGGCGGTGATGCCGCCGAGGTGCTGGCCGACCAGGTCGGAGGCGAGGCCGAGCCGGTGGTAGGCGGAGAGGCCGTTGGGGCTGGCGTACTGCACCACGCCGTCGGCGTCGAGCCGGATCAGCCCGTCGCCGACCCGGGGCGAGGCGTCCATGTCGACCTGCTGGCCGGGGAAGGGAAAGGATCCGGCCGCGATCATCTGCGCCAGATCGGAGGCGGACTGGAGGTAGGTGAGCTCCAGCCGCGAGGGGGTGCGGACGGTGAGGAGGTTGGTGTTGCGGGCGATGACGCCGAGGACCCGGCCCTCCCTGCGGACGGGGATCGACTCGACCCGTACGGGCACCTCCTCGCGCCACTCCGGGTCGCCCTCGCGCACGATCCGGCCCTCGTCCAGAGCGGCGTCCAGCAGCGGCCTGCGGCCGCGCGGCACCAGATGGCCGACCATGTCGTCCTGGTAGGAGGTGGGGCCGGTGTTGGGCCGCATCTGGGCCACGGACACATAGCGGGTGCCGTCGCGGGTGGGGACCCAGAGAACGAGGTCGGCGAAGGACAGGTCGGAGAGCAGCTGCCATTCCGAGACCAGCAGGTGGAGCCATTCCAGGTCGGAATCGCTCAGGGCGGTGTGCTGGCGTACGAGGTCGTTCATGGAGGGCACGGGTGCGAGCGTACCCGCGCACGCGCACAGCGCCGAACCGGGCGGCCCGCCCGTCCGTGCATACAGAAGGGCCGGAAATTGTCGTACCCCACAGATGGACAGGGGTTAATGGTCTAGTCCACAATGCTCAAGACAAGGCTCCGCTCTCCCCGCACAGGAGGGCGGAACGAGGCCGCCGCGCTCTCTGCCCTGACCGCGCAGGCGCCTCCCCCCGGCCGGGGGCACCGCACACCGCCGGCCGAGCCGGCCGCCCGCGAGGGCGGTCCTCCTCCGGGCTGCGGTGCCGGTCGGGCTGAGGGTCCCGGCCAGGCGCCGCGGCCCGCGGGTTTTTCCGGACCCGGTCAGCGGGTCTCGGTGACCTTGGCGAGCGCGCGCGGCGCGTCGGGGTCCTGGCCCCGGGCGATCGTCACCTCGTAGGCGAGCAGTTGCAGCGGCAGGATCTCCAGCACCGGCTGGACCTCCTCGGCGACCCCGGCCGTCGGCAGCACGAAGCCCGCCGAGGCCTCCTCCACCCGCGGCCCCGCCCCGACCACGAAGAGATCGGCGCCCCGCCCGCGCAGCCGGTCGAGCACGGGCCGCAGGGCCTCGCCGCCCCGGCCCTCGGGGACCACGGCGATCACCGGGGAGACGTTGTCGACCATGGCGAGCGGGCCGTGCAGGAGGTCCGCTCCGGAGTAGGACAGCGCGGGGATGTAGCTGGTCTCCATGAGCTTGAGCGCGGCCTCCTTGGCCGTCGGGTAGCCGTAGCCGCGCGAGGTGATGACCATGCGCCCGGCGAAGCGGTAGCGGGACGCCAGGGCCCGCACCTCGTCCCGGCGGGCCAGGACCGCCTCCGCGAGGTCCGGCAGGACCTCGGCGGCCGCCCCGTCGCCGCCCCTCAGGCCCTCCGTGAAGAGGTAGAGGGAGAGCAGCGAGGCGGTGTACGTCTTGGTGGCCGGGAGGGCCTTCTCCGGGCCCG
Source organism: Streptomyces sp. NPDC024555 (assembly GCF_055559335.1). Taxonomy (NCBI): domain Bacteria; kingdom Bacillati; phylum Actinomycetota; class Actinomycetes; order Kitasatosporales; family Streptomycetaceae; genus Streptomyces; species Streptomyces sp. NPDC024555. The sequence continues at coordinate 549,961 of NZ_JBVHKV010000002.1, forward strand.
CCAGGATGTCGATGTGGTATTCGGAGACCGCGGCCAGCGGCGAGTCCGGGCTGTTGGTCACGGCCAGGGTGACGGCTCCCGCCTCCCGGGCCGCGCGGGTGGAGGCGACCAGGTCGGGCGAGCCGCCGGACTGGCTGACGGTGACGACCAGGACGTCCCTGAGGTCGGGCTTCGCGCCGTACGCGGTGGTGGTGGACATCGAGGCCAGTCCGCAGGGCAGCCCGAGGTTGATCTCCAGCAGGTACTTCGCGTACAGCGCGGCGTTGTCGGAGCTGCCGCGCGCGGTGAGCAGGACGAAGCGGGGGGCGCGGGCGGCGATCTCGGCGGCCACCGCGCGGATGGCGGGGGCCCCTCGGCCGAGGACGCGGCGGAGCATCGCGGGCTGCTCGGCCATCTCCCCGGCCATGATCCGGCCGGGACGCTCGTTCTCGTCCGCCGGGTACGTGGCGGTCATGTCTGGTACCTCCCGCGCGGTGTCGCGATGCATGGGTCCCAGTCGACCACGGGGGCCGGGGGGCCACCAGCGGACCGCGGGCCGGGGGCCACCAGCGGACCGCGGGGGCGGGTCGCCCGGACGGCCTTCCGCCGTTCGCCCGACGGGCCCCCCACAGCCGTGTCCGGGGGCGCGAGTTCTGCTAGATTATGCCTTTGATTGGTCTATACCACATGACGTCACTCTAGATCGGCAGGCCCCGCGTGGAAGTTGTCATCGTCCCGGACGCCAAGGCAGGCGGCGAACTGATCGCAGAGGCCATCGGTGCCCTGCTCGGCCGTAAGCCCGACGCACTTCTCGGCGTTGCCACCGGCTCGACCCCGCTGCCCATCTACCAGGCGCTGGCCGCCAAGGTCCGCTCCGGCGCCGTGGACGCCTCGCGCGCCCGGATCTGCCAGCTCGACGAGTACGTCGGGCTGCCGGCGGGCCACCCGGAGTCCTACCGCTCCGTGGTGCTGCGCGAGGTCGTCGAGCCGCTCGGCCTCTCCGAGTCCTCCTTCATGGGCCCCGACGGCAGCGCCGAGGACGTCCAGGCCGCCTGTGAGGCGTACGACAAGGCGCTCGCCGAGGCGGGCGGGGTCGACCTCCAGCTGCTCGGCATCGGCACCGACGGCCACATCGGCTTCAACGAGCCGTGCTCCTCGCTGGCCTCCCGCACCCGGATCAAGACGCTGACCGAGCAGACCCGGGTCGACAACGCGCGCTTCTTCGACGACGACATCGAGCAGGTGCCGCACCACGTCATCACCCAGGGCATCGGCACGATCCTGGAGGCCCGGCACCCGATCCTGCTCGCCACGGGCGAGGGCAAGGCGGACGCGGTGGCCCAGACGGTGGAGGGTCCGGTCGCCTCGATCGTGCCCGCATCGGCGCTCCAGCTGCACCCGCACGCGACGGTCGTCGTCGACGAGGCGGCGGCCTCCAAGCTGAAGCTGGCCGACTACTTCCGCGCCACCTACGCGGCGAAGCCGGCCTGGCAGGGCATCTGAACCGGCGTACGCGAAAGGGCCGGGACACCGTTCGGTGTCCCGGCCCTCTCGTCTCGGGTGGCCCCGGGGCGTCAGGCGCCCGTGTGGCCGGCCACGATGACCTCGGCGGCCGCCGTGCCGCAGACCCGCGCGGCGCCGTGCGTGGCGATGTGCAGGGCTCCCCGGGGCTCGGCCTGGGGCACGCCCATCTCGACCACGACCGTGTCGGGACGGCTCTCCAGCAGCGCGTCGAGCGCCCCCGCCATCCACGCGTGGCGGTGCGCGTCGCGCACCACCGCGACGATGCGCCGCTCCCCCGCGGCCGCGAGCACCGCGGCCGCCGGGTCCTCGGCGCCGCCGTCGTACGTGTCGGTCCCGGTGCCCGGCACCAGCCGGGCCAGCTCGGCGGCGACGCCCCAGGGGGTCTCGTCGCCGACCGCGATGTTGGCGACCGGGGTGAACGCGGCCACGTAGGCCGGGCCGGTCAGCGGCTCGGCGGAGCCGGTGACCTTCACCGCGCGGCGCGCGGCGATCAGGCCGATGTCGGACGGGACACCGTGTCCGGTGCCGGGCGCGGTCCCCTCCTGCACTGCCGCGCCCGGCTCCGGGACAGCCCCCCGGACCCGCTGCGTCCAGGACGCGAGGGCCCTCACCCGGGCAGCGGCGTCGGCCAGCCGCTCCTCGGGCAGATCACCGGTGCGGACGGCCGCGACGAGGGCGTCGCGCAGCCGCAGGACCGTTTCGTCATCGTCGAGGCCGCCGCCGACGCACAGGGCGTCGGCACCCGCCGCGATCGCGAGGACGGAGCCCCGCTCGATGCCGTACGTCGAGGCGATGGCCTGCATCTCCACGGCGTCGGTGACGATCAGGCCCTCGTAGCCCAGCTCCCGGCGCAGCAGACCGGTGAGGATCTGCGGGCTGAGGGTGGCGGGGCGGTCCGGGTCGAGCGCCGGGAGCAGGATGTGCGCGCTCATCACGGACTTGGAGCCGGCCGCGATGGCCGCCCGGAACGGGACCAGTTCGCGGGCGTGCAGGGTCTCCAGGTCCACGTCGATGCGGGGCAGCGCGTGATGGGAGTCGACCGCGGTGTCGCCGTGCCCCGGGAAGTGCTTGGTGCAGGCGGCGACGCCGGCGGCCTGGAGGCCCTCGACGTAGGCGGCGGTGTGCCGGGCGACCAGGTGGGGGTCGGCGCCGAAGGAGCGGACGCCGATGACCGGGTTGCCGGGGTTGGAGTTGACGTCCGCGGAGGGCGCCCAGTTGAGGTTGACGCCGCAGGCGGCGAGCCGGCGGCCCAGCTCCCGGGCGACGTCGCGGGTCAGGTCGGTGTCGTCGACGTGGCCGAGCGCGAGGTTGCCCGGGAAGGACGAGCCGTGGCGCACCTCCAGCCGTGTGACGTCACCGCCCTCCTCGTCGATCGCGACGAGGACGTCGTCGCGCTCGGCCCGGAGCTGGGCGGTGAGCGCGGCGAGCTGCTCGGGCGATTCGATGTTGCGGCCGAAGAGGCCGACGGAGGAGAGGCCTTCGGAGACCCGGCGCAGCAGCCACTCGGGAGCCGTGGTGCCGGTGAAGCCCGGCTGGAGCACCGCGAGGGCGTCGCGCGTGACGGTGTCCGTGCTGGAAACGAGGGTGGTCATGGGAGGCGTTATCCCTTCACGGCGCCGGAGGTGAGGCCGGTTGCCATGTGCTTCTGCACCAGCAGGAAGAAGGCCACGACCGGAATGGCGATCAGTGTGGATGCGGCCATCAGCGCGCCGTAGTCGATGCCTCGCGAGGTCGTGAAGTTCATCAGCCACACGTTGAGGGTGTACTTGTCGTTGTCCTGGAGGACGACGTAGGCGAGCAGGTACTCGTTCCAGGCCGTGATGAGCGAGAAGATCGAGGCGGCGGCGAGGCCGGGGGCCAGCAGCGGGAAGGTGACCCGCCAGAAGGCGCCCATCCGGCTGCAGCCGTCGACCATGGCCGACTCCTCCAGCTCCTGCGGGATGTTGATCACGAAGCCGCGGATCATCCAGGTGGCGAACGGCAGGGTGGAGACGAGGTAGATGACGATGACGCCCCAGTACTCGTTCAGCCCGCCGAGGTCGTTCAGCTGGATGTAGATGGGGATCAGCATGGCCGTCGGGGGCAGCAGCTGGACGACGAGCAGCACGATCATGAAGAACTTGCGGCCGCGGAACTGGAACCGGCCGATGGCGAACGCGGCGATGGTCGCGAGCAGCATGCCGCCCAGGACGGCGACGCCGCAGACGATCAGGCTGGACTCGATGGCCGTGCCGAAGTTCGGCTGCTTGATCGCGCGCGAGAAGTTGTCGAACGTGATCGACGACGGCCAGAGCGTCTGGTCGTAGCTGCGGATCTCGGCGTTGGGGCGCAGGGCGCTGATGACCAGCCAGTAGACCGGGAAGGCCATGAGCACGAAGGCCACGAGGCCGGCGATGTTGTAGCCGATCCGGCTCTTCTTGCGGTCCGGGCGGAGGACCTGGGGGGTGGAGGTGCTCACTCGACCTCTCCGATCTTGAGCAGCTGGCGCAGGTAGTACACGGCGACGCCGGACAGCAGCAGGACCGTGATGAGCGAGATGGCAGCGCCCTGGCTGAACGAGTTGGACTCGAATGCCTTCTCGAACGAGTAGATGCCGAGGACGGAGTACTCCGGCTCCGGCTTGTTGCCGCGCATCAGGAAGATCTGGGCGAAGACGTTGAAGTCCCACAGCACGGAGAGGGTGGCGACCATCTGGAAGACGGGCTTGATGACCGGCCACGTGACGTAGCGGAAGACCCCGGTGGTTCCGGCACCGTCCAGGGACGCGGCCTCCTCCAGCTCCTTGGGGACCTGGGTGAGCGCGGCGTAGAGCGTCACGGTGACGAAGGGGATGGCTCCCCAGACGACGACCGAGCCGATGATGACGAAGCCCTGCTTCGGGTCGAGGAACCAGTTGTGGCCCTGCGCGTCGATCCCGAGGTACTTGTCGAGCACCATGTTGAGGACGCCGTAGTCGGAGTCCGCGAACCACCGGAAGATGGAGGTGGCGACCAGCAGCGGCATCGACCAGGCGGCGACCAGCGCGGCGGTCAGCAGCAGCCGGACCCAGGTGGACATCCGCTGCATGATCATGGCCAGGCCGAGCCCGCCGGCCATGGTGGCGGCCACGCAGACGACCATGAAGATGATCGTCCGCCAGACGACGTCCCAGAACTCGCCGTCGCCGAGGATGTTGGTGAACTGGTCGAATCCGACCCAGGGAGCGTCCGCGCCGGACCACAGCTCGCGCCGGCCCACGTCCTGGAAGGACATGATGACGGTCTTGATGAACGGCCAGACGAAGACTGCGGCGATGGCGATGAACGCCGGTGCTATGAGGAGGTACGGCAGCAGAGCGCCGGCCTTCCGCGGTTTACGGTTCACGTTTCTCGCGAGCTGAGGATCCGCACCCTCAGGGGCCCGCGGGACGGACACCGGCGGGTCGGCTGCTTTCATATCGGCGGCACTCATTGTGCTTGCCTTCCGTTTCGGACCGGGTACCGGAGGACGGGGGTGGCAGCCCCTTTCGGGCCCACCACCCCCGTGGACGATCAGATGAGTCGGTGCCTCACACGCTCACCGGCTCGGACTCCGTGAGCTCGGGGCTCAGGACTCCTTGTTGATCATCGAGTCGATCTCCGCGTCGGCGGCCTTGGTGGCCTCCTCGACCGACTTGCCCTTGATGATGTCGAGCAGCATGATCTCGAGCGTTTCCTTCTTCTCGATCGCGGTCCAGCCGGGGGCGATCGGGGTGAACCAGGCGTCCGGCACGGCGTTGGCGATGGCCGCGGTCTCCGGCTTGGCCTTCAGGGGCTCAAGCTGCTTGGTGTTGTTCGGAAGGATGTTCTTCGAGGCGAGAACCTCCTCCGACTTCTCGGAGGTGAACATCGAGATCCACTCCTCGCCGAGATCCTGGATCTTCGACTTGGAGATGGTGGCGAGGTCGGAGCCGCCGATGAAGGAGGGGAGCGCCTTGCCGTTCGGGCCGGGCATACCCGCCGTGAGGATCTTGTCCTTCAGCTTCGGGTTGCCGTTCGCCTTGGAGTCGACGACGCTGCCGGCCTCCCAGCCGTTGCCGTAGAGAAGAGCGGTCTTCTCGTTGGCCATGACGTTGGCGTGGTCCGCCTCGTCCTTGGTCTTGTCGCCGTGGTTGTACTTCTTGACGAGCTCGACGAAGTCGGTGATGCCCTTCTGGGCCTCCGGCGTCGACAGAGTGGACTTCCACTCCTTCTTGCCCTCGTCGTACTTGGCGATGGACCCGCCCTCGGCGGCGACGTAGGACATCGCGGCGTACCAGTAGCGGCCCGGCAGGTACAGCGGCGAGAACGCCTTGTCCTTGCCGTACTTCTCGCCGATCTTGTCGAGCGCGGCGGTCAGCTCGTCCTGGGTGGCGGGGAGGGTGTCCTTGCCGGTGCCGGCCTTGAACATGTCCTTGTTGTAGATCGCTACGCGGGCGCCGGCGTAGTAAGGAACGCAGTACTGCTTGCCCTCGAAGGAGCAGGTGTCCTTGAGACCCTTGATCCAGGTGTCCGAGTTCTCGTACTTCTTCGGGTCGATCTCGCCGAGGGCCCCGTTGAGGATGTAGGTCATCGTCTCGGTGTTACCGAGCTCGACCACGTCCGGGTACTTGTCGCCGGCCAGAGCGGCGTCCAGCTTCTTGGCCTTGTCCGCCCACGTCTGGTACTGGACGTTGACCTTGACGTTGGGGTACTTCGCCTTGAACTGGCTGTTGACGTCCTTGACCAGTTCGGGCCACGTGCTCTGCGCGTCCGACATCAGCCAGACAGTGAGCGTTTCCTTGCGGTCCTTCGGGTCCTTCGACGACGCCTTGTCGTCGTCCGAACCACACGCCGCGATGGAAACCAACATGCCCGCGACGCCGATCGCCGCGATGAGCTTGCGCTTCACGCCACCCTCCTCAGGGATGCTGCAACCCCCTGCCACCACGCAAGACAACGCCGACGAGTACTGCTGGGGCTGGGACCTGGTCTTTAATGGTTTAGACCAGTACCGGGAGCTTGGCCTAGACCTTTAGGGGTGTCAAGGGTGTATAAGAAGTGCACTCGCGTCCGTTATAGGACCGACACCTGAGGGAGGGCGACGAGCCGTGACCGGACCGTGCCACCATGTGAGCCGCGACAGACGGAGGAGCCGGTGACGGCAGCAACGCAGCAGTCGGGAAGGCGGGCCATGGGTGCCGACGGGGGCAGTGCGGAGAACGAGACGGGCGCGGGTGCGGGCACGCGCACCGCACGCGTCCCGAAGTACTACCGGCTGAAGCGACATCTCCTCGACATGACGGACACCATGCCGCCGGGCACACCCGTGCCCCCGGAGCGGACCCTGGCCGCCGAGTTCGACACCTCGCGCACCACCGTGCGCCAGGCGCTCCAGGAGCTGGTCGTGGAGGGCCGGCTGGAGCGCATCCAGGGGAAGGGGACCTTCGTCGCCAAGCCGAAGGTCTCGCAGGCCCTGCAGCTGACCTCGTACACCGAGGACATGCGCGCCCAGGGGCTGGAACCCACGTCCCAGCTCCTGGACATCGGCTATGTGACGGCCGACGACACCCTGGCCGGGCTGCTCGACATCAACGCGGGCGGGCGGGTGCTGCGGATCGAGCGGCTCCGCCTGGCCAGCGGTGAGCCGATGGCCATCGAGACCACCCATCTCTCGGCCAAACGCTTCCCGGCGCTGCGGCGTTCGCTCGTGAAGTACACCTCCCTCTACACGGCCCTGGCCGAGGTGTACGACGTGCGGCTGGCCGAGGCCGAGGAGACCATCGAGACCTCGCTGGCCACCCCGCGCGAGGCCGGTCTGCTCGGTACGGACGTGGGCCTGCCGATGCTGATGCTGTCCCGTCACTCGCTGGACGAGCAGGGCGAGCCCGTCGAGTGGGTGCGGTCGGTCTACCGGGGCGACCGGTACAAGTTCGTGGCGCGTCTGAAGCGGCCGCTGGACTGACCGGGGCGGCCTCTTCCGGCCACCGGAACCGAAGCCCCCGTGGGAGCCCTTCCACGGGGGCTTTCCGCTGCCCGGAATCGGCACCCGCACCCTCATTGGTCTGGACCAACTCCCCGACACATAAGGCCATTTCGACCAGCCGTACGCCTCACGAGGACCGTTGCCGGACCGCAATGCGGACGGGGGGTGACGGTGGCCGGGACACTGCCCTAGATTTCCTGCGCATTACAGGTGCTCAGCGAGGGGACGGAGTCGCCGCCATGTCAGCAGATCCTGACGAGAAACCACCCACCATCACCCCGGTCCGGGTGGTCATCGCCCTGTGCCTCGTCGCGCCGTTCGTGGCGATGCTGTGGGTCGGTTCGTACGCGAAGATCGACCCGACCTTCATCGGGATCCCGTTCTTCTACTGGTACCAGATGCTCTGGGTGCTCATCTCCACGGCACTCACCATGATCGCGTACAAGCTGTGGCAGCGCGACCAGCGCGCCCGCAAGGGGGGTGAGTCGGCATGAAGGACGGCGTGAACGGCGTCGCGCTCGGCGTCTTCATCTTCTTCTTCGTGGCCGTGACCGTCATGGGCTTCATGGCGGCCCGCTGGCGCAAGGCGGAGAACGAGGCCAGCCTCGACGAATGGGGCCTGGGCGGACGGTCGTTCGGCACCTGGGTCACCTGGTTCCTGCTCGGCGGCGACCTCTACACCGCGTACACCTTCGTCGCCGTCCCGGCGGCGATCTACGCGGCGGGCGCGGCCGGCTTCTTCGCGGTGCCCTACACCATCCTGGTCTACCCGCTGATCTTCACCTTCCTGCCCCGGCTCTGGTCGGTGTCGCACAAGCACGGCTACGTCACCACCTCGGACTTCGTCCGGGGCCGCTTCGGTTCCAAGGGGCTGTCGCTGGCGGTCGCCGTCACCGGCATCCTGGCGACCATGCCGTACATCGCGCTCCAACTCGTCGGCATCCAGGCGGTGCTGGACGTGATGGGCGTCGGCGGCGGCGAGAACACCAACTGGTTCGTCAAGGACCTGCCGCTGCTGCTCGCGTTCGCGGTGCTCGCCGCGTACACCTACTCCTCCGGGCTGCGCGCGCCCGCGCTGATCGCCTTCGTCAAGGACGGGCTGATCTACCTGGTCATCGCCGTGGCGATCATCTACATCCCGATCAAGCTCGGCGGCTTCGACGACATCTTCTCCGCCGCGGCGGACAAGTTCGCCGGGCCGCCCGGCGGCAAGCCGACCGGGGCGCTGGCCCCGGGCGAGGCCGGGCACTGGGGATACGCCACGCTGGCACTCGGCTCCGCGCTGGCGCTGTTCATGTACCCGCACTCGATCACGGCGACGCTCTCCAGCCGCAGCCGTGACGTGATCCGCCGCAACACCACGATCCTGCCGCTGTACTCGCTGATGCTGGGCCTGCTCGCCCTGCTCGGGTTCATGGCGATCGCCGCCGGGGTCAAGGTGGACAACGGCCAGCTGGCGATCCCGCAGCTGTTCGAGAACATGTTCCCGGACTGGTTCGCGGGCGTGGCCTTCGCCGCCATCGGCATCGGCGCGCTGGTGCCCGCCGCGATCATGTCCATCGCGGCGGCCAACCTGTTCACCCGCAACATCTACAAGGACTTCCTGAAGCCCGACGCGACGCCCGAGCAGGAGACCAAGGTCTCCAAGCTGGTGTCGCTGCTGGTGAAGGTCGGCGCCCTCGCCTTCGTCCTCACCATGGACAAGACGGTCGCGATCAACTTCCAGCTGCTGGGCGGGATCTGGATCCTCCAGACCATGCCGGCCCTGGTCGGCGGGCTCTTCACCCGCTGGTTCCACCGCTGGGCGCTGCTGGCCGGCTGGGCGGTCGGCATGATCTACGGCACCGCCGCCGCGTACGGGGTGGCGAGCCCGACGCAGAAGCACTTCGGCGGCTCCTCCAAGGAGATCCCGGGCCTCGGCGAGATCGGCTACATCGGTCTGACCGCCTTCGTGCTCAACGTCGTCGTGGTGGTGGTCCTCACGTTCGTGCTGAACGCCCTGAAGGCCCCCGCGGGCGTCGACGAGACCTCCCCGGAGGACTACACGGCGGACTCGGGCGACCCGGGGGTGTCCGAGGTGCTCCCGCCGGCCACCGCCGGTGCGCCGGGCGGCCACTGACACGAGGTCACGGGCCGTCGCACCCCCGCGGGCCGGGGGCGCGGCGGCCCGTTCGCGCGCGGGCGCGGTAACCCGGTTGCGGACCGGGCGGGGGTGTGGGGCACACTCCGCCCATGGACATGACGATCCGGCCGGTCGAGCCCTCGGAGCACGCCCTTCTCGGCGAGATCACCGCCGAGGCCTATCTCGGTGACGATCTGCTGGACTTCGGCACCGGCGATCCGTATCTGCTGAAGCTGCGCGACGTGGCCCGGCGGGCCGCCGAGGCCGAGGTGCTGGTGGCCGCGGACGCCGCTGGGCGGGTGCTGGGCGGGGTCACCTACGCGCCGCCCGGCAATCCCTGGGCGGACATCGCGCGGCCGGACGAGGCGGAGTTCCGGATGCTGGCGGTCGCCCGGGAGGCTCGCGGGGCCGGTGCGGGCGAGGCGCTCGTACGGGCCTGCATCGCCCGCGCACGGGCCACCGAAGGCGTCACGGGCCTGGTCCTGTCGACCCAGCCGACCATGTACGGGGCGCACCGGATCTACGAGCGCCTCGGCTTCGTGCGGACCCCCGAGCGGGACTGGGATCCGATCGACGACCTGAAGCTGCTGACCTACCGGCTGGAGCTGCGCTCCTCCGTCTGAGTTCGCGTACGACACAACATGTGGGGGCTGCCTCATCCGGCGGCCCCCACATGTATGCTCGTGCTCGCTGTCGCCGCAGGGGAATCCGGTGCGAATCCGGAACTGTCCCGCAACGGTGTGTTCGGTGCGCTTTCGCGCACCTCCAGTCCGAGGACCTGCCGACAGCGCACCCGGCTCGACCGAACCGGGTGCCCAGACGTCCGGGCCTCGTGGATGGGCCGGTGGACGCCGCACGGAGTGCCGCCCTGTCCGGGTGCCGCTCCGCCCGGCTGCCCCGCGCTCCCGACGGCCCCGAGCCGAGCGAGGGAGAGCACCAGGTGACCATCGCGCCAGCCGATCCGGTCTCAGCGGCCGAGTCAACGGGAACCACGGACGACGGACCGGGGGCCGCGCTGCTGCGGACCCTGACCGCGCTCACCGCGGATCTGCCCGACACCGACCCCGGACGGGTCGCCGCCGCCGCGCTGCGCGGCCGCAGCGCCCGCGCGGACGAGGCCGAACTGCGGTCGCTGGCCACCGAGGCCGCCGCGGGGCTCATCTCCGAGGACCCCGCCTACTCCCGGCTCGCCGCCCGTCTGCTGACCCTGGCCATCGCCCAGGAGGCGGCCGGGCAGGGCGCCACCTCGTTCTCCGCCTCGGTCGCCGTGGGTCACCGCGAGGGACTGATCGCGGACCGCACCGCGGCGTTCACGGCGCGGCACGCGGGTGCGCTGGACGCGCTGGTGGAGAAGGCGCTCGCCGAGGGGGCCGACGACCGCTTCGGCTACTTCGGGCTGCGCACCCTGCACAGCCGCTATCTGCTGCGCCACCCGCACACCCGCCAGGTCGTCGAGACGCCCCAGCACTTCATGCTGCGGGTCGCCGCGGGACTGGCCGAGGACGAGTCGGCGCGCGCCCTGGACGAGGTCGCCGCGCTGTACGGGCTGATGAGCCGGCTGGACTATCTGCCCTCCTCCCCCACGCTCTTCAACTCCGGCACCCGCCACCCGCAGATGTCCTCCTGCTATCTGCTGGACTCGCCGCTCGACGAGCTGGACTCGATCTACGACCGCTACCACCAGGTGGCGCGGCTCTCCAAGCACGCGGGCGGCATCGGTCTGCCGTACTCCCGCATCCGCGCCCGGGGTTCGCTGATCCGGGGCACCAACGGGCACTCCAACGGCATCGTGCCGTTCCTGAAGACGCTCGACGCCTCGGTGGCGGCGGTGAACCAGGGCGGCCGGCGCAAGGGCGCGGCCGCGGTCTACCTGGAGACCTGGCACGCGGACATCGAGGAGTTCCTGGAACTGCGCGACAACACCGGCGAGGACCAGCGGCGCACGCACAACCTCAATCTGGCGCACTGGATCCCGGACGAGTTCATGCGCCGGGTGGAGGCGGACGGCGCCTGGTCGCTGTTCTCGCCGTCGGACGTGCCGGAGCTGGTGGACCTGTGGGGCGAGGAGTTCGACGCGGCGTACCGGGACGCCGAGGCCCGGGGCCTGGCGCGCAGGACCCTGCCGGCCCGTGAGCTGTACGGCAGGATGATGCGGACGCTGGCCCAGACCGGGCAGGGCTGGATGACGTTCAAGGACGCCTCCAACCGGACCGCGAACCAGACGGCCGAGCCGGGCCGCGTGGTGCACTCCTCGAACCTGTGCACCGAGATCCTGGAGGTCACCGACGACGGCGAGACGGCCGTCTGCAACCTGGGCTCCGTCAACCTCGGCGCGTTCGTCGAGGGCGGCACGATCGACTGGGAGCGGCTGGACGCCACCGTCCGCACGGCCGTGACCTTCCTGGACCGGGTCGTCGACATCAACTTCTACCCGACCGAGCAGGCCGCCCGGTCCAACGCCCGCTGGCGCCCGGTGGGGCTGGGCGCGATGGGGCTCCAGGACGTCTTCTTCAAGCTGCGGCTGCCCTTCGACTCCGCGGAGGCCCGTGCGCTGTCCACGCGGATCTCGGAGCGGATCATGCTCGCCGCGTACGAGGCGTCGTGCGATCTCGCGGAGCGCTCCGGCCCCCTCCCCGCCTGGTCCGAGACGCGTGCCGCCCGCGGTGTGCTGCACCCGGACCACTACGCCACGGAGCCGGCCTGGCCGGAGCGCTGGGAGGCGCTGCGCGCCCGGGTGGCGCGGACCGGGATGCGCAACGCGCTGCTGCTGGCCGTCGCGCCGACCGCGACGATCGCCTCGATCGCCGGGGTGTACGAGTGCATCGAGCCGCAGGTGTCCAACCTGTTCAAGCGCGAGACGCTCAGCGGTGAGTTCCTCCAGGTCAACGGCTATCTGGTGGAGGAGCTGAAGGCGCTCGGCGTCTGGGACGCGCGGACCCGTGAGGCGCTGCGCGAGGCGAGCGGCTCGGTGCAGGGTTTCGCCTGGATCCCCGAGGAGGTGCGGGCGCTGTACCGCACGGCGTGGGAGATCCCGCAGCGCGGCCTGATCGACATGGCGGCCGCCCGTACGCCGTACCTCGACCAGAGCCAGTCGCTCAACCTGTTCCTGGAGACGCCGACGATCGGCAAGCTCTCCTCGATGTACGCGTACGCCTGGAAGCAGGGGCTGAAGACGACGTACTACCTGCGGTCCCGTCCGGCGACCCGGATCGCGCGTGCGGCCTCCGGCGCCGCCGTCCCCGCGCAGGCGCCGGCGCCGGACGCGGACGCGATCGCCTGCTCCCTCGAAAATCCCGAATCCTGCGAGGCCTGCCAGTGAGCACCGACGACCGCAAGAACCTGCTGGACCCGGGCTTCGAGCTGACGCTGCGGCCGATGCGCTACCCGGACTTCTACGAGCGCTACCGGGACGCGATCAAGAACACCTGGACGGTCGAGGAGGTCGACCTCCACTCGGACGTGGCCGATCTGGCCCGGCTCTCACCGGGTGAGCAGCACATGATCGGCCGGCTGGTCGCGTTCTTCGCGACGGGGGACTCGATCGTCTCCAACAATCTGGTGCTGACGCTGTACAAGCACATCAACTCCCCCGAGGCGCGGCTGTACCTGTCGCGGCAGCTCTTCGAGGAGGCCGTGCACGTCCAGTTCTATCTGACGCTGCTCGACACCTATCTGCCCGATCCGGAGGACCGGGCCGCGGCGTTCGCGGCGGTGGAGAACATTCCGTCGATCCGGGAGAAGGCGCAGTTCTGCTTCCGGTGGATGGATTCGGTCGAGAAGATCGACCGGCTGGAGACGAAGGCCGACCGCCGCCGCTTCCTGCTGAACCTGATCTGCTTCGCGGCGTGCATCGAGGGACTGTTCTTCTACGGTGCGTTCGCCTACGTGTACTGGTTCCGTTCGCGCGGGCTGCTGCACGGTCTCGCCACGGGCACCAACTGGGTGTTCCGCGACGAGACCATGCACATGAACTTCGCCTTCGAGGTGGTGGACACGGTCCGCAAGGAGGAGCCCGAGCTCTTCGACGAGGAGCTGGAGCGGCAGGTCACCGCCATGCTGCGGGAGGCCGTCGAGGCGGAGCTGCAGTTCGGCCGCGATCTGTGCGGGGACGGGCTGCCGGGGATGAACACCGATTCGATGCGCCAGTACCTGGAGTGCGTCGCCGACCAGCGGCTGACCAGGCTGGGCTTCCCGGCGGTGTACGGCTCGGAGAACCCGTTCTCCTTCATGGAGCTCCAGGGGGTCCAGGAGCTGACCAACTTCTTCGAGCGCCGCCCCTCGGCGTACCAGGTGGCGGTGGAGGGCACGGTCGGGTTCGACGACGACTTCTAGAGCCTTCAGACGCGCGCCCAGCTTCTGACGTACGGACGCCGTGCGGCCGCCACCGGCCGTGCGGCGTCCGCCGTTCCGGGGGGTTCGGTGGCGCGGCTGCGTTCCGCCTCGCGCAGGGCGTGGTCGATGCGCCGCTCGCGGGCGATGCCGAGGAGGGCGGGGGTCAGGACGAGGACGATGACGGCCGATATGCCCAGGATGTTCACGATTGCGTTCATGTCTCTACTGTCGTCGCTCGCACGCCGGAGCGTCAGTGGCAGGACTGTCATGGAGCATCGAATTACTGCCACACTGGGGTCATGCTGAAGAATGTCGCCGCCCTGATGCTCGACGACGTCCACCCCTTCGAACTCGGCGTGCTGTGCGAGGTCTTCGGACTCGACCGCAGCGACGACGGACTGCCGGTGCACGATTTCGCGGTGGTCTCCGCCGAGGGCCCCGAACTGCGCACCCACGCGGGGTTCACCATCCACACCCCGTACGGCCTCGACCGGCTGGAGGAGGCCGATCTGATCGCGGTCCCGGCCGGCAGCCGCTTCGGCGACCGGGAGTTCCCCGAGGAGGTCCTGGACGCGCTGCGGCGGGCCGTGGACCGGGGCGCGCGGGTGCTCAGCGTCTGCTCGGGGGCGTTCCTGCTGGGCGCGGCCGGGCTGCTCGACGGCCGGCGCTGCACCACGCACTGGAGGCACGCGGACGTCCTGGCCCAGCGCTTCCCGCGCGCCCGGGTGGAGCCGGACGTGCTGTACGTGGACGACGGGCCGGTCATCACCTCGGCGGGCACGGCCGCCGGCATCGACGCCTGTCTGCATCTGGTCCGGCAGGCGTACGGTCCGGCCGCGGCCAACGGGATCGCGCGCCGCATGGTGGTGCCGCCGCACCGCGACGGCGGCCAGGCGCAGTACATCCAGCGCCCGCTGCCCCGCGACCGCTGCGACACGGTCGGCGAGACGCTGGCGTGGATGGAGCGCCATCTCGAACAGGAGATGACCGTGGAGCAGCTGGCCGCCCAGACCCATATGTCGCCGCGCACCTTCGCCCGGCGCTTCCAGCAGGAGACCGGCACCACGCCCTACCGCTGGCTGCTGCGCCAGCGGGTCCTGCTGGCCCAGCATCTGCTGGAGACCTCCGACGAGACGATGGACACGATCGCCGGGCGGACGGGCTTCGGGAACGCGGCGGCCCTGCGCCACCAGTTCGTCCGCGCGCTCGGGACCACCCCGCAGGCGTACCGCAGGACCTTCCGCGGGCCGGACGCGCTCACCGAGGCGGCCTGAGGCCGGACGCACGGGAGGGGGCCGCCGGACGTCCGACGGCCCCCTCCGCGGTGTCAGATGCCGCAGTTGGGCGCCGACCAGAAGTGCGTCGGGCCCTGGTTCACGTGGACGTGGTCGTTGTGGTCGGGGTAGCCGGGGCCGAGGATGCCCCGGAAGCCGTGGTAGCGGGCCTGCTTGGCGAGGGTGCAGAACGCGATTCCGCCGAGGTCGGCCGCGTCACCGTACAGATGGCGACTGCCGGAGGCACCGCCGACGGCACTGTTGCAGGAGTACGAGCGGAATCCGCTGTTGATGTTGATGGGGCGGTCGCCGAGGGCGTGGCGCAGCGCCTCCAGCTTCCACATGGTGCTGAGCGCGTTGGCCTTGGCCGTTCCGGCCGCGACGGCCCCGCCCGACCAGGTGCTGTTGCACCGGTTCAGCTCGGCGTACGTGAAGTGGGCGGGGGTGCAGTCGTTGTCCTGGAGGGCGTAGATCTTCGACTGCGTGGCGGGGCCGGCGATGCCGTCGGCGGCCAGTCCGTAGGCGGCCTGGAAGCGCTTGACGGCGGCCGTGGTGGCGGGCCCGTAGGAGCCGTCGATGGCGAGCACGGAGTTGTACCCGGGGTATCCGGCCACCCGGATCTGGAGCTGGACGACATCGTTGCCGGTGGCCCCCGGGGAGAGGGTCCGGGTCCAGGTGTAGCAGCCGTCGGCCTGGGCCGAGGAGGCGGTGAGCACCACCCCGCCCAAGGCCGATGCCATGATCATGACAAGGCCGAGCAGGAGGCGTGCGGAACGTCTGAGCATGGGGGGCTCCCTCTGACGGAGACTCTGTGGGGGGAAAGCCTGTCGGAGGAGTCAACGCGCGTCAACTACGCGCGTAGGAACGGAAGTTGACCGTCGAGTGAGAGGCCGCAGGCCCCGTCCCGGGGTTCCGGGACGGGGCCTGCGGTCGCGATCGGCCGTTCACCGTGGTCACGGACGTTCACCACGGTCCCAGCCGTCACACGGTCTCAGTCGTTCGGGACGGTCTCGTAGCGCGGGGTGTTCTCCGCCATCTGCCGCAGCGCGTCCTTGCGGTCGCGCTTGGAGAGCCGGTCGATGTACAGGTACCCGTACAGGTGGTCCGTCTCGTGCTGGAGGCAGCGGGCGAAGTAGCCGTTGCCCCGCACCCGCACCGGCCTGCCCTCGGCGTCCTGCCCGCGCACCACGGCGTAGTCCGGGCGCGCCAGCGAGGCGTACGCGGTCGGGACCGAGAGGCAGCCCTCGTTGGAGTCGTCCAGCACGCGCTGCTCGGGCGCCAGCTCCTCCAGCACCGGATTGCAGATGGCCCCCGTGTGCCGGACGCCGTCGTCGTCGGGGCAGTCGTAGACGAAGACCTTCAGGTCGACGCCGATCTGGTTGGCGGCCAGGCCCACGCCCTCCGCCGTCCGCTGGCTCGCGAACATGTCGTCGATGAGCCGGGCCAGCTCCTCGTCGAACACGGTCACGTCCTTGCACTCCTTGTGCAGGACCGGATTGCCCACCACCGTGATCGGGCGGGACGTACCGCGCTCGCGGTGGGCCGTCTCCCGCGCCTCGCAGTCCTCGGTGTCGATGAGGAAGCCCTCCTCGTCGACACCGGTGGTCCGCTCGTCCGTCTCCTGCTGCGCCATCTCCGCCATACGCCTTTCTCACCCGGCACCGGCACCGGAACCCGGTGCCCGTACAGCCTACGGGCACCCGTCAGCAGACTTCTTCGAGATCCCGCCACTCACGGCTGTCCGGGCTGTCGGCCACCCAGCCGTCCAGCAGCCCGCGCACCAGCCCGGCCGGGGCGGCCAGACCGCATTCGCGCTCCGGCACCCACAGCTCGCCGGAGGTGCGGTGGCCGAGCGGGCCGGGGTGGCCCGGCTCGCTGTGGTCGTGCGGGTCCAGGTGCTCGCCGTCGCCCTCGTCGCTCTCCATCCGGCTCTCCGAGCAGGCCCGGCAGAGCAGCCGGACGGAGGAGGACCAGTCCTCGGCGGCGAATCCGGCGTCGGAGGCCAGCTGCTCCAGCGCGTCCCGGTCCGCCTCGGTCGCCGCCTCCAGCAGCACCACCCAGGTCGGCACGGGCGAGGGGGCCCACAGCTCGATCTCGTCGAAGACCGGGTACGAGGGCCCGGCCGCGGTGATCCGCTCGCCGTGCGGCACCCCGTCGTGCAGGACGACCTCGCCCCAGCGGCGCCCGGAGGACGGCAGCGGGATCGACAGCACCTCGATCCGGGCCGGGTCCAGCCGGCGGCCCCAGACCACCTCGGCCTCGCCCTCCGGCGACAGCCGCACGGCGGCGCTGCCCAGCTCCATCCCGACCGGCTCGTTCGCCGCGGCGGGCGACTGCTGCCCGCCGCCGGGCACCCGCAGCCCGTACGCCTGCCAGGCGCGACGGGCCAGCGGCCAGTCCTGGAGCGCGGTGGCGGCGATGCCCACGTTCCACCAGTCCGGGGCCCCGGACTCCTTGTCGAGCAGCGCGACGGCCCGCAGACCCGCGGCACGGGCCTGCTCCCAGTCGTGCCGGAACTTGTGCAGCAGCGCCAGGTTGAACCACGACTCGGAGAGCCAGGGCTCCAGGTCCGCCGCGCGTGTCAGCAGCGCGCCCGCGTCCTCGTACCGGCCGTCGCCGATCAGCGTGAACGCGCGGTCCGTGGCCTGCCGCCAAGAGGCGGAGGGCCGATGCCGTACCTTCCCGAAGATCCTCACGATTCCCGCCTGTCCCGACTGGACACCCTCGTTTTCCGCTCTCTTCGCATCCAACCATGCCCGGCAGGGCACCCGCTCATTACCCATGGGTTACCCAGGTGGGACAGGGGTCAGACCGCCCCTGGCGAGAACCCGGGCGAGCGATTCCACGACCTGCGGCTGGTAGTCCCGGCCCGTCCCGAGCCTGAGCTGCTCCAGCGCTCCGAGCGGCCCGCTGGGACCTTCCCCGCACAGGTCGTCGTATGCGTTCACCGCCCGGACGATCCTGGCGGACAGCGGCTGCTCGCGGTAGGGGTCGGCCTGCGACTCCACGACGACGGCCACCCGAGGGTCCACCCCGGTCTGCCGCACCACCGCCCCGCCGAGCAGGGCGATCCGGCGCTGCTCGGCGGCGGGCAGCGGCGCGGTCGCCCCGTCCGGCACCGGGTCGACGAGCGAGAGCTGGCCGATGTCGTGCATCAGGGCCGCGTACTCCAGGACGGTCAGCTCGCTGCCGGAGAGACCCATCTCACGCCCCACGGCCGTGCAGAGCCCGGCCACCCGGCGGGCATGGCCGGGCGGGGTGTATCCGGCGATCTCGGTGGCGCGGGCCAGCGAGGCGATCGTCTGCCGGTAGGTGGTGCGCACCGCCGTGAAGCGCCGGAACGACACCTGGGTGAGCAGCAGGGGGACGCACAGCACGGGCAGCGCCCACAGTCCGGCCGCGGCCACCCCGAGCGCCATCACCGCGCCCGTGGCGCAGACCGCCGAGCCGATGCCGAGCAGCCCGCGCAGCTCGTCGCGGAGCAGCGGACCGTACGGTGCGGGGGTGGCGCCCGCGGCGCGCAGTCCGCGCGGCACCGCGCGGGAGCGCGCCAGCAGGGCGCCGAGCACCGCGTCGCACAGGGCGGTGAGCCCGAGCAGCACGAGCAGGAAGGCCGCGTAGTACGGTCCGTCGCCGAACCAGGACGCGGAGCGGCCGGAGTTGTACAGCGGCTGGAAGCAGACGGCGGCGAAGGCGACGGTGAGGACCCGGCGGGCCGGCCGGTCGGGGCCCGGCCCGCTGCCGCGCGCGATGTGGGGCACCGAGGCGACGAGCTGGGCGGCGACGAGCACGGCGATCACCTGGAGCACGCCGTGGCCGGTGGGCTCCCCGCCGCTGCGGCCGAGCAGCGCGTACGCGAGGGCCCCGGCGGCCCCGAGCGGCGCGGGCTCCCGCTCCTGC
The DNA here is from genome assembly GCF_055559335.1 of Streptomyces sp. NPDC024555. Classification (NCBI taxonomy): domain Bacteria; kingdom Bacillati; phylum Actinomycetota; class Actinomycetes; order Kitasatosporales; family Streptomycetaceae; genus Streptomyces; species Streptomyces sp. NPDC024555. Next base: position 569,053 of record NZ_JBVHKV010000002.1, read on the forward strand.
GGCAGGGCGCCCCGGCGGGCCAGCTCGCCGACGGTGATGAGCAGTCCGAAGGCGAGGGCGTGGCCGGGCTGGTGGATGCCGTGCCAGAGGGTGTGCGCGAGCGCGGTGACGCAGAGCGCCAGGGCCGCGCCCCGGACGCACAGGGCGGCGCTCACCGCTCGGCCGGCCGGGACGGGGCGGGGCGGCCGTGCCGCGGGGGCCGGTCCGCCGGAGGGTCCGGGCGGGCCGCGTGCCGGGGGCCGGGGAGTTCGTCGCCGGTGACCGCGTTCGGGGCCCAGCCGTGCCGTTCCAGGCCGCGCGCGAGCGCTCGGACCATGCGCGGGTCGAACTGGGTGCCGGCGCACCGTTTGAGTTCGTCGAGGGCGGCCGGGACCGGGCGGCCCGGCCGGTAGGACCGGGTCGAGGTCATGGCGTCGAAGGCGTCGGCGACGGCGACGACGCGGGCGAACTCGGGGATCCGGCGGCCGGACAGTCCGTAGGGGTAGCCGCTGCCGTCGAGCCGCTCGTGGTGGTGGAGGATCGCGGCCCGCGCCTCGCCGAGGAAGCCGATGCCCCGGACGATCTCGTGGCCGTACTCCGGGTGCAGCTCGATCACCCGGCGCTCCTGGGGGGTGAGCGGGCCGTCCTTGCGCAGGACCCGGGTGGGCACACCGAGCTTGCCGATGTCGTGGAGGATCCCGGCGAAGCGCAGCATCTCGACGCGTTCGCGGGCCATGCCCAGCTCCCGGGCGATCAGGACGGAGGCGCGGCCGACGCGTTCGCCGTGGCCCCGGGTGTAGGCGTCCTTGATGTCGACGGCCTGCGCCAGGGCGCGGATCGTGGCCCGGTGCGCGGCCTCCTCCCGGTGGTACTGGGCGAAGACCCAGCAGGAGAGGTACACGGGGAGCAGGACGAAGAGCGCGGCCAGCGGCCCGTACGAGCTGTTCCAGAGGATCGCCATCATCAGTCCGGCCAGTCCGTGGACCAGGTGCGGGCCCAGCGCGCGCGGCAGCAGCCCGCTCCAGGCGCGTGCCGGCGGCAGATGTTCGGCGACGACGAGGATCGAGCCGTCCAGGGCGGTCAGGACGAGGCTGAAGACGGCCGCCGCGGCGCAGGCGGGGAGCAGGGCACCGGGCAGGGTGCCGTCCCCGCCGAGCAGGGCGTGGACGGCGGAGGCCGCCCAGACGGAGACGGCGAGCCGCGCCGCCCGCCAGACACGGCGGGCGGCGGCCGGCGGCTTCTCGACCCGTCCGGCCAGGGAGCCGGGCACCGCGACGAGCGCGGCGGCGGCCGGCGGCAGCAGGAAGGCGGCGACGAGGAGCAGCGGGAAGACCGATCCGGCGGTGATCGGCACGGAGCCGCCGAGGAGGGGGCGGCGGCCGGGCAGCTCGCACAGGAGACAGAGCCCGGCGAGCAGTCCGACGGTGGTCCAGGCGGTGCCCGCGCCGGGAAGCAGCGCGGGCAGGACGCACCCGGTGGCGAGGAGCGCGACGGTCAGGACGTGCGCCCACACCGCGCGCCGTGTGGCTCTCACCCGATCCGCCCGCCCCCCAGGTCGCCAATGGAGGCGCCAGGCTAACGAGCGGGGCTCCGCGGCCGAGCGGAGTCGTCGGCGATTAGCACGTTCGGGTGATGCTCAGTCCTTGGTGGCGGTCGGCAGTTCGGTGTCGGCCACCGCGACGTCCTGGTCGGGTACCGCCTGCCCGGACCGGATCAGCTCGATCCGGCCCATCACCTTCGAGCGCAGATCGGCCGGGACGTCGTCCTGGCCGCAGCAGCGCTTGACGAGCTTCTTCACGGCCTGCTCCAGGCCGTACTTCTCCAGGCAGGGCGAACACTCGCCGAAGTGCACCTCGAACTTGGTGCAGTCACTGTCCGGCATCTCCCGGTCCAGGAACTCGTAGAGGTGGTCGAGGACCTCTGCGCACTCCGTCTCGTGCGGCTCTCCGCAGCTCATGAGCCCGAGCCTTTCCGATCGTCCGACTCACCGGCACCGGCGGGGACGAGCCCGCGGTCACGGGCGTAGTCCTCCAGCATGCCGCGCAGTTGACGGCGGCCCCGGTGCAGTCGGGACATCACCGTACCGATGGGGGTTCCCATGATGTCCGCGATCTCCTTGTAGGCAAAGCCCTCGACATCGGCGAGATAGACCGCGATGCGGAACTCCTCGGGGATCGCCTGCAGTGCGGCCTTCACGTCGGAGTCGGGAAGGTGGTCGAGCGCCTGGGACTCGGCGGAGCGCAGACCGGTCGACATGTGCGACTCGGCACGCGCCAGCTGCCAGTCCTCGATCTCCTCGGCGGCGCTGCGCTGGGGTTCGCGCTGCTTCTTGCGGTACGAGTTGATGAAGGTGTTGGTGAGGATGCGGTACATCCACGCCTTGAGGTTGGTGCCCTCACGGAACTGGTGGAAGGAACCGTAGGCCTTCGCGTACGTCTCCTGGACCAGGTCCTCGGCGTCCGCGGGGTTGCGCGTCATGCGCAGCGCGGCCGAGTACATCTGGTCGAGGAAGCCCAGCGCGTCGCGCTCGAAGCGCGCGTTTCGCTCGGCGGTCGTCTCCTGCGGGCGGCCGTCGTCGGTCCCTGTGTCGGTCCCTGTGACCGGACCCACCTCCTCCAACGCTGTGGCGGCCGCGAGACCGGGGCCGCTCGCATCGGAGAATAGTCGACCTTGGTCCGCGACGGCGGGTCGATTGGATCCGCCCCGGGCCCGCTCGGAAGTGGTCTTGGCCGCATGCAGCACCGTCCACTCCAGGTCAGCGGCGTTCGAGCGGCGCGGGCAGATGGTCGAACCCATGCGACGGACTCCCTCTCCACATACGACGTTGGTGTACCGACGTCCGGAACAACAGCGGTCGTCCACCCGGCATTCCCGGGCGTGGATCACTCGATTCCGGCCAGCCAGTCCGTCACCGCGGTGGTGAGCACGTCCATGGCCTGAGCCTCGGTCAGACCGGACTTCTTCGGTACGGCGAAGCCGTGGTCGCCGTGCGGGACCTCGGCCGTCCGGTAGTCGCCCGGAGGGAATTCGGCGGGGCGGCCGAACGGGTCGTTGCCGCCCTGGACGACGAGCGTCGGCAGACCGGTGCCGAGGAGTTCGTCGGCGCGGCTCCGCTCGGGGCGGCCCGGCGGGTGCAGCGGAAAGCTCAGGGCGAGGACCGCGCGGGCGCCGAGGGAGGCCGCGGTGCGGCAGGCGACCCGGGCGCCGGCGCTGCGGCCGCCCGCGACGACGGGGAGCCCGGGGGCGGTCAGCGCCGGCCAGAGCCCGCGCCAGGCGGTGTCCAGGGTCTTCGGGGCGGGCGCGAGCTTCTTCCCGGCGACCCGCCAGGGCTGCTCCACCAGGGCGACGCCCACCCCGTGCGCGGGGAGGGCGGCGGCCAGGGCCCGGAGGTCGCGGGCCTCGATGCCGCCCCCGGCGCCGTGGCCGAGCGCGAGCAGGAGGCGGGGGCGTTCGGCGGGCGCCCAGGTGATCCGGGCGGTGCCCGCCCCGGTGTCGACCGTCTCGGTGCGGGGCTGTGTCTCGGAGGCTGTCACGCGCCCATCCAACCAAGCCGGGGCAAGCGGGCCGGGGTCCGGCGCGTCGTTCAGAAGAGGGTGCCCACCTCCGGGGCGGCCAGCTCCTCCAGGAGTTCGGGGCCGTTGTTGCGGACGTTGCTGACGGCGGTGGCCACCGGGTAGGCGCGCATCAGGCCGCCGGGCGGGGGCGTGAGCAGTCCGCGCAGTTCGTCCACGTCGGTGCGGGCGGGGTCCAGCCAGGCGTCCCAGCGGTCGGGGGTGAGCATCAGCGGCATCCGGGGGTGGATGTCGGCGAGGGCGGACGGGCCGTCGGCGGGGGCGACGGCGAGCGGGGTGGTCTCGGCCTCGGTGGTGATGACGGAGCAGGTGACCCACCAGGCCCGGGGGTGGTCGTCCGGCAGGGTCCGGTCGCGCCAGAACTCGTAGATTCCGGCCATGGCGAAGACCGAACCGTCGGCCGGGGTCACGAAGTAGGGCTGCTTGCGGGGGCGCTTGCGGCGGCCCGTCTCCTCCAGCTGCCGCTCCTCGGCGCCGGTCACCCACTCGTAATAGCCGTCGGCGGGCAGGATGCAGCGCCGGGCGGAGAAGGGGCGGCGGAAGGACGGCTTCTCGTGGAGCGTCTCGGAGCGCGCGTTGATCATCCGGGCGGCGCCGTCCGGGTTCTTGGCCCAGGAGGGGACGAGTCCCCACTTCAGGGCGCGCAGCTGGCGAACCGGACGGCGGTCGTCGGCGTCTTTCACAGGACGCTCCAGTACGGCGTAGACCTCCTTGGTCGGCGCCACGTTGTAATCGGGTTCCAGTTCCTCGGCCGGTTCCCACTTCTCCACCTGGAAGAGTCCGGTCAGGTCCTCGGGCCGCCGACTCGCTGCATACCGTCCGCACATAAGTGCCAGACTGCCACGACCGCCGCCCCGCCCGGACGCCAACAGCGCAAGGAGCCGCCCGCACCATGGACAGCACCGACCTCGGCCACCTGTGGGACCGCGTCTTCGGCACCCAGCCCGCCCCGGAGCAGTGGCTGGTGGTGGTCACGGCCACGGCGGCGATGATCGCCGTCGTACCGAACCTCATATGGCGGCTCACGCGCAACGCGATCACCATCGCCCACGAGGGCGGCCACGGGCTGGTCGCGCTGCTCACCGGGCGGCAGCTGTCGGGCATCCGGCTGCACTCGGACACCAGCGGACTGACGGTGAGCCGGGGGAAGGCCACCGGCATCGGGATGGTGCTGACGGCCGCGGCGGGCTACACCGCGCCCTCGCTCCTCGGGCTGGGCGGGGCCTGGCTGCTGGTGAACGGGCGGATCACGCTGCTGCTCTGGCTGGCCACGGCGCTGCTCGCGGTGATGCTGGTGATGATCCGCAATGTGTACGGGGCGCTGACGGTGATCCTCACCGGCTCGCTGTTCCTGCTGATGTCGTGGCTGGCCTCGGCGGCCTGGCAGTCGCTGTTCGCGTACAGCGTGGTGTGGTTCCTGCTGATGGGCGGGGTGCGGCCGCCCTTCGAGCTCCAGTCCAAGCGGCGGCGCGGCGGGGCCCCGGACTCGGACGCGGACCAGCTCTCCCGGCTGACGGACGTCCCGGCGGCGCTGTGGCTGTTCCTGTTCCACGCGGTGTCGCTCTGCTCGCTGATCGGTGGCGGGCGCTGGCTGCTGGGGCTGTGACCGATGCCGGTCCGCACGGTGCGGGCACCCTCTACCACGTCAGGGTTACGCCCGGATTTCATCGCATTTGATCGAAATCGGGGTTCGTTGGGAACCACTAAAGTGAGGCCATGACCGAAAGTTCCGTGCACCCTGCCCTGTGGCCCGCCCCTCACGCGAGCGGCCCCGTCGACGCCACCGTCACCGTGCCCGGATCGAAGTCGGTCACCAACCGCGCGCTGGTCCTGGCCGCGCTCGCCGCCGAGCCGGGATGGCTGCGCCGCCCGCTGCGCTCGCGCGACACCCTGCTGATGGCCGACGCGCTGCGCGCGATGGGCGTGGGCATCGAGGAGACGGTGTCCTCCAGCTCCTCCGGCGGCGGTTCCGGCGAGGCCTGGCGGGTCATCCCGGCCGGTCTGCGCGGCGCGGTCACCGTCGACGTCGGCAACGCCGGCACGGTGATGCGCTTCCTGCCGCCGGTGGCGACGCTGGCGAACGGCCCGGTCCGCTTCGACGGCGACCCGCGCTCCTACGAGCGCCCGCTGACCGGGGTCATCGACGCCCTGCGGGTGCTCGGCGCCCGGATCGACGACGACGGCCGCGGCCGGCTGCCGATGACGGTGCACGGCGGCGGGGCGCTGGACGGCGGACCGGTGGCGATCGACGCCTCCTCGTCCTCCCAGTTCGTCTCGGCGCTGCTGCTGTCGGCGCCGCGCTTCAACCAGGGCGTGGAGGTCCGCCACACCGGCGAGCGGCTGCCCTCGATGCCGCACATCCGGATGACCGTCGACATGCTGCGGGCCGTCGGCGCCCAGGTCGACGAGCCGGAGACGGGCGGCGAGCCGAACGTCTGGCGGGTCTCCCCCTCGGCGCTGCTGGGCCGCGATCTGACCATCGAGCCGGACCTGTCCAACGCCCAGCCGTTCCTGGCCGCGGCGCTGGTCACCGGCGGCCGGGTCACCGTTCCCGACTGGCCGCTGCGCACCACGCAGCCCGGTGACGCGCTGCGCGAGATCTTCACCGCGATGGGCGGCTCCTGCGAGCTGACCGAGCACGGGCTGACCTTCACCGGATCGGGCCGGATCCACGGCATCGACGTCGACCTCGGCGAGGTCGGCGAGCTGACCCCGGGCATCGCCGCCGTCGCCGCCCTGGCCGACTCCCCCTCCACCCTGAGCGGCGTGGCCCATCTGCGGCTGCACGAGACGGACCGGCTGGCCGCCCTCACCAAGGAGATCAACGAGCTGGGCGGCGACGTCACCGAGACCGCGGACGGCCTCCGTATCCGGCCGCGACCGCTGCACGGCGGTACCTTCCATACGTACGACGACCACCGGATGGCCACCGCCGGGTCGGTCATCGGCCTTGCCGTCCCCGGAGTGGAGATCGAGAACGTGGCGACGACCGCGAAGACCCTGCCCGACTTCCCGCGGATGTGGACCGGAATGCTCGGGGCCTGAGACATGCGCCGCTACGGCAAGAACCCCGACGAGGACGACGTCCGCGTCCGCCCCAACCGCAAGGGCAACCGGCCGCGGACGAACATCCGGCCCAAGCACGAGGACGCCGAGGACGGCATGGTCCTGACCGTGGACCGCGGGCGGCTCACCTGCCTGGTCGACGGCCGCACGGTCATGGCGATGAAGGCCCGCGAGCTCGGCCGCAAGGCCGCGGTCGTCGGCGACACCGTCTCCCTGGTCGGCGACCTCTCCGGCGACAAGGACACCCTGGCGCGGATCGTCCGGATCGGTGAGCGCCGCTCGGTGCTGCGCCGGACCGCGGACGACGACGACCCCTTCGAGCGCGTGGTCGTGGCCAACGCCGACCAGCTGGCCATCGTCACGGCGCTGGCCGATCCGGAACCCCGCCCGCGCATGATCGACCGCTGTCTGGTGGCGGCGTACGACGGCGGGCTCTCGCCGCTGCTCGTGCTGACCAAGTCCGATCTGGCCTCCCCGGAGAAGCTGCTGGAGGCGTACACCCCGCTGGGGGTGCCGTTCATCGTGACCAGCCGCGAGGAACTGGAGAACGGGGACGCCGCGGACCGGGTCCGCGAGCAGCTGAACGACCGGGTCACCGCCTTCGTCGGCCACTCCGGCGTCGGCAAGACCACCCTGGTCAACGCGCTCGTGCCGAAGGACAGACGGCGTACCACCGGGGTCGTCAACGCGGTCACCGGCCGGGGCCGGCACACCACCACCTCGGCGCTCGCCCTGCCGCTGCCGGACTACCGGGGCTGGGTGATCGACACCCCCGGCGTCCGGTCCTTCGGGCTGAACCACATCGACCCCTCGCGGGTCATCAACGCCTTCCCCGACCTCCAGCCCGGCGCCGAGGAGTGCCCGCGCGGCTGCACCCACGACAGCCGGCAACCGGAATGCGCACTGGACGCCTGGGTGGCGGCCGGGCACGCGGATCCGGCGCGGCTGGACTCGCTGCGGCGGCTGCTGGACACCCGGGAGCGGCGCGAGGGCGACTGAGCGGCTGCCCGGCGGGCGACGCGCGGTGACCGGCCGGGCGACGTTTGCGATCACCCGCGACCGGTAAGTGCATAATCACGCCCATGGCCCTGGGCGGCCACCGAGTGGGAGGGCACTGACGATGGCGTGGCTGCTGGTCGTGGTCGCGGGACTTCTGGAGACCGGCTTCGCCGTCTGCCTCAAGCTCTCGCACGGCTTCACCCGGCTCTGGCCGACCATCGCCTTCGCCGTGTTCGCCCTGGGCAGCTTCGGTCTGCTGACGCTCTCGCTGAAGAAGCTCGACGTGGGGCCCGCGTACGCGGTGTGGACCGGGATCGGCGCGGCGGGGACCGCGATCTACGGCATGATCTTCCTGAACGACGTGGTCTCCACGCTCAAACTGGTGTCGATCTCACTGGTCATCCTCGGGGTCATCGGGCTCCAGCTCTCCGGCTCCTCCCACTGATCCGTCCGCCGCGCCCCGCTCAGGCGGCCACGTCCGGCAGCCGGTCCACCACGTCCCGCACCAGCGGCATCCCGTCCCCCGGCAGCCCCGGGGGCGGAGGCACCAGGGCGTAGGAGAGGGCGAGACGCAGGGCCAGTTCGCAGGTCACGGCGGTGGCGGCCGGATCGCCTGCGGGGTGTCCGGCGGTGAGTACGGCGACGGCCCGGTCACGGACCCGGCCGAGGAGTTCGCCGGGGGTCGGGGGCCCCGCGCCGGTGCGGGGGCGGGCCTGGGGCGGCAGGTGCCGGGACAGGGCGGCGGGTCGCGGTAGGCGCGCGTCCCAGTGGCCGGTGAGCAGGGCCGCGACCAGGGCGTCGGCCCGGGTGGCGCGGACCGTCCAGGCGGCGAGGGCGGCCAGCCGGTCGCCGGGGGAGCCGGGGGACGCCAGGGCGCGTTCGGCTCCGGCGAGATAGCGGGTGGCGGCGCCCGCGACGAGGGCGGCGGCCAGTCCGTCCTTGCCGCCGAACTCGTTGTGGAGGGTCTGCCGGGAGACCCCGGCGGCGGCGGACACGTCGACCATGCGCACGGCGGGCCAGGGCCGGGCGGACAGCGCCGCGTGCGCGGCGTCCAGCAGTGCCTCCCGCGCCGTCGGCATCGTCGCCTCCCGGACCGCCATGCACCCGAAGCCCCAGGGGATCCTGGTTTCAGATTTGAGCGGGTCTCCGGTGCTGTCAAGGGTCCTCGCGGCCCTCCGGGGCCCTGTGGCTCGCCCCGGCGGCGGTGGATACTGTGACCGCATGCCCGATTACCACGATGATCTGCGCCTCGCCCACGTGCTGGCGGACGCCGCCGACGCCGCGACGATGGACCGGTTCAAGGCCCTGGACCTCAAGGTCGAGACCAAGCCGGACATGACGCCGGTGAGCGAGGCCGACAAGGCCGCCGAGGAGCTGATCCGCGGCCATCTCCAGCGGGCACGGCCGCGGGACGCGATCCTCGGCGAGGAGTACGGGATCGAGGGGACGGGTCCGCGCCGCTGGGTGATCGACCCGATCGACGGCACCAAGAACTATGTGCGCGGCGTTCCCGTCTGGGCGACGCTCATCTCCCTGATGGAGGCCGGGGAGCACGGCTTCCGGCCGGTGGTCGGCGTGGTGTCGGCCCCGGCGCTGAACCGGCGCTGGTGGGCGGCCAAGGGCGCGGGCGCGTTCACCGGCCGCAGTCTGACCTCGGCGAGCCGGATCCGGGTCTCCCAGGTGGAGCGGATCGCGGACGCCTCGTTCGCGTACTCCTCGCTGACCGGCTGGGAGGAGCAGGGCCGGCTCGACGGCTTCCTGGATCTGACGCGGGCCTGCTGGCGCACGCGCGGCTACGGCGACTTCTGGCCGTACATGATGGTCGCCGAGGGGTCGGTCGACATCTGCGCGGAGCCCGAGCTGTCGCTGTGGGACATGGCGGCCAACGCGATCATCGTGGAGGAGGCGGGCGGCCGGTTCACGAGTCTCGACGGCGTGGACGGCCCGCACGGCGGGAACGCGGCGGCCTCGAACGGGACGCTCCACCGCGAACTGCTGGGTTATCTGAACCAGCGCTACTGACGGAAGCGCCGCGCCCTCCCGGGCCGGAACGGCGTTCGAGGGGCGTGCCGCACCACCGCACGCCCCTCGAACGTCCCTCACCACCCCTTGTTGCCGCCCCGTATCGGTGCGACTCTGAGAGTCCCCCCACTTGTGAACTTGTGAATCGGCTCACGTGGCCGCTTCACGAAGGAGGTGGCTCCCCCATGCTCGTCCGAGACGCCATGAGCACGCTGGTCCTCACCATCGGCCCGGCCCACACCCTGCGCCACGCCGCCCGGCTGATGTCGGCGCGCCGGATCGGAGCCGCCGTGGTGCACGATCCCGACACCTGCGGCCTCGGCATCCTCACCGAGCGCGACATCCTCGACGCGGTCGGGTCGGGCCAGGACCCCGACACGGAGACCGCCTCCGCCCACACCACCACCGAGGTGGTCTTCGCCGCCCCCACCTGGACCCTGGAGGAGGCGGCCGAGGCCATGACGCACGGCGGCTTCCGGCATCTGATCGTGCTGGACGGCGACGGGCCGGTCGGCATCGTCTCGGTGCGCGACATCATCCGCTGCTGGACGCCGGCCCGGCGCCGTCCGGTGGAGCTGGCGGGCTGAGACCCGCTCCGGTCAGCCGCGCAGCTCGCGGACGGCGGCCTCCAGCCGCCTGCCGAAATCGGCGTCGGCCCGGCGGAAGTTGCCGATCGCGCGCTCGGCGATGTCGTCGCGCGAGACCTTGGCGATGAAGCCCGCGAGGTTGTCGATCAGCCGGGCCTTCTCGTCCTCGGAGTAGAGCCGGTAGAGGTTCCCGGCCTGGACGAAGTCGTCGTCCTCGGCGTGCGACGGGGCCTCGTGGGTGCCGGTGCCGCCCGTGACCGGGGTGGACTCCCACAGCGGGCGGCCGGTCTGGGCCGGTCCGCCGAAGCTGTTCGGTTCGTAGTTCTTCGCGCCGGCGTGACGGCCGTCGTAGAGATAGCCGTCCCGGCTGTTGGTCCGGGCCTCGGCGGCGTGCGGGCGGTTGACCGGCAGGTGGTCGGCGTTGATGCCGACGCGGTAGCGGTGCGCGTCGCCGTACGCGAAGAGACGGCCCTGGAGCATCTTGTCCGGGGACGGGCCGATGCCGGGCACGAAGTGCGCCGGGCTGAAGACCGACTGCTCGACCTCGGCGAAGACGTTCTCGGGGTTGCGGTTGAGCTCCAGCTTCCCGATCTCGATCGGCGGGTAGTCCGCGTGCGGCCACACCTTGGTGAGGTCGAACGGGTTGAAGCGGTACGCCGCCGCCTCGGCCGCCGGCATGATCTGGACCTGCACGGTCCAGGACGGGAAGTCGCCGCGCTCGATCGCCTCGCGCAGATCCCGCTGGTGGCTGTCCGGGTCCTCACCGGCGAGCTTGTTCGCCTCGTCCTGGGTGAGGTTCCTGATCCCCTGGTCGGTCTTGAAGTGGTACTTGACCCAGAAGACCTCACCGGCCTCGTTGTTCCACTGGTAGGTGTGCGAGCCGTAGCCGTTCATGTGGCGCAGCGTCGCCGGAATGCCCCGGTCGCCGAAGAGCCAGGTCACCTGGTGGGTCGACTCGGGCGAGAGCCCCCAGAAGTCCCAGACGTTGTCCGCCTCCTGGGAGCCGGTGTACGGGTCGCGCTTCTGGGTGTGGATGAAGTCGGGGAACTTGATGGCGTCCTTGATGAAGAACACCGGGGTGTTGTTGCCGACGAGGTCGTAGTTGCCGTCCTCGGTGTAGAACTTCAGCGCGAAGCCGCGCGGGTCGCGCACCGCGTCGGCGGATCCCAGGTTGCCCGCGACGGTGGAGAACCGCAGGAAGGTCTCGGTCTGCTTGCCGACCTCGGAGAGGAACCTCGCCCGGGTCCACCGGGAGACGTCGCGAGTCAGCGTGAACGTGCCGTACGCGCCGGCGCCGCGGGCGTGCACCACGCGCTCCGGTATGCGCTCCCGGTTGAAGTGGGCGAGCTTCTCCATCAGCGACTGGTCCTGGACGAGGACCGGGCCGCCGGCACCCGCGGTCTCGCTGTTCTGGTTGTCGGCCACCGGTGCGCCGGCCTCCGTGGTGAGCGGTCCCTGTGTCACGTGCGCCTCCTGCGTCGATCCCGCGCCCCACCCGTCTCCCGCGATGCGGTCGTGGCGTGCGCGGCCTGTCCCTGCCTTCTGCGAAATCGATCCTACATTGGACTAAGTCCAAGTCAATCTGGGGTCCAAAGTCACACCAGTTCAGAACCTGGTCCACACCACTGTTAGGCTGGTGCGCATGAGTGACCTCCTTGAGCGACTGCGCGGACGCGGCTGGCGCATGACGGCGCAGCGGCGCGTCGTGGCCGAGGTCCTCGACGGGGACCATGTGCACCTGACGGCCGACGAGGTCCACGCCCGCGCCGTCACCCGGCTGCCCGAGATCTCCCGCGCCACCGTCTACAACACGCTGGGCGAGATGGTGACCCTCGGCGAGGTCGTCGAGGTCACCACCGACCGCCGGGCCAAGCGCTACGACCCGAACGCCCACCGCCCCCACCATCACCTGGTGTGCGGCCGCTGCGGCGTGATCCGGGACGTGCACCCCGCCGGCGACCCGCTGGCCGACCTGCCGGACGGCGAGCGCTTCGGCTTCACCGTCTCCGGCGTCGAGGTGACATACCGGGGCATCTGCCCGAGCTGCGCCGCGACCGGCTGAACCACCCCGCTCACCGACGCCCCCGCCGGCCTCCCGGCGGGGGCGTCGCGCGTCCACCCGAACCTCGCACCTCCGGCGATCCGGCGATCCGGCGCGCACCCCCTTCCCGAATCTGACGGACCGTCATATCGTCGTCGGCGATCACGGCCGCCCCCGGGACGGCCGGGCACCTCGACCCGTACGAGGAGAGACCCGTGGGAGACCCGCACCCGAACCCACCCCCGTCAGCCGCGCCCACCACCGCCCCCAAGCTGCGCGCCCGCGCCCTGTCCCGCTCCTTCGGACGCGGCAGCCGCGCCCTCGCCGCCCTCGGCCCCGTCGACCTCGATGTCGCACCCGGCGAGTTCACCTGCCTCGTCGGCCCCTCCGGCTGCGGCAAGTCCACCCTGCTGAGAATCGCCGCCGGACTGCTGCGCCCCAGCGCCGGCGAGCTGTCGATCCGTACGGCCTCGCCGCGTCCGGCGGCGATGATCTTCCAGGACTACGGGATCCACGACTGGAAGACGGTCCTGGCCAATGTCCGCTTCGGCCTCGACATCCAGCGCGTGCCCCGCCGCGAGGCCGACGGCCGGGCCCGCGACTGGCTGGCCCGGCTGGGACTGGCCGACTTCGCCGACGCCTACCCGGCCGAACTCTCCGGAGGGATGCGCCAGCGGGTGGCGATCGCCCGCGCGCTCGCCGTGGAACCCGAACTGCTGCTGATGGACGAGCCCTTCGCCGCGCTCGACGCCCAACTGCGCACGATCCTCCAGGACGAACTGCTGGAACTCACCCAGACCACCCGCACCACCACGCTCTTCATCACCCACAGCCTGGAGGAGGCCCTGGTGCTCGGCGACCGCGTGCTGGTGATGTCCGCCCGGCCGGGGCGGATCATCGCCGAACGCCGGCCCCCGTTCGCCCGGCCGCGCACCGGCGCCGTCCGCTCCGCGCCCGAGTTCACCGCGCTCAAGAGCGAACTGTGGGAGCTGCTGCGCGGCGAGGTCACCACCGGGGCGGTGCGCGCATGAGCACCACGGTGAAGTCCGCCCCCGCCGACGAACAGCTCCTGGTCCGCCGCCCCGGCCCCCGGGAGCTGCATCCCGTACGCACCCACCGCAGGCGCCGCACCCTGGAGGTGGCGCTCGCCGTCGCCGTGCCGCTGGTGCTCGTCCTGCTCTGGCAGCTGGCCGCCGCCCGGTCCTGGATCGACGCGCGCGTCTACCCGGCGCCCTCCACCATCCTCGCGGACGGCTGGGACCGCGCGGCCGACGGCGAGCTGTGGCCCGATGTCCGGGCCACCCTCAAGCGCGTCCTCGGCGGCTACGCCGTCGGGACCGTCGCCGGCTACGCCCTCGGGCTGCTGATGGGCTCGCTCGCCCTGGTCAGAGCCGCCCTGGAACCGCTGCTCGACGCCCTCTACGTGGTCCCGAAGCTGGCCCTGCTGCCGGTGTTCCTCAATATGTTCGGCCTGGGCGAGGGGCCGCAGATCGCTCTGGTCGCCGCCACCGTCTTCTTCTTCGTCTGGATCTCGACGATGGCGGCCGTCCTCGCCGTCCCGTCCGGCCACCGGGACGCGGGGCAGGTGTTCGGCGCCTCGCCCTGGCAGATGTTCCGGCACATCCTGCTGCCCGCCTCGCTCCCGGCCGTCCTGGTCGGCGCCCGTATCGCCGCCGGGGTCGCGGTCCTCGTCATCGTCGCCTCCGAGCAGATCGCGGCGGCCGACGGGCTGGGGCACCTGATCTTCGACTCGCGCGCCCTGTTCCGCAACGACGTGATGTTCGTCGGCATCGTCTGCGTCGCCGTGCTCGGCGTCGTCTTCTCCGAAGTGGTGCGGATCGCGGGCCGGGTGCTCACCCCGTGGGCCCCGCGCGACCGCGGCCGCGGCCAGTCGTGAACGGCTCCACCCGCTCCCCGTACGGAGGCACTGTGCGCATACGTCCTTCCCTCGCCCGCACCGCGCTGCTCGTCGCGGTCTCCCTGCTCGGCGCGGCCGCCTGCGCCGCGAACGACCCCGCGGACGGTGCCGCCCCGGCCGCGTCGCCCCGCACCGTGACGCCCGTGGCCGGCTGCTCCGCCACCGGCTGGACCGATCCCGCCGACCTCTCCCCCACCCGGGCGCCGGCCCGCTGCGAGAAGGGCGCGCCCGCCGCCCGGCCGCTGGCGGGGAAGCGGAAGATCACCGTGGCCACCGGCACGTTGAGCGCCGAGTACGTGGCACCCCTCCAGGTCGCCGTCGCCAAGGGCGAGTTCGCCGCGGAGGGGCTGGACGTCGAGCTGAAGGTGCTGCCCACCCCGGACGCCCTGCCCCTGCTCGCCAAGGGCGATGTGGACGCCCAGTGGGCCGCCCCCGAGGCCGCCGTGATGAACGGCATCAACGGCGGCTTCGCGATCGCCTGGGTCGCCGGCAACTTCTCCCCCGACCCGGGCTCCAGGAGCGGACTGTGGGTGCGCCTCAAGGACGGCGAGAGCGCCGAGCACGTGGACATGGCGGGGCGGAAGCTCGGCACGATGATCGGCAAGGGCTCCGTGATCGCGTACGCCATGGACACCTCGCTCAAGAAGCACGGCGGCGGACTGGACCGGATCAGCTTCCAGCAGCTGGGCTCCGCCGATGTGCTCACCGCACTGCGCAACGGCGGGGTGGACTCGGCCTGGCTGCTCGACCCGGTCTGGCGGAAGGTCGACGGCGACAAGCGGTACGCCTTCCTCGGCGGCCAGCCGCTCGGCGAACCGCTGGGCGGTCTGCTGTTCGGCCCGAACCTCCTGCACAAGGACCCGGACGCCGGCGTCGCCTTCCTCCGCGCCTACATCCGCACGGTGAACACCTACTTCGCCGGTGACTACAAATCCAGCCCTGCCTTCGTCACCGAACTGGCCCGGCTGATGAAGATCGACGAGGCCACCCTGAAGTCCACCCCGTCCCTGCGGATGGACTGGGAGATCCGCAAGGGGACGACGGACCGGCTCCAGCGGGCGTACGCCGACGCGGGCGTCTCCGAGGGCGCGCCCGTACCGGAGGACAGGGCCGTGAACCGGTCCCTGTACGAGGAGGCGGTCGGCCACCGGCCCTGACCGGCTGCCGGCACGCGGACACGCACAGAGGGCCGGGTCCTTTTCAGGACCCGGCCCTCTGTCTTCAGTAGCGGGGACAGGATTTGAACCTGCGACCTCTGGGTTATGAGCCCAGCGAGCTACCGAGCTGCTCCACCCCGCGTCGGTGAACCCAACAGTACGTGACGCCCCGGACCAGCGCAAATTCATTGAGGCGGGCCGGTCCGGGGCCCGCCCGGGGGCGGGTCCCGGACCGGGCCTACGCGGTCAGCTCCTGGTGCAGCGCCTCGCGCAGCCGTGCCGCGCGCTCGGCGACCTCGGCCGGGCCCAGCTCGACGGCGCGCGCGCACCACCGCTGCCCCTCGGCCAGTTCGCCCCGCCGCGCGGCCAGCAGGGCCAGCCTCAGCGCCGCCCGGCCGTGGCCGTCGGCGGCGGCCCGGCTCCACCAGAGCGCGGCCTCGCGCTCGCTGCCCTCGCGGGCGAGGAGCAGTCCGAGGTTGAAGGCCCCGTTGCGGCTGCCCGCCTCGGCGGCCTCCCGGTACCAGCGGCCGGCGCTCTCCACGTCCCCGCGCGCGGCGGCGAGCATGCCGACGCGGACCTGGGCGCGGCGGTGCCCCTGCTCGGCCGCGCGCTCGTACCACTCCTCGCACTCGCTCTTCTGCGGCATCGGCTCCCCGAGGGCGGGCGGGCCGGGCGGGGGCTGCCGGGCGTCGAGCAGCCCGGCCAGCCGGAAGGCGGCCTCGGCGCTGCCGCCCCCGGCCGCGCAGCGCAGATGGCGCTCGGCCTCGCGCTCCTCGCCGTGGTGCAGCAGGGCCATGCCGACCTGGAGCGCGGCCTCGGTGTGCCCGGCCGCGGCGGCACGCTCGTACCAGAGCAGGGCCGTACGGTCCTCGTCGCGTCCGGCGTGCAGGATGCCGAGGTTGAAGGCGGCGTCGACGCTGCCCGCCTCGGCCGCCTTGGAGAACCAGGGTTCGGCCCCGGTCGCGTCCCCGGCCTGGAGCAGGAGCACGGCCAGCGCGTTGGCGGCCTCGCGGTGCCCGGCGTACGCGGCCTGGCGGTACCACTGCTCGGCCTGGGGCGTACGGTCCTGGGCGGCGCAGAGCAGGCCGAGGTTGTACGCGCCGTTGACGTCTCCGGCGTCCATCGCCGCGCGGTACCAGCGCTCGGCGGTCTGCTGTTCGCCGCGGGCCGCGTGCAGCGCGCCGAGGGCGTTGGCGGCGTTGCCGTCGCCGTCCTGGGCGGCGCGCAGCCACCACACGGCGGCGCTCTCGGTGTCTCCCGCGTCCCGCAGCAGGAAGGCCAGCGCGCAGGCGGCACGGGCCTCCCCGGCCTTGGCGGCCATCAGGTACCAGCGGCCGGCCTCCTTGGGCTCGGCGCGCTGTTCGAGGATGGCGCCCAGATGCAGGGCGGCACGGCGGTGGCCCCGCGCGGCGGCCTGCCGGTACCACTGCTCGGCCTCCCCCACGCGACCCGCGTCGGGCCCGGCGACCGGGCCGTCGTCGCGGCGCGCGGCGGAGCGCTCGCGGCCGCCGCGCGGTCCGAGACCGGGGCCGAAGGCGTCGTCGGTGGCTCCGCGCTCCAGCAGCCGGGCGAGCCGGTAGGCGGCCTCGCGGTGGCCCTGCTCGGCGGCGGCGCGCAGCCAGCGCTCCGCGCCCACGTCGCTCCGGTGTTCCAGCAGGTCGGCGAGGGCGTACGCCCCGAGCGCGTGGCCCTGCTCGGCGGACTGGCGCAGCCAGTACTCGGCGGCCGGTTCGTCCCCGCGTTCGCGGTAGTGGCGGCCCAGCGCGTGCGCGGCGGCGGCGGAACCGGCGACGGCGGCGATCCGCCACCAGCCGGCCGCCTCGTCCGGATAGCCGCGCTGGTGCAGCAGGACGCCCAGGTTGTTGGCGGCGGCGCGGTCGCCGTCGGCGGTGGCCGCGCGCAGATAGGGCTCGGCGCCGCTCAGGTCCCCGCGGCGCAGCAGCAACGCGCCGAGCACGCTCATGGACGTGGTGTCCCCGGCGTCGGCTGCACGGCGGTGGCGCGCCTCGTTCTCGGCGCTGTCCTCGGTCGCCTCGCTGTCCGCGCGGTCGGCGTCCTCCACGGCGTCGGCGGTCGGGGCGGTGGTGGCACTCTCTGTGGTCGCGGCACTCTCCGCGGTCTCGGCGGTCTCGGTGCGGTCGTCGGTCTCGGAGGCTTCGATGTGGTCGTTGTACTGCGTGGCGGCAGCGGCAAACCGCGCATCCGCCACTTTTTCCGCCGGATGGACGTGCTTTTGCACAAACCGCCCTGTCTCCAACAGAGTTGCCCTGTCCCCCATAAATACCATCGTCCCACCACCTGCAACCCGCGTACACCTGGTATAGCGCGGCGTGTGAGGTCACTTCAGCGTTTTGTCGACATGCCCACAGGGAGACAAGTCAAACACGCTCGTGCCCAACTGGCGTCACATGAACCGCACTTCACGCAGACTGCACAGAAAAGTCACCACGACATGACGAAGGCCCGGATCCCCTGGAGGATCCGGGCCTTCGTCATTCAGTAGCGGGGACAGGATTTGAACCTGCGACCTCTGGGTTATGAGCCCAGCGAGCTACCGAGCTGCTCCACCCCGCGTCGTTGTGTTCAAACCGTATCACGACGCGGAGGTGGAGCCTTACCGGGTTTTCAGCCGCCGCTGTCGGCGCTCGCCGAGGCAGCCGGCTTCTTCGGCGTGTCCGCGGCCCCCTGCGCACCGGCCTTGGGCTGCGCGGCGGCCGCCCTCTGCAGTGCGTCCTGGAGGTCGTCCTGGGCCTTGCCGTAGGCCGCCCAGTCCTGCTTCTTCAGGGCCGCCTCGCCCTCGGAGTAGGCCTTCTGCGCGTCGGCGATGGCCTTCTTCAGAGCGGTGTCCCCGGTGGCCGGGGGCTGCGTGGTGTCACTCGGCGGCCGCGTGGTGTCACCCGGCGGCTCGCCCGTGTCGGAGCCCTCCACCCCGAAGACCGCGTTCAGCGCCTCCCCGAGGCTGTTCTCGAAGACGATCTTCGAACCGTAGGAGGCGGCCACCTTGCGCAGCAGCGGGTAGTTCTGCGTGCCACCGCGCGTGTACACCGGCTCGATGTACAGGAAGCCCCCTTCGAGCGGCACCGTGAGCAGGTTGCCGTACTCGATGTCGGAGTCGGTGCCCTTCAGGTTCCTCACGAACTCGGCGACGTCGTCGTTGCCGTTGAGCTCACTCTGTACCTGGCCGGGCCCCTTCACCGTGGAGGTGACTCTGAGCAGTCTGATCGTGCCGTAGTCCTTGCTGGCGGCATCCGCGTCCACCGCCATGAACGCCCCCAGGTCGGGCCGCCCCTTCGGGGTGAACGTCGTCGTCAGCGAGAACTTCTGGTCCGTCTGGTCCGGCATCTTGATGCTCAGGTAGTACGGCGGAACGGAGCCCGACTCCTTGTTGGTCGGGTCGTCCGGCACCTGCCAGGCGTCACTGCCGCTGTAGAACTGCGCGGGGCTGGTGACGTGGTAGCGGGTGAGCAGTTCGCGCTGCACCTTGAACAGGTCCTGCGGGTAGCGCAGGTGGTCCATGAGGTCCTGCGGAATGTCCGCCTTGGGCTTCACGGTGCCCGGGAAGGCCTTGCGCCAGGTCTTGAGGACCGGGTCCTCTGTGTCCCACTCGTAGAGCGTGACCTTGCCGTCGTACGCGTCGACGGTGGCCTTCACCGAGTTGCGGATGTAGTTGACCTGGTTCTGCTGGGCGACGACCGCGCGCTGGTTGGTGGTCAGCGAGTCGGCCGTGGTGTCGCCGAGCGTGGTGCGCGAGGCGTACGGGTAGCCGTTGGTCGTGGTGTAGGCGTCGACCACCCACTGGATGCGGTGGTTCACCACGGCCGGGTAGGCGTCGCCGTCGATGGTCAGCCACGGGGCGACCGCCTCGACGCGCTCCTTGGGCGTGCGGTTGTAGAGGATCCGCGAACCGTCGCCGATGGCTCCCGAGTACAGGATCTGCGGCTCGCTGAAGGCCACCGCGTAGGCGGCGCGGTTGAACGCGTTGGAGAGGCTGACGCCGCTCTTGCCCTGGTAGCTGGTGGTCTTCTCGCCGTCGTCCTCGTAGTCGAGCTCCTTCTGGGGCCCGCCGACGATGGAGTACTGCTCGGTCTTCTCGCCGTAGTAGATCTCCTGCTGGTACTCGCCCAGCTCACCGGTGGTCGGCAGACCGGACTCGGTGAAGTCGGGCGAACCCGTCGGGTTCTTGCCCGTGGAGGTGCCCTTGGCGGCGATGGCGCCGTAGCCGTGGGTGTAGGTGAAGTGGTCGTTGATCCAGTTGCGCTTGGGGATGCCCTGGAGGTTGAGCTCGCGCAGACCGATGACCGTGTCCTGCTCCCGGCCGTTCTCGTCCTTGTACCGGTCGACGTCCAGCGTCTTGGGGAACTGGTAGTAGTTCCTCTTCTGCTGGAGCTGCTGGAAGGCCGGGGAGACGACGTTCGGGTCCATGACCCGGTAGCTGGCGGCGCTGTCCGCGCTCGCGCGGAGCTTCGCCTCGTCGTCGGTGGTGGACTTGCCGGAGTAGTCCGTGACCTTCGCGTCGTCGATGGCGTACGCCTGGCGCGTGGCCTCGATGTTCTTCCGGATGAACGGGGCTTCCTTGGCCTGCTCGTTCGGCTGGACCTGGAACTTCTGGACGATCGCCGGGTAGAGCCCGCCGATCAGGATCGCGGACAGGACCATCAGTCCGAAGCCGATCACCGGAAGCTGCCAGGTGCGGCGCCAGAGCGTCGCGAAGAACAGCACCGCGCAGATCGCCGCGATGCAGAACAGGATCGTCTTCGCCGGCAGGTACGCGTTGGCGTCGACGTAGCGCAGACCCGTCCAGTTGTCCGTGGCCTTGAAGTCACTGGACTTCACGGCCAGGCCGTAGCGGTCGAGCCAGTAGGCCACCGCCTTCAGCGAGACGAAGATCCCGAGCAGCACCGAGAGGTGGCCGGTGGCCGCTCCCGTGGCCCGCGCGCCGGGGCTGGTGATGCGCAGCCCGCCGTACAGGTAGTGGGTCAGCGCGGCGGCGATCAGCGAGAGCACCGTGGCCGCGAAGCCGAAGCCGAGCAGGAAGCGGTACCAGGGCAGATCGAAGGCGTAGAAGGAGACGTCCAGGTGGAACTGGGGGTCCTTCTGGCCGAACGACACGCCGTTCACGTACAGCAGCCATGTGCGCCACTGGCCGGAGGCGGAGGCTCCGGCGATCAGACCGACGAGCGCGGTGATCGCGAGCAGCACCCACTTCTTGTACGGGGCGAGCGTCATCCGGTAGCGGTCCAGGCTCTGCTGCTCCAGGGACATCGCGCTCAGCGGCGGCCGGAGCCGGTGCGCCAGCCAGATGTTCACGCCGATGGCCAGCGCCATCAGGAGTCCGAAGACGAGGAACAGCCCGATCTTGGTCCACAGGGTGGTGGTGAAGACGGACGAATACGCGACCGACCTGTACCAGAGCCAGTCCGTCCAGAACCCGGCGAACATGACGAACGCCATGGCGAGAATCGCCAGGACGCCCAGTGTCATGAGCAGGGTTCGGGCGCGCCGGGACGGGCGGCCGACTCTGATCCGTGGCCCGGTCGGGCCTCCGCCGCGGTCCGGCATCTGGAAAGCCAACGTGCGCACCTCGAAGTTCGCGGTCGTGTGGAGCGGGCCCAGCGATCGTAGAGCCCACCTATGCAACTTACTGACGCTTTACCTAGTTCCCGTTCCCGGGGCGGAAGGAGGCAGGATGTTGCCCATGTCCAACGTTTCCCCCTCGGGCCCCCCGATGGCAGCCAGTCCGCTGACCGTCGCCGTGCTCGAAATCGACGAGTACATCTCCACGCTCGGCTGGGACCAGCCCGCCCGGCTGTTCGCCCTGGTCGACACCGCTCAGCTGCGGGTCCAGGAGCCGGGCCTGGCCGCCCAGCTCGGGCTCGACGGCGATACGACGAACGCTTCGGCCCTCACCCCCATCGAGCAGGAGGAGCTGCCCGCCGGTACGGCGCTGGACGAGTTCCTCGCCACGATCGCCTGGCCGGACGCGGTCGTCGGCTGTGCGATGACGGTGGAGCGGCTGATGCTGCCGCCGTCCGCCGAGGCCTCCGTGCCGGACGACCTCGACGATGCCCGGCTGACCGCGTGGGTGGCCCGCCATCCGGACCGTCAGGAGGTCCGGATGACCGTGGCGGTGCTCCGCGACGGCGCCCGTGAGTCGGCGGTGCGGCTGCGCGAGAAGGACTCGCCGAACGAGGTGCTGACCGGCGCGGGCCTGGTCCCGGGGCTGGCCGAGGCACTGGCCGCCACCTTCGAGTCCTGACCCGTCCCGTCCCCGCCGCGCGGGGGCGCGGTCAGCCCGCCGAGCAGCTCGGCAGGCCGTCCGTGTCCCCGGTGCGGATCAGGTCCAGCGACTTCTTGGCGTCGTCGATGGTCTTGACCTTGACCAGGGTGAGCCCGTCGGGGGTGTCGGAGGCGGCCGCCTCGCAGTTCGCGTCGGGGGTCAGGAAGTAGCGGGCGCCCGCGTTCCGCGCGCCGACGAGCTTCATGTTGATCCCGCCGATCGGGCCGACCTTGCCCTTGTCGTCGATCGTGCCGGTGCCGGCGACGAACTTGCCGCCGGTCAGCTGTCCCGGGGTCAGCTTGTCGACGATCCCGAGGGAGAACATCAGGCCGGCGCTGGGGCCGCCGACGTCGGCGAGCTTGATGTCGATCTTGAACGGGAAGGTGTGGTCGGTCCCCGCCTGGATGCCGACGATCGCCCGGTTCTCCTTGGGGGCCTTCTCCGTGGTGATGACGACCTTCTCGGTGCCCTCGGGCTCCTTGCCGGCCTTCTCGGCCGCCGCCGCGGTCTTGGCCGGGACGATGGTGAAGGTGACGTCCTGACCGGGCCGGTGGCGGGTGACGAGCTTGGCCACGTCCTCGGGCTGCTCGACGGCCGTGCCGTCGACGTTCCTGATCACATCGCCCGCGTGCAGTCTGCCCTGCGCGGGGCTGTCCTTGATGACGCTGGAGACCACGACCCGGGACTTCACCGGGATGCCGAGTTCGGTGAGGGCCGCGACCTTGGCGCTCTCCTGGGACTGGCTGAACTCCTCGGCGTTCTCCTGCGTCGACTGCTCCTCGGTCTTGCCGTTCGGGTAGAGCGTGTCGTGCGGGACCACGACGCTGTCGTGGGCCAGCCATCCGTAGACGGCCTCGACGAGGTTCATGTGGTAGTCGGCGCCCGTGACCCTGACCGTCGTCATGTTGAGGTTGCCGGAGGTCTCGTAGGTCTTGTGGCCGGTGATCTGCAGCACGGGCTCACCGTCGACGTCGCCGAGCGTGTTCACGGTCGGTCCGGGGGACATCTCCGAGTACGGAACCTTGATCAGCACGCCCGCACAGAGGAGCGCGATGAGGATCAGGGTGGAGGCGAGCATCGTCGCGGTGCGGCGTGGCATGGAACGACAGTACGGGAAGGGCCCGCCCGTGCACCGTCGGGGCCGGTCCGTACGGGAGCGGCGGCCGCGGCCGGCGAGGGCGCGGTACTGCCGCGGCGGCGGACGACGGATCGCGGATTGGCGACTGCGTACGCCGGGAATGGCGTCAGACGTTCGATATCTGCTCGACAGGCTCGGAACCGGAGTGCGACTTCTCCATCGCCTCGCGGAACCGGGCATAACCGGCGAGTTCGGTGACATCGCCGGTCGTACGATTACGGGCAGCCCAGCTTCCCCATATCGCGGCACCGAACGCAGCGAAAAGCGGAATCAACAACCAGGCGAGTGCTGCCATCACGACCTCCCTACCCCATGAGCGACCGCAACTGAACGATCAGCAGATTAACCATCTGCAGGACCAACGCTCACGGCAGGGGGTCGGTTACGCAAATCGGGGTGGCCGCCGCCCCGCACGGCCGGCGCTCAGCAGGCGCCGACCCACTCCTCGGTGCCGTCCGAGAAGCGCTGGTGCTTCCAGATGGGGACCTCGTGCTTGAGGTCGTCGATGAGTCTGCGGCAGGCCTCGAAGGCCTCCGCGCGGTGCGGGCAGGAGACCGCCACGACGACCGCGAGATCGCCCACCGCCAGTTCACCCACCCGGTGGACCGCGGCCATCGCCCGGACCGGGAAGTCGGCGGCGACCTTCTCCGCCACCCGGCGCATCTCGTCCTGGGCCGAGGGGTGGCACGAATAGCCCAGCGCCCCGACGTCCTGGCCGCCGTCGTGATTGCGCACGGTGCCGACGAAGAGCGCGATGCCGCCGGCGGCGTCGTCCCCGACGGCCCGGAAGACCTCGTCGACGGAGAGCGGGGTGTCGCGGATCTCCAGCAGCCGGATCGGGTCCTGTGCCGCGTGCTCGCCGGGATGGTCATGCGTGGGTGCCATGGAGTCCATCGTGCCGTACGGCTCGGACAACGCGGAATAGCGCTTTCGCCCGGCGGGCCGCCCTCCGCCTTGGAGCCTTCTACAGCTCCCGCGGAGGGCCCCGGCCGCTCGCGGCTCCCCCTGCGGGGACCGCGCCTCAGATGCGCCGGCGGGCCTTGCGGGCGCGGCGCACCAGGGCCGCGGTGCCGAGCAGGGCCACGGTCGCCCCGGCCGCCCCGGCCGCGGTGGCGTCCTTGCGGCCGAGACGGCGGCCGGCGACGGTGTGGCGGCCCTCGACCTCTTCGAGGAGCGCGGCCAGCACCTCCTCGTTCGTCCAGGCCGGGCGCCAGCCCACGTCGTGCAGCCTGCTGACGCTGACCACCCAGGGATGCATGGTGTAGGCGAGGTCGCCCGCCGGGGACGGGGTCAGACCGATCCGGTGCAGCCGGGCGGCCGCGCCCAGCGCGACGGCGGAGGGCAGCTCCATGCGGCGGACGCCGCTGATCTCCTCGACCTCCTCCTGTTCGAGCCAGCCGTCGCAGCCCACGGCGAACTCCCCGTCGATCTTCTCCAGGGCGGCGTACTCCAGGGCCGTGACCAGATCGTCCACGTGGCAGAACTGCCAGGTGGGACGCGATCCGGCGACGACCAGGAGGCGCGGGGACTCGAAGTAGCGGGTCAGCGCCGTGTCCGTGCCGCCGACCAGGACGGTGGGGCGGACCACGGTGACCTGGAGGCCGGGGTGGGCGCGGGGGGCGCGGCGGCCGAGCCGTTCGATCTCCAGCAGGTCGCCGACGCCGGTCGCCTCGGCGGTGGCCCGCAGCTCGGCGTCCTCGGCGAGGGGCACGTCGTTGTCGGGCAGGGCCCCGTAGACCATCGCCGAGGTGCACAGCACGACGCGGTGGACACCGGCGGCGGCCGCCGCCGTCAGCACGGTCTGGGTGCCGCGCACGTTGTAGGCGGTGCGGGCGGCGGGGTCGGTCTCCAGGTCCAGATCGAGCGCCAGGTGCACGACGACGTCGGCGCCGCGCAGCTTCTCCGCGATGGCGGGGTCGCGCACGTCGAGGATGTGCCAGGTCGCGTCGGAGACCTCGCCGCGCCGCTCGTCGATGGCGACGACCTGCTTGATCTCCTCGCAGGCCGCGAGGCGGGCGGTGAGCAGCTCACCGACGCCCGTCGCGGCTCCGGTGACGGCCACGACCGGACCGCGGCTTCTGGAGCGGTGGGGGGCGGACTTCTTCTCGGGCTCGTCCTCGTAGGGGGAAGCGGGCAGGTTTCGCGCTGCGCGAACCTGTGGATCTGGGGAACTCACCGGGCGTCTCCAGCGGTTGTCTTCAGTACGTACCCGAAGGACGCGTGCGTACCAGGTGGCGTCCATCCTGCCGCAGCCCGGGAGCAGGCGGAGCACTGAGGCCCCGAGCGGACTTGGTGTCTACGCTGGATGGTGATGTCGGGCAGTCGCCGTCGGTGAGAACCGACGGCCCTACGAGCCGAGGAAACCCGTGAGTGACACCCCATTCGGATTCGGCCTTCCGCCGGAGGAGCCGGACGACGGCGACAAGGGCAAGAAGAACGACCCCACCGGAGGTGGGCAGGGTTCGGGCGGTCCGGCGAACCCGTTCGGTTTCGGTCCCGGCACGGGCGGTGACAACCCCTTCGCCGCCATGTTCGGCTCGATGAATCCGAACGACCTGGGCGCGGCCTTCCAGCAGCTCGGCCAGATGCTGAGCTACGAGGGCGGTCCCGTGAACTGGGACATGGCCAAGCAGATCGCGCGCCAGACGGTCTCCCAGGGCACCTCCGACGGCACCAAGGACGCGAGCGTCGGCCCGTCGGAGCGTGCCTCCGTCGACGAGGCGCTGCGGCTGGCCGATCTCTGGCTGGACGGGGTCACCTCGATGCCCTCCGGCGCGGTGTCGACGGTGGCGTGGAGCCGTGCGGAGTGGGTGGAGGCGTCCCTGCCCGCGTGGCAGAAGCTCGTCGACCCGGTCGCCGAGCGGGTCGGCCTCGCCATGGGCGATGTGCTGCCCGAGGAGATGCAGGCGATGGCGGGGCCGCTGATCGGCATGATGCGCTCGATGGGCGGGGCCATGTTCGGTCAGCAGATCGGGCAGGCCGTCGGCGTGCTGGCGGGCGAGGTGGTCGGTTCGACGGACATCGGGCTGCCGCTCGGCCCGGCCGGCAAGGCCGCACTGCTTCCGCTGAACGTCGAGCGCTTCGGCAAGGACCTGAGCGTGCCGCAGGACGAGGTGCGGCTGTACCTGGCCCTGCGCGAGGCGGCCCATCAGCGGCTCTTCGCCCATGTGCCGTGGCTGCGCTCGCACCTGTTCGGTGCGGTCGAGGGGTACGCGCGCGGCATCAAGGTCGACACGAGCAAGCTGGAGGACGTGGTCGGCCAGTTCGACCCCTCGCAGCCGGAGCAGCTGCAGGAGGCCCTCCAGCAGGGCATGTTCCAGCCGGAGGACACCCCCGAGCAGAAGGCCGCGCTGGCCCGTCTGGAGACGGCGCTCGCGCTGGTCGAGGGCTGGGTGGACGCGGTGGTGCACGAGGCCGCGAAGTCCCGGCTGACCTCGGCGGACGCGCTGCGCGAGACGATGCGCAGGCGTCGTGCCTCCGGCGGTCCCGCCGAGCAGACCTTCGCCACGCTGATCGGCCTCCAGCTGCGGCCGAGGCGGCTGCGGGACGCCTCGCGGCTCTGGGC
This sequence comes from Streptomyces sp. NPDC024555, assembly GCF_055559335.1. Lineage (NCBI taxonomy): Bacteria > Bacillati > Actinomycetota > Actinomycetes > Kitasatosporales > Streptomycetaceae > Streptomyces > Streptomyces sp. NPDC024555. The sequence continues at coordinate 595,374 of NZ_JBVHKV010000002.1, forward strand.
CTCGCTCACGGACGCGCGCGGGCTCGACGGGCGCGACGCGCTGTGGGAGCACCCCGACATGCTGCCCACCGCCCACGACCTGGACGATCCGGACGGCTTCGTCCACCACGAGCAGATGGACTTCTCCGAGCTGGACAAGATGCTCGGCGAGGCGGCGAGCGGATCGGGCGGGACCGCGGCCGGTTCCCCCGAGGACGCCCCCGGCCCGGACGAGGCCGGCGGCGAGGACCACGGCAAGGGCAAGGACGACACCGACAAGTGAGCCTGTACGACGAAGCCGTCCTCGTGCTGAAGGGGTACGGGACCGGGGCGGACGCCGCCCAGGAGGAGCTGCGCCTGGCCTATCTGGACCATCTGGCGCGCCATCCCGACGGCATGTGGAAGGCCTGCGGGGCCGGGCATCTGACGGCCAGCGCCCTGGTCGTCGACCCGGAGCGCGGCAAGGTGCTGCTCACGCTGCACCGGAAGCTGAGGATGTGGCTGCAGATGGGCGGCCACTGCGAGCCCGGTGACACCACGCCGGCCGCGGCGGCGCTGCGGGAGGCCTCGGAGGAGTCCGGTATCCCGGGGCTGACCCTGCTCGACGGCGGTCCGGTGGTCCTGGACCGCCATCCGATCCCGGCACCGTGCCACTGGCATCTGGACGTGCAGTACGCGGCGCTGGCGCCGTCGGGTGCGACCGAGCGGATCAGTGACGAGTCCCTGGACCTGCGCTGGTTCGGCTACGACGAGGTCGCCGCCGTCGCGGACGCCTCGGTGGTCCGGCTCGTGGAACGGACGCGTGCGCTGCTGGACGGCGCCCGGTAGGACGGGCACCTCGGACACGGGTAAGGGGCGGTCTCCTGGGAGACCGCCCCTTACCCGTCCACCGCCGTGCGCCCGGCTCACCCGTCGCACACGGGGGCGGGTGGCTCAGTTCCAGGCGTTGCCCTGGTTCTGCGCGTGGACGCCCTGCTGGCCCATGCCGTACTGGGCGCGCAGGCCCTGTCCGATCTGGGCGCTCTGCGGAGGCAGCACCTCGCTCGGCTGCACCAGGGCGTAGCCCTGTCCGAGGAAGCTGAGCTCCCAGCCCTCGCCCGTGTTGCCGCGGCGGCGGAACACGCCCGAGGAGTGCGTCTGGGCCTGCATCTGCACCCGCAGCGAGCTGGACCAGGCGACGATCGCGTCGGCGTCGGCGTTGACGTACTTGTCCGGTGTCACCTGCATCATCAGCGGCTGGCCGGAGGTCATCAGCGCGACCTTGCCGGTGCCGGAGATGTTGAGCTGGTACTTGCCGGTGCCGGAGATGCCGTACTGGCTGTCCACGGCGATGACCTCGAAGTGCAGCGACGAGTCGAGCGCGAGGACGTAGGCGCTGTCGACGGTCAGACCGTCGTGGTCGACGTCCACCACGTGGACGTGCTGCGCGAGGTTGGCGAAGAAGACGGTGCCCTGGCCGGAGCAGCGCATCAGGTCCAGGCCCTCACCGGTGCTCGCGCGGGCGCGGCGCTGGCCGTGCGACTGGTACTCGCCGTCGAACTCCATCAGCCCCTGGTAGGCGACCATGGCCCCCTTGCGGGCGAGGACGTCGTCCTGGCCGGTGAGCGCGACCCTGAGGAGCTGCGGGTTCTGAACGGTGTACCGCTCCTGGGACTGCTGTTCCGTGTAGCCGAAAAGCGAACTCTGCATGGTGGTGTTCTCCCTCCCCGTCAGTTCCGGACGCGCAGCCGGTCGGTGCTGTCCTCGCTCGGCTGGACGACGACGATCCCCTGGCCGGAGAAGGCCATCTGGAACGCCTCGCCGCTGCCCCGCCCGATGAGGGAGGACGCCTTGAAGCTGCGCTTGCCCTTCACCTTCAGGTTCGGGGACCAGGCGACGAGGGCGTCCGGGTCGACGTACGTCTCGTCCTCGCCGCGCCCGCAGTCGACGACGATCGGCGTGCCGCGCGAGGTGATGGCGACCCAGCCGCTGCCGGAGATGCACACGTTCCACAGGCCCTGGCCCGCGAACTTGGCGAGCCCCTTGACCCGCTCGACGCCCCAGGTGAGGCTCGCGTCGAAGGCGAGGACGTTGGTGCCGTTGACCGAGAGCGATTCGTTGTTGAGGTGGACGACGACCACGTCGGCGCCGTAGTCGGCGAGGTAGAGCAGTCCGTCGCCGGTGCACTTCATGAGCGGCATGCCCTCGCCGGTGATCCACTGGGAGGCGATCTGGCGGACGGCCGGCGGGTTGGGCTCGTACTGGATGAAGCCCTCGTACGCGACCATCGAGCCGGTGCGCGCGAAGAGGTCCTGGCCGGTCGCCATGGCGACCTTCAGCATCGAATGGCCGTGGTTCTCCATCCGGGCCGTGACGGGGGTCGGGGCGTAGCCCGCGAGTTGCTGGTTCATGACGGGCTCCCTCAGACCTCGTAGGGCTGGACGACGATGAAGTTGCCGGGGGCGCCCCGGAACTGCAGGTTCACGGTCTCGCCGCTGTGGCCGGGGTAGGCGTTGCGGCGCAGCCGGACCTGGCTGGAGATGATCACCTGGGAGGCCGAGGACCACGCCACCACGGCGTTGCAGTCGGCGAAGGTGGTCGGGGTGACGGGCAGGACCACCGGGGTGCCGTGGGTCTTGACGACGATGGTGCCGCTGCCCTGGAACTGCATGGTGAACAGGGCGCCGCCGGGGATGCCGTGGCCCTCGATCCTGCGGACCTCGTACTGGAGCGACTCGTCGAAGGCGAGGACGTTCTCCGCGGAGACGCAGATGCCGTCGCCCTGGAGCTCGATGGAGTGCAGATGGGAGGCGTCCTCGGCGAGGAAGACCTGGCCGCGGCCGGTACAGCGCATCAGCTGCATCTCCTGGCCGGTGGCGTTGCCGACGATCCGGCCCGCGAAGCCCGCGCCCTTGTAGGAGAAGTCGACCTTGCCCTGGTACATCACCATGCTGCCCTGGCGGGCCAGCACCCCGGCGCCGCCGACGGTGAGGTCGACGCGCATGAGCTTCTGGTTCTGCGGGGTCCAGCGCTGACCGGTCGGGGTCTCCTTGTACGGCTGGAGCGCGGCGACCAGTCCGGCACCGGTCTGCGGCACCCCCTGCGGCATGCCCATCGGGGGCATCCCCTGAGGAGGCATGCCCTGGGGCGGCATTCCCTGCGGCGGCATGCCGGGCGGCTGCTGGCCGTACGGAGCCGGGGCCGGCTGACCGTACGGGGCGGGGGCGGGCTGGCCGAAGGCGGCGGGCGCCTGCGGCGGGACCTGCCCGAACTGCTGCGGGGGCTGCTGGCCGTACGGGGCGGGCGGCGGCGGGGGCGGGACGCTGCCGCCCTGCGGGGCCAGGGGCGCCACGATCGTCGGCGCCGCGTGCATCTGCTGCTGCGGCGTGGGGGCCGGGGCCGCGGGGGCGCCGAAGGACGGGGCCTGAGGCGCGACGGGCTGCGGGGCCTGCGGCGCGGCGGGCGCCGGGGCGGCCGGGGCACCGAACGCGGGCGGCGCCGCGGCCTGCGCGGGCGGGGCGAACCCCGGGGCGGCGGACTGCGGCTGCGGGGCGGCGGGGGCCTCCTCCTCGGCGACCTCGCCGCCGAAGTTCTTCAGGAGTGCTTCGAGACCGCCGTCGAAGCCCTGGCCGACGGCGGCGAACCGCCAGACGTCCTTGAGATAGAAGTCACCCAGCATCACCGCGCGCTCGGTGGTGAATTCCGCGCCGGTGAACGCGTACCGCACCACCTCCTCGCCGCCCGCGACGATCCGGATGTACCCGGGCCCGACCTGCGACATCTGCCCTGCGCCGTCCACCGTCGCGGTGAAGGAGAGCTTGTGGATGTTCGCCGGAATGCGGTCCAGCGTGACGCGGAAGGACTCCGTGTCACCGGCCTGGGCGCCGAGCAGCTGAATGGACTCCTCGGGCGATTTCGGCTGGTTGAAGAAGATGAAATAACGGTCGTCGGACAACTGCTCATTGGCGTCCAGGCCGAAGCAGCTGATGTCGAAGGACAGCCCCGGGCCGGCGATCTGCACCCCTACGTACAGGTCCGTCCCCGGTGTCAGATCACTGATCTTGGCCTTGTGGCCGCGTTGGAATTCCCTGGCCATGCGTAACGACCGTCCCCCATCCGGAAGGTGAATGCGTCGCGCCAGGCTAACCGCAAACTCGGGCACCGGACCAAGCCGGTACCGACCCGGTACAGAATCGCGAACGTCACTCGCCGCGCGCGGCGGGCAGGTGGGGCAGCCGTTCGGCCGCCACGACGCCTTCCAGATAGCCCCGCGCCCGCTCGGTGCGGGGATAGGCGTCGAGCAGCCGCCAGAACCGCGGGCCGTGCCCGGGAACCAGCAGATGCGCCAGCTCGTGGACGAGGACGTAGTCGACGACGTACTCCGGCATGCCCTGCAGCCGGTGCGAGAGGCGGATGCTGCCCTCGGCGGGGGTGCACGAGCCCCAGCGGGTGTTCTGATTGGTGACCCAGCGCACCGACACGGGCCGGGCGCGGCCGTCGAAGTACTGGGCGGACAGCCGCTCCGCGCGCTCCGCCAGCTCGGTGTCACCGAGGGTGCGTTTGTTCTCCTGGGCGGCGAGCTTGTCGAGCATCACACTGACCCAGCGCTGCTCCTCGGCCTCGGACATCCGGGCCGGGATCAGCACGATCGTGCGGTCGCCCTCCCGGTACGCGGAGACCGTTCTGCTGCGGCGGGTGCTCCTGCGGACCTCGACCGCGCTCGTCGCCGACGCACGGGGCTGGTGGTCGGCCGCACTGCGCCGGTGGGTTCCGGCGCGGCGCGCGGAAGTCTCCCCGAAGCCGGGTGACGGGTCGGCGGGCACGCCCCGACGTTACCCGCTGTACGTGGGGGAAGTCCCGCCTCCGGGACGGTTCGCCCATGATCCGTCCCGAGCCTTGCACCATTTGAACGACTAATACCCCTCCCCTGTGGACAACTTTTCCCGCGCTTCCCCGGTCCGTCGCATTCTGGCAATGGATCTCGCACAGCCGCACAGACCGGGGGAAGCCGTGCATCCGATGTTGAAACCCGCATTGCGTCGCGCCTGGCGCGGCAACGGAACCGTGCAATTCGGCGTGACACCCGCGCATGCCGTGAAGGTCGGCCCGATGGACGGGGCGACGGGCTGTTTCCTGGAACTACTCGACGGAACGCGCGGCATGCCGCTGCTGCGCGAGGAGGCCAGAGCGCTCGACCTGAGCGATCACCATGTGGACACGCTGGTGGGACGGCTGTCGGAGGCGGGGCTCGTCGACGACGTGCGGGCGGGCGGTCCGGACGCCGAGGCCCTGCGCGCACGGGCCGACGCGCTGGAGCGCCGGCGGCCCGACCTCGCCTCGCTCTCCGTCGTCCATCCCGAACCGGGCGGTGCGATGCGCCGCCTCGCCGCCCGCCGCTCCATGCGGGTCCAGGTCCGGGGCGCGGGCCGGGTCGGTGCCACGCTCGCGGCGGTGCTGTCGGGGGCCGGGGTCGGCCGGGTCGAGGTCATGGACGGCGGATGCGCGGAGCCCCGGGACGTGGCGCCCGGCGGGCTGCCGCCCTCGGCGGTCGGCGAACGCCGGGACACGGCGGCGGGCCGGCTCGTCCGCCGCTCCTCCCCCGGACCGTTGCCCCGCTCCGGGGGCCGGGGCTCCTGCCACCGGAGCGGTGAGCCGGGACTGTCGCTGATCGTCGTCGCTCCGCGTGACGGATTCACGGCGTACGTCCCCGATCCGGGCACCGCCGAGCCGTGGATCGCCTCGGGCACTCCGCATCTCTATGCCGGGGTCGTGGAGGCGACCGGGTTCGTCGGGCCGCTGGTGCTGCCGGGCGGCACGGCCTGCGCGGGCTGCCTCGACCGGGGGCGGCGCGAGCGGGATCCGCAGTGGCCCCGGATGGTGGCCCAGTGGCGGTCCGGCCGGCGCTCCGGCGCCCAGGCCTGCGATCTCGCCCTGGCGACGGCGGTGGCGGGGCTGGCCGCCGCGCACGCCCTGGCCTTCCTCGACGGAGAGCTGCCGGGCAGCACGGGGGCACGCTGGGAGGCGGCGCTGCCGCTGTTGGACTGGCGGCGGGAACGGATCGCGGCGCACCTCGACTGTTCCTGTGGCGCGGGTGGGCACACTGAGGGGGTGCGCACCTCCGGCGCCGGCGCGGCGCACGACACAATGGCCGGGTAACCGCCGCACGCAGCGCGGCAGTCTGGGAATTGGAGGGGCACATGTCTGATCTTCCCCGGAAGGCGGTCACCCGTACCGCCAAGCTGGCCGCGCTGCCCTTGGGTTTCGCCGGCCGTGCCACGTGGGGGCTGGGCAGGCGCATCGGAGGGAAGTCCGCGGAGCTGGTGGCCCGCGAGGTCCAGCAGCGCACGGCCGATCAGCTCTTCAAGGTGCTGGGCGAGTTGAAGGGCGGGGCGATGAAGCTCGGCCAGGCGCTGTCCGTCTTCGAGTCGGCGCTGCCCGAGGAGGTCGCCGGACCGTACCGGGCGGCTCTGACCAAACTCCAGGAGGCCGCGCCCCCGTTGCCGGCGGCCACGGTCCACGCGGTGCTGGAGGAGCGGCTCGGTGAGGGGTGGCGGGAGCTGTTCCTGGAGTTCGACGACAGGCCGTCGGCCGCCGCCTCGATCGGCCAGGTGCACCGGGCGGTGTGGCACGACGGCCGGGATGTCGCGGTGAAGGTGCAGTATCCGGGCGCCGGAGAGGCGTTGCTCTCCGATCTGACGCAGCTGAGCCGGTTCGCCCGGCTGCTCGGCCCGCTGGTTCCGGGCATGGACATCAAGCCGCTCATCACGGAGCTGCGCGACCGGGTGTCGGAGGAGCTGGACTACGAGCAGGAGGCGCGGTCGCAGCGGGAGCACGCCGAGGAGTTCGCGGACGATCCCGATGTGGTGGTCCCCGGGGTGGTCCACCAGGGCGAGCAGGTGCTGGTCACCGAGTGGGTCGACGGGGTGCCGCTGGCCGAGGTGATCAGCGGGGGAACCCGCGAGCAGCGGGACCGGGCCGGGCAGTTGCTCGCCCGGTTCCTGTTCTCGGGTCCGGCGCGCACGGGGCTGCTGCACGCGGACCCGCACCCGGGGAACTTCCGGTTGCTGCCTCCGGCCGGTGACGAGGGCGCGGACCCTCGGGACGGGGTGGACGGCTGGCGGCTGGGGGTGCTGGACTTCGGGACCGTGGACCGGCTGCCCGGCGGACTGCCCCGGCCCATCGGGGACTCCTTGCGGCTGACGCTCGGGGGCGACGCCGTCGCGGTGTACGAGATGCTGCGCGCGGAGGGGTTCGTCAAGGACTCCATCGACCTCGATCCCGAAGCGGTGCTCGACTATCTCCTGCCGATCATCGAGCCGGCCGAGGTGGAGGAGTTCACCTTCACCCGGGGGTGGATGCGCAGCCAGGCCGCGCGCATAGCGGACCCCCGCTCGCCCGCCCATCAGCTGGGCAAACAGTTGAACCTGCCGCCCTCCTATCTGCTGATACACCGGGTGACGCTGAGCACGATCGGGGTGCTGTGCCAGTTGGGCGCCACGGTCCGGCTGCGCGACGAACTGGAGTCCTGGCTCCCGGGGTTCGTCCTGCCGGAGGCCGCGACCGCCGACGGAACCCCCGCCGGAACCGACCCCGAATTCACCGCCGAGTCCTCCGACGAGCCCGACACCGAGCCGGCCGTCGAACCGGCCGTCGAACCGGGCGTCGAACCGAGGACGAAGGCGGAGGTAGAAGTGAAGCCGGAGCCGGCGGACATGGTGTGAGTGGGTTCCGGCGGGGTGTCCCGGTGGGCTCCGGCCGTCACCACCAGGTCGAGTCGAGGCGGCCCTCGACCGCTCTGATGTGGGCGCGGGAGCAGACCTCGCAGAAGTAGCGGCGGCTGCCGTTCTCCACGGAGAAGAGCCAGGTCGGGGGCGGGGTGCCGTTCTCGGCGCGGGCGCCGCACAGCGCGCACACGATGTCGTCGGGACCGGCCTCTCCGGGGTGCTGGTGCTCGTCCATCTCGTGACGATAACGCCGTCCTCGCGCCCCCGCCTCCACAGCGGCCGGCTCCCCGGCCCCGGCTCCCGCCCGCCTCCACCGGGCATCGAGGCCCCGACGAGCGAGGGTCACGGCGGGCCGGTCCCGCGCACACGACCGCGGGGCCGGTCCGAGCGGACCGGCCCCGCGGTAGGGGTACTGCTGTGGGTGGTGGTGCGGGCCGGGGCACGGAGAGCGGCCGTGCCCCGGCGGGTACTGCGGGTACTGCGGTCCTGCTCGGGTCAGTGCATGACCGCCATGGCGAGCGCGCGGCGGGCGCGCATCGAGGCGCGCTCGGCCCGGCGCTGCATGCGGCGGGCGGCCACCAGGCGCAGGGCCTGGCGCTCCGACTCCGCTTCGCGCAGGCGGTCGTGCATATGGGCACGAGCCAGGGCTTCTGGGATGAGTTGCATCTCACGGGTCCTGTTCTGACGCGAGTCGTTCGCGCCGATGATGGTGACGTCCGGTGTCGCGGAGCCGACGGGCTCACTGGTGGGGAGGGTCATTGCTGCCTGGTTTCGGGGGTCGTGGGTGAGGGGACGGTCGATGGTTCCGATGCGCTTCAGGTGCTTGGGGGCCGGAACCCCCAGGTCGGCGGTCACGCCGCGACCGGGTTCTTGCGCGGACGGCCACGGGGCCGCTTGCGGGCGACGACGACGCCCTGGATGAAGAGCTCACCGCCCCAGACGCCCCAGGGCTCGCGGCGCTCCTTGGCGCCGGCGAGGCAGGCCTCGACGAGCGGACAGGTCCGGCAGAGGGACTTGGCGTACTCGACGTCGGCCGGCGACTCGGCGAAGAAGACCTCCGGGTCGTAGGAGCGGCAGGGGACGGGTACGCCGAGGTTCTCGATGGCGTCGTCGAGCGCGGTGAGCGCGGTGAGGGGCATCAAGGTGGAGTCCTCCGTGGAGCCGGGCGGGGGGATCGTGTCGGAAGGCGGTACGGACGGGGCGTGCGCTTCGAGTTGCACGGTGGTGGTGTCCTCGTCTGGTCGTTTCCGGCGTGTTGGCCGGGGGGTGGCTGGTACCAGGTCCTGCTTGTTCCGAGGCTCCTTCGTGCTGTCTCGTCCGTTCGGACAAAACAAAAGGGCCGCGGATCCCGAGTGGGGTTCCGCGGCCCTGAAGGCGCCGGCCTGATCGTCGATCAGGCTGGATCACTCCAGGGTTCAGGCCCACGGAAGGCCCACATCGTGTGGTGGTGCGTCATCTTCTGACCGGCTTCGGCTCCCGCTCCCGCACCGACGGCGGCAAAGGCATAGGCCTGGGCCTGTCCCTTCGCTACTGCTGCTGCCGGTGCCTGGGCCGGTCGCTCATTGCGCTCCCGCACGGGAAGGCTCGACAGAGACAGCGGACCGAAGGCAGGAATGCCGGACAGACCGGTGCCGCGCAGCGAGACATCCTTGGAGCAGGCGAGGCCGAGCGAGCAGGCGGAGACGACCGAGAGATCGGTCATTTTGTTGGTCTCGATGATGCTGATCACTTCAATCGCCTCCTCTCGGCGTCTCGGGGGACCGGGTGAACCGGTCCTGCGTATTTGGATAAGTACAGCACAGGATCCGGGCTTCAGAGAAGCCGCTGTTCCCGTGGTTAAGAACCTATGGTGATGACTGGGGCGGGCGCAAACTATTTTTCCGACGAGTTTTTCTCATTCCTCGCCGTCGTCCTCCTCGGACCGGTCGAACCCGTCCCCACCTGCGCAGATGTCCAGCACGGCGGCGCCGAACCGGCCCAGCTTCCGCGCGCCGACCCCGGAGATCCCGGCCAGCTCGCCCTCGGTGCCGGGCACGGCCTCCGCGATGGCCATCAGGGTCTTGTCGGTGAACACGCAGTAGGCGGGCTGGCCGATCTCACCGGCGCGGACGGCGCGCCAGTCCCGCAGCCGCTCGTACAGCGCCTCGTCCATGTCGGACGGGCAGTCGTCGCAGCGCATCAGCTTCATCTCGCCGGCGTCGGTCAGGGTCCTGCCGCAGACCCGGCACCGCGCGGGCCCGCGCTGCCGGCGGCGGGCGGCACCGGCCGGGCGCTCGACGCCTCCGCCGCCGACGGCCGCGGCGCGGCCGCCGGGGGCCGTCGAGCCGGGGCGCAGCCCGTTCAGGAACCGGCTGGGGCGGCGGTTCGCCCGGCCGCCGGGCGAGCGGGCCAGCGACCAGGACAGGCCGAGGTGGAGTCGGGCCCGGGTGACGCCGACGTAGAGCAGCCGGCGCTCCTCCTCGATCTGCTCGTCCGTCCTGGCGTAGGTGATCGGCATCATGCCCTCGGTGAGCCCGACCAGGAACACGGCGTCCCACTCCAGGCCCTTGGCCGAGTGCAGGGAGGCGAGGGTGACGCCCTGGACGGTGGGGGCGTGCTGGGCCGCGGCCCGCGCGTCGAGTTCGGCGACGAGGTCGGAGAGGGTGGCGCCGGGCCTGGCCCGTTCGAAGTCCTCGGCGAGCCGGACCAGGGCGGCCAGGGACTCCCAGCGGTCACGCACCGCTCCCGATCCGGCGGGCGGCTCGGCGCTCCAGCCCAGGGCCGAGAGCACGGCGCGCACCTCGGAGGGCAGGCCCTCGGCGTCGTCCAGCAGGGAGTCGTTGGAACCGGCGCGTGCCGCGCCGCGCAGCGCCACTCCCGCCTCGCGCACCTCGGCCCGTTCGAAGAACCGCTCCGCGCCCCGGAGCTGGTAGGGCACGCCGGCGTCCGCGAGGGCCTGCTCGTAGACCTCGGACTGCGCGTTGACCCGGAAGAGCACGGCGATCTCGCCGGCCGGGACCCCGGCGGCGATCAGGTCGCGGATGCGGCGGGCGGTGCCCTCGGCCTCGGCGGGCTCGTCCGCGTATTCCACGTAGGAGGGCTCGGGGCCGGGCTCGCGCTGCGAGACCAGGGCGAGGCGGTGCTCGGCGGCCCGGCCGCGGGCCTGGGAGAGCAGTCCGTTGGCCAGGTGGACGACCTGCGGGGTGGAGCGGTAGTCCCGGACGAGCTTGACGACGGTGGCCCCGGGGTGGCGGGTGCGGAAGTTCAGCAGGTGGTCCGGGGTGGCTCCGGTGAAGGAGTAGATCGTCTGGCTGGCGTCGCCGACGACGCAGAGGCTGTCCCGGTCGCCGAGCCAGAGGTCCAGGAGCCGCTGCTGGAGCGGGCTGACGTCCTGGTACTCGTCGACCACGAAGTGCTGGTACTGGCGGCGGACGTGGTCGGCGATGTCGTGGCGGTCCTGGAGGACGGCGACGGTGAGGAGCAGGACGTCCTCGAAGTCGATCACCGAGCGGTCGCGCTTCAGCTGCTCGTACATCGCGTAGACCTGGGAGATCTCGGCGGGGTCGCGCGGGGCCTCGCGCTGGGACTTGGCGACGACCGCCGGGTAGTCGGCGGGGACGGTCTGGGTGACCTTGGCCCATTCGATCTCGCCGGTGACATCGCGCAGCTCGGTGCGATCGAGCCGGATGCGGCAGCGGGTGGCGGCCTCGGCGACCAGCTGGACCTTGCGCTCCAGCAGCCGGGGCAGGTCACCGCCGACTGCTTTCGGCCAGAAGTACTGGAGCTGGCGGAGGGCCGCGGAGTGGAAGGTGCGGGCCTGGACGCCCTCCGCGCCGAGCTGGCGGAGGCGTCCGCGCATCTCCCCGGCAGCGCGGTTGGTGAACGTGACGGCCAGCACGCTGGTCGGCTGGAGGATCCCGGCCCGCACCCCGTAGGCGATGCGGTGCGTGATCGCCCGGGTCTTGCCCGTACCGGCTCCGGCCAGCACGCAGACCGGTCCCTGGAGGGCCACGGCGACCTCGCGCTGCTCGGGGTCGAGCCCGTCCAGGACGGCGTCGGCGGAGTCGGGGACCTGAGGGAAGAGGGTGGAATGCGTTGCTGATGTCACCCCGCCATGCTGCCAGGTCGTGAGGGGCGGGAGCGGGGCCTGTCCACAGGGGTGCCGTATTAGTAGGACCGGCGCGGGTCGTGCGAGGGGCGTTCCGGCACGGCGTAATCCCGGACACCCGGGGGCGGTCGCGGGAATGGTGGCCAGGTCACGTACGTTCCCCTTCCGTGCGGCAACGCGCGCCCCGGCGGTCCGGACGTGAGGGATCGCACCGTGACGGGGCGTGGTGGGGTGCCGGAACCGAATGAGACAGAGGAGCGCGAAGACATGCCGGGCACTGTGACGATGTACAGCACCACGTGGTGCGGCTACTGCCGTCGGCTCAAGGGCCAGATGGACCGCGAGGGCATCGCGTACACCGAGGTCAACATCGAGCTGGACCCGGAGTCGGCGGCCTTTGTCGAGAAGGCGAATGGCGGAAACCAGACGGTTCCGACCGTGCTCTTCCCGGACGGTTCGACCCTGACGAACCCCTCGCTGGCCCAGGTCAAGCAGAAGATCGGCGCCTGATCCGACCGTCCGGTCCGGCGCCGCCCGCGGAGCCGGACCACGACCGCCCGCCGTTTCCCGTCCGCGAGGGCGGGGAGCGGCGGGCGGTCGCGTTCGTGCCGGGACCGGGGACCGGGGACCGGTCAGCTCGCGCGGACCGGCTTCGGGAGCGGCTTGCCGTACCAGCTCTCGATCAGGCGGGAGGCGATCGAGATGCCGAACGGGGGAAGCATCTCGCCCGATTCGAAGGCGGCGGTCAGTTCCTCGCGGGAGAACCAGCGGGCCTCCTCGATCTCCTCGCCGTCGACGTTGATCTCGAAGGTCTCGGCCCGCGCCATGAAGCCGAGCATCAGGCTGGAGGGGAAGGGCCAGGGCTGGCTGGCCAGGTACTCGACCTCGCCGACGGTGATGCCCGCCTCCTCGAACACCTCGCGGGCCACGGACTGCTCGATCGACTCACCGGGCTCGACGAATCCGGCCAGGGTGGAGAAGCGGCCCTCGGGCCAGTGGACCTGGCGGCCGAGCAGCGCGCGGTCCTGGTCGTCGGTGACGAGCATGATGACCGCCGGGTCGGTGCGGGGGTAGTGCTCGGCGCCGCAGGCCGGGCAGCGGCGGATGTGGCCGGCGGCCGCGATCACCGTGCGCTCGCCGCAGCGCGAGCAGAAGCGGTGCAGCCGCTGCCAGTTCTCCAGCGCCACCGCGTGCACCATCAGTCCGGCGTCGCGGGGGCCGAGGAGCAGTCCGGCCTCGCGCAGACCGGCCGGGCGGGCCGACTGGTCCATGCGGCCGGGCAGTGAGTCCTTCTGGAGCGCGAAGTAGCTGACCCCGTCCGCGTCCGTGCCGAGGAAGTAGCGGTGGGTCTCGGTGACCGGGGCCTCGAAGGCCGGGGTCATCACGAGTTCGGTGCCGTCCTCGGTGTCGTCGATCAGCGCCTGCCCTCCGGAGACGACGAAGACCCGGGTCGTCGGGTGGCTCCACGCGGCGGCCAGCCAGGCCTCGTCGAGGCGGTGGTGCGCGGCGCGGTCGATGCCGCTGGGCGCGGTCAGGCCGATGGGACGGTCCGTGGTGGCGTTGTCGAAGGTGCTCACAGGTGCTTCCTACTCCCCCGGGATGGATCGGGTGTTCAGGATTCAGCGGAGTGCGGCCGCCAGTTCGCCCCAGAGATGGGCGGTGGTCTCCACACCCTTGAACAGGAGGTCCAGTTCGACCTTCTCGTCGGGGGCGTGCCAGCCGTCGGACGGTACGGAGATGCCCAGGAAGAGGACGGGGGCGCCGAGCACGTCCTGGAGGTCCGCAGCGGGTCCCGAGCCTCCTTCGCGGGTGAAGAGGATCTTCCGGTCGAAGGCCCGGCCCATGGCGCGGGCCACGGCCTGCAGGGCGGGGTGGTCCAGCGGCGTGAGGCAGGGCCGGGTGGCCGGGAGGAAGGTGATGGTCCGGCTGATTCCCGCGGGGACGCGGGACTCGGCCCAGGCGCGGACGACCCGCTGGACGTGGTCGGGGTCCTGGCCGGCGACCAGCCGGAAGCTGATCTTCGCGCGGGCGGCGGAGGGGATGATGGTCTTGCTTCCGGCGCCCTGGTAGCCGCCGCCGATGCCGTTGACCTCGGCGGTGGGGCGGGCCCAGATCCGCTCCAGCGTGGAGTATCCGGCCTCGCCCGAGGCGGCGCCGGAGCGGGCGGTGCGCAGCCAGGTCGCCTCGTCGAAGGGCAGCTCGGCGAAGAGGGCGCGTTCGGTTTCGGTCAGCTCGGCCACCCCGTCGTAGAAACCGGGGACCGCGACCCGTCCGTCGGCGTCGTGGAGCGCGGCGACCAGCCGGGCGATCTCGGTGGCCGGGTTGGGGACGGCTCCGCCGAAGGATCCGGAGTGGATGTCCTGGTCCGGTCCGCGCAGCTCGATCTCGCACTCGGCGAGGCCGCGCATGCCGGTGCAGACGGTCGGGGTGGTCTCGTCCCACATGCCGGTGTCGGAGACGATCACGGCGTCCGCGGCGAGGCGGCCGGCCCGCTGCTCGACCAGGGCCCGGAAGTGCGGGGAACCGGACTCCTCCTCGCCCTCGACGAGGAGCTTGAGGTGGACGGCGGGGGCGGTGCGGCCGGTCGTGGCGAGGTGGGCGCGGACGCCCAGCGTGTGGAAGAACACCTGCCCCTTGTCGTCGGCCGCGCCCCGCCCGTACATCCGTCCGTCGCGGATCACCGGCTCGAAGGGGTCGGTGCTCCAGCCGTCCTCGCGGGCGGCGGGCTGGACGTCGTGGTGTCCGTACACGAGGACCGTGGGGGCGTCCGGGTCGTCGGAGGGCCACTCGGCGAACACGGCGGGCGCGCCGTCGGTCTCCCAGACCTCGGCGACCGGGAATCCGGTCTCCTTCAGCTTGGCGGACAGCCACTCGGCACTGCGCCGTACGTCCCCGTCGTGCTCCGGCTGGGCGGATACGGAGGGGATGCGCAGCCACTCGGCGAGGTCGTCGAGGAAGGCCGCGCGGTGCTGCTCGGTGTACGTACGGACGGCGTTGTCCGGGGTGTCGCTCATGACCTTCAGCTTATCGGGCCGCGGGCGGTGGCTCGTCCAGGAGGATCCGCTCCAGTTCGGGCCGGCCCGGGAGCCGGGCCGGCCGGACGCACTCGCCGGTGCGGACGAAGACGAAGGTGGCGGTGACGTCGGTGAGCGGCAGACCGTGCAGTTCGGCCCAGGCCAGCCGGTAGACGGCGAGCTGGAGCGGGTCGGCGGTGAGGGTGCGGCTGGTCTTCCAGTCGACGATCTCGTACGTGTCGCCCGTGCGGTACACGGCGTCGATACGGCCCCGGATCACCCGGCCGGCCAGGGTGATCTGGAACGGGGTCTCCACGCGGTACGGGGTGCGCCGGGCGTACGGGGTGCGCTCGAAGGCCTCCTTCAGTTCGGCGAGATCGCGCTCGTCGGCGATGTCGGTGTCGTTCTCGTCACCCCCGGGCAGTTCGTCGGGGCCGAGCAGGGGCAGCGGCAGTTCCTCGAAGCGGGACTCGACCCAGGCGTGGAAGCGGGTGCCGCGGCGGGCGGCGGGCTGCGGGGGCCGGGGCATGGGCCGGGCCAGCTCCTGCGCGAAGCCGTCCGGGTCGTCGGCCAGGCGCAGCAGCTGGGTGGCGGAGAGCGAGGCCGGTACGAGGACGTCGCGCACGGTGGCGCGGGCGCGGCGCAGCTCTCCGGCGAGGGCGTCGAGGTCGCGGTCCCAGGAGGCCAGGGTGCGGGCCTCCTCCGGGGTGAGCCGGCCGTTCGCCCGCTCGGGGGCGCGGGCCGCGGGGACGTGCGGGGCGGCCGTCCGGGCGGGGGCGGGGGCCGGGCCGTCGTCGGGGCGCGTGGGCGCCTGGTCGCGGGCCGGGCGGCCGGCGGGCCGCTGCTCGTCGGGGAACGGCCCGTCCTGCGGGAACGGCTCGTCCTCGGGGAACGGCTCCTCGTCCGGGAACGGCTCCTCGTCCGAAAAAGGGTCCTCGTCCGGGAACGGGTCCCCGTCCGGGAACGGGTCCCCGTCCGGGAAGGTGTCCCCGTCCGCGAAGAGGCTGCCGTCCGCCCAGGGCTCCTCGGGGACGGCGTCGTGCGCAACGGCGTCCGGGGCCGGGCCGCCGGACTCCAGGGCGGTCAGATGGGCCATGACGAGGTCGGCGGCGGCGCGGCGGCGGGCGAGCGCGGTGCCGTCCAGGGGCAGCGGCCAGGCGTGGTCGGCGGCGGCCCCGTCCAGGGACGGGTTCTCGGCGTCCTCGGCGGGCTCGTCCGCCCATGCCTCGATCTCGCCGTGGCCGGCGGCGCAGTGGTCGTACAGGGCGTGCAGGAAGGCGGAGGGGCCGCGCGGCTTCTTCTGGTCGGGGCCCCACCAGTGGCCGGAGCCGAGGAGCAGGCTCCGGGGGCGGGTGAAGGTGACGTAGCCGAGGCGCAGCTCCTCGGTGTTCTGGTGGTCCTTCATCTCCTCCTTGAAGCCCTTGAGCCCGCGGGCGTCGAAGGTGTCCAGGGCGGGGAGGGTGGCGGTGTCGCCGCGCAGGGCGTGCGGGAGGACCTGGGGCTGGGTGGTCCAGGCCTCGCGGGCCCTGCTGCTGGGGAACTGGCCGGTGACCAGGCCGGGCACGGCCACCACGTCCCATTCCAGGCCCTTGGACTTGTGGGCGGTGAGGACCTTGACGGTGTTCTCGCCGCCGGGCAGCGCGTTGTCGAGGCCCTTCTCGTACTGGACGGCGGTGCGCAGGAAGGCGAGGAAGGCGAGGAGGGTGGCCTCGCCGTCGACGGCGGCGAAGCGGGCGGCGACGTCGAGGAAGTTGGCCAGGGTCTCGCGGCGGCGGGCTGCCAGGGCCTGCGGGGAGGCGGACAGCTCGACCTCCAGGCCGGTGGCGGCCAGCACCCGGTGCAGGACGTCCATCAGCGGGTCGGCGAGCGAGCGGCGCAGCTCGCGCAGCTCGGCGGCGAGCCGGGCGAAGCGGACGCGGGCCTCGGTGGAGAAGGGCAGCCGGTCGTCCTCGCCGCCGGAGTCGAGGAAGGTGTCCAGGGCGTCGGCCAGCGAGATGACCTCGGCCGGGTCGACGCCCTCCACGGCCTCGGCGAGCCTGCGGTCGGGGTCGGCGTCCTCGCCGTGGGCGGCCCGGTGGACGAGGAGGCGGGCGCGGCGGCCGAGGAGGGCCAGGTCGCGCGGGCCGATCCGCCAGCGGGGGCCGGTGAGCAGCCGGACCAGGGAGGCGTTGGCCCCCGGGTCCTGGAGGACCTCGCAGACGGCGACGAGGTCGGCGACCTCGGGCAGGTGGAGCAGTCCGGACAGGCCGACCACCTCGACCGGGACGTCGCGGGCGACCAGCGCGGCCTGGATCTGCGGGAAGTCCCCCGCGGTGCGGCACAGGACGGCGATCTCGCCGGGTGCGGTGCCGGTGCGCACCAGATGGGCGATCGCGTCCGCGAGCCAGGCGATCTCCTCGCCGTGGGTGGGCAGCAGGGCGCAGCGGACCAGGCCGTCGCGCTCGGCCCCGGGGGCGGGGCGCAGGGCCTCGACGCCCTCGTGCATGGCGCGCAGCGGGGCGGCGAGCCCGTTGGCGAGGTGCAGCAGGCGGCCGCCGCTGCGGCGGTTCTCGCTGAGGGAGTACCGGGCGGCGGGGGTGCCGTCGGCGTGCGGGAAGTGGCGGGGGAAGTCGTCGAGGTTGGCGACGGAGGCGCCGCGCCAGCCGTAGATGGCCTGGCAGGGGTCGCCGACGGCGGTGACGGCGTGGCCGGTCGGGACGCCGCCGGGGCCGCTGCCGAAGAGGGCGGAGAGCAGGAGCCGCTGGGCGACGGAGGTGTCCTGGTACTCGTCGAGCAGGACCACCCGGTACTCCTCGCGCAGGAGGGCGCCGACCTCGGGGCGGGTGAGGGCCAGCTCGGCGGAGAGGGCGATCTGGTCGCCGAAGTCGAGGAGGTCGCGGGCGCGCTTGGCGTCCCGGTAGCGGCGGGTGAGCGCGAGCAGCTCCCGGCGGGCCCCGGCGGTCTCCGGGATCTTCCGCAGGTCGGCGTTGGTGAGCCGGGCGCTCTCCAGGGTGTGCAGCAGCCCCGTGTCGTACGCGGCGAGCTGTTCGGGGCGTACGAGGTGTTCGGCCAGCTCGGCGTCGAGGGCCAGCACATCGCTGACGAGCGTGGGGAACGACCTGGTCAGCGCGGGGTACGGGCCGGGGGCCTCGCGCAGCACGCGGGCGGCGAGCTGGTAGCGCGTGGCGTCGGCGAGGAGCCGGGTGGTGGGCTCCAGTCCGATCCTCAGCCCGTGGTCGGTGAGCAGCTTCCCGGCGAAGGCGTGGTACGTGGAGATGCCGGGCTCGCCCGGGGGGTCGTCCGGGTCGAGGGTGTCGGGGTCGGTGACCCCGGCGGCGACCAGGGCCCTGCGGACGCGCTCGGCCAGCTCGCCGGCCGCCTTGTTGGTGAAGGTGAGGCCGAGGACCTGCTCGGGGGCGACCTGTCCGGTCCCGACGAGCCACACCACGCGCGCAGCCATCACCGTGGTCTTGCCGGACCCGGCGCCGGCGACGATCACCTGGGGGGCGGGCGGCGCGACGATGCACGCGGTCTGCTCCGGGGTGAAGGGGATCCCCAGGAGCTCCTTGAGCTGCTCGGGATCGGTGAGGCGAGGGGACACTCCACCGAGGCTAACCGGCCCCACCGACAACCTCCGCCCCCGCTCACCGTCTACATTGACTGCCTGTCGCATCAACAGCCTTACGAGGACGGTCATATGAGCGCCGACGCCCCCGCCCCGGACGCCGCGGAACTCCGGGAGCGCATCGACACGACGAAGGCGCACCCGGCGCGGGTCTACGACGTCTTCCTCGGCGGCAAGGACAACTATCCGGCGGACCGGGAGGCCGCGGCCATGGCGCTGCGCGCCAATCCGCGCGGATACCTCACGGTGCGGCACAACCGGGACTTCATGCGGCGGGCGGTGACCCTGGCCGCCGAGGCCGGGGTGCGGCAGTTCCTGGACGTCGGCACGGGGCTGCCCACGCAGCAGAACGTGCACCAGATCGTCCAGGCGATCGCCCCGGACGCCCGGGTGGTGTACGTGGACAACGACCCGGTCGTCCTCGTCCACGCGCAGGCCCTGCTGACCAGCGGTCCGGAGGGGCGCACCGACTACATCGAGGCGGATCTGCGCGATCCGGACACGATCCTGGAGGCGGCCCGCCGCACCCTGGACCTGGACCGGCCGGTGGCCCTGGTGCTCGCCGCGGTGCTGCACTTCATCGAGGACGACGAGGCGTACCCGATCGTCGAGCGGCTGCTCGGCGCCCTGGCGCCCGGCAGCCATCTGATCCTGAGCAATCTCAGCTCGGACCTCAACCCCGAGCAGGTCGGGCAGGTGACGAAGGCGTTCGAGGAGCGCGGTTTCGCCATGGTCCGCCGCTCGCGCGCCCAGGTGGAGCGCTTCGTCACCGACAACGGCCTGGAGATGCTGGAGCCGGGTGTCGTTCCGGTGCACCGGTGGCGTCCCGAGGAGGTCGTGGACCTGCCGGAGGCCGCCGATCCGGACCCGGAGTTCGTGGCGGGTCTGGACGCGCTGGACCGTACGCGCTACCGGCGGATCGACGACGTCACGGACGCGGACGTGAGCGTGTACGGGGTGGTGGCCCGCAAGGTCTGACGGGCGGGCCTCACTCCACGATGTGCCGGCCCTCCGGCCGCGCGCTGCACGAGGCGCGGAACGCGCAGTGGGTGCAGTGCTGGCCGGCCGACGGGGTGAAGCGCTCGTCCAGGACCCGTCCCGCGGCGGTCGCCAGGAGGTCGGAGACCCACTCGGTGTCGGGCGGCTGCTGGGACTGCACCTTGGGCGCGGTGTCGCCGCCCTCCTTCTTGGGGGCGGCCTGGCGCAGCTGGACGAGTTCGGCGCCGCCGGACTCGGGGCGGGTGCCGTCGAAGACCTCGTCGACGGCGCCCTCCCGCACGGCGAGCTGGTAGACGGCGAGCTGCGGGTGGCGGGCCACCTCGTCCTTCGTCGGGGCCTGCTTGCCGGTCTTGAAGTCGACGACGTAGGCCCGGCCCTCGGCGTCGCGCTCGACCCGGTCCATGGAGCCCCGGATGCGCACCTCGTACTCCCCCGCCTCCAGCGTCACGTCGAAGTCGTGCTCGCTGGCGACCGGGGTGCGGCCGGCGCGGTCCATGACGTGCCAGCGCAGGAAGCGTTCGAGGGCGACACGGGCCTGCTCCTTCTCCTGCCCCGACTTCCAGGGGGCGTCGAAGGCGAGCCCGTCCCAGACCGAGTCGAGCCGTTCCAGGAGGACGGCCAGATCCGCGGGCGTACGGCCGGAGGCCACCTCGTCGGCCAGGACGTGGACGACGTTGCCGAAGCCCTGGGCGGCGGTCGCCGGGGCGTCGGCCTTCACCTCGCGGCCCAGGAACCACTGGAGCGCGCAGGTGCGGGCCAGCTGGTCCAGGGCGCTGCCGGAGAGGGTCACCGGCTGGTCCCGGTCGCGCAGCGCAACGGACGAGCGGGTCGGTTCGTGCAGCCCCCACCACCGGTACGGGTGGGCCGAGGGGACGAGCGGCTGCCCCTCGTCGTCGGCGAGCGCGGCGAGCCGGGCGAGGCGGTGGGCGGCGGCCTCGCGCAGCGCTTCGGAGGCCTCGGGGTCGACGGTGGTGGCGCGCAGTTCGGCGACGAGCGCGGCGACGGCGAGGGGGCGGCGCGGGCGGCCGGTGACGTCGCGGGGCTCGACGCCCAGCTCGGTGAGGAAGCGGGAGGGCTGGTCGCCGTCGTCGGCCGGGGCCTTGACCGCCGTGACGACGAGGCGGTCGCGGGCGCGGGTCGCCGCCACGTAGAAGAGCCGGCGCTCCTCGGCGAGCAGCGCGCCCGGGGTGAGGGGTTCGGCGATGCCGTCGCGGCCGATCCGGTCCGCTTCGAGCAGTGAACCGCGCCGCCGCAGGTCCGGCCAGAGCCCTTCCTGCACCCCGGCGACGACGACGAGGTGCCATTCCAGGCCCTTGGAGCGGTGGGCGGTCATCAGGCGGACGGCGTCGGGCCGCACCGCGCGGCGGGTGAGGGTGTCGGCGGCGATGTCCTGGGCGTCGACCTCTTCGAGGAAGTTGAGCGCGCCCCGCCCCCCGGTGCGTTCCTCCGCGCGGGCCGCGGTCTCGAAGAGGGCGCACACCGCGTCGAGGTCGCGGTCCGCGTTGCGCCCGGCGGCGCCCCCGCGCAGGGCCGCGCGCTCCAGCCTGGCCGGCCACGGAGTGCCCGACCACAGCTCCCACAGGGCCTCCTCGGCGGTGCCGCCGCGCTCCAGCAGCTCGCGCGCCGCGCGCAGCAGCGCGCCGAGGCGCTGGGCGCCGCGGGCGTACGCCGGATCGTGCGTCACCAGCCGCTCCGGTTCGGCGAGCGCGCGGGCGAGCAGTTCGCCGGAGGGCGCGGGCAGCCGGTTGCCCGCGTCGCGCTCCTCGTCGCGCAGGGCACGGCCCAGCCGGCGCAGATCGGCGGCGTCCATGGCGCCCAGCGGCGAGGAGAGCAGGGTCAGCGCGGTCTCGGTGTCCAGCCAGGAGGTGACGGGCCGGGCTTCGGACGCCGCTTCGGTCGCCGCCTCGGTCGCCGCTTCGGTCCCGGTGGCACTGTCAGCCACGTCAGCGCCACCGGCCTCGGCGGCATCACCGGTCCTGTCGGCATCACCGGCTCCGTCGGCCTCACCGGTTCCGATGGCACCTTCAGCCCCGTCGGCACCACCGGCCCCGTCGGCACCGCCCGCCGCTTCCGCCTCCGTGTCCCGGCCCCGTCGCAGCGCGGCCTTCGCGACCGTGCGCAGTGCGGTCAGCAGGGGGGCGACCGCCGGTTCGTGGCGCAGGGCCAGGTCGTCGCCGTCGACCTCCAGGGGAACGCCCGCCGAGGTCAGGGCGCGGCGGACGGCGGGGATCGTCCGGCCGCCGGCCCTCACCAGCACGGCCATCTCGCGCCACGGCACCCCGTCCTCCAGATGGGCCCGGCGCAGCAGATCGGCGATGTTCTCCAGTTCGGCGGAGGCGGTCGGGTAGGTGTACGTCTCCACGCTGCCGCCCTCGCGGACGGCGGCCAGCTCGCGGTGGGCGCGGACCTTCGCCGACGGCAGCCGGTTGAGGGGCATCCGCCGGGTCAGCAGCCGGGTCGCGGCCAGCACCGCCTCGCCGGAGCGGCGCGAGGTGGTGAGGACGCCGACGGGGGCGGGGGCGCCGTCGGCGCGGCGGAAGCGCTCGGGGAAGTCCAGGATGCCGTTCACATCGGCGCCCCGGAACGCGTAGATCGACTGGTCCGGGTCGCCGAACGCGATCAGGTCCCGGCCCCCGCCGCCGCCCGGGGTGCTCCCCCGGTTCCCGGCCAGCGCGTGCAGCAGCCGGACCTGGGCCGGGTCGGTGTCCTGGTACTCGTCGACGAGGACGGTGTCGTAGCGGCCGGCCAGCAGCGCCGCCACCTCCGGGCGCTCGGCGAGGAGCACGGCCCGGTGGACCAGCTCCGCGTAGTCGAGCACCCCCTGGGCGTCCAGGACGTCCAGGTACTCGGCGAGGAAGGCGGCGGCGGCGCCCCAGTCGGGGCGGCCGGTGCGGCGGGCGAAGTCCGCGAGCGCGTCGGGGCCGAGGCCCAGCTCACGGCTGCGGGCGAGCACCGCGCGCACCTCGTCGGCGAAACCGCGCGTGGTCAGACAGGCGCGCAGCTCCTCGGGCCAGCGGATGCCGGAGAGCCCCTCCTTCTCCAGGTCGAGCTGGCCGGCCAGCAGCTCGCGGACGGTGACGTCCTGTTCGGGGCCGGAGAGCAGCCGCAGCGGGTCGGCGAACAGATCGGCGTCCTGATGGGCGCGGACCAGGGCGTAGCAGAAGGAGTGGAAGGTGGTGGCCTGCGGGCCGCGGAGGGCGCCGAGCCGGGCGGCCATGCGGTCGCGGAGTTCGACGGCGGCCTTGCGGCTGAAGGTGAGGATCAGCATCCGGGCCGGGTCGGCGCCCCGGTCGACGCGGGCCGCGACGGCCTCGACGAGCGTGGTGGTCTTGCCGGTGCCGGGACCGGCGAGGACCAGCAGCGGTCCGCCGGGGTGATCAACCACGGCGCGCTGCGCCGCGTCCAGGAGGGGGGGCTCCACGGAGCCCGGCCGGGTGCGCACCAGACGGTACGCGCCCGCGGTCCGGCGCCGTGTCGGACGGTGCGGACTGTGCCGGGTGGTGGAGGAGGAGCTCACGTGGGGATCGCCGGTCCTGGTGGGTCTGCGGGGCTGCTGGGCTTGCCGGGGTTCGGGGTGCGGCGGATGCCGCGAACTGACGACGCTACTCCGGCCGGGGCCCGGATCGGGGCGGGACGGATGCGTGGATCGTCACGTTCCGCCGGGGCGCCGGGGTGCGGGCCGCCGTCGCCCGGTGGTTCCGGCCCGGCGCGGGCGCCCGAGGGGGCGCGCGGCGCGCGTACGCCCCGTACTCCCTGTACGTCGTACGGACCCGGCTCCGCCGGTTGGGCGTCCGGATGGCCGAAGCTGTCAGGTGTGAGCTTCCCCGCCGGCACCGGCCGGCCCCCCGGGCACGCCGTCCCACCGCGCGCGCCGCATGTCGAGGCGCGGCACGTGCCCCTGCGCCGCGCGCGGGGCCTCGCGCAGCGGGGTGTTTTCCTCGCGGTAGTGATCCAGCGCACGCAGTTCGTGGCCGGGGAGCAGCGTCCCGTCGGCGCGGACCACCCGCCACCACGGCACCGCGGCCCCGTACAGCGCCATGGCCCGGCCGACCTGGCGCGGTCCGCCGTCGCCCAGCCACTCCGCGACGTCGCCGTAGGTCATGACGCGGCCGGGCGGGATCAGTTCGGCGACGTCGAGCACGCGCTCCGCGTACTCCGGCAGCGCGTCGGCGGTCGAAGGTTCGCTCATCCGGCCCATCCTGCCGTACGCCACCGACAGTGCGGGCGGACCCGCGTCCACGTCCCCGGGAAGTGTGCGGGCGGGGGGAATGGAGCGTATGTTGCGCATCGCGCATCGGGGCATCCCACCCTGATGCCCCCCTCCGCGGGGCGACCGTGCCACCATCGTGCGGACGGTGACCGGT
Source organism: Streptomyces sp. NPDC024555 (assembly GCF_055559335.1). NCBI lineage: Bacteria > Bacillati > Actinomycetota > Actinomycetes > Kitasatosporales > Streptomycetaceae > Streptomyces > Streptomyces sp. NPDC024555. The sequence continues at coordinate 619,124 of NZ_JBVHKV010000002.1, forward strand.
GATACGAGACCACGAAGACCCATCAGAGGCGACGAAGGAGCAGGGCGTGCAGCCACCGAAGGCGGCCGACGCCTCTGATGCCGAGCCGCGCCCCCAGGAGGCGGAGCGGCAGCTGGACACGGCACCGCGGGACCCCGCGGAGCATCCGTCCGGGTCGACGCTCGCGACCGCCGACGAGACGGGTGCCGACCGGGTCTCGGGCGACGAACCGCTGCTGCCCGCCCGGGTGCACCGCCCCTCCGATCTGCTGCGGCTGCTCGTCGGCGTGCTGGCGATCGTCGTGCTGTTCTCCGTCGCCGCGTTCGCCCACGGCACCACGACCGGCCTCGAACAGGACATCAACAAGGGCACCGGCCAGGCGCCCGACCTCCTCATCAAGCTGGCCGGTCTGGTCTCCAGCATCGCCGTGCTGCTCGTCCCGGTGGCCTTCGCCATCGAGCGGCTGGTCAAACGCGACGGGCTGCGGATCGCCGACGGGGTGCTGGCCGCCGTGCTGGCGCACGGGGTGACGCTCGCCACGGACCTCTGGGTGTCCAAGTCCGCCTCCGGCACCATCCAGGACGCGCTGACCCAGCCGCAGCCCGGCGCCGAACTGACCGATCCGGTCCACGGCTATCTCGCCCCGGTGATCGCTTATATGACGGCCGTCGGCATGGCGAGACGGCCGCGCTGGCGGGTCGTGCTGTGGATGGTGCTGCTGCTGGACGCCTTCACCATGCTCGTGGGCGGGTTCACGACACCGCTCTCCATCATCCTGACCGTGCTCATCGGCTGGACCGTCGCGTACGGCACGCTGTACGCGGTCGGCTCGCCCAACGTCCGGCCGACCGGCCAGCATCTGATGGCCGGGCTGCGCCACGTGGGTTTCCGTCCGGTCAGCGCCATACGGGCCGAGGACGCGCCGGACTTCGTCGACCAGGGCGACCGGGGGCGCCGCTATCTGGTCTCGCTGGAGGACGGACCGCCGCTGGACGTGACGGTCGTGGACCGCGAGCAGCAGGCCCAGGGCTTCTTCTACCGGGTGTGGCGCCGGCTGACGCTGCGCGGCATCACCCAGCGGCGGTCGATCCAGTCGCTGCGCCAGGCCCTGGAGCAGGAGGCGCTGCTCGCGTACGCGGCGATCGCCGCCGGGGCCAACGCCCCCAAGCTGATCGCCACCTCCGAGCTGGGCCCGGACGCCGTGATGCTGGTCTACGAGCACATCGGCGGGCGCTCCCTGGACGCGCTGGAGGACGACGAGATCACCGACGCGCTGGTGCGCGGTGCCTGGCACCAGGTGAAGGCGCTCCAGTCGCGGCGCATCGCGCACCGCAGGCTCACGGGCGACGCCGTGCTGGTGGATCGTTTTGGCACGGTCTTCGTCACCGATCTGCGCGGCGGCGAGATCGCCGCGGGCGATCTGGTCCTGCGGATGGACGTGGCGCAGCTGCTCACCACGACGGGGCTGCGGATCGGTCCCGAGCGGGCGGTGGCGGCGGCGCTGGAGGTGCTGGGGCCGGACGCCGTCGCGGACTGTCTGCCGCTGCTCCAGCCCATCGCGCTCAGCCGGTCCACCCGGGCGCAGCTGCGCCGGCTGGCCCGGGAGCGTTCGCAGCGCGAGCGCGAGGCCGTGCTGGAGGCGTCGGACGCGGCGAAGCGGGCGCGGGCGCACGACGCGGAGCTGGCCAGGGGCACCGGGCGCAAGGCCGCCCGCAAGTCGCAGCGCACCGAGAAGCAGGCCGAGAAACGGGCCATGGACGACGCGCTGGACGGCGCCCGCGAGGAGGATCTGCTCTCCCGGATCCGCCAGGAGGTGCTGCTGATCCGGCCGCAGGCCCCGGTCGAGCCGGTCCGGCTGGAGCGGATCAAGCCGCGCACCCTGTTCAGCTTCATCGCCGGTGCCATCGCCGCGTACTTCCTGATCTCGCAGGTCACCGAGGCCGACTTCGGGGCCGTGGTGGAGCAGGCGGAATGGGGCTGGGTGGCGGCGGCGCTCGGTTTCTCGGCGCTCAGCTATGTGGCGGCGGCGATGAGTCTGCTGGGCTTCGTGCCCGAGCGGGTGCCGTTCGGGAAGACGGTGCTGGCCCAGGTGGCCGGTTCGTTCGTGAAGATCGTGGCACCGGCCGCGGTGGGCGGGGTGGCGCTGAACACCCGCTTCCTCCAGCGGTCGGGGGTGCGTCCGGGGCTGGCGGTGGCCAGTGTCGGCGCCTCGCAGCTGTTCGGTCTCGGCTGCCACATCGTGCTGCTGGCCGCGTTCGGCTATCTGACGGGGACGGAGAAGACGCCGTCCTCGCTCACCCCGTCCAGGACGGTGATCGCGGGTCTGCTGACGGTCGCGGTGCTGGTGCTGGTGGTGACGGCCATCCCGTTCCTGCGGAAGTTCGTGGTGACCCGGGTGCGGTCGCTGTTCGCGGGCGTCGTGCCGCGCATGCTGGACGTGGTGCAGCGGCCGCAGAAGCTGCTCACCGGGATCGGCGGGATGCTGCTGCTGACCGGTGTGTTCGTGATGTGTCTGGACGCCTCGGTCCGGGCGTTCAGCGGTCCGGACACCCCGCACCTCAGCTACGCGAGCATCGCGGTGGTCTTCCTGGCAGGCAACGCGCTGGGCTCGGCGGCCCCGACACCGGGCGGCATGGGCGCGGTCGAGGGCGCGCTGACGCTGGGTCTGATCGCGGTCGGTCTGCCCAAGGAGGTCGCCGCGCCCGCCGTTCTGCTGTTCCGCCTGATGACGCTGTGGCTGCCGGTGCTCCCGGGCTGGCTGTGCTTCAACCATCTGACCCGCAAGGGCGAGCTGTAGGACCGGCCCCGGCCGGTTGACCCGCATGGACCGGCGCCCCGTGCACCCCCCGGGGCGCCGCCGCACGATGGGGTGATGAGGACCTCCCCCGCCCTGCGTGCCGCCGCCCTCGCCGCCACCGCGACCGTGCTCCTTCCGCTCACCGGCTGTTCGGACGGCGGTGACAAGGAGAGCACCGAGCTGCCGGACGGGACGGTGCGCACGGCCGAGATCGTGGCCGCGTCCACCACCCCGTCCTCGCTCGCCTCGCAGAGCCTGACGTGGTCGCCGTGCCCGGCCCCCTCGCAGGCCCAGGGCGGCGGTGCCTCGCCCACGCCGCTGCCGGGCGGGGCCGTGTGGGAGTGCGCGTTCATGAAGGCCCCGCGCGACTACGCGCGCCCGGACGGCGACACCATCGAACTGGCCCTCGTCCGCGCCCGTGCCCTCGACGGGAAGAAGCGGATCGGCTCGCTCGTCTTCAACTTCGGCGGCCCCGGCGCCTCCGGCGTCGCCACGCTGCCCGCCTTCGGCACCACGTACGACAAGCTCCGCACCCGCTACGACCTGGTGAGCTTCGATCCGCGCGGGGTCGGCCGCAGCGCCGCGGTGGAGTGCGAGGACGACGCGCAGCTCGACAAGCGCTTCCAGGGCGACGGGACGCCGGACACCCCGGCCGAGGAGAAGGCGTTCACCGAGCAGACGAAGACGTACGCGGCGGCCTGCGAGAAGAACTCCGGCAAGGAACTGCCCTTCGTGGGCACGACGAACGCGGCCCGCGACATGGATCTGATGCGCCAGGTCCTCGGGGACGACAAGCTGCACTACTTCGGCATCTCGTACGGCACCGAACTGGGCGGCGTCTACGCGCACCTGTTTCCCGAGAAGGTGGGCCGGGCGGTCCTGGACGCGGTCGTCGACCCGACCGAGGACGCCGAGGAGTCGGCCCTCGGCCAGGCCAGGGGCTTCCAGCTCGCCCTGGACAACTTCGCGAAGGACTGTGTGGACCGGGGCGACGCCTGCAAACTGCCCGGCGCCACCCCGCAGGAGGTCGAGCAGGGGGTCGCGGTCCTCCTCGACCAGCTGGAGAAGCGGCCGATCGCGGGGCTGGGCGACCGGAAGCTGACGCAGACCCAGGCCACCACCGGCATCGCGGCCGCCCTGTACTCCAAGGAGACCTGGCCGCTGCTGGAACAGGGCCTGGACGAGGCCGACGGGGGCAACGGCGGACTGCTCCTGGCCCTCGCGGACTCCCTCAACGGCCGCTCCGAGGACGGCCACTACGACAACTCCGCCGCGGCCAACACCGCCATCAACTGCGCCGACTCCAAGCAGCGGTTCACCCTGGACACGACGAAGGAGAAGCTTCCCGCCTTCCGCGAGGCCTCGCCGGTCTTCGGCGACTACCTCGGCTGGGGCCTGATGGGCTGCACCGACTGGCCGGTCGAGGGCGTCTGGAACCACCCGGACGTCAGCGCCCCGGGCGCGGCCCCGGTCCTCGTCATCGGCAACACCGGCGACCCGGCCACCCCGTACGCGGGCGCGCGGGCGATGGCGCGGGCCCTGGGCGACGGCGTCGGTGTGGAGATGACGTACCGGGGCGAGGGCCACGGTGCGTACAACAGCAAGAACGCCTGTGTGCAGAAGGCGGTGGGCGGCTATCTGCTGGACGGGAAGGTGCCGCCGGCCGGAACGGTGTGCGGTTAGCCGGGTCCCGGGCCGCGCCTACGATGGGGCGCACTGCCGGAGCGGCAGTCACAGGGGGAGGGACGTACACGTGGTCGTACACGCACGGACCGGGGCGCTGGCCGCCGTCGCACTGCTGCTGGCGGGGGCGCTCGCGGGCTGCGGGGACGGGTCGGACGACAAGCCGGGTGAGCGGGCGGACGGCGGTGGGGCGTCGTCGTCGCCTTCCCCGGCCGGGTCCCCCTCCTCCGCCGCGTCGGCCTCGCCCACCGCGGACGCCGCGCGGCCGCTGCCCGCCTCGCTCACCGGTCAGCGCCTGGACTGGAAGCGCTGCAAGGCCCCCGAGGGCGACAGCGCCCCGGGCTCGGCGTGGCGGTGCACGACGGTCCGCGTGCCGCTGGACTACGCCAGGCCCGACGGGGACACCATCGGCATCGCGCTGATCCGCAAGGCGGCCCGGGACAAGGGGCGCCGGCTCGGCTCGATGCTGTTCAACTTCGGCGGCCCCGGCGGCTCCGGGGTGTCGATCCTGCCGCGCGCCGCCGGGGGCTACGGGACGCTGAACACCCGCTACGACCTGGTGGGCTTCGACCCGCGCGGGGTGGAGCGGAGCGCCGGGGTGCGCTGCCGGAGCGACCGCGAGCAGGACATCGCGTACCGGGACGTCGACATGACGCCGGACACGGCGGCCGAGGCGGCGGCGTTCATGAAGGACGGCGCGGACTTCGGGGCGGGGTGCGCGCGTCTCTCGGGCAAGGTCCTGCCGCATGTCACCACGACGAACGCGGCCCGTGACATGGACCTGATCCGGCAGGTGCTCGGCGACCGGAAGCTGACGTACTTCGGGATGTCGTACGGGACGGAGCTGGGCGGCACGTACGCGCACCTGTTCCCGGAGCGTGTGGGGCGGACCGTCCTCGACGCCGTCGTCGACCCGACCGCCGACAGCACGGGCCACGCCCGCAACCAGACGATCGGCTTCCAGCGGGCGCTGGACAACTATCTGAAGGACCGCGGGCAGGACCCGGCGAAGGGCACCCGGCGGATCGCCGCCCTGCTGAAGCGGATCGACGCGAAACCGCTGCCGACCGGGACGAGCCGCACGCTCAACGAGTCGATGGCGATCACCGGGATCGTGCTGCCGCTGTACTCGAAGGAGAGCTGGCCGACGCTCACCCAGGCCCTCGACGAGGCGGAGGGCGGCCGGGGCTCGATGCTGCTGCGGCTCGCCGACTCGTACAACGGCCGGGACGACAGCGGGCGCTACGACACCCAGAACCACGCGCAGCGGGCGATCTCCTGCGCGGACAGCAAGGCCCGGCCGACGGTGGAGCAGGCGAAGGCGCTGCTGCCGGAGTTCACCCGGATCTCCCCGGTCTTCGGTCCGTTCCTGGCCTGGGACACGGCGGGCTGGTGCTCGGGCTGGCCGGTGGCGGGCGAGCACCTCACCCCGGAGGCGAGCGCCCCCGGCGCCGGTCCGGTCCTGGTCGTCGGGACGACGGGCGATCCGGCGACGCCGTACGAGGGCGCCCGCAGGATGGCCGACAAGCTCGGCAAGGGCGTGGGCGTGCTGGTCACCAACAAGGGTGAGGGGCACGGTGCCTACGGCGGCAACAGCTGTGTGACCACGACGGTCGACGCGTACTTCCTGAACGGGAAGGTGCCGAAGTACGGCACGACCTGTTCCTGACGGGCCCGCGTTCCGGACACGGCGAAGGGGCCGGTCCGCACCCTGCGGTGCGGACCGGCCCCTTCGCGTCGTTCTAGTACACCGGCTTCTCGGGCTCGATCTGGTTGACCCAGCCGATCACGCCGCCGCCGACGTGCACCGCGTCGGCGAAGCCCGCCGACTTGAGGACCGCGAGGACCTCGGCGCTGCGGACGCCGGTCTTGCAGTTCAGGACGATGCGGCGGTCCTGCGGGAGGTCCTGGAGGGCGTTGCCCATCAGGAACTCGTTCTTCGGGATCAGCGTCGCGCCCGGGATCGAGACGATCTCGAACTCGTTCGGCTCGCGGACGTCGATGATCTCGATCTTCTCGTCGGCGTCGATCCACTCCTTGAGCTGCTTGGGAGTGATCGTGGAACCGGCCGCCGCCTCCTGGGCCTCCTCGGACACGACGCCGCAGAAGGCCTCGTAGTCGATGAGCTCGGTGACGGTGGGGTTCTCGCCGCAGACCGCGCAGTCCGGGTCCTTGCGGATCTTGACCTGGCGGTACTGCATCTCCAGGGCGTCGTAGATCATCAGCCGGCCGACCAGCGGGTCGCCGATGCCGGCGAGCAGCTTGATGGCCTCGTTGACCTGGATGGAGCCGATGGAGGCGCAGAGCACACCGAGGACACCGCCCTCGGCGCAGGACGGCACCATGCCCGGCGGGGGCGGCTCCGGGTAGAGGCAGCGGTAGCAGGGACCGTGCTCGGACCAGAAGACGGACGCCTGGCCGTCGAACCGGTAGATCGAGCCCCAGATGTACGGCTTGTTCAGCAGGACGGCCGCGTCGTTGACGAGATAGCGGGTGGCGAAGTTGTCCGTGCCGTCCACGATCAGGTCGTACTGGGAGAAGATGTCCATCACGTTGTCGGCTTCCAGCCGCTCCTCGTGAAGGACCACGTTGACCAGGGGGTTGATCCCCTGCACGGTCTCCTTGGCCGACAGGGCCTTGGACTTGCCGATGTCACCCTGGCTGTGGATGACCTGGCGCTGCAGGTTCGACTCGTCGACCTCGTCGAACTCCACGATGCCGAGCGTGCCGACACCGGCGGCGGCCATGTACATCAGGGCCGGCGAACCGAGGCCGCCGGCGCCGACACAGAGCACCTTCGCGTTCTTCAGCCGCTTCTGCCCGTCCATCCCGACGTCCGGGATGATCAGGTGGCGGGAGTACCTGCGGACCTCGTCGACGGTGAGCTCAGCAGCTGGCTCGACCAGGGGTGGCAGCGACACAGGAACCTCAACAATGCAGGTGGTCGGTTTCTACGTACTTCGACTACGTACGGTTGTTCTTGCCGTAACACTGCCACGCCCCTTCTCATTCCGAGATAGGAGGTCCGATCCGCGAGACGATTTCGTCCCAGTACCTGGGCAGCGTCGCGAATGGATCGGTTTGTCCGGGTCCGCTGCCGGGTGCGCCGCCGGGTGCGGTGTCCGTGGTCCGGTCCGTGAAGAAGATCGTCCCGGCGCCCTGCCAGCGGGCGATCCGCATCGCCTCGTCCAGATGGGTGCGCGGCACCCCGTGGACGAAGTGGGCGAAGCGGCTCGGCGGATAGTCGGCGGTCCACTCCGCCACCTGCGACCAGCGGTAGTCGGACCAGGCGCCGCGGAAGGTGACGAGCTGGTCGGCGGCCTCCGCGTATCCGGGATACGGGTGGGTGTCGTGCCCCAGCACCAGATGGCCGCGGCGCCCGCCGCCGGTGTCCGCCAGGAAGGCGGCGAGCGTGGCGGTGAGGCGCCGCACGCCCGGCAGGCCGGGGCGGCCGGCCGGGCAGCGGTCGAGGTAGAAGCCGTCGACGCGGTACCACTCCAGATAGCAGCGGGCGTCGTCGAGCAGTTCGCCGAAGGGGCGGGTGCCGTGCCCGAGGTCGAGCCGGCCCAGCAGCCGGCCGGCCGAGGCGCGGACGGCGTCGCGCGGTCCGGCGTCGTGCTCCGCCCGCTCCCTGGCGTTGCGCAGCCGGCCCGCGGCGTCCAGGCAGTGCGGGTCGGGGCGGGTCCCCGGGCCGTTGTCGACGTCGAGGACAGCCCAGTGCAGCGGGGTGCCGGGGCGGGCCAGCTCGGCCCATTCGGCCGGGGCCAGCAGCGGATGGGCGCAGCCGGGGACGCCGAAGCCGAACCGTTCGGTGCCACCGGCCCGGGGGACGGTGCCGGTACGGGTCAGATACGGCACGCCGCCTCCATCCAGATATCGGCCAGCGACTCCTCCAGATTGATCCGGGGGCGCCAGCCGAGCCGGTCGCGCGCGGTGCGCACGTCCGCCTGCTGCCAGGCGCCGCAGCCGTCCGGGTAGGGGGAGGGCGTCGCGGAGAGGTGCTCCATGACCGATTCGGCGGAGGTGCGGGGGGCGCCGATGGGCAGCCGGGCGGGGGGCGTGTCCAGTTCGTGGAGTGCGCCCGCGTATCCGGCGACCTTGGCGAGGACGGCCGCCGCGTCGCGCAGGCGCACGGCGCGGCCGGTACCGATGTTGACGACGCCCTGGGCGGCGGAGAGCGAGGCGGCGTGCACGGCGCGCGCGACGTCGCGCACATCGACGAAGTCGCGCTGGACGCCGAGTCCGCTGAGTTTCAGCTCGCCGTCGCCCGCCTGCATGGCCCGGCGCATCGCCTCGGCGAGCCGGCCGAGCGGGGAGCCGGCCGGGGTGCCGGGGCCGACCGGCGAGAACACCCGCAGGACGACCGCGTCCAGGCCGGAGCCCAGGACCAGTTCGGTGGCGGCGAGCTTGCTGACGCCGTACGGGCCGCCGGGGCGCGGGATGGCGTCCTCGGCCGTGGAGGAGCCGGGCTGCGAGGGCCCGTACTCCGAGGAGCAGCCGACCTGGACCAGGCGGGCGGTGCAGCCGCTGCGCCGCATGGCCTCGCAGACGGTGGCGACGGCGACGGTGTTGTGCCGGGTCAGGTCGCGGGCGCCGCCCCGGATGGCGCCGGCGCAGTTGACGACGACTCCGGGGTGGACGGCGTCCAGGAAGCGGGTGAGCGCTCCGGGGCTGCCGCCCGCGAGGTCGAACCGCACGTCGGCGTCGTCGCCCCGGCCGAGCGCCGTGAGGTGGACGGCCGGGTCGGCGAGCAGCCGGTCGGCCACGAACCGGCCGAGGAAGCCGTTGGCTCCGAGCAGCAGCACCCTCATCGTGCGCCCCCTCGGTGCCGACGGCGGGCTGCCGGTGCGGGGTATTGGGGCGTCATGTCCGTTGTCTCCTTGGGGAAGTTGCGGTGGGGAGGGAAACCCGCGGCGTCGGCTCCGCGGGGCGTCTGGGGCCGCCTCAGACGGCGGTGTGGGCGGAGGCCCGGGAGAGGGCGGCCGTGGCGGTGACCAGCAGGCCGAGTGCGGCTGCGGCGCAGGCCAGAGCCGGTACGGCGCCGGTTCCCCCGGCCTCGACGAGCGCTCGCACGGGGCGGGCGACGAGGTCGAGTCCGGGCAGCCGGCCGGCCAGGACGAGGGCCGGGGCGGCGGCCTCGACGGCGCAGGCGACGCCGAGCCCGGTGGCGGCCGGCTCCGGGAAGCCGTGCACGGTGAGGAGCCGGGCCAGCAGGAGCAGTACGCCGAGCGCGGCGGCCCCGACGGCCGAACCGCCCGGTCCCGCCCCGATGCCCGCCAGATAGAGCAGGACGGCCAGCACGCAGAGGAAGGCGGCGACGGCGGCGAAGAGCAGGGGGCGCACCCCGGCGGCGAACTCCTCCAGCGCGCGGCTGCCGCGGAGCCGGCGGTGGGCGTGCACGGAGAAGAGGTGGGCGCACCAGGCGGCGGGGGCGAGCGCCACGGCGAGGCCGAGCAGCGGGGCCGGGGTGAGGTCCCACGGGCCCTCGGGTCCGCCGGTGAGCACCTGGTGGAGGAAGGCCTCGCCGTAGACGACGTAGCCGAGGAGCCAGCAGCAGAGGGGGCCGGTGGCGCCGGTGGTCCGGCCGTGGGCGCTGAGCGGGCCGCTGCGCAGGGCGACGGCGAGGCAGACGAGGGCGAGGAGCGCGCCGCCCCCGCCGACGGCGAGCCTGGCTCCGCCGCCGAGGACCCCGTCGGTGAGCCTCAGGGTCACGAAGGTCGCCAGGCAGGCGGCCCCGGGCAGCAGGGCCCGCAGCGACCAGGCGGCGCGCGTCTCGATGTCGCGCGCCGGAGCGCAGGGCGCCTCCGTGCTCTCCCCCGCCACCCCCGGGACCCGTGCGAAGAGTTCCTCGGCGAGCGAGAACACATCCCGGTGCCGGTAGCGGGCGGCGGTGCGGTCGGTGACGCCGTGGGCCTCCAGCCCGGCGGCGATCTCCAGCGGGTCGACGGCGCGTTCGCAGAGTGCGCGGTGCCGGTGCATCAGCGCCTTCACCGGGTCGACGGGTCCTCGGCGCCCGGTGGAGAGCCCGCGCGGCGCCCCGCCGCGACCGGTCCCGGGCGCGCGGTCGGCGGAAGCGTCGGGGTTCGCGTCGCCCGCAGGCAGGGAGTCGGCGTCGGGACCGCCCCGTGGGGCATCGGCGCTGGGACCGGTGTCGGTGTCGGTGTCGGTGTCGGTAGGCACGGCAGCGGCGTCGGTACGTACGGCAGCGGCCTGCACGGGATCGGCATCGGGATCGAGAGCGTCGGCGGGGCCGGGCCCGGGTGTTCCGGCGCGGGCGGGGCCGGGTGCTCCGGCACGGGCGGGCCCGGGTGCTCCGGCAGGGGCAGGCCCGGGTGCTCCGGCAGGGGCAGGCCCAGGTGCTCCGGCAGGGGCAGGCCCGGGTGCTCCGGCAGGGGCAGGCCCAGGTGTGCGCGAGGGCCGGGTCCCGTCCGCGCCCTGGGGCGCGTCGGCCTCGTCCGTGACGGGGGCCTCGCCGCTCGGGTCCAGGGCGGACACCGAATCGGACGCGGATCCCGCCGCGTCCGACACGGCTCCCGCCCGGTCGGGCGCAGATCCCGCCGCGTCCGGCGCGGGGCCACCACCGGTCCCCGTGCCGCTCCCGCTCCCGGCCCCGCTTCCGGGAGCCGCGGGGCCCTCGGAGCGCCCCCACGCCGGTTCCGAGAGGTCGGCGAGGTCGGCGACGAGCGTTCCGGCGGCCGTTCCGCCCGAGCGGTGCTCGCCGTTGGTGCTGGTCATCGGGGTGCCGAGTGGTTCGGGCACCTCGGTCGGGCGGCCCATCGTCGTTCCTCCGCGCTTGTCACCGGGGGCGCCGCACGCACCGGGTGCGCCGGCCGGTCCCGGTCGGTCCGGACGGCCGGTCGCGGCCGTCTCCTGGTCACACATCGCCGTCCCCCGCACCGCGCGCACCGGCGCCGACGCCCTGACCGGCCCAGCTCGGGGTCCGGTCGTCCACGTCCCGGCGGAACGGCGCGCCGTCCTCCGGCCAGAGCCCGAGGACATGGGCCTCCGGCGGGGTGGCGAAGGGGCGCGGCCCCTCGTCGGCCACGGGCCCGGGGACGGTGCGCACCGGCGACCGCGCGATCAGTTCCAGGTAAATGCCGCGAAATGCCGCGAGGTTCTGTTCGACGGTGAAGAGTTCGAGTGCGCGGGCGCGCGCCGCGGCGCCCAGGCGCGCACGGCGCTCGGGGTCGCGCAGCAGCGCCAGGCAGGCGTCCGCGAGCGCCCGGGGATTGCGCGGGGGCACCACCAGGCCCGTACCGCCGATCACCTCGACGACCGCGCCGACGTCCGTGGACACCGTGGCCCGGCCGCAGAACATGGCCTCGACCAGGCTGATGGGAAAGCCCTCGACCACGCTGGAGAGGACCACCACCCCGCCCGCGCCGTAGGCCTGAGCGAGGTCGGGGACCTCGGCGTCGCCGATCTCCTCGAAGGAGACCGGACTGTCCCCGACGGTGTGGGCGTCGGCCGCCTCGTCGGGGAAGAGCTGCTCGGCCAGGGCCCGGCAGCGGGCGAGATAGCCGGCGCCCTCCGGCCCCTGCGCCGCCGCGCCGATGATCCGCAGCCGGGCGCCGGGCTCGGCCCTGCGCACCTCGGCGAAGGCATGCAGCAGCCCGAGCAGGTCCTTGGCGGGCTCGATCCGCCCGACCCAGACCAGGGTGTCCGGTCCGCCGCCGTCCTCGCTCTCGCCGAGCGACGCGAAACGCGCGGACTCCATTCCGGGGTAGACGGTGCGCACCTTGGCCGGATCGGCGCCGCAGCGCTCCTGCCAGCGGCGGGCGTGGGTGTTGCCGGGGGTGATGAGCGCGGCCTGCCGGTAGACCTCGGCGGCGAGCCTGCCGTGGAAGTTGGCCAGGAGCGCGCGCACCGGCGCGCTCAGCGGCGCTCCGCCGGCCGCGAGGTAGTGCGCCCGGAGCTGGACGGCGTACTCGGTGACCAGCAGCGGCACCCCGAAGAAGCGTTTGGCCAGCAGCCCCGGGAGCGCGGCGGCGCCGCCCGAGGCCGCGTGGCAGAGGTCGACGGCGCCGAGGCTCTCGTCGTCGTACCAGTCGAGGGAGAGGGGACGCAGCACCCGGTCGAGTTCGGCGGCGAAGGCGAGGAGGTCGGGCACGGTGGCGGTCTGGACGGTGCGTCCGGTGCCCGGGGCGCGGCTCGCGGTCTCCAGGATCCGAACGGCGGTCTCGGAGCGGAGGGCGGTGGGCAGTCCACCGTGCTCGCAGGCCAGTTCGGCCAGTCCGTAGAGCCCTTCGGTGAACCGAGCGTCCGCGCGCCGCCGCGCCGCCGGGTCCGCGTCGGCGGCGGCCGGTGCCCCCTCGCGCCCGTCGCCGGTGGCGTCGGCCGCACAGACCGCGGTGGCCAGGGAGGTGAAGTGGGTGGTGAAGCGCCGCCGTTCGCGCCGTCCGTACGTCCGTGCGCTGCCGCCGTTCAGCAGCCGGGCGAGGAACCCCCGGGGGGCGTGCAGTCCGAGGGTGTCCTCGTCGGCGGTCCAGAGGGGGGCGGTGCGGACCCGGCTGACCTGCTCGGGGAGGCGGACCCAGCCCTGGGCCTCCTGCTCGGCGGTGCGGCTCAGCGCGAAGAGATCGAACTCGTGCTGTGCGAGACCGCGCACCAGACGGTCGCACCAGAGTCTGGACTCACCGGACGCATACGGATAACCACCGTCGGTGAGGAGTCCGATCCGCACGAGTACACCCCCGATCTCCCTTGTGGGCGGCCGCCGTTGGTTCGGCGACTCACAGCGGGACGACCGTAAGCGGATACGCCGGTGGTGGGGGGGGGGGGGGGGGGGGGGGGGGGCGCCCGCGGGCGGGGGGGGGGGGGGGGGGGGGGGGGGGGGGAGAAAAAACAAAAAGACAAAAAAAAAAAACGAAAAAAAAGTTGTAA